>NZ_BMHK01000004.1 GCF_014640675.1 Novosphingobium endophyticum | reverse complement strand
GTCCCACTCGTCCATGTGCGCCTCCCAAATAGCGCGCACACAGATTCAGCCTTCGCTCAAATCGTAAAGACCCTTTTTTCCGTTAACCTGAGTTCGGAGCCCTGCGGAACCTTCGGGAAAGAACCGTCTTTACTGTATGTTGCTGCCGGTCCATCCTCCCTGCGGGATCGGCGTTTGGTTTTGGAGGATATCGATAATGCCCGACCTTTCGCTCGCACCTGCCTGGACGGCGCTGTTCCTGGGGGCCTTCGCGCTTTTCGCCGGTATCGGCGAACTGCGGCAGACAGGCCACTGGCGCAAGATGCTGAGTGAAATGGCCACGTCCCCGGCGTTGCAGCTGATCATGGCCCTGCTCGAACTCTTTCTTGGCGCGGCGATCTACATCGTCAATCCCTGGGCCTCGGCGGACTGGCTTTCGAGCGCCATGAGCGTAATGGGCGGGTTGATGATCGTCGAGGCGCTGATCGTCCTTGCCTTTTCGGATGTCTACATCGCCTTCTGGCTGCGCCGTTTCGGACCGCTATCGAGGCTCTGGGCCTGGCTTTCCGTGGTGCTCGGCCTGGTACTGGTGGCGGTGGGGATCGCGCGTTTCTGAAACTGCCGCCGCACGCGTGACGGCTTCAGCCGGCCGGGGAACCGCGCTCGCGCATGAGCGACGACGAATAGGGCACGATCAGCCTGCCCGCCCTGTCCCAGCCGCCGTGGAGCCAGAGGTCCTGCGCGGCGCGGTCGGGCGAGAGAATCACCGGCATCGTGTCGCGGCCGGCGGCGCGGAGCGCGGCATTGGCCTCGCAGGTGAGCAGCGCGAATCCGGGAATCTCGCTGTCCTTCCACACGCCGGCCATGGCGAAGACCGGCTGGTCGGCCAGCGCGAACCAGTGCTGGCTGCGCTTGCCTTCCCTGTCGCGCGTCCGGCCCCATTCCATGAAGGCCGTGCAGGGCACCAGGCAGCGGAATTCGCTGTTGCGCAAATTGCCGATCCAGAACGGGCTGTCGGCGTTGCGCACCGAAAGGATGCCGTGACGCGGCGCGTCGTGGACCGAGGGCGGCGGCGGCACGCCCCATAGTCTCGGCACCATGCGGCTCGGCTGCCTTTCCGAAGGGCGCGGGCCGGCGATCATCTCCCGCCCCGCCGTGATGACCGGCGCGAAGCTGCCCGGCGCAACATGCCCGCCGCGCCACGGATCGTTGCCCGCCTCGGCGCCGAAGGCACGACCCACCGCGCTTGCGGCAACATCCAGGCGATAGAGCATCGGCACGACGCGCAGGTGCCTAGACGGCCCGCCGCTGTCCGTCTATTGTCCGCGCAACCCCGGGGAGGCAGCATCCCACATCGATGTTTCGAATGTGGGACGAAAAAAGCCTGAGAGGTGTGGGTATGCTCCACACGACCCGTCGAACCTGAACCCGTTAGCACGGGCGGAGGGAGTGGACGGCCGCCATCCGGCTCTGCTCCCGAAAGCCCACCCGAAGGAGCGCATATGGCCGACATCAACTCCAAGCTGGAAATCGGCGTAACTACCGGCCCCATCCGTGGGTCCAGGAAGATCTATGTGGGCGAACGCCGCGTCGCCATGCGCGAGATCAGCCTCGAGCCCGGCTCGGGCGAGCCGCCCGTGCGCGTCTATGACACGTCCGGCCCCTACACCGATCCCGACGCGGCGATCGACATTGCCGCCGGCCTGCCCGCGCTGCGCCGTGAGTGGCAGCTCGCGCGCGGCGATGTCGAGGAGTACGAACCGCGCGAGGTGAAGCCGGAAGACAACGGCCAGCTCGGTCCGGACCGTTCGGGCGGTGTGCCTCCCTTCCCAACCGTGCTGCGCCGTCCGCTGCGCGCCAAGGCGGGCAGGAACCTCTCGCAGATGCACTATGCCCGCCGGGGCATCATCACGCCGGAAATGGAATATGTCGCCGAGCGCGAGAATCTCGGCCGTGCGCGCCTCAAGGAATACAAGCGCGACGGTGAGAGCTTCGGCGCCTCCATTCCCGACTACGTGACGCCCGAATTCGTCCGCGACGAAGTGGCGCGCGGCCGGGCGATCATCCCCAGCAACGTCAACCATCCCGAAGCCGAGCCGATGGCGATCGGCCGCAACTTCCTCGTCAAGATCAACGCCAATATCGGCAACTCGGCCGTGGCCTCGGACGTCGCGTCCGAAGTCGACAAGATGGTCTGGTCGATCCGCTGGGGCGCGGATACGGTGATGGACCTCTCGACGGGCCGCAACATCCATGACACGCGCGAATGGATCATCCGCAACAGCCCCGTGCCGATCGGCACCGTGCCGATCTATCAGGCGCTGGAAAAGGTCGGCGGCATTGCCGAAGACCTGACTTGGGAGATCTTCGCCGATACCTTGATCGAACAGGCCGAGCAGGGGGTCGACTATTTCACTATCCACGCCGGCGTGCGTCTGCCCTATGTGCCGCTCGCCGCCAAACGCATGACAGGTATCGTCAGCCGGGGCGGCTCGATTATGGCCAAGTGGTGCCTGGCCCATCACAAGGAATCGTTCCTCTACGAGCGCTTCGACGAGATCACCGAGATCATGAAGGCCTACGACGTTGCCTATTCGCTGGGCGATGGCCTGCGCCCCGGCTCGATTTACGACGCCAACGACGAGGCGCAGTTCGCCGAGCTTTACACCCTGGGCGAGCTGACCAAGCGCGCCTGGGCGCAGGACGTGCAGGTGATGATCGAAGGCCCCGGCCACGTGCCGATGCACAAGATCAAGGAGAACATGGAAAAGCAGCTCGAGGCCTGCGGCGAGGCGCCGTTCTACACCCTCGGGCCGCTCACCACCGACATCGCGCCGGGCTATGACCATATCACCAGCGGCATCGGCGCCGCCCAGATCGGCTGGTACGGCACGGCGATGCTCTGCTACGTCACGCCCAAGGAGCACCTCGGCCTGCCCGACCGCGACGACGTGAAGGTGGGAGTGGTCACCTACAAACTCGCCGCCCATGCCGCCGACCTCGCCAAGGGCCACCCCGCTGCGCAAGTGCGGGACGACGCCCTGAGCAAGGCCCGCTTCGAATTCCGCTGGCGCGACCAGTTCAACCTCTCGCTCGATCCCGACACCGCCGAGCAGTACCACGACCAGACGCTTCCCGCCGAAGGCGCCAAGACCGCGCACTTCTGCTCGATGTGCGGGCCCAAGTTCTGCTCGATGAAGATCAGCCAGGAAGTGCGCGACTTCGCCGCCAAGCAGAATCAGGAAAGCACGGGGTTCATCGCGGCGGAAGAGGCCGAAGCAGGCATGAAGGCGATGAGCGCGGTCTACAAGGAAAAGGGCAACGAGCTTTATCTGCCGGCGGAGGAATGATCCGCTTTTTCCGGCGCAAGGCGAAGGGCGCTCCGCCCGAGACGGGTGGGATTTCGCTGCGGTTGCTGCAGCGTGACTGGCGCTGCACCTGCTGCGGCGAGACGCATCGCGGGCTGATGGACCTTGCCGCCATGGCGCCCGATCCCTGGCCGGAGGAACGCACCTACGAGCCCAACGCGGCCCTTCGGCTCGATAGCAATTTCCTCTCTGAGGATTTCTGCGTGCTGGAAGGCGGGCATTTCATGATCCGCGCAGTCCTCGAAATCCCGGTTCACGGGATCGCCCAGCCGTGGGGCTTCGGCTGCTGGACGTCGCTGTTCCGCGCGAACTTCGACAAGTACCTCGCTGGTTTCGACAGCGGGGACTACGGCGATGAGGTCCTTTGGCCCGGCTGGCTGTGCAACCGCCTGACGGGATATTCCGAAGAAGAGTCGGAAGCACTCGAAGTGCATCCCCGCCCCGATCGCCAGCGACCTCTGCTAATCGTCCGCAGCGAGGACAGCCTCCTTGGCCGCGCCCAGCGCAACGGGGTTACGGCTGACGCGATGCTGGAGCTTTTCTCGGCCTATGGGCATGGGCCAACGGCGCATTGAGGGCGGTTAACCCGCCATCTATTTGAAGCCGGAGCGGGGGCGGACTATCGGAGTCGAGAGTGACAGACTGGTTCCGCCAGAACGTCGAAAGCCTCTGAAAGGAGCAGCCCATGTTCGTCGCCGCCTATTGGTGGAAGGTCCATCTTGGCAAGGAGGAGCAGTTTCGCGCGGCGTGGCGGCGCGGGACGGAACTGATCCGGGAGCGGTACGGCTCGCTCGGTTCGCGGCTTCACTGGGACGAAGACAATGGCCGCTTTATCGGCATGGCCGAATGGCCCGATCGCGAGACGTGGCAGCGGGCCTATGACGCGAAGATGGTCTATGCCGATCAGGAGACGCGCGCGGCCTTTGTCGATGCCATCTGCGAATGGGCGGACGATCCGCTACTGCTGATGGAAGTCACCGACGATCTGCTGGATCGCGATTTGCCCCCGGAAGAATAGAGGCAGGCTTCGAAGCCTGCTGATCCGCTCCGGGCCGATGGCCCCTCGCATCTTCGCTGTTTTTGTGCCTTATACCAAGCTGCAGTGATCCCGGCCTGTGAGGACGGCCAACTGGCGGTTCTCGGCGAGGAACGTCCGAAGGGGCGATGTGGTTCATCGTTCCGAGGGCGTGACGATGTCCGAGGGCCGCCAGTTGGCCGCCCGCAGGGTTGCCAGTCCCGTCCGCTGGACTTCGTCGCAGCGTCACGACGATGAACCACATCGCCGTTTCCGCTGCTCTTTGCCAGCAAACGGGACTGGCAATCCTCATAGGTCGGGATCACTGCAGCTTGGTATTAAGGCCGCCAAACGGGGATGGGAGCGAACACGGGCATGAACTCCAGAAGGATCGGGCTGGTAGCGGGGCTGGTGCTGTTCGGGGCCACGATCGTCCTGCCTCAACCAGCGGGCATGGCGCCGCAGGCCTGGATCGTTGCCGGGCTCGTCGCGCTGATGGCCTGCTGGTGGATGACCGAGGCGATACCGCTGACCGCCACGGCGCTGCTCCCCTTCCTCGTGCTGCCCTTTGCCGGCGTGATGAGCGCCACCGAGACGGCGTCGAGCTACTATTCGCCGATACTCTTCCTGATTCTGGGCGGCGCCTTTCTGGCGCTGGCGATCGAGCGGACCGGCCTGCACCGCAGGCTTGCCCTCGCGCTGCTCGATGGCCTCGGCGCG
Organism: Novosphingobium endophyticum; assembly: GCF_014640675.1. Taxonomy (GTDB): domain Bacteria; phylum Pseudomonadota; class Alphaproteobacteria; order Sphingomonadales; family Sphingomonadaceae; genus Novosphingobium; species Novosphingobium endophyticum. The sequence continues at coordinate 201,286 of NZ_BMHK01000004.1, read as the reverse complement.
TCGGGCGGAGCCGGGCGGCTGCTGTTCGCGTTCATGATGGCTGCGGCGATCCTGTCGATGGCGATTTCCAACACCTCGACGGCGCTCATAATGATGCCGATGGCGCTGGCCGTGATCGAAGCGGGAGGCATTCGTGCGGACGAGCGAGAGGGGCTTGCCGGCGCGCTGCCGATGGGGATCGCCTTTGCCGCCTCGATCGGCGGACTGGGAACGATCGTCGGTTCACCGACCAATGCCATCGCGGTGGGCCTGCTGGATTCGATGATCGGCATGCGCATCAGCTTTGCCCAATGGAGTCTGACCGGCGTGCCCGTCGTCCTGGTGGGGATACCGCTGGCGGCCTGGATCATCGCGCGCATGCAGGCGGTGGCGACCCATCCTTTCGACATAGCTTCGGCCCGGAGCGCTATCACCGTCCAGCCCACCTGGACCACGCCCGAGCGCCGCCTCGTCCCGCTGGTGGCCACCGCCTTCGCGCTGTGGATGCTCACGCCGATCATCGCTCCTTGGCTGCCCGCAGGGTCGCTCACCGATGGGACCATCGCCGTCGCGGTCGGGCTGCTGCTCTTCATCGTGCCCGATGGAACCGGCCGGCCGCTGCTGAACTGGGCCGAAGCCGACCGCGCGCCCTGGGGAGTGATCATGATGTTTGGCGGAGGCCTCGCCCTTGCCGAGGGCATGGGGCAATCGGGGCTGGCCGAATGGCTCGGTCAGTCACTGCTGCCGCTGTCTTCCATCCCGCTTCCCGTGGTTGCCCTGGCAATCGTCGCCATGGTCATCGCGATCACCGAATTCGCCAGCAACGTCGCCACGGCGAGCGGGATCATGCCGGTCGTGGCGAGCCTGTCGGTGGCGCTGGGGGCCGATCCCATGCTGCTCGCCATGCCTGCGGCGCTGGCGGCGAGCTGGGGTTTCATGCTGCCGGCGGGAACCGGGCCGAACGCCATAGCCTGGGCCACCGGCCGCATAGAACTGCCGCGCATGATCAAGTCGGGCCTGCTGCTCGACATCGCCGGCGCGCCGCTGATCGTCGGGGTTGTCTGGCTGGTTGTGAAGCTGGGCGGCGGATAGGGCGGACCCCGCGAATGCGCCGGGTGGGGTTCTTCCTCTCCAGAGGTGACTATATACCCCGCAGGGCAATCATCTATCGCGTCGGGCTGCCGTGATGACGATCATCGCGGTTCCGCATTGCCGTGGCAACCGGGGGGTACGGGAGCGCCCGCCGGACAAAAAAATGGCGGCCGGTGGCCGCCATTTTTCCGTAAACTCGATCTGACAGCTCAGTTGCTGTCCGAATCGTCGTTGTCGTCGGTGATGGCGAGGATGCCGCCGACAACCGCCGCAGTGGCGAGAAGGCCGACCGCGATGGTGGTGCCGTTCAGCTTGTTCGACTTCTTGGCCGAAGTCGCCGCCTTGGCAACCGACAGCGACGCGGCTTCATTCGCCAGCGCCGGCGTGGCGATCAGCGACGACACCGCGACCGCGGTAAGCAGTTTCTTCAAACGCATAACCATATGCTCCCTAATTAAACCTTGATTCAACGGCGCGGTAGCATCGCCTCCGCAACCGCACAAGCGGCTTAACGGAATTTAACGCAGGGCGCTGAAGCTTTCGTCGATTCGACATGTGCTATCGGCGAGACGAGTTAAGAAATTATTACAGTGTAACTTCAGTCACGCCGCCGCAGCTTCGAATTGACGCTGTTCCTGCAGTATCCAGCGGTCGCACCCTTCAAATGCCATGGCTGTCAGAATGCCATGGCGATAGGCGCCGGTATCGAGCCCGATCCGGTGCGGAAGTTCAACCACCTCTTCGAATATCGAGTGGCCGTGAACGACTACTTTTTCAAGAGGATCGCCCCAGGAGAGGAATTCCTCCCGGATCCAGCGCAGGTCGCTCGGCCGTTGTTCCGTCAGGGCCACCCCGGGGCGTACGCCGGCATGCACGAAAACGTAATCGCCCTCGATGATCATGTCCTCGAAGGATTCCAGAAACGCGCGGTGGGCGTCGGGAACAGCGGCCTGGAACATGGCGGCCAGTTCGTCGAAATCGGCGGCGGCATAGGCTGCTGGCGTAATTCCGTAGCTGAGAATCGTTTCCGCCCCGCCGATCCGGTGAAACAGCCGGAGCGCCTTCCTGTCCCCGCCGAGCGCGGAGAGGAACACTTCCTCGTGGTTTCCCAGCAGGAAGCGGGTGCCTGGCCGCTGTTCGCGCAGTGCGATGAGGCGTTCGATCACTTGCGCCGAATCGGGGCCGCGATCGACCAGGTCGCCCAGGAATATCAGCTCTCCGGCCGGTCCTCCCCTTGCCTGTTCGTCGGCAAGGATGCGCGCGAGCAACCCATCGAGAAGATCGGCGCGGCCATGGATGTCGCCGATCGCATAAAGCCGCCGTCCTTCGGGAACGGCGGCGGCCATGGCGGAATTTTTCGATCGTCGAGAGAAGAGTTTCGCAATCATCGGTCCGACGGTAGTACTCCCTCATGAACCCTGAGCGTAGGCAAATAGTGAATCGTGACCGGCTTGCAACCGTCAAAAGCTGGATTGAAATCCTGAACGGGTGGGGCATCAGGGCCGGACGGGGGATCGCGGGGCTCTCCGTTCTCGCCGCATTCGTGCTTGCGGCGCCGGCATCGGCGGACGACGCGGTGTTCGAGGCGCTCCGGGACGCGGATGCCGCGATGGCGCGGATCGGCTATCGCCTCGCCACCGCGAACGCGCCGCTCTGCGATCGCCTGGAACCTGGGCTGGGGCTCGTGCTCCATACGCCGGGCCAGTATGCCCGCAAGCTGCGCGGCGAAGCGGTGGGTCACTTCCATTTCGACGGGCCTGTCGGCGTCGAGGTGGTGATCGCGGGGTCGCCCGCGGCATCCTCAGGGATGCAGGCCGACGATACTCTCTTTCGCATCGGCACGGCGCGGTTTGCGCTCACCGATCCCGAGGCCGAAGCGAGTACCGCCGCGCTGATCGCGGTTTCGCGCCAGATTGCCGCCCAGCCCGCGCAGGCGCCGCTGGAGGTCGCCGGGCGCCGCAATGGACAGGATTTTATCCGCCTCGTTACGCCCGTGCCCGCCTGCATGACGCGGTTCGAAGTGGCTATCAGGCAAGAGTTTACAGCGGACGCCGACGGCGAAATGGTGCAGATTAGCAGCCGCTTCTTCGAGGAATATCCGCAGGATCAGGTAGCCGCGGTGATTGCGCATGAACTGGCGCACAACATCCTGCGTCACCGCGAACGGCTGGAGAAGAAGGGTGTCGCATACGGATTGCTTTCCGGGTTCGGCCGCAACGTCCGCTATTTTCGCCAGACCGAGCTGGAGGCAGATATCCTCTCGGTGTCGCTGCTCGCCAATGCCGGGTATGATCCGCAGGCGGCCGTGCGGTTCTGGCGGACCTTCGGTCCGGAACACGCCGGAGGCATATTGCGCAGCCGTTCCCACCCCGCGTGGAACGATCGCCTGGCCACGATCGAGAAGGCCATCGCCGATCTCGGCCCGCAGCGACCGAACCTGCCGGACGTTCTGATGACGCGCGACAGCGATCTGGAAGGTGACTGGCGATCCCTGCTGGTGACAGCGCGCTGAAAGGTCGGTCGCATCTTGCGCCGAAAGGGATCGTGGATTTCCGGCGCCGGGTCTACGGCCCGGAACGCCGTGCGAGACGACGTTCCGGGCCGCCCCCCATCACCGTGCCTGCGGCGCTGCGGCCGCGGCATCGGCGGGCAATCCGCCAAGCTGCGTGACGAGCTTTGTGTAGGCGTCGAGATAGGCGAGCACGATGATCTGGCCGATCTTGGTGTTCTGGTATCCACCCCCGCCGACGCCGCCGAAGGTGTTGCCGCCGAACAGGCCGCCCCCGCCAAAGCTGACATCGGACTTGCGGGCGTAGCCTTCGGTCAGCGCTTCCTCGACCGTGGTGCGCGAATTGACGATCGAGAGCGTCACGTTCGCCTCGCCCTTCTTGATGTTGATACCCCCGGCAATGGCGCCGAAGCCGCGCCCGAACAGGCCGCCGCCGACGCTGCCGAGGACGCCGCCGATGCCGCCGCCGCCGGAGTTGGCGTTGGTGCTGACGATGTCAGGCTGGAGGAAGTAGTCGGCCGCCTTGATCTGGCCCTTGCCGATGTTGGAGCCGGACTGCAGTTCGCCCTGCTCGGCCAGTGCACGCTCCATGGCGCTGCTCTCCAGCGAGCGGCCACGGTTCACGAGCGTGAAGCAGCCCGAACGCTGCACGAAGACTCGCAAGATCGCTTCAGGGCTGCCCAGGTTGAATTCGCGCCACCACTTGCTGTCCGGCTCGATGATGCCGACCGTGCCGAGATGTTTGGTGCAACGGGGGATTTCCTGGGTTCCCTGCTCCTGCTGTTTCCTGGCCGAAGACTTGTCCTGCGCATTTGCAGAAAACGACGAAAGCATGACAGCGAACGCGCCAATCGCGCACAGTACCTTACCCATTGGATTGCTCCCTCCTTCTTGGCCCAAGCGTTGTAGAGCCAATTGCCCATTCAGCGATCGGGGAGGAGTTTAGTCCGAATTTTCCCGGCAACAACCGATGTTTTCTGTAAAATTTCTCACATCATCGGGGGCGGACAGCCATGTTGTCTATCAGTCGGGCCTTGCCGATGCGCGCCGCGACCAGCAGGCGCATGGGCCGGTCGCCCCTTGTCGTCAGCGGCGCGAGGCTTTCCGCGTCGGCGAGCGCGGCATAATCGAGCGCGGCAAAGCCGCCGGCGAGGAGCGCCTGTTCGAGAGCCGCGAGCGATGCGGCGACATCGCCTCCCGATTCGATCGCGGCGATGGCTGTCTTCATGGCCCGAGGCAGGACGGCGGCCTGCTCGCGCTCTTCGCGGCCGAGGTAGGCATTGCGCGAGGACATCGCGAGCCCGTCCGCCTCACGCACGGTGGGCACGCCGATGATCGCGTCCGCGAAGGGCCGGGTGAGGTCGAGATCGCGGGCCATGCGGCGAATCACCGCGAGCTGCTGCCAGTCCTTCTCGCCGAACAGCGCGGTGTCCGGCCGGACCTGGTTGAACAGCTTGCACACGACTGTCGCCACGCCGTCGAAATGGCGGGGGCGCGAGGCGCCGCAGAACCCCTCGCTCACGCCCGACACGGAAATGTTGGTGGCGAAACCGGCCGGGTACATGACGTCGCCCCGGGGAGCCCAGACGAGATCGACGCCCTCGGCCTCCAGCAGGGCGCAGTCGCGTTCGAGCTGGCGCGGATAGGCGTCGAGATCCTCGCCCGCCCCGAACTGCAGCGGATTGACGAAGATCGAGACAACCACACGGGCGGCGCGGCTCCGGGCCTCGCGTACCAGTGTCAGATGGCCTTCATGGAGCGCGCCCATGGTGGGCACCAGCGCGACCGGTCCATCACGGCGCAGGCTCTCGATTGCACGGCGCAGTGGATCAAGGCTGTCTACAGTTTGCATTGCTGATGGCGGCTCCGATATGTTGCGCACGACCGGCGGACGTGCAGGCCTTTAGCCGCGGCGCGCTTTGACCGGCAACGATTTTGAAGTGTGGCGGGGTGATACTCCGCGTCAACAGGGAAAGCGAACAGGGTCTCGTGACAGCGCATCGCATTGTCTTCGCAAACGAAAAGGGCGGTACCGGCAAGTCGACGACCGCCGTTCACGTTGCCATCGGTCTTGCCTATCAGGGCGCCAGGGTTGCCGCGATCGACCTCGATCCGCGCCAGCGCACCCTGTTCCGCTATCTGGAGAACCGGGTGGAAACCGAGCGCAAGCGCGGCATTGCCCTGCCGGGCGCGCGTTTTGCGGTCTACGACGGCGAGGATATCGGGGAACTGGACGCGCTCGCGGAGGAGATCGCGGAAGGCCATGACTTCCTGATCTTCGATACGCCCGGCCGTGACGACGCCTTCGCGCGGCATGTGGCGACGACGGCCGATACATTGGTTACCCCGCTCAACGACAGCTTCGTCGATTTCGACCTCATCGGCCAGGTCGAGGGCGAGACCTTCAAGGTCAAGAAGCTCTCGTTCTATGCCGAGCTGATGTGGGAAACGCGCAAGAAGCGGGGCATGAAGACGATTCAGGAGGGGCGCCGCGAGCTTGACTGGGTGGTCGTGCGCAACCGCGTCCAGCATGTCGAGGCGCGCAACATGCGCCGTCTCGACGGAGCCTTGCAGGAATTGTCCAAGCGCGTTGGCTTCCGGATCGCCAGCGGCCTTTCGGAACGCGTCATCTACCGCGAGCTGTTCCCCTCGGGCCTGACGCTGCTCGACAAGGGGCACCTTGGCGAACTGGGCACCAGCCATCTGGTCGCCCGGCAGGAACTGCGCGGCCTTCTCGCCGGCCTCAAGCTGCCGGTTCCGGCACGCGACCAGCAGCAACTGGAGCTCGCCGCCGGATGAAGTTCATCTTGCTCGCCGTTCTGGCCTGCGTCGTCTGGCGGATGGTCATGGGGCGCTGGCCCTGGCAGGCGCGCAAACGCTCGCCGCAGGCCTTTCCGCGCGCGCAGGCGCAGGCCTTGCTGGGGTTGAGCCAGGGGGCGAGCCGCAAGGAAATCCTCGAGGCGCACCGGCGGGTCATTTCGCGGGTCCATCCGGACCGGGGCGGATCGAACGAGAAAGTCCACGAGGCCAACGCGGCGCGCGACATCCTGCTCGCCGAGCTTCCCGCCGCGATCCCGGAGCGGGAATGAGCCACCGGTTTTACCCGACCATATTGCGCGAATACGACATTCGCGGCGTGATCGGCGAGACGTTGGGGCCCGATGACGCGCGCGCGATCGGCCGCGGTTTCGCCACGGTGCTGCGCCGCGCCGGGGGCAGCAAGGTGGTGGTCGGCTATGACGGCCGCGTCAGCTCGCCGATGCTGGAAGAGGCCCTTGTCGAAGGGCTTGCCGCCAGCGGCGCGGACGTGGTGCGGATCGGCATGGGACCGACGCCGATGCTCTACTATGCCGAGGCTTCGGCACGGGACGTGCAGGGCGGCATACAGATCACCGGCAGCCACAACCCGCCCGATTACAACGGCTTCAAGTTGGTCCTGATGGGCCGGCCGTTCTTCGGCGAGGATATAACCAGGCTCGGCGAGATCGCGGCCGCCGGCGACTGGGAAGAGGGCTCTGGCAGCAGCGAGACGCGTGACGTGCTGGCCGCCTACGTGGACAGGGTGCTGGAGGGACTTGCCGGGTTGCCCGGCGATGCGCTGTCCTCGCTGCGGATCGGCTGGGACGCGGGCAACGGCGCGGCGGGGCCGGCGCTGGAACTGCTGACCTCGAAGCTGCCGGGCGAGCACCATCTGCTTTTTACCGAAGTCGACGGCACTTTTCCGAACCATCATCCCGATCCGACCGAGGAAAGGAACCTTGCCGATCTCAAGGCGCTGGTCGCGCGCGAGGGGCTCGATTTCGGGATCGCCTTCGATGGCGACGCGGACCGGATCGGCGCCGTTGACGGCAAGGGCCGCGTGATCTGGGGCGACCAGTTGCTGACGATCTATGCCGAGGATCTGCTGCGGATGGTTCCCGGCGCCACCGTGATCGGCGACATCAAGGCGTCACGCGCATTGTTCGATGCCATCGCGCGATACGGCGGCAAACCCTTGATGTGGAAGACCGGCCATTCGGTGATGAAGGCGAAGATGCGGGAAACCGGTGCTCCCCTGGCGGGAGAGATGAGCGGACACGTGTTCTTCGCGCACGACTACTACGGTTTTGACGACGCGCTCTACGCTGCGGTCCGGCTGATCGCGGCCTCCGTCCGGCTGGGCAGGTCGATCACCGAACTGCGCGCCGCCATGCCGGACATGCTCAATACGCCCGAGCTGCGTTTTCAGGTCGATGAGAGCCGCAAGTTCGCGGCGATTGACGAGGTCAGGCAGCGCCTGTCGGATGCTGGCGCGCGAGTCGTCGATATCGACGGGGTTCGCGTCACCACCGATGATGGCTGGTGGCTGCTGCGGGCCTCGAACACACAGGACGTGCTGGTTGCCAGGGCCGAGAGCGACACGCCGGAGGGCCTCGAGCGGCTTATGGCGCAGATTGACGAACAGCTGGCGCTTTCGGGGCTCGCGCGCGGAGAACAGATGGGCCATTAGGCCGCATAACGGAGCAACCCCGCTCTTCTTTCGAGCGGGGTTGCTCCGGCCCTCTGTCGCGATTGGCGTCCGGGCTCTTCCCGGTGGCTGGATGTCAGCGCTCCTTCGCGCTCGAACGCGACACGCTCGACGAGGCCTCCTCGCGCGCGCTTCGGTCGGCGGAGAGCATGTTGTAGTCAGCGATGCGCAGGTTGTTCTGCACATGCTTTACACCCGAAATCCGGTCCACGGCGTCCTCGGCTCTGCGCTTGGCCCAGCGGTCGTGGACAGTGCCCTCCAGGATCACTTCGCAATTGCTGACGCTGACCGATATGTTGGTTGCGTCCACCCCGGGATCGTTCGTGAGGTTGTCGTTCGCGTCTTCGCGAATACGCGCATCGGAACGGACATAGTCCGAGGGCCCACGGCCGGAGTGGTCCATTTCCCGGCGCCGGGAAGCATCGTCGTCGCCGAACCAGCTGGCCACCTCGTCCTTGGCGCGGTCCAGGAAACCGCGCCGATGGCCGTAACTGCGCCAAACGTCGTAGTCGCGTTCGTGGCGGTCGGCGTCATCGTCATCGAACCAGCGGCTGAGGTTAAGGCCCGACGCATAAGTGCCGCTTGGCCTCATTCCGCCGGACGCCCCGCCCCTGCCGGCGTACAAGTCCCTGCCGCCGTAGTCCTCGCTGGTGAAGCTGGGATAGGCGCTGCCATAGGTCGTGTCGTAGGCGTGGGGGGCATGCCTTGTGGCACGACTCTGCGGCTGGGTCTCGTGCGTCCGGGGGTAGGCGCGCCCGGAAGGATAGTCAGGGTTCTGGTACAAGTCTGCCTCGTCGCCGCGGTATGTCGGATCATAGCCGCGAGGGCTGCTGCTGGCGGCGGAGGAGCGATGGTCGCGCTCGCGGACATAGTCGTCGTAGGCCGCTTGCTGGTCTGGCTCCCTCCGCGTGGCGCCCGTCCGACGCGGCGCTTCGGTCTGCCACTGTTCAGGCTGCGCGGACGCATCGTGTCCGCCTTGCTGCCGGTTGCGAGAATAGGGGTCACGTTCGTTCATGATCGGCTCCATCGGTTGACGGAAACGAGCGGAAAGGAGCCCAAGAGTTCAGTCAGGGCTCAAGTGTCTTTCCGCCCCCTTCCGTTATCAGTGGAACGCACGCGCGGGAAATTCGCTCCACGGTTAGGCGCAGGTTGCCAATACGCCGCCCCAACCGAAGCGGCGGAGCCAGCCTCAACGCAGGATCAGCATTATCAGGATGACCGGCAGCGCGCAGGCGAGGAGCGGCAGCGTGCCGTGCCTGCCCTTTTGCCATCCGCCGACACTGCTGGCGACGACGGCCTTGAAAGCGGTATTGAGCACGACCGGGATCGCCAGGACAAATCCCGCCGTTTTCGGGGGAAGCACGGCCGGACCGAGGCTGCCTATCGTGATGATCGCCGAATCGACGTCGACCGTCCCAGAGATGGCGAGGACCAGCGCCAGCCCCTGGTCCCCGTAGTGATCGAGAACCCATCGTGCGGCCACGGTCAGGGCCATGACCAGCAGCGTGAGCAGCAGCGCGGGACCGATATCGAACGGATTGCGCACTTCGACGTCGTGGCCGCCCTTTCCGCCGTCTTCCCGCGCCGCCCGGCGCAGGTACCAGACCGTGAGGATAAGGCTGACGATCATTCCGGGCACCACCAGCCGTGCCAGTTCGAACAAGGTGACCGGAGCGAGCACTCCGACCAGCGCCAGCACGCGCACGAACATGACCACCGATGCCGCTGAAATCCCGGCCGCGAGAATCATCGTGCTTTCGGACCCTTCCTTCATCTTGGTGGCGAGCGATGCCGTCACGGCTGTCGAGGAGACAAGCGATCCGGCCGCGGCAGTGGCGATTATGCCTCGGGTCGGACCCAGGATCCTTGCGGCGAAGTAGCCCGCGAACGAGAAGCCCGAGACCAGCACGACCACGAGCCAGAGCTTGCGCGGGTTCCATGCATCATAGGGGCCGAAGGGCTGGTCGGGCAGGAGCGGAAAGATGACGAGCGCGATCAGGGCGAAGCGCGCGATCGACAGAATCTCCTGTTCGTTCAGGCGCCTGACCCAGCCATGGAGCTGCGTGCGCATCGCGAGAAGCAGGACCATGACGACGGCGATGGCGGTTCCAAGCAGCCGTTCTCCGCTGCCGACAAGAAACCCGACGACGAGGGTGATCAGCGCGACGATGCCGGATGTCCCGTCGATCCTTTCGTTCTCACGCGTGGTGCGTTCGTAGCCAAGGAGAATCAGCACGCAGATCGCCACCAGCAATGTCGTCGCCGGCGCGCGGGCACTGTCGTAGAGCACGCCGGCGATGCTTCCGCCGAGGCCGATGAGCGCGAAAGTGCGAATGCCGGCGAAACGCGAGCCCGGCGCCCAGTCGCGCAAGGCCCAGCCGCGCTGGATCCCGACGAGAAGGCCCAGTGCCAGGCCCATGGCGCCGGCGATCAGATGGTCAGTGGTTGCAACGGTAATCATGGCCCCCGGCACCAGTTGCGCGCATTCATCGGGGATTGCACGGCACGTCGCAAGCGGGCTTTGCGTTGTCGCAGCCGCTTTGCGATGTTTTTCCGCGGCGAAACGCTATGTTGCGGGTTCGATGGCTGATCCCGATGCCCTTCCCGAGATGACTGGCGACGCTTCGGTTCCCGCCGAGATCGAAGGCTGGTTCGCCGCGCGCGGCTGGCGCGTGCGGCGTCATCAGGAGCAGATGCTGGCCGCGGCGGACCGGGGGCGGCATGCACTGCTGGTCGCCGACACCGGCGCGGGCAAGACGCTTGCCGGGTTCCTGCCGACACTGGCGGCGTTCTGCCCCTCGCGCCTCGGGCAGGCCACACCTCCCGAAGGTCTGCACACGCTCTATGTCTCGCCGCTCAAGGCGCTTGCCCATGACGTTCAGCGCAACCTGATCGCGCCGGTCGAGGAGATCGGGCTACCGATCCGCGTCGAGACGCGCAGCGGGGATACGCCGTCCGACCGCAAGGCCCGCCAGCGCGCGCGGCCGCCGCATGTGCTGCTGACGACGCCCGAATCGCTTTCGCTCCTGCTTAGCTATCCGGAGGCGCCCGAGCTGTTCCGGACGCTGCGGCGGGTGGTGATCGACGAGGTCCATGCCTTCGCGACCGGCAAGCGCGGCGACCTGCTGGCGCTGTCGCTGTCGCGTCTCCAGGCACTGGCGCCGGAGATGCGGCGCGCCGCGCTTTCGGCGACGCTGGCGGAGCCCGATTCCTATCGCGGCTGGCTCGCGCCCTGGGGGGAGATCGATTCGGTCGAACTGGTGCAGGGCGAGGCCGGTGCCGATCCCGAGGTCTCGATCCTCCTGCCGCGCGACGAAAGCGTGCCCTGGAGCGGTCATGCCGCGACTTGGGCGATCGACCAGCTATACGGGCGGATCCGCGCGCACCGCACCACGCTGGTCTTCACCAACACCCGTTTCCTCGCCGAATACATATTCCGGTGCCTGTGGGATGCCAACGAGGACAAGCTGTCCATCGGCATCCACCATGGCTCACTATCGAAAGAGGCGCGACGCAAGGTGGAAGGCGCCATGGCGCGCGGCGAGCTGCGGGCGCTGGTCTGTACCGCGAGCCTCGACCTCGGGGTCGACTGGGGCGACATCGACCTTGTGGTGCAGATGGGCGCGCCCAAGGGCTCCTCGCGCCTGCTGCAGCGCATAGGGCGCGCCAACCACCGCCTTGATTCCCCCAGCAAAGCCCTGCTCGTGCCGGGCAACCGTTTCGAGTTCTTCGAGGCCTTCGCCGCCTGCGAAGCCGTGCGCGAAGGGCAGCGCGATGGTGAAGCCTTCCGCCCCGGCGGGCTCGACGTTCTCGCGCAGCACGTGATGGCGCGGGCCTGCGCCGGCCCGTTTCGAGAGACGGATTTTCTGGCGGAGGTGCGCTCGTCGCTTGCCTATGCCTGGGTCGACGATGCGATCTTCGCCCGCGTGCTCGATTTCGTGGCGACGGGCGGATACGCGCTGCGCTCCTACGACCGCTTCCGCCGGATCGTGAAGGAACGCGATGGCACCTGGCGGCTGACCCATCCCGAACACGCCGCGCGCCACCGCCTCAATGCCGGGATCATCGTCGATGCAGAAATGCTCGATGTGCGGTTCCGCAACGGACGTTCGCTGGGCAAGGTGGAGGAGGGCTTCGGAGCGAGCCTCAAGCCGGGCGACACGTTCCGGTTCGCCGGGATGGACCTGGAGGTCGAAGCGCTGAGAGACCTCGAACTGGTCGTGCGGGCGGCGAGACGCTCGGCGACGATCCCGAGCTACATGGGCCAGCGCATGCCGATCTCGACGCATCTGGCCGATCGCGTCCGCGCCATGCTGTCGGACCGGGCGGGCTGGGCACGCTTTCCGGACGACGTGCGCGAATGGCTCGAAGTTCAGGCCTCGCGCTCGCACCTGCCTTCGCCGGGCCGTCTGCTGGTGGAGAGCTTCCCGCACGAGAAGCTCGCCTATACGACCTATTACACGTTCGAGGGCTGGCCCGCGAACCAGTCGCTGGGAATGCTTGTAACGCGGCGCATGGAGGATCGCGGGCTGGGGCCGCTCGGCTTCGTGGCGACGGATTACGCGCTTTCGGTCTGGGGGCTGAAGCCGGTCGAGGAGCCGGCCGCGCTGCTCTCGCCCGACATCCTCACGCACGAATTCGTGGACTGGGTGCAGCAATCCTACCTGCTGCGCCGGGCCTTTCGCGAAGTGGCGGTGATTTCCGGACTGGTCGAGCGCCAGCATCCGGGCAAGCGCAAGTCCGGGCGACAGGTCACGTTCTCGACTGACCTGATCTACGACGTCCTGTGCAAGTACGAGCCCGATCACCTGCTGATCGAGGCCGCCTGGGCCGACGCCCGCGCGCGCATGACCGACGTGGCGCGCGTCGCCGATGTGCTCGACCGCGCGGCGAAAGAGATCGATCACGTCCGGCTCGACCGGATAAGTCCGCTGTCGGTGCCGGTCCTGTCGATGATCGGCCGAGAGAGCCTGCCTTCCGGCGCGGCCGACGACGAACTTCTCCACGAAGCGGAGAGTCTCGCTTCGCTGGCGATGCGGGTTGACCCACCGGCGGACGGGGGATGAGGGGTGCCCGCCATGCGAGCAGCCAACGAAAAAGGGGCGGATTTCTCCGCCCCTTCCGTGATCCTGACGGATCCGTTCCGTTTCCGGCTTACTTGCCGAATTCCGAGTACTGCTCGTTTCCGACGAAGCCGAACTTGGTGACCTGCGAGGCCTTGATGACCTGCAGCACCTTGGCCGAGAGTTCGTAGCTGGCCTGCGGTTCCGGCTGGTACTGCAGTTCCGGCTCGGGATCGATCCTGGTGGTTTCCGCTAGGAGACGCTGCAGCATCTGGCCATCGATCGCGTTGCCGTTCCACATGATCTTGTCGTCAAAGGTGATGACGATCTTGTTGCGGATCGGGTCGACCGGTGGCGGGGTCGAGTCCGGTGGGGTCGCCACCGGAAGATCGATGTCGATCGAGTGGGTCGCAACCGGAATGGTGATGATGAACATGATGAGGAGCACGAGCATGACGTCGATAAGCGGCGTCGTGTTCATCTCCATCATCGGCGAGCCATCATCGCTGCCGCCTGACATTGCCATGGAATGTTACTCCTGTTCCTGTACGAACGTCAGGCGTTCGGGTCGACCGGGTTCGAAATGAAGCCGACGGTCGGGTAGCCCGAGATCTGGACGTTGTAGATCGCACCGGCAATGCAACGCCACGGAGCGTTGACGTCACCGCGGATGTGGACCTGCGGAATGAGCTCCGGATTGTTCATCAATGCTTCCGGACCTCCCTCACGCTTCACGATTGCGTCGAGCCGCTTGAAGGCACGGTCGCGCAGTTCTTCCGACGTGACCGGCGTGATGTTGTTGAAATAGACGCGGCAGTCGCCGTTGCGCGACGCGCCCTCGAAGCCGGGGTCACCGGCGTCGCGACCGCCATTGTCGGTCGTCGAAACGGTCAGGAGAAGGTTCTCCACCTTGTCCTTCGATTCGACGGAAACGATGATCGGAAGGCGCAGCTTTTCGATCGTCTGGATCGCGACCGGAACCGCGATCAGGAAGATGATCAGAAGCACCAGCATGACGTCGACGAGCGGCGTCGTGTTGATGTCGGACATCGGTGTGTCTTCACCGCCTCCGCCCATGGATATCGCCATAGTCTTATCCTAAATCCTTGCGTTTACCCTGGGAGGGCGACGGACACGCATGCATCGTTCCGCCGCCCTGAACCTGGCGGACGCGGCAGACAGCCAGAGGCTCGCCGCGTCCCTTGCGCATTACGGCTTGGCGGGAGCGGCGGCCGGCCTGGCCGGAGCGGCCGCGGGCTTGGCGGACCCCGTGGCGATGGCAGGCTTGACGGCGCCGCCCGAAGCGATGTTGGCGAGCACGTCGGTCGAGAAGCCGGTCAGCATTTCGGCGATGCGCTTGTTGCGGCTCTGCAGGTAGTTGTAGGCAAGCACGGCCGGAACCGCGACGAGCAGACCGAGCGCGGTCATGATCAGGGCTTCACCGACCGGACCGGCGACCTTGTCGATCGAGGCCGAACCGGCGATGCCGATGGCGATCAGGGCGCGGTAGATGCCGACGACGGTACCGAACAGACCGATGAACGGAGCGGTCGCGCCGACAGTGGCGAGGAACGGAAGGCCGGTAGCCAGCTTGGCGTTGATGGTCGCTTCCGAACGGGCGAGCGAGCCGTGCAGCCAGTCGTGGGATTCGGTCGGATCCTTCAGCTTCGCAGCTTCTTCCTCAGCCTTCACGCCGTCATCGACGATCTGGCGCCAGGCGCTGTTCTTCTCGAGCTTGGTGGCGCCTTCCTTGAGGGTCGGGGCCTTCCAGAACGAGGTGCGGACGGCGTTGAACTGGCGCAGGATCTTCGACTGTTCGAACCACTTTGTGAAAAGGATGTAGAACGAGCCGAACGACATGACGCCAAGGATGATCACGGTCGCATAGGCAATGAAACCACCCTGTTCGAGGGCTTCGGCAAAGCCGAACTTGTTCTGGGGCGCGGCTTCACCCGCAGCGGCAAGGATATCAACGATAAGCATGCGAATTACCTCTCAAGAAGAATGCAGGATTGGGCCTGGACCGGCGGGTCCGGCGTTTCACCATTAGTTAAGTCGGTACACGATCGCCGTCGAATAGGTGTCCGTGGTCGGATTGCCGGCGGTGTCCAGCGCCGGATTGAAGCGGGCGTAACGGGTCATGCCGTCACACGCTGCCTCGTCCAGGTCCGGGCTGCCGCTCGAGCTGGTCACGCTGCACGAGGACACGCGCCCGTCGGTATTGATCGAAACGCGTACACCGACGCGGCCCTCACGCTCTTCACGAGCGGCGCGGGTCGGATAGTTGGACTGGATACGGCCCGCCCAGCTGTTCATGCCCCGCGGCGTGGCGCCTTTCGCCTTGGACGGCGGCGGCGGCGGCGGGGGGGCCGCGGTCTGGATCACCACCGGTGGCGGCGGCGGGGCCTCGCGCACCACCGTTACCGGCGGCGGGGCCGGGGCGATGTTGATCGGCGGCGGCGGCGCCACGATGGGCGGCGGCGGCGCTTCCTGCTTGGGAGGTGGCGGCGGCGGCTCTTCCTCCTTGGGTTTCTCTTCCTTGATGTCCACGGTGGTCACCTTGGTGATGACCTTCTTCGCCGCCTCGTAGGCGAGACCCGTGACTAGTGCATAGCCGACGAGCACGTGGATCAACGCGACAATGACAAGCGCAGCAATCTTGTTGCCGCTCATTTGCTGGTCAGCGTAAGCCATTCAGACGCATCACTCCATTACCAAGCCCCGGACAAGTCCACCTGGACAAGTCCAAGGGCGCCCATGGTCTCCGCAATCGCCAAGACCATGACGAAACTTAATTTTTCCACCCTGACGGCTGACAGCCCACAGCTCCGTACACAAGGGAAACGGGAGGTTGCGGACCGCGGGGCATATTATGTTTTTGCCCCATTTTGCGAGCTTCCTTAGCGTTGAAGCCCCCCCTGCGCAACGCCTTATCGGCTCGCCGGGGGTTAACCATTGATTCAGGACCGTTCTGGCGAATTCCGGTACAGCGGTTTTGAGCCTCCGGGTCAATGCGCTTATAGGAACCGGCAGCCCCACGGAGATCGTTCTCAAATGCCTTTGAAAATGCGCCGTCTCGCCACGATCGTCGCCGTTGCCGGTTTGGCCATGCAGCCGTTGTCGGCCGTTGCGCAGGACCCGACCCCGGCGCGGACCGGAATTAGTTATACTTATGCAGACATCGCGGATCTGGCTGATTCTGCAGGTCTCGTTGTCCATGCGCAGGTGCGCAGGATAGCGCGCGTCGCCGATGAGCGGGCTCCGGGGCTGAAGCCGGGCACCGCGCGCTTCTATATCGAAGCGCGGACAAAGGCCCTGCTGGCCGGCCAGGCGCCGCTCGGAGATTCGATAGCCTATCTCGTGGATCTTCCGCTCGACGCGCGGGGCAAGGCTCCCAAGCTCAAGAAGGCGGACGTTCTGCTCTTCGCGCGCGCGGTGCCGGGCCGTCCGGGAGAGATCCAGCTTGTCTCGCCGGGCGCGCAGCAGCTCTGGACGCCGGAACTCGACGCCCGCGTGAGGCGCGTGCTCGAGGCGCTGGTCGCGCCGGATGCCCCCGCGCGCATTACCGGCGTGCGCGAACTGCTCCATGTCCCCGGCACGCTTGCGGGGCAGGGCGAGACCCAGATTTTCCTCACCACGGCGGACGGCTCCGCCGCGTCGATTACCGTGCGTCACGAACCGGGCAGGCCGCCGGTCTGGGGCGTCTCGTTCTCGGAACTGGTCGCCGACGTCGGCCATCCGCCCCGGAAGGACACGCTGGAATGGTATCGCCTGGCGTGTTTCCTGCCCAACACTCTGCCGCCGGGGGCGAATGTTTCGGAAGCCTTTGGAGCGCGGCGTCAGGCCGAATCGGACTATCGCATGGTGCTGGGCGAGCTCGGGCCCTGCAACCGGACACTGGCTCCGCGCCGCTGAAAGCCGGATCGCGGCCCACGGCGCGCTTCGGGAAGGTACTGGCAATTCGGCGCCGGCTCGCCTAGGGCGCGCTCCCGAAAGGGAAGTCCATGGTTGAACCGCTCAATATCGCGCTCGCAGGCCTAGGTACCGTCGGTACCGGCGTCGTCCGTCTCATCGAGACCAATGCGGAGCTGATCGCCCGCCGCGCGGGCCGCCCGATTCGCATTGCCGCGGTCAGCGCGCGCGATCGCACCAAGGACCGCGGCTTCGATCTGTCGCGCTATACCTGGGAAGACGACCCTTCCGTTCTGGCATCGCGCGAGGATGTGGACGTCGTCGTCGAGCTGGTGGGCGGTTCGGACGGGCCGGCCCTGGCGCTGGCGCGCAAGGCCATCGCGGGCGGGAAGGGGCTGGTCACCGCCAACAAGGCGATGATCGCGCACCATGGCCTCGAACTGGCCGCCGCGGCGGAGGAAGCAGGCGTACCGCTCAAGTTCGAGGCGGCCGTCGCCGGCGGCATCCCGGTCATCAAGGGACTGAGCGAGGGCGCCGCCGCCAACGCGATCGAGCGCGTCTATGGCATCCTCAACGGTACCTGCAATTACATCCTCTCCACTATGGAGGATACCGGCCGCGACTTTGCCGATGTCCTCCAGGACGCGCAGCGTCTGGGCTATGCGGAGGCCGACCCGACTTTCGACATCGAGGGTATCGACGCCGCGCACAAGTTGGCGATCCTCGCGGCGATCGCCTTCGGCGCGCGCCTGCGCTTCGATGCCGTCGAGACCATGGGCGTCTCGCCGGTCAAGGCGGCCGACATCGAACAGGCCCGCGCGCTCGGCTACGTCATCCGTCTTATCGGCATGGCCGAGATCGACCGCTCGAACGGCGTCACCGGCCTGTTCCAGCGGGTCCGTCCGCATCTCGTACCTTTCGGCCATCCGCTGGCCCATGTCGACGGCGCGACCAACGCGGTCGTCGCCGAAGGCAACTTCATGGGCCGGCTGCTGTTCCAGGGCGCGGGCGCGGGGGACGGCCCGACCGCAAGCGCGGTCGTGGCCGACATCATCGACATCGCCCGCGGCGAAAAGCGCGCGGCCTTCTCGATGCCTGCCGGCGAACTGGAGGCGATCGAGCCGGCGCCGACCGGCCACCGGCTCAGCCGCTCGTACATCCGCTTCACCGTTCACGACCGTCCGGGCGTCCTCGCCGAGATCACCGCCGCCATGCGCGATGCCGGTGTTTCGATCGAAAGTCTGATCCAGAAGGGCAGCGAGGAGGAAGGCGGCGAGGTCATCATCGCCGCCGTGACGCACGAGGGACCGGAATCGGCCGTGACAGAGGCCATGCGCATTCTCGACGGTTCGGACAGCCTGGTCGCGCCGCCGCTCGTGATGCAGATCATCGCGGACTGAAGCGCGCGATCAGTCCGCGCGCATTTCGCCCCTGGCGATCCTGTCGGCGTCGGATCCTTCCGGCGCCTCGGGGATCGATGACAGATCGATCATGTAGGGCACGGTCACCGCGCCGAAGCCCATCGTCGCCTTGCCCCTGAAGATGCCGCCGCCCGCGACGTCGGGGGCGTGAAGCCGGCCGTCGTCGAGCGCCTGCCTCGATTCCGGGTCGCTTTCGCCGGTCGAGGGCATGCGGAACTCGTCCGGCCTCTGCGCGCATACGACGATGTCGCCGCGACGTTCCGGCTCGGCGCAGCGTTTTGTAATCTCGTCGGGCGTCAGACGCCCGAGGGACATCATTCTTTCGGCAATCTCCCGGTCTTCGTCGCTGACCTGTGCAATCGCAGGGGCGGGGGCCGTCGCGGCAATCGCGAAAAGGAGCAGCCAGCTTCTCGACAATTCTGGATCCTCTGTCTAAGCGGTCCGGGCCTTTCCTCCTCGGACCGATCCGGAGCGAACATGTTCAAGAACAAGACCCCCGCAAGTAAAGTACTCGATCGCGTTCTCGTCCTCGAGATGGTGCGTGTGACCGAGGCTGCCGCCATTGCCGCATCCGAACTTGTCGGGCGTGGCGACGAAAAGGCCGCCGATCATGCCGCGGTGGAAGCGATGCGCAAGGCCTTTGACGAGCTCTATATCGATGGGACGGTCGTGATCGGCGAGGGTGAGCGGGACGAGGCCCCGATGCTCTACATCGGCGAGAAGGTCGGCGGCGCGCCCGGCAAGGGGCCGAAGATCGACATCGCGCTCGATCCGCTCGAGGGCACGACGATCACCGCGAAGGCCGGCCCCAACGCGCTGGCGGTTCTCGCCGCGGCGGAGGAGGGCTGTCTGCTCAACGCCCCGGACGTCTACATGGAAAAGATCGCCGTGGGCCCCGGTTATCCGGAAGGCGTGATCGACCTCAACCGGTCGCCGAGCGAGAACATCAGCGCTATCGCCGCGGCCAAGGGGGTGAAGCCGGACGAGATCATCGTCTGCGTCCTCGATCGCCCGCGTCATGCTGAGCTTATCGCCGAACTGCGCGAGCTGGGCTGCGGCATCCAGCTGATTCCCGACGGCGACGTCGCCGGCGTGATCGCGGTGACCGACGAGAACACCACGATCGACGTCTATATGGGATCGGGCGGGGCTCCCGAAGGTGTCCTGGCCGCGGCCGCGCTGCGTTGCGTGGGCGGCCAGATGCAGGGCCGCCTGCTGTTCCGTAACGAGGACGAACGCGGCCGGGCGCGCAAGTGGGGCATCGAGGATCTCGACAGGATCTATGCGCTGAACGATCTTGCCAAGGGGGACTGCATCTTTGCCGCGACCGGCGTGACCAGCGGTTCGCTCCTCGAAGGCGTCAAGCGCCTCAAAGGCGGCACGATGACGACCGACAGCGTCGTCATGCGCGCCAGTTCGGGCACGGTCCGCTGGATCAAGGGCGAGCATCGCCCCTGATCTACATCGTCATCCCGGGTCGAGCCCGGGATGACGTGTCCCCGACCCGGCCCCCTCGTTTCGGCCATCGGTGAAAAACTGCGGCGCTCTATTGCAATCGCATGACGCATGGCTAGAGGCCTGCGGCAGGAGCCTTGGTAACGGCCGTCTCGGGGATTCGCGATGAAGATCATGTCCGGCAACAGCAACCTTCCGCTCGCACGCGCGATCGCGGGGTATCTCGAGCTGCCGCTTACCGACGCCAGTGTCCGGCGCTTCGCCGACGAGGAGATCTTCGTCGAGATTCACGAGAACGTACGCGGCGAGGATGTCTTCGTCGTTCAGCCGACCAGCTATCCCGCCAACGACAATCTCATGGAACTGCTGATCGGCATCGATGCGCTGCGCCGCGCCTCGGCCAAGCGGATCACGGCGGTCATCCCCTACTTCGGCTATGCCCGACAGGATCGCAAACCCGGCCCGCGCACGCCGATCTCGGCCAAGCTGGTCGCCAACCTCATCACCGAGGCCGGCGCCGACCGCGTGCTCTCGGTCGATCTGCATGCCGGACAGATCCAGGGTTTCTTCGATATCCCGACCGACAACCTGTTCGCCGCGCCGGTCATGGCGGCCGACATCCAGGCCCGCTACGGCGACCAGTCGCTGATGGTGGTCTCGCCCGACGTCGGCGGCGTGGTGCGCGCCCGTTCGCTGGCCAAGCGGCTCGACAACGCTCCGCTGGCCATCGTCGACAAGCGGCGCGACCGTCCCGGTCAGTCAGAGGTCATGAACATCATCGGCGACGTCAAGGGCCGCGCCTGCATCCTGATCGATGACATCATCGATTCTGGCGGCACGCTGTGCAACGCCGCGCAGGCGCTGATGGACGAGGGCGCAACGAGCGTGACGGCCTACATCACGCATGGCGTGCTTTCCGGCGCCGCGGTTTCGCGCGTGAGCAATTCGGCGCTGAAGGAACTGGTGATTACCGATTCGATCCAGGCGACCGAAGCCGCCCGCGAATCGGATCGCATCCGCATTCTCACCATCGCGCCGCTGCTTGGCGAGGCGATGCGCCGGATTGCCGACGAAAGTTCGGTTTCCAGCCTGTTCGATTGAGGCGCGCCCGCTCGTCGCAGCGTTTAACGGTTCCGCCCGTCCGGACAGCCCCGCTTCATTCCCACGGCCGGCTCTGTCCTGGTTCGGTGCGATTGAGCGCTTCGAGCCGGCGCGCCTGCCGCGATTCGAGGGCCAGGGTCAGGAGCGGCTGGGGCGTGCGCACGAACTGGCGCGGCGACATGCCGAAGAGTTCGGTGAATTCGTGGATCAGGTGGCTCTCGTCATAGTAGCGCAGCATGATTTCATCCGCCTCGTCCGGGTCGGCGACGCCGCGCAGATGGCTGGCCACGTCAAGCGCGCGGGCACAGCGCAGAACCTTCTTTGGCGACATGCCGAAATCCCGGTTGGCCACGCGCTCCAGCTTTCGGCGCTCGACGCCGCAGAGGTTCGCCGCTTCGCCCACGGTGATGCTGGGGTTGGTGAATGCGAGGTTCTCGAAGTGCGCGGTGACGGGGTCGGGCAGCGCGCCGTTCATGTGTTCGGCGCGATGGCGGAAATTGTTTTCGAGCGCCTGCAGCCAGTCTTCCGGAGTGCCGTCGGGATGGAGATAGCCGAGGATCGTTTCGGAGGGGATGGCGACAACATTGCTCAGAACCAGCCGGTTGAGGAAATCGCCCACGCGAGGGCCTTGTAGCGCGGTGCAGGCGCCGGGGCGGAGCGCTACGCCGACGCTGATGAAGCTGCCGGCGACCGTTACCGGCATCCGACGCGTCTGCGGCCCGAAGAACAGAGCCGCCTTGCCGAATGCCTCGCGCCCGGTGGCGGTCTCGGCGGTCCAGCTACCCGCGAGCTGAACGCGCACGACTGCTGTGTCATTGAAAAGACCGCAAGAGAGCGTGTAGTCCGCAGGCGCGCTGACCTTGGTGACGTAAAGACGCGCGATCCATGGCGCGAGGTCCGGGGCCGGCGCCCTGTTGTAGGACAATGGCTGGCCGTTTCGCGTCATCCCCTGTTCGGGCGCGATCAAATGATCGACCGCCGGACGCTTTTTCTGCTGCATGCCCTGTTCTGCCGTGTTTCCCACCCGTCCGAATACGCCTCGCTGGCCCGTGCTGCAATATTCAATTTTTAATATATTATCCGTGTCTGAATTCAGACGCCGGGCCATTAATACTTTCAGGTGCAATTTTCTTACGACCGACGCGGCCGGCGGAATTTCGGCTTGACCGTTTCGGAATCCCGCATGCACAGGGGCTGGATGAAGATCGATCACGACCTTGCCCTTGCCTTGCGCCTCGCGGATGCGGCGGGCGACGCAATTCGGCCCTACTTTCGCTCCCCGCTGAGCGCCGAACGCAAGTCCGATGCCACGCCGGTGACCGTTGCCGACCGCGCGGCCGAAGAAGCCATGCGCCGCATCCTCAAGGCCGAGGTCCCCCGCGACGGCATCGTCGGCGAGGAATTCGGCACGGAGGCCGGGTCCTCGAACCGATGCTGGGTGCTGGATCCGATCGACGGCACCGTTTCGTTCATGGCCGGCCGTCCGATTTTCGGGACGCTGATCGCACTGCTCGTCGAAGGGTGGCCGGTTCTGGGGATCATCGACCAGCCGATCCTGGGAGAACGCTGGATCGGTGCCGCCGGCAAGCCGACGACCTTCAACGGTCAGGAAGTGCGGACCCGCCCCTGCCGCGAACTGTCCGATGCCATGTTGGCCACGACCGGCCCGCAGTACTTCAACGATCACGAGGGCGACCACTTCATGGCTCTCGCGGCGCGGACCGATCACCGCCGGATGATGATGGGCGGGGATTGCTACAATTACGGCCTGCTTGCTTCGGGGCAGATCGACGTCGTGTGCGAGGCTGGTCTGAAGCTGCACGACTGGGCGGCGCTCGTCCCGATCGTGGAAGGGGCGGGGGGCACGATGTGCGACTGGAATGGCGAGCCGCTCAATGCCGATTCGGAAGGGCAGGTCCTCGCTATCGGCGATCCGGCGCGGCTCGAGGACGTCGTCGCGGCGCTGGCCTGCCATCACTGAGCCACCGGCGCGCGATGCCCCGGATGTGCCTCTTCGCGTACGGCACGCTGCAGCCGGAAGCGTCCACCCGCATGGGGCGCTGGATTGAACGGCGGCTCGTGTCGGTCGAACCCGCGAGCGTTCCGGGGCGGATATTTGCCGTTCGTGGCGGCGACGGCTGGTTTCCCGTGCTGGTCGCGGGCAAGGCCCCGCAGCGCGTACGCGGATCGCTCTGCGCTGTGGATCTGAGGACCGGCGAACGCGCTCTGCTCGATCGCTATGAGGGCGGCGAATACAGGCGCGTGGCCCTCCGCGCCCTGACCGATCGCGGTGCGCGGCAGGTCGTGCAGATCTACCGGTGGCGCATCCCCCTGCCCGCTGGGGCTCGCGCCATTCCCTCGGGGGACTTCCTCGCGTGGCTGCGCGATGAGCGGCTGAGCGCGTTTTCCAGCTTGCGCAATGGTGCGTGACCCGGTTCGGCGCGGGTTATCCGGGCTTGCCTTTGTGCGGGCTTAGCACTAAGGGCGCGTCCTTCAAACGACACGGACGGATTCCTTACTGCGGGGATTCGACGCGTCGGCCTGGCCATCAAGGGCTGCCACGGTCGGCGGGACGTGTCCTGAGAACAGGAGACGAAAATGCCCAAGTTGAAGACCAAGAGCGGCGTGAAAAAGCGTTTCAAGCTCACCGCCACCGGCAAGGTGAAGCACGGCGTCGCCGGAAAGCGCCACCGCCTGATCAGCCATAACGGCAAGTACATCCGCCAGAATCGCGGCACCGAGGTCATTTCCGACGCCGATGCCAAGACGATCAAGAAGTGGGCGCCCTACGGGCTCAACTGAGACAGGAGTACTAGCCAATGCCCCGCATCAAACGTGGCGTCACCACGCGCGCCAAGCACAAGCGGATTCTGGATCAGGCCAAGGGTTACCGCGGCCGCCGCAAGAACACGATCCGCGTCGCACGCCAGGCCGTCGAAAAGGCCGGTCAGTACGCCTATCGCGACCGCAAGGTTAAGAAGCGGACTTTCCGCGCGCTCTGGATTCAGCGCATCAACGCTGCCGTCCGCGCCGAAGGGCTGACCTATTCGCAGTTCATCCACGGCGCCAAGCTCGCCGGCATCGAACTGGACCGCAAGACCATGGCGGACCTCGCGATGAACGAGGGCGGAGTTTTCTCCGCGGTCATCGCTCAGGCGAAGGCCGCGTTGCCGGCCTGATCGCGGCAGCGTTGATTGGGGCCTGAGGGCCTCTATATCCCAAAGAAAATGGGCGCGGATTTTCGAATCCGCGCCCATTTTCTTGCGCCTGTGCGCCTTTGGACTAGGCTGCCGGTACCAGTCAGGAAGGAAGCGAATGTTCCCGGGCTGCCGGACCTCTGTGAAATACATGCGCCTCTCACCAGGGCTGCATCGCTATTTCGCCGGGGTTTTTCTTCTCGAAATCGAAGTCGACGGCGATGGGCTTGTGGAGGACTTCGTGTTCCCGGACTGGGCGACCTTTCGCTTCAGCCATGCGCCGCCAGCCGTGGCGAACCCCGGCGGCAGCGCGCAGGTCGGGGGCTGCCAGTTCTCCGTTGCGGGGCCGCGAACCCAGGAAATCTACCTGAGGACGGGAAGCGTGCGGCAGTGGGGCGCGGTGATCCACCCGTCCGGCTGGGCCGAGCTGATCGGCGAACCGGCGGACCGGTATACCAACGGGTTGTTCGACGGCAGGAGCACTCCCGCTTTCGAGAAGTTCCGACCGCTTGCCGAGACGCTGTTCGGCCAGGAAGCTGACCCCGATGGCGAGTTTAAGCGTCTGACGAGCTTCTTCGAAGCGGTCGAGTCGGTCGACGATCCGGCGGTGGACAAGATCGCGAAAATCCACATAGCGCTCTTCGATCCGGAAATCGAGACAGTGGCGCAGTTGGGCGATCGCGTGGGGCTGAGCCGCCGCACGTTGGAGCGGCTTTGCAAAAGGGCCTTCGGCTTTGCGCCCAAGATGGTGCTGCGCCGCCACCGCTTCATGCGCAGCCTGGCCCGCTTCACGCTCGATCCGTCGCTGAAATGGATCGGAGCGATGGACCCGACCTACCACGATCAGGCTCAGTTCGTGCGGGATTTCCATGAGTTCATGGGTATGACGCCGACCCAGTATCACCAATTGGCCAAGCCCGTCTCGGAGCCGATGATGCGCGAACGGGTGCTCTACCTGAAGGAACGCGCGCGCGAGTGGGTGCCCGACAGCGCCTGGCCCGAGGACAACCGGGCGGCTTGACCGGCAAGCCTATCCTTCTCTCCGTTGCGATTCCGCCTCGATCTGCCTAAGGACCGCGGCTCGATACCAGCAACAGCAGGCAGACGGCACTTGGATTACGCAGCAACCGCCAAGGAGGCGCTTTCGCGGATCGCGGAAGCAACCGATCTTGACACGCTGGAGGCGCTGCGGGTCGAGTTTCTCGGTAAGCAGGGGTCGATCTCCGGCCTGCTCAAGACACTCGGCAGGATGAGTCCAGAAGAGCGCAAGCTCGAAGGCCCCCGAATCCACGGGCTTCGCGAAAGCGTCACCGAAGCGCTGACCGAACGCAAGGACGCGCTGGAAGCCGCCGCGCTCGAAGCCCGGCTGGCGTCGGAGACCATCGACCTTACGCTGCCTGCGCCGGAGCAGCCGGTGGGCTCGGTTCATCCCGTTTCGCAGGTCATGGACGAACTGGCCGAGATCTTCGCCGACATGGGCTTTGCGGTCGCGACCGGACCCGAGATCGAGGACGACTGGCACAACTTCACCGCGCTCAACATGCCCGAAACGCATCCGGCGCGCGCGATGCATGACACATTCTATTTCCCGGATCACAACGAGGCCGGGCGGGAGATGCTTCTGCGCACGCATACCTCGCCGGTGCAGATCCGCACGATGCTGGCATCCGTGAAGGAAAATCCGGGAGGCGCGCCGCTCAGGATCATTGCGCCGGGGCGTGTCTATCGTTCGGACAGCGACGCCACGCATACGCCCATGTTCCACCAGATCGAAGCGCTGGTGATCGACCGGGACATCCATCTGGGCCACCTCAAGTGGACGCTGGAAACTTTCCTCAAGGCCTTCTTCGAGCGCGAGGACATCGTCCTGCGCCTGCGCCCCAGCTACTTCCCCTTCACCGAGCCTTCGGTGGAAGTGGACGTCGGCTATACGCTGGTTGACGGCAAGCGCGTCGTCGGCGGCAGCCAGGGATGGATGGAAGTGCTGGGCAGCGGCATGGTCAACCGCCGCGTGATCGAGTTCGGGGGGCTCGACCCCGATGAATGGCAGGGCTTCGCCTTCGGCGTCGGCGTCGACCGCCTCGCCATGCTCAAGTACGGCATGGACGATTTGCGCGCATTCTTCGACGGCGACGTGCGCTGGCTCTCCCACTACGGATTTTCCGCCCTCGACGTGCCGACCCTTTCGGGCGGCGTCGGTACGCCTGCCTGAGCGGAAGGAAAGAACGCATGAAATTCTCGCTCTCCTGGCTCAAGCGCTATCTGGACACCGAGGCGACGGTCGATGAGGTCGCCGCCACGCTCAATGCCATCGGCATCGAAGTCGAAGGCGTGGAGGATCCGGCGGCGCGGCTTGCCGGCTTCCGCATCGCCAGGGTCCTGACCGCCGCGCGCCATCCCGATGCCGACAAGCTGCAGGTGCTTGCGGTCGACACCGGCGAGGGTAAGCCGCTGCAGGTCGTGTGCGGCGCGCCCAATGCGCGCGAGGGCCTTGTCGGGGTGCTGGGCCTGCCCGGCGCCGTTGTTCCCGCCAACGGCATGGTTCTGAAGAAGTCGGCCATTCGCGGCGTCGAATCGAACGGCATGATGTGCTCCACGCGCGAGCTGGAACTCGGCGAGGACCATGACGGCATCATCGAACTGTCCAAAGACGCGCCGGTCGGCATGCCCTTCGCGCAGTATCATGGCGCAAGCCCGATCATCGAAGTGGCGATCACGCCCAACCGTCCCGACTGCATGGGCCTGTTCGGTATCGCCCGCGACCTCGCCGCCGCCGGTCTCGGCACGCTCAAGCCGCTCGCGGTGGAGCCGGTAGAAGGCGCGTTCCCGTGCCCCGTGGAGATTCGCACCGACGATCCGGAAGGCTGCCCGGCCTTCTACGGCCGCGTCATCAGGGGCGTGAAGGACGGCCCGTCGCCGCAGTGGCTTCAGGACCAGCTCCTGTCGGCGGGCCAGCGCCCGATCTCTGCGCTTGTCGACATTACCAATTACCTGATGCTCGGCCATGGCCGCCCGGCGCACGCCTATGACCTTGCCCGGCTGAACGGCCCGGTCGTCGCCCGCCGCGCGCGCGAGGGGGAGACCGTCGTGGCGCTCAACGAGAAGACCTACACTCTCGATGGCGAGATGACGGTGATCGCCGACGATACCGGAGTTCACGACATTGCCGGCATCATGGGGGGCGAGCATTCGGGATGTTCGGAGGAAACCACCGATGTCCTGCTCGAGATCGCGTATTTCGATCCCGTGCGCATCGCCAAAACGGGCCGCAAGCTCAACCTGACCTCCGACGCGCGTAGCCGCTTCGAGCGCGGTATCGATCCGCAGTTCCTCGATACCGGGCTGGATTACCTCACCGCGCTAATCCAGATGATCTGCGGCGGAGAGGCGTCGCACGTGGTGCGCGCGGGTGCGCCGCCGGCCACTCCGAAGATCGTCCATTTCGCCCCCTCGCTGACAGAGAGGCTCGGCGGCGTGGCCGTGCCGGCGGACGAGCAGCAGCGCATTCTCGAAGCCCTCGGTTTCTCGGTCGTCGCCGGGCAGGCCGGATTCGGCGAGGCGTGGGCCGTCACCGTTCCCGGCTGGCGGCCGGACATCGACGGCGCCGCCGATATTGTCGAGGAAGTGGTGCGCATCCACGGCCTCGACAAGGTCGCGAGCGTTCCCCTGCCGCGTGCCGACGGCGTTGCGCGCCCCACTGCCACGCCGATGCAGAAGCTCGAAAGGCGCGTGCGCCGCGCCGCCGCCGTGCGCGGAATGCACGAGGCGGTGACCTGGTCCTTCATCCCTGAAGCAGAGGCGAGTGTCTTCGCAGAAGGCAACGGCGGCCTCTGGATCCTCGCCAACCCGATCAGCGAGGACATGAAGGCCATGCGCCCCTCGCTGCTGCCGGGCCTGCTTTCGGCCGTGCGCCGCAATTTCGACCGTGGGGCATCCGGCCTGCGCCTGTTCGAGCTGGGCCGCCGCTATCTGCGCGGCGAGGCCGGGATGAGCGACGAGCGCCTGACGCTGGGCTTCGTGCTGGCCGGGGAAAAGACCCCGCGCGGCTGGGCCACGGGCAAGCCGGCCACATTCGACGCCTTCGATGCGAAGGGTGAAGTTCTTGCCCTTCTTGCCGAGGCGGGCGCTCCGGTCGAAAGACTGCAGGTCATGGGCGCGGCCGGGCCGCAGTACCATCCCGGCCAGTCGGCGACGCTGCGGCTGGGACCGAAGAACGTGCTGGCGCGCTTCGGCATGCTGCATCCAAAGGTCGCAAGGCAGTTCGATATCGACGGTCCGGTCGCGCTGGCTGAGATCCATCTCGACGCCATTCCCGCCAGAAAGGGCGCGGCGGCCTTTGCGCGCGCCCATTACGCGCCGCCGGCGCTACAGGCGGTGAAGCGCGACTATGCGTTCCTTGTCCCCGTCGAGACTCCCTCGGGCGATCTCGTGCGCGCGGTGCAGGGGGCGGACAAGGCCAACATCGTCTTGGCCCGCCTGTTCGACGACTTTCGCGGCGCGGGCGTGCCGGAAGGGCAGAAGTCGCTCGCGCTCGAAGTGACGCTGCAGCCGGTCGATAAGAGCTACCGTGAGGAAGACCTGAAGGCGATCACCGACAAGGTGACAGCCGCCGCCGCCAAGTTCGGAGCCGTGCTGCGGGGCTAAGGTCAGGACGTAGCCGGCGTTGGGAACGGGGCCGGCAATCCTCGGCCCCGGCGATCTCCTACGTCGCGTCGCGCGAGAGTGCTGGACGGACAAGCGTTGCAGTGGCGCCCGCACGCCCGTAAAGGCGCGGGCATGACCGCATCTCGTCGTACCTTCGCCATCATCTCTCACCCCGACGCGGGCAAGACCACGCTGACCGAAAAGCTGCTGCTCCAGGGCGGCGCGATCCATCTCGCCGGCGAGGTCAAGGCGCGCGGGCAGGCGCGGCGTGCGCGGTCGGACTGGATGAAGATCGAGCAGCAGCGGGGCATCTCGGTGACCAGCTCGGTGATGACTTTCGAACGCGACGGGATCACGTTCAACCTGCTCGACACGCCGGGTCACGAGGACTTCTCGGAAGACACCTACCGCACGCTGACGGCGGTGGACTCGGCGATCATGGTGATCGACGCGGCCAAGGGCATCGAGCCGCAGACCCGCAAGCTCTTCGAAGTCTGCCGGTTGCGCTCGGTGCCTATCATCACCTTCATCAACAAGGTCGACCGCGAGGGCCGCGCCTGCTTCGACCTGCTCGACGAGGTGGCGGATATGCTTGCGCTCGACGTCTGCCCGATGTCGTGGCCGGTCGGCATGGGCGGCCTGTTCCAGGGCATTCTCGATCTCGGTACCGGCAAGGTCAGCCGGCCCGAAGGCGGCAGCAAGGAATTCCTCGGCAAGGTCGACGAGAACGTAGTTCTGCCTGACGATGTCGCGGAAGAAATCGAGCTGGCGCAGGCGGGCTATCCCGAGTTCGATCTGGAGGCCTATCGCGGCGGCGACCTGACGCCGGTCTATTTCGGCTCCGCGCTCAAGAACTTCGGCGTCGTCGAATTGATCGACGCCATCGCCAGGTTCGCTCCCCCGCCGCGCCCGCAGCCCACCGAGGCGGGACCGGTCGAGCCCGATCACAAGGAAGTCACCGGCTTCATCTTCAAGGTCCAGGCCAACATGGACCCCATGCACCGCGACCGCATTGCCTTCATGCGGCTGGTCTCGGGTACTTTCAAGCGCGGCATGAAGCTGACGCCCTCGGGACTGGGCAAGCCGATCGCGGTGCACTCACCGATCCTGTTCTTCGCGCAGGACCGCGAGATTGCCGACAGCGCCGAGCCGGGCGACATCATCGGCATCCCCAATCACGGCACCCTGCGCGTGGGCGATACCCTGTCGGAGAAGAACCAGATCCGCTTTACCGGCCTGCCCAACTTCGCGCCCGAAATCCTGCGCCGCGTCGCCCTGAAGGATCCGACCAAGACCAAGCAGCTCAGGAAAGCGCTGGACGATCTTTCGGAAGAGGGCGTGATCCAGGTGTTCTACCCGGAGATCGGCTCGCAATGGATCGTCGGCGTCGTCGGCCAGCTCCAGCTCGACGTGCTGATTTCGCGTCTCGAGGCGGAGTACAAGGTCGAGGCGATGCTGGAGGCCTCACCCTTCGACACAGCCCGCTGGCTCAAGGGCGCGGACAAGGCGCTCGATGACTTTGCCGCGTTCAACAAGATGAACCTCGCGCGCGACCGCGACGGCGATCCGGTGTTCATGGCCAAGTCCGCCTGGGACGTCGGCTACCAGCAGGAACGCAATCCCGACCTGACCTTCAGCGCCACCAAGGAGCGTTGAGCTTTCCCGTCAGGTTGGAACCGCGGGCGGGATCGGGGATTGATCCATTTTATCGGGCCGGTATCGCGAAGACTTGGGGGACAGCCGTGCTCCCCGGCGTTACCATGGACGCCCCATCATCGGCGGGACCGGGCGTGAAGATCAAGGTTGCGAGCTACAACATCCACAAGGCGGTCGGGCTCGACCGGCGGCGCGATCATGAGCGTATCCTGCGTATCCTGCTGGAAGTCGATGCCGATGTCGTGGCCTTGCAGGAAGTGGACCGCCGCTTTGGTCGCAGGATGGCCGCCCTGCCGCTCGATGCGATCCACGACGCGACCGATTATCATCCCGTTCCCCTGTCGATGAAGCCCGACAGCCTGGGTTGGCACGGCAATGCCATCCTCGTGCGCAAGGGCATTGATCTCGTCGAGGCGGCGCCCGTACCGCTGCCGGTGCTGGAGCCGCGCGGTGCCATCCGCGCCGACCTTATGATCGAAGGCCGGCGGTTGCGGGTGGTCGGCATGCATCTCGACCTGTCGGGCCTGCGGCGGCGGCATCAGGTGCGCAGCGTGCTTTCGCACATCTCGGAATGCGACCATCACTGTCCGACGGTGATGATGGGCGATCTCAACGAATGGGCGCAGCGCGGCGGCTGCCTTCGCGAATTCGACGAGCAGTGGCGGATACTCGCGCCGGGGCGCAGCTTTCCCGCGCGGCGCCCGATCGCCAGCCTTGATCGCATCATCGTTTCGGCACATTGGGAAGTGCATGGCACGCATGTCCATCACAGCCCTGCTTCCGCGGTAGGTTCCGACCATCTGCCGGTCTTCGCCTCGCTTCATCTGCCCGGCAAACCACAATGATGCGGATAGTCCGGCAGGCCGGGGAATGACGCGGCGCGGCGAGGGACAGGCAGCCGCCGCCGTCATGTCAGGTTTCGGAGCGCTCCTGCTCGATGATCAAACCCGCGACCTCCTCCGGCAGTCCAGCAGCCTGGAGCAGGGCTTCCGAAAGCTGCAGACTGGCCTCGGTCGTCTCGGGAATCGCCAGGGTCGCGCCACTGTTCAGCAGCGCGCGGGCGTGGGCGGGGTCCTTGGCCCGCGCAAAGATCGGCAAGTGCGGATGCGACTTGCGAAGCGCTTTGACCACGGCCTCGGCGTCGCCGCGCTGATCGATGGTCGAGACAAAGGCGATGGCGTTGCTTACGCCGATCTGCCCCAGTAGCCGGTCGTTGCTCGCGTTCCCGAAATGGATCGGCACTCCCGCGTTGCGTTCGCGCGCCACCAGATCGGCGTCGCAATCGACCGCCATGTAGGAAATGCGCTGGTCCTCCAGAATCTTCCCGATCATTCTGCCCACCCGTCCGAATCCGCCGATCACCACCCGGTTCTCCGCTGCCCGGTCGTCCGGCTCCAGCTTGTCGCCCGCGTTGCGCGCGGCAAGCCTGCTGCCGATCCGGCGGCCCGCGAAGGCCAGGCCGGGCGCCGCGAACATGGTGACCACCACGACGAGCACCACGAACTGCGCGGTCCCGTAGGACAGTACGCCGGCCATCAAACCGGCGGAGACGGCGATCAGCGCGAACTCACCTCCCTCGGCCAGGAGTATGGCGACTTCCGCTGCGATGGCGGTCGAGTATCCCCGCACACGGACAAGGAGGAACAGGATAGCCGCCTTGAGCGCCATGAGCGCCCCCGCCGCGAGGAACACCAGCCAGATACCGTCCCAGACGGCGGCGATGTCGAGCCGCATGCCCACTGAGATGAAGAACAGCGCGAGCAGGAGTCCCTTGAACGGCTCTATGTCGTTGTGGATCTGATGCCGGTATTCGGTGGCCGAGAATATGAGCCCCGCCAGGAAGGCGCCAAGCGCCATCGACAGTCCCGTCATCGCGGTAAGCGCCGAGGTTCCCAGGATGAGGAGCAGAACGCAGGCCATGAACAGCTCCTGGCTGCCGCTCGCTCCGGCGTAGCGGAGCAGCGGACGGACGAGGAACTGGCCCACCAGGAAGATTGCAAGGATGACGGCCGCGGCCTCGGCAAAGGCCATCAGGGCCGCGCCGGCCGCCGTCACGGTCTGCCCGGCGAAAACACCGACCAGGAAGAGGATCGGCACGACCGCCAGGTCCTGCATGAGGAGAATGCCGAACGCGGTCCGGCCCGCGGACGAACTGAGGCGCAATTGTTCCGACAAATGCTGCATGACGATTGCCGTGGACGACAGCGCCAAGCACAGCCCCAGCAGGATGGCCGCCGGCAGGCCTGTGTCCAGGAAATGGGCGATGGCGCCGATCACCGCGGCACTGGCAAGAATCTGCGCGGAACCCAGGCCGAAGACGTCCTTGCGCATTGTCCAGATCTGGCGAAATGACATTTCCAGCCCGATGCTGAAGAGCAGGAACACGACGCCCAGTTCGCCTATCGCCTCGATCCCGTCCGTCTCGGTGATGACAATCAGTTCCAGGCCGGGAACCAGCGCGGTCAGGCGCCCGAGGCCGTAGGGGCCGATCAGAAGGCCGATGCACAGGAACCCCAGCACCGGGCTGATTCGCAGCTTGCGGACCAGAGGCATGATCAGTCCCGCCGCAGCGAGGAAGATCAGTATTTCGCGCAGGTAGGGAATCTCGGCGTGCAACGGTTTCTCCTCTTCGGCGCCGTAGATAAAACGTATAGACGGGAAAACCGCCGGTTTGTCGCCGGCCAACTTCCTTCTAACCTGCCGCCATGGGTGAAGATGTAAACCTGTCGCGTTCAGCGACTTCCGGAAGGATCGTCCGGAGGGTCTATCTTGCCGTCGTGGGCGGACTGCAACTGGTCATGGCGACGGAGCTTGCGCTGCTCGTGGCAACCGAACGCTGGCTGCATGCCTTTCTCGTGGCGGGCATGATGGCCGCGTTCCTGCTGCCTGTCCTGGTGCGCAGCAGCCGGCGGGCGCGCATTCCCGCGGAAGTCCAGATACTCGCGATCCTCTTTATCTTCGCTTCCCTGTTTCTCGGCGAAGTGCGGGACTATTACGAGCGCATCTGGTGGTGGGATCTCGCGCTGCACGCGACGGCCGGGTTGTTGCTTGGGCTGCTGGGCTTTCTCATCGTCTACATCCTCAATGCCGACGAGGTTGTCGATCTGCACATGAAGCCGTCTTTCCTGGCGCTGTTCGCGTTCTTTTTCGCGGTCGGCCTTGGCGCGCTGTGGGAGATATTCGAATTCGCCATGGACGAAATGTTCGGGCTGACGATGCAGAAGCCCATGCTCGGCGACAATTCCGGCCTCACCGACACGATGTGGGACCTGATCGTCGATGCCGCCGGGGCGGCCCTCATGGGTCTGGCGGGCTGGCGGTATGTCACGCACCGGCGGCGGAGCCTGATCGCGCGGGGCATCAGGCGCGTCGCCGCGCGCGGTCGCAGGGCGGCCGGCTGACTTTCCCCGTACTTCCCGGGCAGGGCTTCGCGCCGCTGACCCGGAGTTCCGGCCTATCGCCGGGCCAACGTAATTGTTATTGACATCCATTATCAATTAGCTTGACTCCGGATTTGCGATCCTTAGAGGGCGCCGGTTCAGGATAGTCTTGGTCGCATTAGGGGGAATAATGAAACCCACGTCATTGAGCGCATCGCTGCTGGCGATGGGCGCTGTCATCGCGGCGCAGCCGGCCGTTGCCGAAGAGGGCGATGAGGGCGCGGCTATCGTCGTCACCGCCTTGCGCGACAGCAGCGCGAGCATCACCGGCACGGGAACCGACCTGCAACGCTATCCGCAAAGCGTGCGCGTGATCGACGAAGCGGCGCTCGATCGCATCGGCGCCACCCGTCTCGACAACGTGATCGACCTTGCCGGCGGCGTGGCCCGCCAGAACGATTTCGGCGGGCTGTGGGACAAGTACTCGATCCGCGGCTTCGCTGGCGACGAGAACAGCGGCCCCGACATCCTGATCAACAGGTTCGGCAGCAATCTGGGCTTCAACGCCCCCATCGACACCGCAACCGTTGAGCGCTTTGAGTTCCTGAGGGGAGCCGCCGCTGCCTTGTCGGGGCGCGGCGAACCGGGTGGCTCGCTCAACATCGTCACCAAGGTCCCCAGGCACGAGACCCACGGTTCCGCCAGCCTCAGCGTCGGCCGCTGGGATGCGGTTCGTCTGGTGGGCGACGCCGGAGGCCCGCTTTCCGATACTCTCGCCGTGCGTCTGATCGGCGTCGTCGAGGACAAGGGCAGCTTTCGAGACAAGGTCCATGCCAACCGCGAGCTGATTGCGCCGTCCATCTCGTTCACGCCGAGCGACAGCCTGCGGTTCCTTTACCAGGCCGAGTACATGCGCAACAGGGTGCCGCTCGATCGCGGCATCGTGGCCATTTCCGGCGATGCCCGCGCGATGGACCGATCGACGTTCCTCGGAGAGCCGGCCGATGGCCGCATGGACCAGCGCATCTTCTGGCAGCAGGGAAGCATGTTCGCGGCGCTCTCGGACATGGTCTCGCTGGAACTGGGCTTTTCCCATCGCGACGGCGGTCTCGAGGGCTTTGCGACGATGCTCGATTTCGGCCCGCGCGGCCTGCAGGCCGATCTGCGCACCGCTGGGCGCCAGCGCCGTTACCACAACTTCGACTGGCAGGACCTCTCGCTGCGCGCCGAGCTGACCGCCAGGGTCGATTTCCTGGGCCTCGAGCACGACCTGCGCCTGGGTGTAGACCGGGTGCGGCACGGAATGGATGCCGAAATGCGGAGGGCACGCGGCACCCCGTCGGCGCCGATCCTGCTGATCGACCTGTTCGACCCGGTGTACGGCCAGCCTCTGCCCGAGCCCGGAGCCTTTACCGATCGCTTTGTCTCGTTCCGCAGCGAGAGCGTCTATGTCCAGGACGTCATTACGGCCGGCGATTTCACCCTGCTCGTGGGCGCGCGGTGGAACTCATTCCGGGAAACGCTGACCAATCACCTTGCCGGCGACTCCCGGATCCAGACCGTGGACAAGGGGATCACGCCCCGCGCCGCGCTGACCTGGGCGCTCTCCCCGTCTTTTTCCCTCTACACGAGCTGGGGCGAATCGCTGCGCCTCAATCCGTCGGACGGGACCAGCCGGTTCGATGGCGAGAAAAGCGATTCGGCCGAAATCGGTGCCAAGTACAGCCTGCTCGGCGGTGCGATCACTGGCCAGTCGGCGCTGTTCACGATGACCAAGCGCAACGTGCTCAATCCCAACGCCGTCGATCCCTTCCTGAAGTCCCAGATCGGACGTCAGCGCTCACGCGGGTTCGAAACCGAACTGACCGCGAATCTTTCCGGCGGCCTCTTCGTGACGGCGGTGTACAGCTACATCGACGCTACCGTGCGCCGCGATCAGAATGCGGCTCTGATCGGTACGCGCCTGTCAAACGTGCCCAGGCATCTTGGCAGCATCTACGCCAATCAGAAGCTTGGCCGCTTTGCCATAGGCGCAGGCGTCAGCCACGTTGGCGAGCGCGTTGGCGATCCCTTCGGAACGGGCTATCGCCTGCCCGGCTATACGATTGCCCGGGCGGACGTGCGCTACGAACTCAACGACCAGTTCTCTGTCCGCTTCAACCTCGATAACATCTTCGACAAGTACTCGATCGCCAATAGCTACGCCAATGTCTGGACGACGCCTGGCGCGCCCCGCAACTGGCGCCTCACGCTCAGTGGGCGGTTCTGACAAGGCGCCGGAGGTAGCGGCGATCCTGTGTCAGGCGGCGTGCAGCCGCTCGACTCTCGCTTCTCCGGGGTTTGACACGGCAATTTCGTCATGTTCGGCAAAAATTCGCTCAATCTCCTGACGCTTATCGAAGATGAGCTTGGCGACCCCGGCGGTCATGCCGCCCTCGTCGCCGACGCGGCCGAGGACCCCCGCCAGATCCTCGAGAGTGGCTTTCTCGAGACTGGCATGCAGTCCGCCCTTTGAATCCCGAAACGCAACGCATTGGCTTGCCATGATGCCGGCTCCCTGAAGGTGTCGTGTCGAAACACTACAACGCGAGTGCGGCCCGATAGGTTGCTTTTATAGTGACTTTCGTAACCAACAGAATGAACCTTTGTCCATCATCCGCAAGTCGGAAAATGGGAGTAGGAACGGATGCTGGCCGCCTTTGCCGGGTGGTCTGGTCCGCAGGAGCCCGGCCCGGGGCGGCACTTGTGCCTATGCCATTCGGGGACAAGGAATCTCGATCGGTGCCGCCGTCAAAATCGGGCGTTGGAACCGGGGGCGGCTGCCCCGTGAGAGAGGCCGATTCAAAGCCGACGAATGTTCCATTATGAAGCATGACGCTGGGACAGGGCATTGCCGAACGCGCGAATCACCGTGCCCGAGAGTCACTACGCAAGTCTGCCGGTACGGGGGGGACGGGTTCGGGCCTGAATGGCTGAAGGGGCGCGTGGGCGGGGCGTCGCAGAAAGCCCACCCCGCTGCGACTACGCTCGCCTGAAGGCTCACCAAGTCTCGCCGCCCTCCCGCCTGCGGGAGGGCAGAGACGCGTCCTGTAGCGTCGTGGCGCTGGAACTCCCCTCCCGCAGGCGGGAGGGGTTGGGGGTGGTCTTTTTACGCAACGTCCGCAATGCCGGCCTATCCGTCACCGGGACTGCTGCCGGAATGGTCTGGATCATCGGTGGGATTTGCGGATATTGCGGCAGGGAAAGGGCACGATGGCGAACTGGCAGTTCTGGATCGACCGGGGCGGTACGTTCACGGACATCGTCGCGTTGCGGCCTGATGGCGGCTTTGCGTCGACCAAGCTGCTGAGTGAAAATCCTGAGCGCTATGCCGATGCCGCCACGGCGGGTATCCGCCAGCTGATGGGCTTGGCGCCTGACGCGCCATTGTCTTCACGCGCCATCGATTCCATTCGCATGGGCACCACCGTCGCCACCAATGCCCTGCTGGAACGCCGAGGCGTTCCGGTTTTGCTGCTGGTGGACCACGGCTTTGCCGATCTGCTGGCCATCGGCAACCAGAGTCGTCCGCGCCTGTTCGATCTCGACATCCGCCTGCCCCGCCCGCTGTTCGATCGGGTCGCGGAAGTCGGCGGGCGTGTCGACGTGGACGGCCGCACGATCGTGCCGCTTGACGAGGCCGCGGTCATGGAGATGCTTTCGCGGCACCGCGAAGGGGGTATCACCGCGTGCTCCATCGCGCTCATCCACGGCTGGATGTACCCGGGCGCGGAACGCCGGCTGGCGGAACTCGCACGGCGCGCCGGCTTCACTCAGGTATCGGTGAGCCACGAGGTCAGCGCGTTGGCGGGCCTTGTCGCGCGCGGCTCCACCACGGTCATCGACGCCTATCTCTCGCCGGTGCTTCGCGACTATGTCGAGCGGATCGCGGAGCAGGTGGGCGATACCCGGCTGTACTTCATGCAGTCCAGCGGCGGCCTGACCGAGCGCGACCGTTTCCGCGGCAAGGATGCCATCCTCTCGGGGCCGGCAGGGGGCGTGGTCGGCGCCGCGCGCACCGCCGAGGCGGCCGGCTTCGACCGGATCATCGGCTTCGACATGGGGGGCACCTCCACCGACGTCGCGCTCTATGCCGGCAAGCTGGAGCGGGTGATCGACGCCGAAGTCGCGGGCGTGCAGGTCCGCGCGCCGATGATCGCGATCAACACCGTTGCGGCCGGCGGCGGCTCGATCCTCCACTTCGACGGTGCCCGGCTGCGCGTGGGACCGGAAAGCGCGGGCGCCAATCCGGGGCCGGCCTGCTATCGCCGGGGCGGCCCGCTGACCATCACCGATGCCAATCTCATGCTGGGCAAGATCAGCGCCGATTCCTTCCCCGCCATCTTCGGACCCGGCGGCGACGAGCCGCTTGACCGGGAGGTGGTGGAACGCGGGTTCGGCGCGCTGACGGAAGAGGTGGCGGCTGCGACCGGGCTGCCGATGGACCCGCGCGAACTGGCCGAGGATTTCGTGCGCGTCGCCGTTGCCAGCATGGCGCGCGCGATCAAGGAAGTGTCAACCAGTCGCGGGCACGACGCGGCCGACTTCACGCTGCAGTGTTTCGGAGGCGCCGGCGGGCAGCACGCCTGCCTGGTGGCGGAGGAGCTTGGCATATCGACGGTCATGCTACACCCTTTCGCCGGCGTACTTTCGGCATACGGCATGGGTCTGGCCGATCAGCGCGACGTGCGCCGTGGCGGGGTCGAGCGCCCGCTTGACCTGGCATCGCACGGCGAGGTGGCAGCCCTGGCGGCCGCGCTGGCCGACGAAGGGCGCGCGGTTCTGGCGCGCGACATGGGCGCGGCCGACGTCGCCGTGACGAAGCGCGCGCTGCTGCGCTATGAGGGTACCGATACCGCCCTCGAGGTCTCGTTCGGCCCCATTGCCGCGATGACCGCCGAGTTCGAGGCGGCTCACCGCCGGCGCTTCGGCTTCGCGACGCCGGGACGCGGCATATTCATCGAAAGCATCGAGGTGGAGACCGTGCTTGCCGGCCAACGGATCGCCAGCATGCCGCTGCCGCGTCGGCCCGGGGGCGGGCAGGCTGCGCCGGCCGGGCGCGCGCCGCTGTGGAGCAAGGGCGCTTCGCACCATGCGCCAGTATATGATCGCGAGGCGCTGCTCGCAGGCGACGTGATTGCCGGCCCGGCCCGGATACGCGAGGCACTTGCCACTACCGTCGTCGAGCAGGGCTGGGAGGCGCAAGTGGACGGGACCGGCAATCTCATCCTGCGCCAGCTCGGCAGCGCGGCCGGATCGAGGCAGATCGAGATCGGGGGCACGCCCGATCCGATGCTGCTGGAGCTCTTCAACAACATCTTCATGAGCGTTGCCGAACAGATGGGAGCGGTGCTGCAGCGCACCTCCACCAGCGTCAATATCAAGGAAAGGCTGGATTTCTCCTGCGCGCTTTTCGACGGCGCGGGCAATCTCGTGGCTAACGCGCCGCATGTGCCGGTGCATCTGGGGGCGATGGGCGATAGCGCGCGAACGGTGATCGAAAGCCGGCGCGCCAGCCTCAAGCCGGGCGACATGGTCGTCCTCAACAATCCGTTTCGCGGCGGAACGCATCTTCCCGACGTCACGGTGATCGCGCCGGTGTTCGCCCCCGATGGCCGGGAGATCCGCTTCTTCGTCGCCAATCGCGGACACCATGCGGACATCGGCGGTACCGCTCCGGGGTCGATGCCCGCGAATTCGACCACGCTGGCCGAAGAAGGCGTGGTGATCGACGACTTCCTGCTTCGCGACGGCGGGACGTTTCGCGAGGCGGAGTTTCGCGCGCTGCTGGCGAGCGGTCGCTGGCCGGCGCGCAGCCCGGACATCAACGTGGCCGACATCAAGGCGCAGATCGCCGCGAACGAAGCGGGCATCCGCGAGATCGGCGCCGTGGTCGCCCGCTATGGCTGGCACGTGGTGCGCGCCTACATGCGGTTCATCATGGCCAATGCCGAGGAGAACGTGCGCCGCGTGATCGACCGCATCCGTGACGGCAGTTTCGACTATCGCATGGACGACGATGCCCTGCTTCGCGTCACGGTATCGGTCGATCGCCGGGAACGCACTGCCCGTATCGACTTCACCGGCACCAGCGGGCAGCGGCCGAACAACTTCAACGCGCCGCCGGCGGTGACGCGCGCGGCGGTGCTCTATGTCTTCCGCTGCCTCGTCGAGGATGACATTCCGCTCAATGAGGGATGCCAGCTGCCGATCGAAATCGTCGTGCCGGAAGGCAGCTTCCTCTCGCCGAAGCCGGGCGCGGCCGTGGTCGCGGGCAATACGGAAGTCAGCCAGGCGATCTGCAATGCCCTGCTGGGGGCGCTGGGCGCCGTCGCCAGCGCGCAGGGCACGATGAACAACCTGCTCTTCGGCAACGAGGACACGCAGTATTACGAAACGATCGGCGGGGGCGCGGGCGCGGGCGCGGATTTCGATGGCGCCTCGGCGGTGCAGACGCATATGACCAACACGCGCATCACCGATCCGGAGATCCTCGAACTGCGCTATCCGGTCCGGCTCGAGCGTTTTTCCATCCGGCGCGGGTCGGGCGGTGCCGGCCGCAGGACCGGCGGAGACGGCACGGTCCGCACGATCCGCGCGCTTCAGGGCCTGACAGCCACGATCGTCTCCTCGCGGCGCATCGAAAGGCCTTTCGGCCTCGCCGGCGGCGAGGCCGGCCAAGCGGGCCGCCAATGGGTGGAGCGCGCCGACGGCACACGAATGGAACTGGCAGGTACCGATCAGGTCGATCTCGCTCCCGGCGATGCGGTCACCGTAGAAACGCCCGGCGGCGGAGGATTCGGCGAACCGGGCCAGACAGCCGCGCCTTGACGACGCCGGGAATCCGGGCACCCGATCCGCAGCGAGCGCTTAACAGCAGGGCGTCGTCGTCTATATTCGCGCGCATTGCTGCGGGAGAGCGAGCATGACCCACTACAATCGTCGTCAGATACTGGCAGGAACGGGCGCCGCGTTCGCGGTGGCCGGCGCTGCGCCTGTCATGGGCGCAAAGCCTGTCGCCACCAGCCTTGAAGGCAAGAGCTTTCTCATCACCGGCACCTCCTCCGGCTTCGGCTACCTGGGGGCGCTTCTCTACGCGCGGCTGGGAGCGCGGGTGTTTGCCACCATGCGCAATCTGCCCCGACCCGAAGCGGCGGACCTGGAGCGCATCGCCCGCGCCGAGAGGCTGGATCTCACCGTGCTGCCGCTCGACGTGCTTTCCGACGATCAGGTCACGGCCGCTGTCGGGGAGGCGGAGCGTATCAACGGCGGCCCCGTGGACGCGCTGATCAACAATGCGGGCATAGTCATCAGCGGCCCGGTCGAGCTGCACGATATGGAAGCGGCGCGGCTCGCCTTCGACACCAATGTCTACGGCTGCCAGCGGCTGGCGCGCGCCGTGCTGCCGGGAATGCGCGAGCGCAAGTCCGGGCTCATCGTCAATGTATCCTCGCAGCAGGGGCGCATCATCATGCCCGGCATGGGCCTCTATTCTGCCACCAAGTTCGCGCTTGAATCGATGAGCGAGCAACTCGCCTACGAACTGGCGCCGCACGGGATCGAGGTGGTCATCATCCAGCCCGGCGGATATCCCACCAAGGTCGGCGCGAACCGCGCGCGGTATAACGCCGATCTGCTTGCCCGCGCGGAGGAGAAGCACAAGGCCGGCTATCCCGAAATGGTGTCGGCCATGTCGTCGAGCGCGAGCGGACGCAGCGTCTCGGCCGCCATGGCCGACATGCCCGACCCGGAAGAGGTTCCGCGCGCCATCGCCGAGATCGCCGCGATGCCCCCCGGTACCCGCCCCTTGCGCCGTCCTGTTCACCCGGCGCCGAAGCCGCAGGAAGCGATCAACAGGGTTTCCAGAGAGACCCAGCTAGCGCTTCTGGGCAACGGACGTTACGCCCCCTGGGCAGAGGCCGTGCTCGACTGACGCGGCACGGGCGATTCTCCGGCACGGCCTCGCAATACTCGCTCGGCGCCTATCGCCCTTGTTCATCGGACGTGCGTGCGGGAAATCGCCCCTGCGACGAGTTGCGGAACTTGCGGGTCGGCCATGCATTTTTAAACGTATTCCGCCAAAGTTTTCATCCCGTGGCGCAGGTTGCTTCGGGAGGAGACCTGCATCAGTCCGCGGGAGGTTGCTACGCAGCGATTCATTATCACTCAGGATATTGAGCGTTATCGCACCATTCTTGCGCGAACGTCCGACCAGCGGGAGCGCAGGACCATCATCGAACTATTGGCGAAACTGACACGCGATCGCGCCTTGCTGGACGCCGGACAGACCGGGTTGCCCATGAGCACCAGCGGACCCCGATCCACTTCGGCAGCACGCGCGGCTCGAATCGTGCGAGACGGGATAGAATGTTCGAGCCAACCGTATCTGTTGCTCCATCCCGGGCGCGGTCTGCGGATCGTCAGTGCAAACCGCGCCTATCTGGAGAGCACCATGTCGGACGGGCTGGCGATCTTTGGCGAACGCCTGTTCGACGTGTTCCCCGACAATCCGGACGAGCCTGAGGCCGATGGTGTAAGCAACCTGTACCGTTCATTGTCCAATGCCTCCCAAACCGGCAAGTCCGATACGATGCCGATCCAGCGCTACGATGTGCGGGATCCGCATGGCGCATTCACGGTCAAATGGTGGCGCCCAAGCAATACGCCGGTCTTCGACGATGGCGGTAAGCTGCTGTATATCCTGCACAATGTGCGCGAAGTGCTGTTCGAGGACTGGACCGGTGGGGCGTGATCTGATGGGGTGCGATCACCTTACCGTAGCGGGGCATTTGCCTCCTTGAGGCTTGCTCCAGTCGCGGCAAATGCGCGCGAGAGTTTCAAGCACCGGTAGTCAGGTCGGAACATCCCCCCGCGCGGCACGTTATCCGGCTTGACCTGGAACGTATGTGGAGAGAGCCATGAAACGCGCCCTGATCCTCGCCTCCGTCGTGCTGGCGGGCTGCGCCACGGTGGAGGAAGCCGCCGTGCAGGCCACCACCACGACATACAACGCCACTCTGACCGGCGATCAGGAAGTGGGCCCCGGCGACCCTGACGCATCGGCCAAAGCGGAGGTCAGCGTCGCCAGGAACCTCGACCGGATCTGTTATCAGGTCCGGGATATCCGGAATATCGGTCCCATTACGGCCGCGCATATCCACGAAGGCGCGATGGGCGAGAATGGCCCGCCGGTGATCACGCTGAACAAGGCGCCCGAAGGCGGCCTGAAGGGCTGCACCGACGCTCCGCAGTGGCTGCAGGACGCGATGAAGACGAACTTCACCGGCTACTACGTCAACATTCACACCGCCGATTACCCCAACGGCGCCATCAGGGGCCAACTGGGGCTGTGAAGAACGCCGCGACGTGAAAAAAAAACGCGCCCGGATCGCGTGGATCCGGGCGC
Source organism: Novosphingobium endophyticum (assembly GCF_014640675.1). Taxonomy (GTDB): domain Bacteria; phylum Pseudomonadota; class Alphaproteobacteria; order Sphingomonadales; family Sphingomonadaceae; genus Novosphingobium; species Novosphingobium endophyticum. The sequence goes on along the minus strand of NZ_BMHK01000004.1, from coordinate 157,925 downwards.
ATCTCGTTGCCAGCCGGCGGATGGCTCAATAGTCGAACTTGACGGTGACACCATAAGTCGACGGAGCGGCGCGGGCCGTGGTGGCGCCGAGGCCGGTCGAGATCTTCTGCTGGAAGTACTTGGTCCCGGTGATGTTCTTGCCCCAGATCTCGACGCCCCAGTTCTCCGTCACCCAGTAGGCCACCGAGCCGTTGAGCAGCGCATATTCCTTCTGCCGCAGGGTTCCGTCGGATTCGAACGGGAAGCCGCTGTTGTAGCTGCCGAGCAAGTTGAAGCGCAGGCTGCGCCGATCGTCCAGGTCGACTGAATAGCTCATGCCCAGGCTCGCAGTGAAGTCGGGCGCGCCCGGCGTCTGCAAGCCTGAGGCATCGCCCAGACAGGTCAGGAAGCCGCCGGTAGGCGTACCGGTGCTCGTACCCGGATCGGAGGTGCCCGGTGCATCGCAGACCGCCGGGAGCGGGTAGATGAACGGCGCCTGGAAGTCCGACCCCGGCGCGCCGAAGTTGTCGAAGCGCGAATCGAGCAAGGTGAAGCCGCCGAACAGGCGCAGGCTGTCCATCGGCGCCGCTTCGAATTCGACGTCGAGCCCGTCGACCTTCACCGAAGCCGCGTTGAGCAGCACCGCCGAGCCGAGGTTGCTGAGCGCGGCCGACCGGATCTGGTAGTTCGAGATGTCATAATGGAAGACCGAAGCGTTGAGGCGCAGCATGCGATTGAACAGCTCCGACTTCACGCCGATCTCGAAAGCATCAATGAATTGCGGGTTGACCGGCGCGTTGGCCGGGCTTTGCAGCGAATAGGTGCCGGCTTTGAAGCCCCTATTGTAGGAAGCATAGACGCTGATGTCCTCGCTCAGTTCCTGGCGCAGCGCCGCGCGGTAGGTGAACTTGCCGTAGGAAATCTTGTCTTCGGTCGGAATCTGGGGGAGCATCGTCGTCCCCACGATCGGTGATTGGCCGCCGCCCAGCTTGCGGATGTCCTCGGTATAGCGGATGCCGCCGGTTATCGTCGTGGTCGGTGTGATCTTGTAGCTCACTTCACCGAAGCCGGCATAGGAATCGGTGTCGAGCGTCGCATCGATGAATAGGCCGGACAGCGGCGAAAGGCCGAGACCGGAGAACATCGACCTGTTGAACACTTCCGAACGCAGATAGAATGCGCCGACCTGCCAGCTCAGCGGATCGGTGTCATTCGAGGCGAGGCGCAGTTCCTGCTGGTAGGCGCGCGAGCCCGAAGTGAACGCGATGCGCAGCCACGGTAGCGGGCCGCCATCCACGTCGAAGTCGGAAACATTCTTGCTGTCGCGCACAGAACTGATGCTGGTCAGGCTCACCGGGCCGAGATCGGCCTCGATCGTGCCGTTGATGCCCCAGGATTCGAGCTTGGTCAGCGAATAGTCGTTGGCCTGGGTATCCATGGAGCCGACCGAGAAGACCGGGCCGGTGAATCCGCGGCTCGGATAGTCCTCGTCGATCGACCAGCCGATCGCGGTGTTGTCGTCCATGTCGTAGTAGTCGCCGCCGAGGGTAACCTTGACATCGTCGGTGGCGCGCCAGACGAGCTTGGAGCGGGCGCCCCAGTACTGCATCTTCTTGATGTCGCGGTCCACCGTCAGGTTCCGGCCCCAGCCCTTGCCCTGGTCGTAGCCGGTGAGCGCGAGGTCCATGCTGAGGTTCTCGGCGATCGGTCCTCCGACGTAGAGCTTGCCGTGAACGGTCTCGTAGTTGGCGAGCCCGGCTTCGCCCGATGCCTCGAAGGTTTCGCCCGGCTCCTTGGTGATGATGTGGATGAGGCCGCCAAAGGCGTTGCGGCCGAACAGCGTGCCCTGAGGCCCCTTGAGAACCTCGATCCGCTCAATGTTGTTGAACTGGGTGACGGTGCCGCTGAGGTCGGGAACGTATACGCCGTCGACATAGAAGGCGTTGGAGCCCTCGTCGCCGACCGAGGCGTTGGTAGTGCCCACGCCGCGCACGAAGAACAGCCCGCTCGCGCCGGAGCGCTGGAAGTTGACCGAGGGAACGATCTGGCTGATCGTGTTGGTCTCGTTGATGCCGGCCCTGTCGAGCGCTTCGGCGGTGACCGCGGCGATGGCGATCGGCACTTCCTGCAGGTTTTCCGCGCGGCGTTGCGCAGTCACGATGATTTCGGAGAGACCGCGCGATGTTGTCTGCTCCGGTACGTCCCCGGCGGATTGCGCCTGTGCCGGCGCGGATAGCGCAAGCAAGCCTGCCAGTGCCGTTCCATACAGGGCGCGCACGCGCGTCCGATCGATGCCATCAGCCATCAGTTTCCTCCCTCTGTCCTTCCCCGGTGGGTTGATCCCCGGGGCCCCATTGCTTCGCCGGCGGGAGCCGTTTTTCCGGTCTCCATCTTTCGGCTCGAACAATGTACACAAGGTTGCGCGCGACTGTACACCCGTCAAGCAGTATATTTGCTCACGGTCTGCCCGGAGTGGACATCGTTCGCGACTGTCGCGGAAATGGCGGTCCGAGGCCGGGTGTGGGCTTTTTACGCGATGCCGCTGTCGATGGTGCCGTTTACGGGTTTACGGGTTTACGGGTTTACGGGCTGTCTCGGCTCGTAGGCTGCGAGCACCTGGTCCATGAAGGCGCGGACATCGTCATGGGCGGCGGTCATGCTGACGTTGCCTTCGATCACGATGTTTCGCGCAACGGCGGACATGAGGGCGGCGAGGGCCGGGGCGTTCATCGGCGGGTGCGTGATGCCGCGCTGCGCGCAGACCGTTTCGATCGCCTCGATCTGCAGGGCCCGGAAGCGCATACCCGCGGCGCGCATCTCGGCGCGCAAGGCGGGGTAGATCTTCGCGAGCGCGACATATTCCAGCACGCGGCGTGCTTCGGGAAGGTCGCAGTTGAGTTTCCACAGCGCGCGGAGCGGGCGAGGGCTGGAGAGCGCTTCGTCGTGCATCTGGAAATAGCTGGCGCAGGACCGCTGGAAGACGATGACGACGAGCTCTTCCATCGAGCGGAAATAGTAATGGAGCAGTTGCGGCTTGACCCCGGCCTTGCCGGCGATGCGGCGGACGGTGAAGGCCGGATAACCTTCTTCGTCGAGGATTGCCGAGGCTGCCTCGATCAACTGCAATCGGGTTCTTGCGCCCGTCGATTGATATCCGCGATTGGCAACCATCGCGGCGATCGTAAGGATTGGCGGCGGAAATGCAATTTCGTAGAACGGGCGATCTGAAAAGGACACGCTGCAAAGCAGAAGACGGCCGCGAGGTGCTCCCGGCCGTCTTCCTCAGGGGACCTTGTAGTCGGGCCGGCCGTTACTTGGCCGAGGCCACCTTCTTGTACGGCACGAATTCCCGCAGGCCGACGAACCCGCTCCACATGGAAGGCATCGAGCGGTCGTGCAGGTGCACGGTATCGACGCTGCACAGCTGCGAGCCCCACAGCCTGGTCACGAGGATGTCGTCGTTGTCGAGCGCTTCGGCATTGGAAGGCCGGTTGACGTACAGCGTCCTGCCGATGCGGTAGACGATGGCGGTCTTGTCGATGACGGTCGTTCCCGTGGCCTGGGACAGGGGAATGCAATTGACAGGTTTTCCGGCCTCACGGCCTTCAAGCATCTTGGCGAGCCGTTGCTCGCCGGTCAACTCGTCACGGGCCTGAGCGGCGGGGACCGCGAGAAGCGAGGCGGCTACGGCGAGGGCAGCGACGATCTTGCGCATGTCTTTCTCTCCTTTTCCCACTTCCTTTTGTCCCGTTTATGGCACTGGCCGCCTGAACCGTAGCTGACCGCTCAGGCGGTGCCGCCCACGGTGATGCCCTCGATCAGCAGTGTGGGCTGGCCGACGCCGGCGGGCACGCTCTGGCCGCCTTTGCCGCACATGCCCACGCCTTCGTCGAGTTCCATGTCGTTGCCGATGCCCTTGACGCGGGTGAGCACCGAGGGGCCGTCGCCAATCAGCGTAGCGCCCTTGATCGGCGCGCCCAGCCTACCGTTTTCCACCTTGTAGGCCTCGGTGCAGGAGAACACGAACTTGCCCGAGACGATGTCGACCTGGCCGCCGCCGAAATTCTTCGCGTAGATGCCGTTGCCGATACGGCTCAGCAGTTCCTCGGGATCGTCGCCGCCGGCCTTCATGAAAGTGTTTGTCATGCGCGGCATCGGGGCGTGGGCATAGTTCTCGCGGCGGCCGTTGCCGGTCGGCTCGACGCCCATGAGGCGGGCGTTGAGGCGGTCCTGCATGTAGCCCTTGAGGATGCCGTCCTCGATGAGCACCGTCTCCTTCGTCGGCGTGCCTTCGTCATCGATCGAGAGCGAACCGCGCCGGCCCGCGATCGAGCCGTCGTCGACGATGGTCACGCCCGGCGCGCCGACGCGCTCCCCGATGCGGCCGGTGAAGGCGGACGTTCCCTTGCGGTTGAAATCGCCTTCCAGGCCGTGGCCGATAGCCTCGTGCAGCAGCACGCCCGGCCAGCCGGGGCCGAGCAGCACGGTCATCTCACCCGCCGGGGCATCGACGCTTTCGAGGTTTATGAGCGCGCGCTGGAGCGCGGTATCGATGGCGCGGTTCCAGTTCTCGGGCTTGAACAGGTCGTCGTAGAGCCAGCGGCCGCCCATGCCGAACGAACCCGTTTCGCGCCGTCCGTTCGCTTCGGCCACAATGGTGACATTGAGGCGCACCAGCGGGCGCACATCAGTCGCGACGAACCCGTCGGCGCGCACGATCTCGACCACCGACCACGAACCGGAGAGGCTGGCGCTCACTTGCGAGACGCGCGGATCGCGGGCGCGGGCGGCGGCGTCGATGGTCTCGAGCAGCGAGACTTTCTCGGCGAAACCGAGAAGGTCGAGCGGCGATGCCTCGGTATAGAGGTGGCGGTTGCTCTTCTGCGGCGCCGCGGCGCGCTGGCCGGCCGCGGGATCCAGCAGTTGCAGCGTCTCGCCGGCGCGGCGGATGGCCGGGGCGGAAATCTCGTTGGCGTGGGCAAAGCCTGTCATCTCGCCGGAAACGCCGCGCAGGCCGAAGCCGGCGTCGCGCGAATAGTCGGCGGTCTTGAGGCGTCCGTCATCGAAGCCAAACGATTCGGTCGCCAGGAACTGCATGTAGAGTTCGCCGTCATCGCAGGCGCGCAAGGTCTCGGCGGCAAGCGCCTGCGCATCCTCGGGCGTGAGCTGGCGGTAAAGGAGCGAACGGGGGTCGGTGAGGGTCATACGCCGGAATATAGGCGACGTGGCGGGAATTAAAATGCCGACGGCGCACTCCGTCATCCCGGACGTGATCCGGGACCGGTGGAGGTCGTTCGGCAAGCCCTCTCGGCAAGGCTGCGCGTAAACACCGCCACCGGTCCCGGGTCGAGCCCGGGATGACGGGAGCTTTCTTCAGGCCGCCTGCTGGTCCGCGGGGCCGCTCTTCAGCACGAAGCGGCGGTCGCAATAGCCGCATTCGACATAGCCCTTCTCGTCGATTTCCAGCCAGACGCGCGGGTGGCCGAGCGCGGCGGGCGTGTAGTTCCCGTTGGCGCGAATATCCGTGGCTCCGTCGCAGGAGACGCGGGGGGAATCGGTGTAGACGGTTTCGGGCGCGTTGCTCATGGGCGCGCCATTAGCAGGGGGCAGGGGACATTTCCAGATGTCTCGCAATGACGAGCGTCTCACGCGGGCTCGAACTTCACATGGAGCTTGTCGAGCCCCCGGATGATGTAGCTCGGCTCGTAGCTGATCCGTCGCGCACCCCTGGGGCCGTGATGCTCCTCGTCGAGCGTGAACGATCGGGTATGGTCGAAAAAGCGGTCGAGGATCACCGCGACTTCGGCGCGGGCGAGCGGCGCCCCGGCGCAGGTGTGCGCGCCCCGACCGAAGGCCAGGTGCTCCCTGATCCTGGCCCGTCCGAGCACGAAGGCTTCGGGATCGTCCCAGCGCGCCGGATCGCGATTAGCGGCGGAAAGCGAGACGACGATGCGCGTGCCCGCCGGGATTTCGACTTCGCCGATGCGCGTCTTGCGACGGGCAATGCGGAAGGTTGCCTTGGTCGATCCTTCGAGGCGCAGGTTCTCCTCCAGGAACGGGCCGATCAGGCTGCGGTCCTCGCGCAGCTGCTGCTGCAGGCCCTGCTGCTCGGCAAGGAGGCGCATGCCGTTGCCGATCAGTTTGGCACTGGTGTCCTGCCCGGCGGCAAAGAGGAACATCGCCGACTTGACCACTTCCATCGCATCGGGCGTCGATCCGTCAGGATACTTCGCCAGCGCCATTTCCGTCATGACGTCGTCCTGCGGACTGGCGCGCCGCTCGGCGATGTAGCGCGCGAAGTAGCCGGCCATGACCATCAGCGGGTGCATGGACTGCCCGGTTTCGCCCGCGTCCATGTTGCCCGGCGGAGGGCCGGCGTCGATCACCTGGCGAAAGGTTTCGCGGTCTTCGGCCGGGACACCGAGCAGGTCGGCAATGACCATGGTGACGTAGGGCGTGGCCACCTCGCCGATAAGCTCGCACCCGCCGCGCGCCACCACGTCGCGAACAACGCTGTCCGCATAGTCACGCATGAATGCCTCGTTGGCCTTCAGGCGCGAAGGCGTGAACAGCGGATTGAGCAGCGAACGGGCGGCGGCATGCCTTTCCCCGTCGTAGGAGACCATCAGTTCCATCGGATTGCCGGTATGGGATTCGAGCTGCGCGCCGATGTCGTCGCCCTCGATGGCAAAGGGCAGCTTCAGCAGGGGGTCGGGATTGAGCCAGGAGGAGAAGTCGCGCGTGTTGAGCAGGACTTCGATCGCCTCGCGAAAGCCGGTGACGATGACCACGTCCTCGCGGCTCTTCATCTGATAGACCGGACCGTTGCTGCGGATCTGCTCGAAGTACTCATAAGGATCGAGCAGGACGGAATGGTCGGTGAAATAATCCTTCTCGATGATCTGGGCGGCGGTAGCCATGGTCGCTCTCCCGGGCGCGCCGGGACGACTCGTTCCCGGCATAAATGATATATAGTGGATCATATTCGCCGGGCGAACGCGCGTCAACGCTTACGCCTCCCGCGCAATTGCGCGACCCTTTCGCAATGCCGCGTCTTTGCGTGTAACGGCCGCGGTGGGGCTTTACCCGCCTCGAAACTTCCCCCAAATGCGCGGGCATGATCAGCACTGCCGAGCCCGCCATCTCGATCCGCGACATTGTCAAGCGCTACGCGCCGGCCGGCGGCGGGGAAGGGAAGCTGGCGCTCAAGGGAGTGTCCTTCGACGTGCCCGAAGGGGGGATCTTCGGTCTGCTGGGGCCAAACGGCGCGGGCAAGTCGACGCTCATCAACATCATGGCCGGGCTGGTGAGGAAGACCTCCGGCTCGGTGAACATCTGGGGTTTCGACATCGACCGCGATCAGCGCAACGCCAAGCGCGCGATCGGCATCGTTCCGCAGGAGATCGTCTTCGATCCCTTCTTCACGCCGTACGAGGTGCTCGAAAACCAGGGCGGGCTCTACGGTATTGCCAGGCATCTGCGCCGTAGCGACGAACTGCTGCGGGCGGTGCATCTCGCCGACAAGCGCAATGCCTATGCCCGCACGCTTTCCGGCGGCATGAAGCGGCGCCTGCTGATTGCCAAGGCGCTGGTCCACCAGCCGCCTGTGCTGGTGCTCGACGAGCCGACGGCGGGCGTCGACGTCGAATTGCGCCGCCAGTTGTGGGAGCTGGTCTCCGAGATGAACCGCGAGGGCGTGACCATCGTGCTCACCACGCATTACCTCGAAGAGGCGGAAGAACTGTGCGACCGCATCGCGATCATCAATCACGGCGAACTCATCGCCAACAAGCCTACCCGCGAGCTGGTCGGCATGGCGCGCGAGAAGATCCTGGTGCTGACGCTCGATCGCGACCACACCGAGATGCCCCGCCATCCCGGTTTCGTGCGCTGCGAGGCGAGCGGCGAGCGGATGCTGGAGATCACTTACGACAAGGACCGCGCCAATGCCGGCGAGATTCTCTCCGCCCTGCAGGCGCAAGGCTTTTCGATCGTCGATGTGACGACCCGGGAAGCGGATCTCGAAGACGTTTTCGTCAGCCTCACCAGCCAGGCGAATGCCGGCGGCTGATCTGGAATGGATGTTATCCCGAGCCGTTTTTCAGGGCGCCGAATTTCCCTCCCGGCCAACCCCGGTTTTGGAGGACCGGCCGGGGATGGGCGACGGCGGGGCGTTACGCAACCATTCGCGCCTCCAGGTCCTGTGACTTTTCCGTCTTATCCTGCGGCCGCAACATCTGCAGTTTCCGACGTAGCTGAATGCGTCCTTGCAGACATCTTCGCGGACCGGTTGGTGTCTGTTCAAGAGGCATAAAAGCGTTTGTACTGGCATGAGTACTGTCTCGCATGGCGGTGGCGACCGATAGGCCGGGCGTTCTTCCGCGTCCGGCAAGGAGCACACGGGGTACGTGCGACCTCGCGTCACGCCCTAGCCGCTTCATGGTGCAGTGCAATGCAATAGGCGGCGATGTGCCAAAATGTTGCGATCGGTCGCGGCAGCCGTAAATGAGAGCAGATGGAATCGATGAATCCCGATCATAGCTGCCACGACGTCGTCGTCGTTGGTTCCGGCGCGGCAGGACTTACCGCGGCGCTGGCGCTCGCCGACAAGCTGAAGGTCCTCGTCCTTGCCAAGGGCCCGCTCACCGGCGGCTCGACCGCCTGGGCGCAAGGCGGGATCGCCGCGGTCCTCGCCGCCGGCGATACCTTCGAGGAACATATCCGCGATACCATGGTGGCCGGGGCGGGGCTCAACCGGATCGAGACCGTCGAATATGTCGTGGAGCGCGCACCGGGGGCGATCGACCGCCTCGTCGAGCTGGGCGTGCCTTTCAACATGGACGGCAGCGCCCTCCACCTCACGCGCGAAGGCGGCCATTCGCATCGCCGCATCGTCCACGTCAACGACGCGACCGGCTGGGCGGTGCACCAAGCCCTGCTGGAGGCGGCCAAGGCCAATCCCAACATTACCCTCCTTCCCGGACGGTCCTGCATCGACCTTATCACCGGGCGGCACGAGATGCGCTACTCGGGCTCGGGCCGGGTATGGGGCGTCTATGCGCTCGACGAGGAAACGGGACACGTCGAGGCGCACACCGCCCGCGCGACGGTTCTCGCGACCGGCGGGGCGGGCCGCGTCTACCGGTTCAGCACCGCGCCGCGCGGCGCAACGGGGGATGGCATCGCCATGGCCTGGCGCGCGGGCGCGCGGGTTTCCAACATGGAGATGATGCAGTTCCACCCGACCTGCCTCTACAATCTGGAGGTCAAGAACTTCCTCATCACCGAGGCGGTGCGGGGCGAGGGCGGGCATCTGAAACACCCGGAGACCGGGCACCGCTTCATGCCCGACTATGACGAGCGCGCCGAACTCGCGCCGCGCGATATCGTTGCCCGCGCGATCGACGACCAGATCAAGCGCTATGGCCTGGATTTCGTCCACCTCGATATCAGCCACAAGCCGCCGGAGTTCGTGAAGGAGCATTTCCCGACCATTCACGAGAAGCTCCTTTCGCTTGGCATCGACATGACCAGCCAGCCGATCCCGGTCGTGCCGGCGCAGCACTATACCTGCGGCGGCATCCTCGTCGATCTTGCAGGCAGGACCGACCTGCCCGGTCTCTATGCCGCCGGCGAATGTACCGAGAGCGGCCTTCACGGGGCCAATCGCCTCGCGTCCAATTCGCTGCTCGAATGCTTTGTCTTTGGCGAGGCGTCGGCCGCGCATATCCTCGAGCACTGGGACACCTTCGACATCCCGCCGCCCGTGCGCGCTTGGGACGAGAGCCGCGTTACCGATTCTGACGAGGAAGTCGTCATCAAGCAGAACTGGACCGAGATCCGCCGGTTCATGTGGAACTATGTCGGCATCGTGCGCACGACCAAGCGGCTGGAACGGGCGATGCACCGCATCCAGTTGCTCAATACCGAGGTCGAGGAATATTACCGGCACTTCCGTGTCTCGACCGACCTGATCGAACTGCGCAACCTGCTCCAGTCCGCCGAACTGATCGTCGGCTCGGCACTCAAGCGGCACGAGAGCAGGGGGTTGCACTATACCCTGGATTATCCCGACACGCTGGCGGAACCGCAGGACACCGTGCTTGTGCCGTGATGCGGATCCGCCGGCGGCGGGGCTGCGCCTCCGCCGGCATTCAATCGCGCGCCGGCGGGTTCAGGCGCCGATGCCGAGAAGCCTCCCGAGGAAGATCAACGCGATCGCGCCGACTACCGAAGCAAGGCAGCCCGCGCGGCTGAAGTCGCGCCGGCCGCGGCTGGTGACGAGGCCGGCGACCAGCGAGCCGCCGATGCCGAGCAGTATCGTCGCGACCCATCCCATCTCGACCGCGCCGGGATAGAAGAAGCGCGCGAGCACGCCGATGATGAGCCCGCTGATGATGGCACCGATGATATTCAACATTGTCCTGTCCTGCTCCTTCGCATGGCCTCGCCGCACTCCTCCCTTTACTTGCCCGTTAATCGCCGGATGGCAACTCGGTTGCATGCATCGGCGGGCGCCGGTAGCGCCGGGCACAAGATGCTGAATCCCTTGTGGAGTCCGGGGCACTCTTCGGAACTCCGCTCGTCGCAAATCTGATTCGGCTTGTCGGCAAAATTTTGGGGAAAAATATTTCCGGCGCGGGCCGACATTACCCCTTGCCATCGGCACGGGTGAAGGACTTTCCACGCGTCGTGAGCCCGGCTTGGCTGTCCAGCCTCCGCTTCGCCGCTGCTCCGGCCCGGACAGGCACCCCTTGCGCCGAATTTCAGAAAGAGCACTATGGGTTGTGGCGCGAGGGGTGCCGGGGCTCAACACCTTGAGGAATCCAGGCAGGCGGATCATCGTCTGCCGAGGATGAGTCCGGGTGAGGGCGGGGCCTCGAAAATGCCGTGCGTCAGAGTTCAGGCGGGAGATTTGTTCTCTTTTTGTGCTGACTCTGATAAGCGGGTGTGCGGAAGAACGCCCGCCGAATCGCGCCGGCACTGCCGGCTGACGGGCGGTTGTGAGGACATTGGGGGGCGAAAGTGGATTTCAGGAACGGAAGCGACGATCTGGTGGGAAGTGCTGAGATGGGCCATTCCGGGGCGGATGCACCGGAAGCCTCCGGCGATGCGGGCACGCAGGGCTCCGCCGACGTGAACAAGGAGACGGGCAAGAGCCCGGCAATCGCGATGGAAAAGACCGACACCGGAACGGCCGATCTGGTCGAGGCGCCCGCCAAGGCGCCCAGCGATTCGAAGACGATCCACGATCGCCGCTTCAACATCGTCACCGATGACGGCCGCGACGCGCTGCTGACCGATTTCGGCCGGGAAACGCTGGATGACCGCTACCTGTTGCCCGGCGAGAAGTACCAGGACCTCTTCGCCCGCGTCGCCGATGCCTATGCCGACGATCAGGAGCACGCCCAGCGGCTCTACGACTATATCTCGAAGCTGTGGTTCATGCCGGCGACTCCGGTGCTCTCGAACGGCGGCACCGGGCGCGGCCTGCCGATCTCATGCTATCTGAACTCGGTCGACGACAGCCTCGAGGGCATTGTCGCGACCTGGAACGAGAACGTCTGGCTCGCCTCGCGCGGGGGCGGCATCGGCACGTACTGGGGCGCGGTGCGCGGCATCGGCGAGCCGGTGGGCCTCAACGGCAAGACCAGCGGCATCATCCCCTTCGTGCGCGTGATGGACTCGCTCACGCTGGCGATCAGCCAGGGCTCGCTGCGGCGCGGCTCGGCGGCCTGCTACCTCGATGTATCGCACCCCGAGATCGAGGAGTTCCTCGAGATCCGCAAACCTTCGGGCGACTTCAACCGCAAGGCGCTCAACCTGCACCATGGCGTGCTCCTGACCGACGAATTCATGGAAGCCGTGCGCGATGGCGCCGAATTCGAACTGAGGAGCCCGAAGACCGGCGAAGCGCGCGGCAAGGTCAATGCGCGTTCGCTGTTCCAGAAGCTGGTCGAGACGCGCCTTGCCACCGGCGAGCCCTACATCGTCTTCTCCGACACCGTGAACCGCATGATGCCCAAGCATCACCGCGATCTCGGTCTCAAGGTCTCGACGTCGAACCTGTGCTCGGAAATCACGCTGCCCACGGGCCGCGACCACCTCGGCAACGATCGCACGGCGGTATGCTGCCTCTCCTCGCTCAACCTCGAGACCTGGGAAGAGTGGAAGGGCGAAAAGCGCTTCGTCGAGGACGTGCTGCGCTTCCTCGACAACGTGCTGCAGGACTATATCGACCGCGCCCCGGACGAGATGGCCCGCGCCAAGTATTCGGCGATGCGCGAACGCTCGGTCGGCATGGGGGTGATGGGCTTCCACTCCTACCTGCAGAAAAAGGGCATCGCCTTCGAAAGCGCGATGGCCAAGGCGCTCAACCTGCAGATGTTCCAGTACATAAACCAGAAGGCCAACGAGGCCTCTATGCTGCTGGCGAAGGAACGCGGGCCGTGCCCCGACGCCGCCGATCAGGGCGTGATGGAGCGCTTTTCCTGCAAGATGGCGATCGCGCCCACGGCCTCGATCTCGATCATCTGCGGCGGCACCTCGGCCTGCATCGAGCCGATCCCGGCCAACATCTACACCCACAAGACGCTCTCGGGCTCGTTCGTGGTGAAGAACCCCTACCTGCAGAAGCTGTTCGCCTCGAAGAGCAAGGATTCCAACAACGTGTGGAATTCGATCCTCGAGCATGGCGGCTCGGTGCAGCACCTCGACTTCCTCAGCCCCGAGGAGAAGGCGGTCTACAAGACCAGCTTCGAGATAGACCAGCGCTGGCTGCTCGAATTCGCCGCCGACCGCACACCCTATATCGACCAGGCGCAGTCACTGAACCTGTTCATTCCCGCCGACGTCGACAAGTGGGACCTGATGATGCTGCACTTCCAGGCGTGGGAAAAGGGTATCAAGTCGCTCTACTACCTGCGTTCGAAAAGCGTGCAGCGCGCCGGCTTTGCCGGCGGCGTGGAAGCGGATAACACCGCCGTGGCGCCCCGCTTCGAAATCGGCGAGACGACGGATTACGACGAGTGCCTGGCCTGTCAGTAAAGCCATGACCGGATCCGCGCGCCTCCTTCCGGTCGCCGCGCTCCTCGCGCTCGCGGGTTGCGCGCGTCAGGTGACCACGGCGGTCGCGCCGGAGGCGCCCGGTTTCCTGCTCGGCGTGTGGCACGGCTTCATCTTCCCGGTCGCCTGGGTCCTGTCGCTGTTCCTCGATAATGTTGCGATCTACGCCGTGCCCAATAACGGCGGCTGGTACGATTTCGGCTATTTCGTGGGCGTGATGTTCCTCGGTGTCGGCGCGCATGGCGGCAAGCGCGTGGTGTACCGCGACCGGGTGATCGAAAAGCGCGTGATCGATTGATGATGCGTCGCTCCTGCGAAGGCAGGAGCCTGACCGACTTTGCAAGCCATTCTCCCCCTCTTCAGAGGGGGGGTGGTGGCTCCGCGCCAAGACCCGCGCCCGCGCTCAGTACTTCGCGATCACTCCACGGTCATTCTGAACGGTACGTCGATGTCGAGCTTCACGCGGTAATCCGCCCGGCCGCTCACGGTGCTGGTGACGATCACGGCCTTGCACTTCACGACGGCATCCGACAGGTGCCACCGCTTCAGCCATTCGCGGTACTGTGTGCTCAGGTTGCGGGGGAAGACGCCGGTGACCATGTCCTCGATGGAGACGGTCACCCTGCTGCGGTCCTTCGCGTTGCTGTCATCGAGCGCCAGGCTCGCGACGCATTCGTGCCGGGTCTTTCGGCTCGCGATGTCACGCAGTTCGGACTGGTACTGCGAAGTCTTCACGCATTCGTGCCGGTATTCCCCCCGCCCGTGCAGGAACAGCGTCCTGTCATCCGGGGTGATGGACGGTGCGCAATTGTCGTTCGCGGGCATCGCCCTTCGACGAGCGCTCCGCTGAAGAATGACAGGCAAAAATAACCATTTGAAAAATGGTATGAAAATCTGTTGTGTGCCCACGATTCTGCGTACCCGAATGTTTTTCCGATCGTGTTCTGCGCCGCACTGTACTGATAAAGGACTATATCCGGTAGCCCTTATTAACCACAAAGTGGTACTTATCCCGAGTAGGGGCGCTGCATCCCTGGCCGTAGTCCGGTGAGCGACAGCGACGCCGCGTGAGCGTAGTTGTTGGAGCGGCGTTGCGTCTTTCGTGTCCGAAGCGTACGGGCGGGAGGCGATGATGACGAAAATGGACGCGGCGTCTGCCCCCGGCCTCAAGGGCCCGCTGCAGTTCTGCCCGACGGAAGGCATGGCGCAGGACGAAGCCGCCGCACTGCTCGACATCAGCCGCAAGGCCGCGGAGACCCGCATATACCAGGCGAGGCGGAAATTGTCGAAACTTCTTGAGGGTTTAGCGCGCCGCTTGCGTAGTTCCTTTCGATGATCATGAAACCTTCGTTCAACCGTCGCCGCTTCCTTGGTGTGTCCGGCCTGCTGGCCGCTTCGTTCGGAACCGCAAGCCTGTTCCCGGCGTGGGCGCGCAGCGGCTCGGCCGGCCTGCCTTCGCCGGACGTGCTGTCCGGCAAGGAGATCGCCCTTACCATCGGCGAAAGCCATTTCGCGACCGGCGGTCGTTCGGCCCATGCGATAACAGTCAACGGCACGCTGCCCGCGCCGCTCATTCGCCTGCGCGAGGGGCAGAACGTGCGCATCGCGGTGACCAACCGCCTCGCAGAGCAGACCTCCATCCACTGGCACGGCCTGCTGCTGCCATTCCAGATGGACGGCGTGCCGGGCGTGAGTTTCCCCGGCATCGACCCGGGCGAGACGTTTGTCTACGAGTTCCCGCTCATCCAGTCCGGCACCTACTGGTATCACAGCCATTCGGGGATGCAGGAGGCCATGGGGCACTATGGCCCGATGGTGATCGATCCGACTGACGGTCCGCATGAGCCGTACGAGCGCGAGCATGTGCTGGTGCTGTCCGACTGGAGCCCGATGCACCCGCACGAGCAGCTTCGCCGGCTCAAGCTGATGGGCGGGTACTTCAACCGGCAGAAGCAGACGCTGGCCGGCCTGCTCGCGGGCAGGGACCAGACGCTGAAGGAGCGCCTAGAATGGGCGGCCATGCGCATGGACCCGACCGACATATCGGACGTGACCGGCATGACCTACAGCTTCCTCGTCAACGGCCACGGCACGCCTGAGAACTGGACCGGCCTTTTCGCGCCGGGCGAGAGGGTGCGGCTGCGCGTCATCAACGCCTCGGCCATGACGAATTTCAACTTCCGTGTCCCCGGCCTGCCGCTGAGCGTGGTCGCCGCCGACGGTCTTCCGGTGCAGCCGGTCGAGACCGACGAAGTGCAGATCGCGATCGCCGAGACTTACGATTTCATCGTCACGCCCGGCGAGGAAGCGGCCTATGGCATCATTGCCGAGGCGATCGACCGCTCCGGCCTTGTCCGCGCGACGCTGGCGCGGCGGGTCGGCCTTGCTGCGCCGATCCCGGAACTACGCAATCGCCCACTGCTGAACATGCGCGACATGGGCATGGACATGTCCGGCATGGATATGGACGAGGGCGGCGTGATCGACCTCAGCAGGCCCGCGAACGAAGGCATGGAGGAGCATTCCATGTCGATGCGCGATCCCTCGGTGGCGCCGGACGTGCCGCTGGGGCCAGGCGTCGCGACGCTTTCGCCGATGCCGGCCGATCGCCTTGCCGACCGGCCGACAGGGCTGGAGGACGTCGATCATCGCGTGCTCACGTATGCCGATTTGCGCGCGCGGGAGAAGAACCCCGATCCGCGCACGCCGAGCCGCCAGGTCGACGTGCACCTTACCGCCAACATGGAACGCTACATGTGGTCGATGGACGGCGTCGCGCTGTCCGAAGGGGCACAGCCGATCCCGTTCCGCCTGAACGAGCGCGTGCGGGTTAACCTCATCAACCACACGATGATGCCGCATCCGATCCACCTGCACGGGCATTTCTTCGAGCTGGTGACGGGAGAGCCGGGGCACCGGCCGCGCAAGCATACGGTCAACGTGCTGCCCGGCGGCAGGGTCTCGTTCGATCTCACCGCCGACGGCGAGGGCGACTGGGCCTTCCACTGCCACATGCTGCACCACATGCATTCGGGGATGATGCGCGTGGTCACGGTCCGCCGTGAGCGAGGAGAGGCCTGATGCGCCGCCTTGCGCTTGTCGCGCTCGCTTGCGGCCTGGCCAGCCCCGCGTTCGCGCAGGATGCGCACGGCGGACATGCGGTGCATGCCAATTCCGCTCCGGCCGGGGACCAGACCACCGGGCATGCGGGGATGGACCATTCAGCGATGGACCACGGCGAGATGGACCATGGCCAGGCGCAGGACGCCGACGTGGACCATTCCATGCACATGGGCCACGCGATGGAACCCGAGCGGGCCGCCGACGATACCCCCGGCGATGCTCCGCCGCCGCCGGTGCCGACGGACAGGGCCGCCGACGCGTTCTTCCCGCCCGCGGCGATGGAACGTTCGCTGGCGGCGATGTACCGGGAGATGACCTTCCGCACTTTCGCCTTGCAGATCGATCAGCTCGAATACCGGGCGCGTTCCGGACAGGACGGTTACGGCTTCGAGGGTTCTGCGTGGTACGGCGGTGACATCGACCGCGCCGTCGTCGACTTCGAGGGCGAGGGGGCCTTTGGAGAGAAGCCGGAGAATATCGAGGTCAGCGCCTATTGGCGCCGCGCGCTCGATCCCTGGTTCAACCTGCAACTCGGCGTCCGGCATGACTTTCGCCCCGACCCGGATCGCACTTACGCGATGGCCGGCATCCAGGGGCTGGCGCCTTACTGGTTCGAGGTCGAGGGACAGGTCTTCATATCGAACAAGGGCGACGTTCATGCCCGCTTGGTGGCTGCCTATGACCAGCGCATCACCCAGCGGCTGATCCTGGAACCCGAACTGGAGGCCGACTTCGCCTTTCAGGACGTGCCTGAACTGGGCATCGCTTCCGGTTTCGAGAAAATTGAGGCCTCGGCGCGGCTGCGCTACGAAGTGACGCGCATGTTCGCGCCATATGTCGGCGTGTTCTGGGAACGCAGGCTGGGCGGCAGCGCCGATCATGTGCGGGCACATGGCGAGAGGGCGTCTGCCGTTTCGGCCGTGGCCGGCATCCGCATCTGGTTCTGACCGGTCGTGCCGGGTCACATGGCCGGCTGCCGCGTGTCGGGGTGTATCCGGTCGAGCCGGCGGCTTTGAACGATGCCGCCGGCTATCCTGTGCGAGGCAAGCGTGAACCCGGCACCGGCCGGCTCGCGGCCGTGTTCTTCTGCACGGTTCCGGACTTGTCGAGATGTGCTTTCTGCTCCTCGGGCACAGCCCGGGCGCGGGCGCGCAGGTAGAAGCGCAGGGTTTCCAGTTCCTCGTCGGTGAAGTTCGGGAAAGGCGGCATGCCGTTCATTTTGAGCGCGCCTTCCTTGACCACCGCCTTGAACGTCGCCGCGTCGGTGATGATCGGCGAGAAGCGCAAGTCAGGCGCCGCGCCGCCGCCGATGGCGTTCCATCCGTGGCAGACTACGCACGAGCGGGTGCCGAAGAGCATGGCACCGGCCCCGATGCGCTCCGGGTCTGGCTGGAACTGCGGATCCTCGGGCGGCACGCGTTCGGGCATTGCGACGGGCTGCACCGTGTCCGTGCCGCCAATCGCGAAAGTCAGGACGCGGCGGGGCAGGCGATAGTCTGTGCGGAACGCCTGGCTGCCGAGCGTCTGCATGCCGGCGCCCTGTCCGCCCGAGCCAGTGATGACGGTGACGTACTGACGGCCGTTCACCCGATAGGAGATCGGCGCCCCGACAATCGGGCTCTCGGTCTTGAACGACCAGAGTTCCTTGCCTGTCCTGGCATCGCGCGCGACGAACCTGCCGTCGATCTGCCCCTGGAAAACGAGGCCGCCCGCTGTCGCCATGACCCCGCCGGGCCAGGTGCCGGGTAGTTCCACGCGCCAAGCCTCGGTCTGCGTAACGGGATTCCAGGCCTTGAGGAAGCTCTTGCGTCCATCGGGCAGCTCGACTTCGGGGATGAGGGTAACGCCCATTCCGGCCGCGATCTCGCCGCCACCTTCCTGGCCTTCGCCGATCAGCGCGCCCTGTTCGAGCACGGGGATATAGACGAGGCCGGTTTGCGGACTGTAGGCCTGCGGCATCCAGCTATGCGCGCCGGTCGGGCCCGGCCACAACTCGAAAAGGCCCGGTTTGCCCTGGTAGCGGATGCCGGGGTTCTCGACCGGGCGGCCGGTCTTCGCGTCGATCCTCTCGGCCCATGTGACCTTGGCGATCTTTTCGGCGGAGATGAATTCGCCGGTCTTGCGGTCCAGGACGTAGAAGAAGCCGTTCTTCGGCGCCTGCATCAGCACCTTGCGGTCCCTGCCGTCAATCTTGAGCGTGGCGAGCGTCATGTCGGTGGTGGCGGTGCAATCCCACTGTTCGGCGGGACAGACCTGGTAGTGCCATTTGTATTCGCCGGTATCCGCATCGACCGCCACGATCGAGGCGAGGAACAGGTTGTCCCCGCCTTCGGGGCTGCGCAGGTGCTGGGCATAGGGAAAGCCGTTGCCGACGCCGAGGTAGATATAGTTGAGCTCGGGGTCGTAGCTGAAGGCGTTCCATGCCGTGCCGCCGCCGCCGCGCCGGGTGCCGTCGGGGTTCTTCCAGCCGCCCGGCCAGGTCTTGCGCATGACCGCTTCGGCCTTGCGACCCGCCGGTGTCACCTCGTCCCCCGGCACCGTATAGAAGCGCCACGCGCGCTTGCCGGTCTTCGCGTCATAGGCGGTGACGAAGCCGCGTGACGGGCTGATATCCGCCCCCCCGAAACCGACAATCACCTTGCCGCCGAAGACGCGCGGCGCCCCGTTGGCATTGCGCGGAGCGTCGTCCGGAAAGTCGTAGGTCTTCCACGCTTCCTTGCCGGACTTCGCATCGAGTGAGATGACGTAGCCGTCGGTGGTGACGAGGAAGACGTGGCCATCCGAATAGCCAATGCCCTTGTTCCCCCAGGTCATCTGCAGCGAGGAGGTCGCCCTTTCGCGGGTGCCGCCATCGTATTCCCACAGCTCACGGCCTGTCTCCGCATCGAAGGCGCGGATGTGCGAATGCCCGGTAGTGATGAAGACCTTGCTCTCGGCCATCAGTGGAGTGCTCGGCGTGTAGCCGGGCTCGAGATCGTAGTGCCAGGAAAGGGCGAGATCGGTGACGTTGCCGGTGTCGATCTCGTCGAGCGGGGAGTAATGGGTTTCGAGGCCGTTGCGACCCCAGCTGGGCCATTCGTCCGGATTGGCAGTCATTTCCGGCTCGACCGGTTGCGCGGTCCGATCGCAGGCAGCAAGCGCCAGCGGCATCAGAGCCGCGAGCAGATAACCGGCCAAAGTCCTCACAATTCCTGGCGTCACGCCTATTCCCCCGATGTCCTCTCGTTGGCTACCGGCTATCACCAAGAACGCAGCGTGGGAAGAGTTGTTATCCTTTGTGTATCATATCTTCGGACTGCGCGATCATCGCGCGGACGCACAGCCCCGGCCATCTGCTGATGGCCGGGGCCTCGCGAGGGACAGGTATTGTCCCGCGATTCCGGGAGGTTCAACGTGCGCCGGTGCCCATTGGGATCGGCGTACCCTCCTTCAGATAGACGCGGTTGTCGTCGATCCTGTCGACGCTGTCGACCGCGATGTAGTGGTGCGCACCGTCCTTGCTATCGGAACGGGTCAGCTTGATCTGGTCATTTTCAATCTCGTCGACGGTACCCACGTGCTGACCGGTGTTGGTGGCTACTTCCATGTGTTCACGGATGCGGAGCTTTTCGAACATCATTCGTCTCCTTTTAATTCAAAAGGTTGCATCCATACAACGAAGAAGGGCGCGCGATCGTTCCGGGGCTGGTCGCACTGCGGCCACGGCTTGCGGCTCACTGGCCTTCACGGCTCTCCGCCGAGCCCGAACGTGGCATCGCCCCTGCCGGACAGGAGCACGCTGGTCTCGTCCACACCGTCAACCTGCGTGAGGGCGACGAATTCCGCGTCCTGCCCCGGCTCGTCCGGTTCCAGCACGATTTCCTCCCCGTCTAGGTAAGCGACCTTGCCGATGCGGGTGCCGTCGGCGTCAATCACCGGCATGCCCTTGCGAATGGTTCCGACGACCGTCGTCCACGCCGTTTCATCGCCCGGTTGCCGACCGGGTTGTTGCGTCGTTTGCCGTGTCACGGGATGTCTCCTGTTGACGGGCCGGGGCGCGCCGGCCCACGCTATACTAGGGATAATACCCCGTGCGCCTTGACGGTTCCTCAGGAAAATGGGGAGAGGAAAGAGGAGATGGAGCGGATGATTTCAACCTGCCGGCGCGTCGTCACCGGGCTCGACGACGAAGGACGTTCCTGCGTGGTGATCGACGGTCCGATCCCCGATTTCGAATCGGCCATCGCGGCCTACGCCTGGC
Source organism: Novosphingobium endophyticum (assembly GCF_014640675.1). Taxonomy (GTDB): domain Bacteria; phylum Pseudomonadota; class Alphaproteobacteria; order Sphingomonadales; family Sphingomonadaceae; genus Novosphingobium; species Novosphingobium endophyticum. The sequence continues at coordinate 137,518 of NZ_BMHK01000004.1, read as the reverse complement.
GCACTGAAAGCCTGCCGGCTGACAATTCGGGCAGGGAGGACACCGCCGTGCCCTACGAGATCGATCACCTCCATTCCGGCGGCTCGAACTTCGCGCTCTGCACGTTTCCACCGTGTACCGAAGCCTATATGCACGCCACCGATACGATCGATTATCTCGTGGTCCTCAAGGGCCGCGTGTGCATGGTGCTGGAGGCCGGCGAAGTCACGGTCGGAGCGGGCGATTTCGTGGTCGTTCGCGGCGTCATGCATGGCTGGCGCAATCCTTTCGACGAGCCCTGCGTTTGCGCTGTCGTCAACCTGCCGGCCGGGCCGGTGGGCGGCGGGCGGACCATCTGACCCGCCGCAAACCGGGGAACATCCACGAGTCGCGCAGGCGCTGGGGTGGAATACAAGGGCTTGCGTCCCCATATAGCCGCAGCCGCAAGATGTGCATGTAAAGCTGTGCAAAGAATCGGGCCGACGCTCCCCTTGCGGACGGTTTTTTGGTTATCGTCGGCTTTCGCCCCGGAAAGTCCCGCCGCGCCGCCTGAACGGCCAGCCGAATCGACCGGGCAAGGAAATTGAACCGATCCACCGGAGTCCGCGCCCATGCCCCTTCTCGAAGCCCGCAAGACCTACAAGCCCTTCGAATACCCCTGGGCCTACGACTTCTGGAAGCGCCAGCAGCAGATTCACTGGATGCCGGAGGAAGTGCCGCTGGGAGAAGACTGCCGCGACTGGGCGCAGAAGATCAGCGAGCACGAGCGCAACCTGCTGACGCAGATCTTCCGCTTCTTCACGCAGGCCGACGTGGAAGTGCAGGATTGCTACCACGAGAAATACGCGCGGGTTTTCAAGCCGACCGAGATCAAGATGATGCTCGCCGCCTTCTCCAACATGGAAACGGTGCACATCGCAGCCTACTCGCACCTGCTCGACACCATCGGCATGCCGGAAAGCGAGTATGGTATGTTCCTGGAATACCAGGAGATGCGCGACAAGCACGATTACCTGCAGCAGTTCGGCGTCGACAGCGACGAGGACATCGCCCGCACCCTGGCCATGTTCGGCGGCTTCACCGAGGGGCTGCAGCTTTTCGCCAGCTTCGCCATGCTGATGAACTTCCCGCGCTTCAACAAGATGAAGGGCATGGGCCAGATCGTCAGCTGGTCGGTGCGCGACGAGAGCCTGCACTGCGAAGGCATCACCCGCCTGTTCCACGCCTTCGTCAAGGAACGCGGCTGCCTGACCAAGGCGGTGAAGGAAGACATCATCGACTGCTGCCAGAAGACGGTGCGGCTGGAAGACGCCTTCATCGACCTCGCCTTCGAAATGGGCCCGGTGCCGGGCATGAGCGCCAAGGACATCAAGCGCTACATCCGCTACATTGCCGACTGGCGCCTGGGCCAGCTCGGCCTCGATGCCGTCTACATGATCGACGAACACCCGCTGCCCTGGCTGACCCCGCTGCTCAACGGCGTGGAGCACGCCAACTTCTTCGAAACCCGCGCCACCGAATACTCGAAAGGCGCCACCCGCGGCGACTGGAACACGGTGTGGGGCAACTTCGACGCCCGGCGCAAGGCCAAGGCGAACGACGTCGACGAGGGCGACGACGGCAGCGAGCCGGATATGTTCGGCGAGCGTGGGGGTGCGCAGGCGGCGGAGTGAGGGGGTAAATGGCTGTTCAGTTTCGGAGTGATTGTCCTCATTGTTTGACAAGGAATGCCGGCTTTCAAGTCGTATTCCAGTGGAATTTGAGTGACAAATCTGAGCAAGCCTACTTGCTCTCTGTTTGCGGTATTTGCAATAAAGGCGTGATTGTTCACGCCACTAAGAGGGGCGGTGGAAGCTTCCCGGATGCCGTTAAACACACCTTTGATTTTCCTAAGTATCCTTATGAAATGTTTGGTATATCTCCCGCCCCGAATACATCGATACCACACGACCTCCCCCCAAACGTACAACATTTTTACCAGCAGGGACTTGAAAACTTAGCCTCCGCCCGTTGGGATGCTGCGGGAGCAATGTTTCGAAAGACGTTAGATGTCGCCACAAAGATACTAGGTCCTAGCGACAAATCTCTTTCTCTATTCAAAAGAATAGAGAAACTGGTTTCCGACGGTCATCTCACCGAGGCGATGGGAGCCTGGTCACACGAGATTCGACTGGACGGCAATGATGCTGTTCACGACGAGGCGCCAGAAACTGAGACCGATGTCACCATTTTACAAAAGTTTTCTGAGGCATTTCTCACTTACTCGTTTTCATTGCCCAGAATGGTTGCTCGTAATAGGGCAAAGCGGGAAGCGAAAGATATGACTGGATGTGCAGAAGAAGCGGCAGCCTAGATTTGCCGTGATACAGTCTAAATCCCCCGTCTATCGTCACGCCCAGCTAGCCCACCCCGCTGCGGCTAGCCTCACCTGACGGTTCGGCAAGTCTCGGCGCTCACTCCTCTGTCCCATACCGTCGCCCCTGCCTTCGCAGGGGTGACGATGTTTTGGTGGGCGGAGCGGGGGCGTGCGGAGGGAGCCGATCGGGACCCTGTGTCGGGTGTGTGCGCCGTGTGGGCGGATCAGAGCAGCGTGAGGTCTTCGTAGAGGTCGCGCCAGTCGGGGTTGAGGCGGCGGATCAGGCGCAGTTTCCACTGGCGTTTCCACTTTTTCATCGCCTTCTCGCGGGCGACGGCGTCGCGGATGTCATCATGGCGTTCGGCGTAGACGAGGCGGACGAGGCCATGCTCCCGGCAGAACTCGGAGCCGCGCCCTTCGCGATGCCGGGTTATGCGGGCGGGCAGGTTGGCGGTTACGCCGATGTAGAGCGTGCCGTGTGCGCCGTTGGTCATGATGTAGACCCAGCCGCCTTTCACCCTCTCCATCCGATATTCGTCGCCCCGCCTTGTAAGGGGACGGTAGNCGTGAGCCGGGCGCCGCCCGAAGCATTCAGCTCCTGGTCGCCCCCGAAGCGCTGCCCGTCCTGCGATAAGCCAAACCGTCATAATCTCTGTGGCGCGGTACTAGGGGATAACCGAAGCAGGAGGCGGCTCGTGGAGCGGAACGGCAATCTCATCCTCATCGACAACGACACGCGTCGCCGCGCGGCGATCAGCCATGCGCTGTCGAACGGCAAAATCCATGTCGAGCCTTTCGAGAACGTGTCCGAGCTTTCCGGCTCCTGGCCGCGCTCGGGTGTGGTTCTTATCCACGACGAGGCCGGCTCGATCGGACTGCTGGTGGAGAAAATGGCCCATCGGGGCGAAGCGTTCCCGATCATCGCCTTCAGCGAGGCGCCTTCCTCGCAGCGCGTGGTCCAGGCCATCCTGAATGGCGCCATCGACTACATCGCCTGGCCCATTTCCGCCGAAGAACTCAACGCCGCACTCGAACGGGCCGCCACGCGCACAGCCAGCTCCGGCAATGCCAAGATGCGCGAAATCATGGCGCGTGCCCGGATCGACCGGCTCACCCGCCGCGAACGGGAAGTGCTGGGCGGCGTTGCCATCGGCCTTTCGAACCGGCTGATCGGCGAGCGGCTGTCCATCAGTCCGCGCACGGTCGAAATCCACCGCGCCAACATGCTCAACAAGCTTGGCGCGAACCACACTTCCGACGCGATCCGCATCGCGATCGAGGCGGCGCTGGTCGCCTGAACGCGGCCCCCGGGGCTCGCGGCCAGGATTCGACCCGAAAACCTCCGTATTATACCGATCGCCTAATGAACTGACACGTTTGCCCAATGCCGAGTGGCGATTGAGGTGATGGTCTCTGGCGCGCTGATGAGTTTGTTCCAAGCGGCGCAGCAAGCATCGACGATGGCGTCGACGCCGTCCCAGACGGTGAAGCTGAATTCGTTCTGGCGGAGATATTGCCAGATATTTTCGACCGGGTTCAATTCCGGACAATAGGGCGGCAGCGGCATCAAGGTGACGTTGTCGGGCACCCGGAGTCGTCCTCCGGTTTGGTGCCAGCCCGCGCCGTCGAGCACGACCACGGCATGCGCGCCAGGCGCGACATGGAAGCTGATCTCGTCGAGGTGCAGGCTCATCGCTTCGGCATTGATGCACCCCGTCACAAGGCCAGCACCAACCCCGCGTGCGGCGCAGACCGCGCCGAACAGCCAGACCGAGCCGTGGCGCTGGTCGCGCAGCCGCGGTGGTCGGGAGCCGCGCTCGGCCCAGATATGGGTGAGCGATCCCTTTTGTCCGACCCGTGCTTCGTCCTGAAACCACACCTCGATCGGCTTGTCTTTGGCGCGATCCGGCAACAGCGCGTTCAGGTCCTGCGCGAAGCTTTTTTAAAATCCTCCTGCGCTTGAGGCGCTTGCTTGGGATGGCGCGGACGCGGCGTCAGGCGCGAAAGGCCCAACGCGTGCAGCAGCTTGGCGACCGTTCGCTCGGCCATCGTCACCTTGAAGCGTTCCTCGATGACCCGCTGAAGATCGACGCAGCGCCATCGCACAACGCCATCTTTGGCAAGGTCGGGCCCTGCCAGCACGATCTGTTTCAATTCGTCCTTCTGCGCTGCCGTCAACAGCGGCGCAGGCCCGCCGCCATGCCTGTTCGACAGCCCAGCCAGACCAGCCTCGTTGTAGCGATGCACCCAGTCGCGCAGCGTCTGCCGGTCCATCCCACATGTTCGCGCCGCCGTCGTGCGATCCACGCCTTCCACAACAAGCGCCAGCGCCAGCATCCGACGCGCCGCAGCGCCATCCCGGCTCGCCGATGCCGCCGCCCGCAAACCTGCTGCGTCCAGATCGTCACGCACTATCCCAATCGCCATCATCGCCTCCCGCCAAATGTCAGGCCAAAGAATCATAATCCGGCGCGTTTGGGAATCCCCACCCGAGTCACGGCGTCAGACGATTGGTATTACAACGTAAGGGGGCAATACTGACGGTGGTTGAACGTAGCCGTTGCGGCACGAAGCTTTAGCGATACCGCGAATATCACACTCCTGCCGGTCACCCCCTACCCCCGATCGGCATCCGATCCCCCCGGGGACAAACATACTCGGCAGGCCCGGCCAACCATCTCCAACGACCGGGCCTGCCCCTTCCGGCTGCACCCGCGCGCTATGACCCTCTCAGTGCAATCGGCCAGAGGGCGGAGGCGTCATCGAACGGGCTTCCAGGTCGCCATCCAGCCGCGAGATCAGCAGAGAGGCATGCGCCGCCAGCAGCGCCAGCGCGACGGTCGCGCCTTCCGACATCATTTCCTCCGAATCGTCATCGACCACGACGGTGGCGAGGCACGAACCGCTGGCGCCGCGCGACAGCATGAAAGATACCTCCGGCCCCAGAATCGCCAAAGCGGCGCTTGCAGCCGCCCCGCAAGCCAGCATCGCCTCGATCGCGGCGAAATCGGAAACCTCGCGGTTCGACAGCGGCGTACCCTGCAACAGCAGGCAGGCCTCGCGAACGCGATCGGCTTCCTCGCAAGCGGCGCTTGCAACGCAGTCATTCAGGAAGTCCCGCAGCCGGGCCGCCCAGACGTCGAAATCGAAAGGTCGTTTGCTCAAGACAATTGCCATTGTGGTGGTGTCGGCCATGCCGCAATGGCCACAGGGGGGGACGCGGACCGTGCTGTCAATCCGCACAATTCGCGCAACATGAAAGCGCGTGCCACCTTGCTACAGCCTGACTGCAATTGGTGAACCGTCATTGAGGATAAACGGCCCGTCGCAGAACCGGTCCGCCACATCCCGGAGATCACGGCGTGGTCGCGTTGGCCGACCGGGTGCGTTCCTCGAACCACGGCACCATCCGCTCTATCGCTTCCTCGACCAGCGAGGTCGAAACGGCGAAGCTGAACCGGATAAAGCGGTGGCCGTCAACGGGATCGAAGTCGATCCCCGGCGCGGAGGCGACGCCGGTGTCGCGCAGCAATTGCTGGCAGAGCGAAAGGCTGTCGTCGGTCAGGTGCCCCACGTCGGCATAGATGTAGAACGCCCCGTCCGGGGGCGCGATCCGCTGCAAGCCGAGGCGCGGCAGCGCCGCCAGCAGCAGTTCCCGGTTGCGCGCATATGTGCGCACATGGCCCTCCAGCTCGTCCCTGCAATCGAAGGCGATCAGCCCCGCGTGCTGGGCGAGCACCGAAGGCGTCAGGAACAGGTTCGTCATGCGTGCCCGTGCCGCGTCCACCAGCAAGGGCGGGACCAGAAGCCAGCCGAGCCGCCAGCCGGCCATCGAGTAGTACTTGGAAAAGCTGTTCACCACGAGGGCATCGGCCGTGTGCTGCAGCATAGATTGCGCCGCACCAGTATAGCCAAGACCGTGGTAGATCTCATCCGAGACGACGCAGATGCCCTTGCGCGCGCAGACTTCGGCAATGGCGGCCAGCTCTTCGGGCGCGATGATCGTGCCGGTCGGATTGGCCGGGCTGGCGACGATCACGCCCTGCGGCACCGGATCGAGCGCGTCGAGCGCGGCGGCGGTGATCTGGTAGCGCTCGGCCGGGCCGCAGGGAACCTCCACCGGCTCAAGGTAGAGCGTCTTCAGCGTATTGCGGTAGGCGACGTATCCCGGCCGCGCCAGCGCCACCCGCGCGCCCGGCTCGAACAGACTGGAGAGCGCCAGCACGAATGCGGGCGAAGCGCCGCAGGTGAGGACCACCTGCTCCCGGTCCACCGCCACGCCATAGGCCTCGCCATAGTGGCGGGCGATCCGTTCCATCAGCGCGGTGCTTTCCCAGTATCCGCCCGGATCGCTGTCCAGCACCTTGTGCGCGGCGGCGATCGCTTCGGCCGGAGCGCCCGTGGAGGGCTGGCCATATTCCATGTGGATCACGTCGCGTCCCGCTTCGGCCAGCTCATAGGCGAGCCGGCCTATGGCCATCGCGTGGAAAGGTTCGACCTGGGCAACCATGCCCGGTTGCTAGGCGCAGGCCGCGCATTGCACAAGTTTAGCCCGCAGCCCTGACATCGTTCGGACCAGTGACGGCGCTAATGAGTTTACAGCCTACCCTCTCGGGTTATCTCTAACCACAAGAGTGCATATAGGGATGTGAAAATATGAGATAATATCTCGTCGCGGGCCATATCCGAATTAGTAAGGGTATTCGTGCGCGAATTGCATCATTCTTGGGGAGGCGGGATTTGGCGACAAAGTCTCGATCACCGTTTGCCTTGGGGTGGACTTGAATGATGCTGCGGTTTCTACGCGACGAGGCTGGCGGTTCGGCGGCTGAATACGCTCTGCTGCTTGCACTGATGGGCGGCGGCATAGGCGTTTCGGCGGCGCTTCTCGGAAATTCGATCGAGAACGCCGTGAATGGCCAGGCGGCCCAGCTTGCAGGTGCGAATGGCGGATCGGGAAGCGGCGGCGGATCCGGGGCCAGCTCATCGGGCGGTGATTCGTCAGGCGGAGCAACGTCCGGCGGGGGCACGAGCGGTGGAAGCGGCTCGAGCGGCAATGGTTCGAGCGGCAACGGCTCAAGCGGCAACGGCTCAAGCGGCAACGGTTCGAGCGGCAACGGTTCGAGCGGCAACGGTTCGAGCGGCAACGGCTCAAGCGGCAACGGTTCGAGCGGCAACGGCTCCAGCGGCAACGGGCCGAAGGGCGGGAAAGGCTGAACTCGCCCTCAAACAGTGATGCCAGCCGGCTGCTTACCCATCGTAGACGGTATAGATCCGCTCCGAGAACAGCCAACGCCCGGCCACGCGCACGAAACTGTCGCGGTATTCGCCCAGGATCTCACGGTCCGTGCCATGGATCGGGGCGGCCATCATGCTGTTGGCGGTCGCGCTGTCTCCGTCCACCTCGATCATCAGATTGTGGATCAACGGCACCGGATGCGGCTTGCCCTTTCCCTCCAGCAGAAAGGCGAGGAGCGCGTCCGGTGTCTCGAAGCGCATCCGCACCTTGTATTCGGCGCGATCAGGATGTCCGCCGCGCACTTCGAAGGCGCCGGTGGGAATGAACAGGTCGACAAGCCGCTCGACCTCCTCGCGCCGGACTGCGCGCGCATAGGCATGGACGAGGTCGGCGATGGCGGATTCGGCTTCGATACGCTCGATGCGCCGGACAAGATCGCTCATGCCGAAGCCGTCGCGCGAGGCACTGCGCAAACAGGGCCGGGCTCAATCGGGTCGAGGTCCAATTCGGTTGCCACCATGTTTTCCCGCTCAGGTTCCGTCGGTGTTGACGCTGGCGATGCCCGGACGTTCGGCACCCATGCCGGAAAAGCCGATGCAGTACCCGCCGTCAACGGGCAGGATCACGCCCGTTACATAGGCCGCCTCGTCGCTGGCAAGATAGAGCGCGGCCTGGGCGATGTCCTTCGCCATTCCCCAGCGCCCCATCGGAATGCCGGCAAGCGTCGGGAAATCGGCGGGCGGCTCGGCATGGGTCTGCGAGGCTTGCACAAGCCCCGTCCACATCGTGCCCGGAGCCACCGCGTTGATACGGATGTTCCTGTCCGAATAGTCGAGCGCGGCGGCCCGGGTGAGCTGGTTCACTCCCGCCTTGGCCGCGCCATAGACGCTGTGATGCTTCCAGCCGACCACGCCCGAGGCCGAAGTCGTGTTGACGATCACGCCGCCGCCGGTCCTGAGCATCGAGGAGATGCCGTACTTCATGCCGAGGAACACGCCGCGACAATTGGTGGCGTGAACCTTGTCCCAGGTCTCTGCTGTCTGGGTGTGCAGCGGTGCCATCGGGCCGCCGAAGCCGGCGTTGTTGCACAGCACGTCTAGCCTGCCGAAGTTCTCCTCGGCAGCGGCGATCATCGCCTTGACGTCGGCCTCGTCCGAGACGTCGCAATGCACGCCCACGGCGCCGTCGCCCAGCGACCTGGCGACGTCGAGCTGCTTGCCCGAAATGTCGGCCAGCACCAGCCGCGCGCCCTCCGCGAAAAACAGCTCGGCCATGGCCCTACCCATCCCCGAACCGGCGCCGGTGATGACCGCGACCTTGCCCTGCAACCTGCCAGTCATGTCACTCTCCCTTGTGCGTTGTCGCGACCGGTCAGGCCGATGTGTCTATGGTCGGGCGGATCGCGATTTCCGAAATATTGGTCCGGCGCGGCATCGACAGGATGAAGACGATGGCCTCACCGATGTCGCGCGGCTTGACCGCGCCCTCCTTCGAGACATGCGCCTTGATCGCGGTGCGCCAGTTCGGGTCGGCGATATTGTCACCCACTTCGGTCTCGGTCGCGCCGGGCATCAGTGTGCAGACCCGGATGTTGCGGTCGCCCAGTTCCTGCCGCATGCCATCGGTCATGAAGTTGACCGCATGCTTGCTGGCCGAATAGGCGCTGGTCATCGGCCCGCCCTTGCGTCCGGCGAGCGAGGAAATGGTGATGATGTCCCCCTCGCCCTTGGCGAGCATGTGCGGCACGGCGGCCGCGCAAGTGTAGACGGTGCCCATCAGATTGATGTCGATCACCTTCCTGTAGAGATCGGTATCGCAGTTCTCGATCCCGCCCGCCTGCATCACCCCGGCGGAATTGACGAGGATGTCGATCCCGCCAAGCGTTGCCACGGTCTCCTCCACGGCCCGCTTCGCATCGGCCTCGACCGTCATGTCGCCCGGAATGGCGACCGCCGTGCCGCCCGAGGTCTCGATCTTTTCGACGAGGCCCGAGAGGCGATCCGCCCGGCGCGCCGACATGGCGACAGCGGCCCCTGCCTCGGCAAGGCACAGCGCGGTGGCCTCGCCAATTCCCGACGATGCGCCCGTTACCAGCGCGACTTTTCCTGCGAGCAGCCTTGGCATCTTTTCGCTCTCTCCCGGCAAGTATCAAACACCACCCCTTGGCGGCAGATCGTATCCATGAGCTGACAATCTCGTTCGCGAGAGTCAACAGATTTTGCTGAGCAGGTGCTCAAAATCGCTGCGACGCGCGCGCATTATGTATCCAAAGTGCGTTCGTCACGCGATCACCAGCACGCTGCGATGGATGAAGCGCACCAGATCCGCCTGACCTCTCGCGCCGGTCTTGGCATAGATCCGCTTCGAGTAGGTCCGCGCCGATTCCACTGTCAGACCCAGTTCGGGCGCGGCCTCGCTGATCGACATGCCCCGGCTCAGCGCCAGCGCCAGCCGCGCCTCGCTGGGGGCAAGGTCGAAGAGCTGGGCGAGCTGCTCGCAGCGGTCGGCCGACGACCAGGTGTCGGCATGAAGATAGCAGATGATCGCGGGCGCGGCCTGGGTCGTGCCCATGCGCTGGCCCGAGGGGACCAGCAGCAGGTCCAGCCAGGGTTCCCGGCTGAGGACGATCGCGCGCGGGCGGGCCTGCGGATTGTTCGCCAGGTCGGCGACGGCTGCCTGCACCTGACGGCGCAGCGCCGGGTCGCGCGCGGTGAGGCGCCCTTCCTTGCTGCGCGTGAGGCTCCCTGAACCGGCAAGCACCTGTGCGCCATAAACGTCGGCGTCGAGAATCCGCCCTTCGCTGTCGAGCGTGACCCAACCGAAGCTCATCCGCCGCACCGCTTCCTTGGCGACCGACGCCGTCATCCGCTCGCGCTCCAGCCTGACGAAGCTGGCAAGCGCAGCGCGCATGTAACGCGAAAGACCTTGCAGCAACCCGTCGACGCCCTTGCCAAATTCCCCCTCGCGGCGCGTGACCGTGATCCAGCCGCTGACGCCGCCCGGTTCGGCAAAGCGGATCATGCGCAAGTGGTTCATGCCCGAGGGCATCAGCAGTTGCGTCAGATAGGCATCGTGCTTCGGCACGCCGAACTGCAGCAGTTCGCGCAGCGCATAGACCCGCCCCTCCTGCATCTCGTGATAGGGCAGAGGATCGCGCAGGTAGAGGTTTTCGCGATAATGGCGCGAGACCTGCGGCGGCGAGGGCTGGCCGGAATAGAGGTGGATCACCCGCGCCTCCGGCGTGCCGAGCGGAAGCGGACGAAACACGAGGCTGGCGTAATCGCCCTCCACCCGATCGCGCAAGGCATCGAGAAATACGCGCCACGGCGGATCCTCCACCAGCCCTTCGATCAGCGGCACAATCAATGCGCCGACATCTTCGCCCGTGTCCATGTCTTATCCCCAAATGGGAATTCTCTTCCTGCGGTGCCTATCCCACTATCCGGGCCAAGACAACGAGGCGTCCGGAACACATCACTCCAGCGGTTCGCACGGACGCCCGGGAGAGGAACCCACGCGATGAAAGTGCAACCCGCCGCATTCCTGCGCACGACCCTGCCGCTCGGCATCGACATGGTGAGCGAATACGATTCCGGGCGCTATCACTCGATCTGGCTGCCCGATCACATGGTCAGCTTCTGGCCCGATTCGATCTGGACGCCCGAATTCACCGATCTTGCCAAGGCCTCGCCCAGCCCGCACCGCCACCTCGACGGCATGGCGGTAGCGGCGGCGGCGGCGGTGCTGACGAAGAACGCGCCGCTCGCGACCACCGTGGTCGATACCGTGCGCCGCCACCCCTCGCTGCTGGCGCAGGGCGCGCTGACGATCAGCCACCTGTCGAAGGGGCGCTTCATCCTCGGGCTGGGATCGGGCGAGCTGGAGAACACCGTCCCTTATGGGTTCGATTTCAGGAAACCGGTGAGCCGGCTCGAGGAAGCGATCAAGGTCATCAAGCTGCTGTGGCATTCGCAGGGCACGGTCGATTTCGAAGGCGAGTTCTTCCGCCTCGAGCACGCGCGCATGGACACGGAGTTTTACGACGGCAAGGCGCCGCCGATCTGGCTCGGCGCGGCCGGCCCGCGCATGCTCGGCATCACCGGCCGCGAGGCCGACGGCTGGTGGCCGGCCGGTTCGTACACGCCCGAAGACTATGCCGCGAAGCTGAAGACGATCCTCGATGCGGGCGATGCCGCCGGGCGCGACATGAGCGCTTTCACGCCGGCGATCACCCAGATCTGCCTGATTGGCGAGCCGGACGAGATCGACGAGATGCTGCGGGCGCCGATGGTCAAGTCGATCATCCTGATGCTGACTGCGAAAGACCTCGCGCAGTTCGGCTACGAGCACCCGATGGGACCGGACTGGCGCGGCATCATGGACTTCGATCCGGTCAAGCTCAGCCGCGAGGCCATGCTGAAGTTCTGCGACGAGATGAACCCGCAGGCCATCCGCGACATCTTCCCGGTCGGTACGCCCAGGGAAGTGGCGCTCGAGATCAAGGGCTTCGCCGACGCCGGGATGCGCGTCTACAAGCTGATGGAATATGGCGGCATGGGCGGCATGAAGTTCTCCGCCAGGTCCGCAGCAAAGGTCCGCGAGACCGAGGACGAGATCCAGAAGCTGGTGGAGGGCTGAAATGATGGACCTCGACCCGCGGCAGTTGCTGCGGCACGCCATGGAGGAAACCGGCCTCTCGGACTGGGCCGACGACACCTTTCCGGAGCGTTTCGCGCTTGCCGTGCAGCACATCAACGGCATTCCGATGGACGAGGCCGGGCGCGACGCGGCGGCACGGAACATCCACTGGCTGCTGACCGACCGCCTCAGGTTCTTTCAGGATCGCAAGGACTATCCGCTGGCCGGGGAGGTGATCGGACGCCCCCTGTTCGCCAGCGGCGAACCGCGTTCGGGAACCACGCTGATGCATGCGCTGATGTCGGTCGATCCCGATGCGCGGGCGCTGCGCTTCCGGGAAGTCATGCACCCCTCTCCTCCGCCGGGCACGGTCGCCGGCGAGGACCCCCGCAAGGCGCAGGCCGATGACGAGTGGCGCGAGATCAACGCCAAGATGTGGAAGTGGCTGCACTGCCACCCCTACAACGACATGCTGGGCGGCGGCCTGCCCGAGGACGAGCGCACCTGGGCCTTCGACTTCCGGGTGATGACCCCCACCGCCTGGTGGCGCGTGCCGATGCAGAACCTTTCCTTCGGCCTGCCCGCCGATCCTGCCGCGCAGTACCGCATCCACAAGGCCATGCTGCAGGCATTCCAGTACAAGCGCGAGAAGAAGTACTGGGTGCTCAAGGGCTTCCACACCACGCGGCTCAAGGAATTCTTCGGTACCTATCCCGACGCCACGCTCGTCTGGCTGCACCGCGACCCGGTGATGGTCGCCGCCAGCTCGACAATGATGATGGCGGACATCATGGAAGGCATCGTCGGCAAGATCGACCTCGTGAAGGAAGCAAAGATGCATCTCGAACGGACGCGCTGGTCGATCGGCAATACCATGAGCAATCCCATGGTCGACGACCCGCGCATCCATCACGTGCTCTACCGCGATTTCGTGGCCGATCCCGTCGGGACGGTGCGGGGCTATTATGAATTCGCCGGCCGTCCCTTCGGCGAGCGGCAGGAGGCGGCGATGCGCGACTATCTCGCCAACAACAAGGGCGACCGGCACGGCAAGTTCCACTATTCGACCAGGGTGCTGACCGACGCGGGATACGACATCGACGAACTGAACGACGAGTTCGCGCCGTTCCGCGAACGCTTCGGCGTGCCGATAGAGGTGCGGGAGTAATCATGCACCCCCGCGTCTGCCTGCACCAGGTCGGCTTCCTCAGCGAGCCCACGACCGCATTCGTCGCCTTCTGCCGCGAGATCGGCGTCCGCCACATGACGCTGGCAAACCCGCACATGCTGGGTCCCGATGCGCTCGCCGAAACCGACGCTGCGCTTGCCCCCGGCGGCACGAACGCAACCAACATCACCCAGCCCTTCGCCCGCTATCCCGATCTCGAACGCGACGAAGGCGGTGCGGCGGCCCATCTCAATGAGGCTATCGAGGCGGCAGCGCGGCTCGGCGCGCCCAATCTCTACATCGTCACCGGCGCGCGCGGTTCGCTCGACTGGGAGCAGGCCGCCGCAAGGCTTGCCGAACTGATCGCGCCCTGCCGCGATCTGGCCGCCGCGCGCGGCGTCACGCTGATGGTGGAGACCGCCAACCTGCTCAACGCGGACATCCACATCGCTCACACCCTGGACGATACCATCCGCGCCGCCGAGATCGCCGGGATCGGCGTGACCATCGATCTTGGCGCCTGTTGGTTCGAAGGCGGGCTGAAAGCCAAGTTCGCCCGCGCCATGCCGCTGACCAGCCTGGTCCAGATAAGCGACTACGTGCTCGGCGACCGGTCGACACCCTGCCGCGCTGTGCCGGGAGACGGGGTGATTCCACTCGAACGCAGGATCGGCGAGTTGCTCGATCTCGGTTATGCCGGCGTGTTCGACATCGAACTCACCGGCCCGCGCATCGAGGCCGAGGGCCACCGCAAGGCCTTCACCCGCGCCGCTGAAAACCTTTCCGAACTGCTCACGAGACTGGGAGCCTGACGATGGCCTTTGGCGACGCGCCCGCCGACACCGATCTCAAGGCCGCATGGGATCAGTTCTGCGAGCGGCTGAAAGAAGCCGGCGCCCTTGCCTTCAAGGACGCCAACCCCGCCAATGCGCTCCAGCGCGCCGATGCCTTCCGCTTCCTGACGCAGAACCTGGGACAGGCCTTCGATCTCGCTCTGGAGACCAAGGACGCCGCGTTTCCGCAGATCCACTGGTTCACCACGCCGACGATGAAGCTGGGCGGCGATGTTGCCGATTTCACCTATCGCCAGGCGTGGATCTCCGGCGAGCACGCCTACCGCCTGACCGGCCGTCGCGGCACCGCGCGCTGGCTCAACATTACGGTGCAAGGCCCGCGCCCCGCCACCATTACCGGCACCGATTGGCCCAGCCTGCACGAGCCCTTCGGCGACATTCCGGAACGCAACATCCTCGGCTCGCAGATTGAAACCGATGCGCGGGGCAACTTCGAACTCTTCATCGGCGGCCAACAGCGCGAGCACAACTGGCTGCCCACCACGCCCGGCAGCCGCAAGCTCTTCATCCGCGAGGCCTTCGACGCCTGGGGCGAGACGCCGACCTCTCTCACCATAGAGCGCATCGGCATGGCCGAACCCCGCCCGATGCCCTCGCCGGGACGCATAATCGACGCGATGGACTGGGCGGGCCGTTTCGTCGCCGACCTCATGGAGCAATGGCCCGAACACGCGTGGCTCACCTCGGGCGGCGTGTGCGATCCCGCCTGCCTCAATGCCTTTCCCGCGGACAAGTCCGCGAACGATGCCTCCGACGCCCGGCGCGGACGCATGGCGGCGCACATGCTCTGGCACCTCGAACCCGACGAGGCACTGATCGTCGAGATGGACATGCACGAGGGCTTCTGGATCTTCGGCATGGGCGGGGCGATGATGGGATCGATGGACTTCCTCTACCGCCCGGTCAGCTACACCCCCGCGCGAACCAGCGTTGATGCCGACGGCGTCGTCCGTCTGGTGATCGCCCACGACGATCCGGGCGTACACAACTGGCTCGATACGCAAGGGTTTTCGGACGGCAACCTCACCTATCGCAACCTGCTGAGCCAAAGCCCGGCGAACTTCCGCACGAAACTGGTGAAGCGCGGCGACGTGCTCGGCCAGTTACCGGCGGACACCACCACGGTATCGAAGAGCGAGCGCGCCGCGATGCGCCTCGACCGCTACCGCGCGATCAAGCGCCGCTTCGGGATATAGGTGCATGGCCGAAATCCGGCCCGGACATGTCCGCTACCGGGAAGCGGGTGAGCTGGGCGGAATGGCGGGAAGGTTGGGGGTTATCATGACATCTCGGCGCTCGTCATGCTGAACTTGTTTCAGCATCCATGGTGCCGCACGACCGGGCCTTCGATTGACACGCCGCACTCGCGATCCAGCAGTCTGATCGCTGGCGTCGCGGCCCGATACTAACGGCAGGACAGATCCCCTGATGGACCCTGAAACGAGTTCAGGGTGACGACTTTGGGATCGCGGTGCGTGCGTCAGCAACGTTGGCGGGGCCGAACAGGCAGGTTTCGGATCAAAATTGTGAAGAGCCGTCATGTCCGTTTCAGCAAGTGCGTCTGGAACGGCCAACGGTCGGAAAGTTCGGGAATGCTGCCTTCCTTTGGAACTTGGAAAATCACGTGGTAAGCCAAATCATGGCATACCTCTGGCTGTTACCCGTACTTGGCTTGATGGCATGGTTCGTCTGGAAATTCTTCTCTGGGCTGACCTCTATCACACCTGATCAAAACGACTCTGAAGCTCGATCTCGATCTGACGGAACGTGGCTTAGCTAACGGCCGCAAAGTCGGCGTATCCAGTCAGGCCGCTTTCGGATCAAGATGTCGAAAAGCCGTCCTCAATTGCTGGCGGAATTTGCCCGCGCGGCCGGAGCGATGATTTGCGGGCCGCCGCTCCGGCCGGGATTGACCCGGGTGCGGTCAGTCCTTGGGGATCACCCACCGGATCGTGCCGGAATAGGCCCCCGTCACCTTCTCCCCATCCCCGTTGCTCGCGGGCTCGAAACGGGCGCGCCGGGTGACGTACTTGCAGGTCGCCTCGTCAAGGCCCGGATAGCCGCTGGAAGCGAGGATCGTGCACTGGCTCACACGGCCGCGCGCGTCGATCGCCAGTTCGAAGCGGACCGTGCCCTGATGGCCGGCCCTCAGTTCGCGCGTCGGATAGTCGTCGGTCGTCACCCAGCCCGCCGGGTCGTTGCCGGGCCGCGCGGCGCTGGGCGCGAAACGCGGCGATTTCAGTGTCGGCCTGGCGGGAGGCAGGACCAGTTCGTTCCCGAAGGTGAGGTCGCCGATCGGGCCTGTCGGCAGAGTGACTTCGACCGGCCTGTTGGGCTCCAGCGCAAGCCTCGGTTCCTGCGCGGGGCGGGGCGCGACCGGGCGTTCCGGTTCGACCACGGGCTCGGGTGTCGGCTTGGGCGGCAGGGGCTCCAGCTTGATCTGCTCACCCGCGAGCCTCGGCGGCGCCTCGCGCTCGAAAATGGTGACTGCGAAGCCATTGATCAGGGCCAGCACCAGACCGCCCTGAAGCAAGGCAACGATTCCGCTTACCAGGGCCTTGTGATTACCGCCCGATTTACGGTCAACGTAAGACATGGTCACCCTCTCCTTTGTGACCGGGTCTCACACGGCGCGCCGCAGGCCCGGCTCACTTCATGGAAGCGAACTTATCACGTAACCGCCACGAGCGAACAGCTTTTTGCTAAGCAACGCAAGCATTTGGACGGCGCGGCGCTTCACATGGCCACGCCTCACCCCCCTACCGCACGGCGGCAAGAGCCTTCTGGCGGCGGCGCTGGACCGAGCTGCCGAGGCCGATCGCCTCGCGGTACTTCGCCACGGTCCGGCGGGCGAGTTCGAAGCCCTTTTCCCTGAGCAGCTCGACCAGCGCGTCGTCGGAAAGGATCGCATTGGGGTCCTCCGCCTCGATGAGCTGCCTGATCGCAGCCTTGACCGCTTCGGCCGACGCCCCGCCCTCGCTGCCGGCGGAGGCGACGCCGGAGCTGAAGAAGTATTTCAGCTCGAACGTCCCGCGCGGGCAATTGAGGAACTTGTTCGAGGTCACGCGGCTCACGGTGGATTCGTGCATGCCGATGGCCTCGGCGACGGCGCGCAGCGTCAGCGGGCGGAGGTGCGCGACGCCCTTGCGGAAGAAGCCGTCCTGCTGCTTCACCAGTTCGCTCGCGACTTTCAGGATCGTCTTCTGCCGCTGGTCGAGCGCCTTGATCAGCCAGTTGGCGTCGGTCAGCTTTTCCGACAGCCACGCGCGGGAGGTCTTGTCCGCGCAGGTGCCCTTGAGTTCGACGTAGTAGCCGCGATTGACGATCAGGCGCGGCAGCGTCGCCTGGTTGAGCGCGATGTCCCAGCCGCCGTCGCTACGGGGGGTGACGAGAATGTCGGGCGTGACCGCCGCGCCCGGCTCGCCGCCGAAGCGCGCGCCCGGCTTGGGATCGTAGTTTCGCAGCTCGGCGAGCATGTCCGCGAAATCCTCATCATCCACGCCGCACATGCGCTTCAGTCGCGCCAGTTCGCCGCGTGCGACGAGATCGAGGTTGTCGATCAGCCTGGCCATGCACGGATCGTAGCGGTCGGCCTCCCTGGCCTGCAACGCGATGCACTCGGACAGCGTCCGCGCGCCCACACCGGTGGGCTCGAGCGACTGGACGATCGCCAGCCCCTCCTCGATCTCCCGCGCCGAAAGGCCCAGATCGCCAGCCAGTTCGGTGACCGAGGCATGAAGGTAGCCGGCTTCGTCGAGCTGCCCGATGATATAGCGCGCGATTCCCGCGAGCAGCGGATCGCCTGCCGCCGCCCCCACCTGTGCCTCGAGGTGCGCCGCCAGCGATTCCGACGCTGCGGCATGATCCTCTATGCCCGGCCCGTCCTCGCCGCTCCCGAGACGGAATTCGCTGGCCCAGTTGTCGCCGCCGCCGGACGACGGACCTGACCTTTCCCCGTCCCCGGTGTCCCGATCCCGGTCGAGCGCGCCGGCGTCGATGTCAAGCGGGCGGTCGTCACCCGCCTTGCCTTCGCCGATGAGCTGGTCGACCGGCGAGCCTTCGAGCGTGGTGCGCCGGGCCTCCTCGGGCATCTCAGCGACGTCGCTGGCGGGCGCGGGCGGCTCGGAACCCACATCTAGCAGCGGGTTCGCGTCCAGCGCCCCGCCGATGAAGGCCTCGACTTCGAGATTGGACAGCGCCAGCAGCTTGATCGCCTGCTGGAGCTGCGGCGTCATCACCAGCGACTGGCTCTGCCTCAGGTCAAGCCGCGGCCCCAGTGCCATGGTTCAGAATTCCCGGACGACGGGCCTCACAGCGTGAACCCCTCACCCAGATAGAGCCTGCGCACGTTCTCGTCGGCCACCAGCGCCTCCGGGCTGCCGGCGAAAAGCACCTGGCCCCCGTAGATGATGCAGGCCCGGTCGACGATGTCGAGCGTCTCGCGCACGTTGTGATCGGTGATGAGCACACCGATGCCGCGCGTCTTGAGATCCCTGACGAGATCGCGGATGTCGGCAATCGAAAGCGGGTCGATGCCCGCGAAAGGCTCGTCGAGCAGCATGATCGAAGGCTTGGCGGCCAGCGCGCGGGCAATCTCGCAGCGCCGGCGTTCACCGCCCGAAAGCGCCATGGCCGCGCTCGAACGCAAACGCGTCAGGCCGAATTCGTCGAGCAGGCGGTCCAGCTCCGCCGCGCAGGCGTCGCGGTCCGGCTCGTTGAGTTCGAGCACCGCGCTGATGTTCTGCTCCACGGTCATGCCGCGAAAGATCGAGGTTTCCTGCGGCAGGTAGCCGAGGCCGAGGATCGCGCGGCGGTACATCGGCAGGCGCGTGACGTCCTCGCCATCCATCAGGATCCGGCCCGAATCGGGGCGCACGAGGCCCATGATCGAATAGAAGCAGGTGGTCTTGCCCGCACCGTTGGGGCCGAGCAGGCCCAGCACCTCGCCCTTCGCCACAGACAGCGAGATATCGGTCAGGACCGCGCGCTTGTCATAGCTCTTGGCGATCGAGATGACTTCGAGCCCGCCCCGCTCGGCGACCGACATGGGAGCGGCGGCGACGTCCCGGTCCTGCGCAATTTCCGTGGTTTCCGTCATTGCCTACCGCGTTAACGCAGGCGACCCGTCATCGGCAAGCGAGCATTTCCGCTCTTGCCCCCGGCCGGCAGGTTTCCGGCATGATGCCCGCAGCATTCGATCCCCGGCAACCGGGCCGAGTTGCAAAAAATTTCACACGACTTGATCTACCCGCAATTTGCTGGTCTAGTTGAGAGCGGAGAGTCGAGGGAAAGGGTCGCTTGTATGGGCAAAACCACGCAGCATCGGCGTATGTTCACGCACGCGGCGGGCAGGTCGGTCGACTGGCGCCGCAAGATGAGCGATCATATTGCCTACGCGCTGCTGGTCTACACCGCGCTGCAGATCTTCGTGACCGTGGGCGCGCTCAAATCGGGCGGCAGTTCGCTGCTTCCCTATCTCGCGCTGATCATTCTCGTCATCGCCATCATTCCCGCGTGCCGCCGTTTCGAGGCGCGCTGGAACGTTCTTACCGATGAGCAGGCGCATGACCCTGAGCTGGCGCCGCGCTACCGGCATGACCGTTTCACGCTCTGGGCGCTCGCGATCGGCATGCCCTTCGCGCTTACGGGCCTGTTCAAGGGTCTCGCCCTCGTCCTGTCCTGACGCCGCCGGAACACCTTGTCCCGAAGCACCGGCAGGCCGCGCCCGCGTAAACTCGCATTTGCCCTCGGCGCGCGTGACGACTAGGGCTGGCCTTTTCCGTTCGCATGGTGCGTTCGGAGAGGGAGTAGCGACCTGAGATGCTCAGTCCGGAACAGGCCAAAGACCGCGCACAGGATCTGGTGGAACGTGCCCGCCGCGCCGGAGCGGACGCCGCCGATGCCGCCTATGGCGCCAGCTCCGCCGAAGCGATCCAGGTTCGGCTCGGCAAGCTGGAGGACGTCGAGCGCTCCGAAAGCGAACACATGTCGCTGCGCGTGTTCACCGGCCAGCGGTCCGCCAGCATCGGTTCTTCCGACCTGTCACCCGCGGCGCTGGACGAACTCGCCGCGCGCGCGGTCGCCATGGCCCGCGCGGCGCCCGAGGACCGCTATGCCGGGCTTGCCCCCGAAGAGCTGCTGAGCCACGCCCCCTGGCCCGAGCTCGACCTGATCGATCCCGCCGAACCCAGCCCGCCGGCCCTGCGGCAACGCGCCGAAGAGGCCGAGGATGCGGCGCGCGCGGTTCGCGGCGTCACCAATTCCGATGGCGCGACAGCCAGCGCCGGCTTCGGGATCTTCGCGCTGGCGACCAGCCACGGCTTCGCGGGCGCCTATGGCGCGACGAGCCATTCCACCAGCGCCTCCGTCGTGGCCGGCGAAGGCGCCGGCAAGCAGCGCGATCACACCTCGCGGCAGGCCCGCCACGCCGAAGACCTGCCGCCACCGCGCGAGATTGGCGAACTGGCGGGCACGCGCGCCACAGCCCGGCTCAACCCCGGCCGGGTCAAGAGCGGCCCGATGCCGGTCGTATTCGATTCGCGCGTGGGCGGGACTCTCTTGGGCCACCTGATCGGCGCGATGTCGGGCGCGGCCATCGCGCGGCGGTCGAGTTTCCTGCTCGACAAGCTGGGCGAACAGCTCTTCCCCGCCGGCACGACAATGGTGGAAGATCCGCACACACGGCGCGGCCTGCGCGCCCGCCCGTTCGATGGCGAGGGGCTGGCCACCCGGGCGCGCAATCTGGTGGAAGACGGCAGGATCACGACCTGGCTGCTCGACAGCGCCTCGGCGCGGCAGCTCGGCCTCGCACCCACCGGCCACGCGGCGCGCAGCGGCGGCGGCGCGCCGGGGGTAACGGTAGGCGATATCCACCTCGCTGCAGGCCCGCTGTCTCCCGCCGAACTGATCGCGGACATCGCCGAGGGCATCTACGTCACCGAGCTGATCGGCCAGGGCGTCAACGGCGTGACCGGCGATTACAGCCGCGGCGCCTCGGGCTTTCGCATCGTGGGCGGCGAGATCGCCGGTCCGGTCGCGGAATTCACCGTCGCCGGGAACCTGCTCGGAATATTCGCCGGGCTCACACCTGCAAGCGACCTCGAATGGTACCGCGCGATCAACGTGCCGACGCTGCGGGTTGACGGGATGACCGTCGCGGGAGATTGATTCTGGTTCGGCGGCTTACGTGACACTGCTGTCATCCAGATCCTTCCCGGAACGGGGAGGATTTGGCAGGTCCACTCCCCCCGGCGACATGGCCGTTTTCCGCCGGAAACCCCGCCCGCCTCAGAATGCCTCTACCTCCAGTGACATTATCGAGGCCTTGCCCGACTTGATCGCCAGGAACGCGGCGGTCGCCTGCGGCAGGATGCGGTCGAAGAAAAAGCGCGCGGTGGCGATCTTGGCCTTGTAGAACGCGGCGTCCTCCACGCCTTCCGCCAGCCTGGCCTGCGCGATCAGCGCCGCCCTGGCGAAACAGTAGCCCATGGCGACGAGGCCGGTCAGGCGCAGGTAATCGGTTGCGGCGGCGGCGGCTTCCTCGGGGTCGGCCATGCCTTTCTGCGCAATTGTCGCGGTCGAGAGCTGTAGCGCGCCGAAGGCCTTTTCCAGCGCCTCGATCATCGGTCCCGCCGCCTCGTCTTCCTTGTGCGCCTCGATGAACTGCGCGACGGGGTGAAAGAACGCCCGCAGGTAGCGCCCGGTGTGGGCCGGCAATTTACGGCCGACGAGGTCAAGAGCCTGGATACCGTTGGTGCCTTCATAGATCATGGCGATGCGCGCATCGCGCACGTACTGCTCCACGCCGCTTTCGGCGATGTAGCCGTGGCCGCCGTAGCACTGCACCGCCAGGTTCGCGCTTTCGAAGCCGAGGTCGGTGAAGAGCGCCTTCACCACCGGCGTCATCAGCGCCACGAAATCCTCGGCGCGCTGCTTCACTTCCGGGTCGGTCGCATGCTTTTGCGCATCCAGCGCGCGGCTGACCCAGCCGGAGATGGCGCGGCAACCTTCGTTGTAGGCGCGCATGGTCATCAGCATGCGCCGCACGTCCGGGTGGACGATGATGGGGTCGGCCGGACCGTCCGGGTTCTTCACGCCCGAGAGCGAGCGGCCCTGCAGACGCTCCTTCGCGTACCATACCGCGGACTGGTAGGCCGCCTCGCCCACGCCCAGCCCCTGGATGCCCACCGAGACGCGCTCGATGTTCATCATCGTGAACATGGCCTCCATGCCCTTGTTCGGCTTGCCGACCAGCCAGCCGGTCGATTCGTCGAAATTGAGCTGGCAGGTGGCCGAGCCCTTGAGGCCCATCTTGTGCTCGATCGCGGCAACCGAAACCCCGTTGGCCGGACCGGGGGTGCCATCGTCTTTCGGCAGGTACTTGGGCACGAGGAACAGGCTGATTCCCTTTACGCCCTCGGGCGCGTCGGGCAGGCGGGCCAGGACGAGGTGGACGATATTCTCCGTCAGGTCATGCTCGCCCGCGGAAATGAATATCTTGGCGCCGGAGAGCTTGTAACTGCCATCGTCCTGCGGCACGGCCTTGGTGCGCAGCATACCCAGATCGGTGCCGCAGTGCGGTTCGGTGAGGCACATGGTGCCCGACCATTCGCCCGAGACCATCTTCGGCAGATAGGCCTGCTTCAGCTCGTCGCTGGCATAGCCTTCCATAGCAGTGGTGCCGCCGTGGGTCAGGCCGGGATAGAGGCTGAACGCCAGATTGGCCGAGCAGATCATCTCCTCGGTCATCTTGTTGACCTGCTCCGGCAGGCCCTGCCCGCCCCATTCGGGATCGGAAGCCAGCGCACACCAGCCGCCCTCGCGGAACAGGTCATAGGCTTCCCTGAAGCCCTTGGGCGTGCGCACCACGCCGTTTTCCAGCGTGCAGCCCTCGATGTCACCGACGCGGTTGAGCGGCAGCAGCACTTCCTGCGCTACCTTGGCCGCTTCCTCCAGCACAGCGTCGACGAGATCGGGCGTGAATTCCTCCAGCGCCTCCAGATTGCCGAAGCCGTCATCGGTGTGCAGCTCGTGCAGCACGAACTTCATGTCGCGCAATGGCGCTTCGTAGACCTGCATTTCTCACTCTCCTCGCGCGCGGCGGCGCGCCATGCAATCCTGGGGCGTTGTCCCGCCCGATCAGTTCCGCAGCGGCTTTCCGGTTCCCAGCATGTGCTCGACCCGCGCGATCGAGCGCGGTTCACGCACCAGCCGCATGAATGTCTCGCGCTCCAGCCCAAGCAGATCCTGCTCGCTGACGGTATCGACCAGATCAGCCTCGCCGCCGCTCAGCACCCTCGCCAGCGCGTCCGAGACGACCATGTCGTAGTCGGTCGCGAGGCCGCGCTTGCGGAACCCCTCGGCCGCCATGTTCAGCGCCACGTGGCCGCTTTCGCCGGGCAGCCGGAATGTCGGCGCTTCGGGCGGGGTGTAGCCTTCCACCATCGAAAGCGCCTTTTGCTTGGCATCGTGGAGCAACCGGTCGCGGTTCATGGTGATTCCGTCCTCGGGGCGCAGGAACAGCAGCTCCTTCGCCTCGGCCGCCGACTTCGAAACCGTAGCGGTGGAGACCGTCTCGAACACCTTGGCGACGGAGGGCATCGGGCCCTTAGGCATCATCTTCGCATTGCGGGCGCGCTCGATCATCTCGCCATTGCCGCCCCATCCGGGGATCAGGCCGACGCCGCATTCGACGAGGCCGGTGTAAAGCTCGGCATGGGCCTGGATCGCATCGCAATGAAGCAGGATCTCGCATCCGCCGCCTACGGCAAGACCCGCGGGCGCGCCAACCACCGGGAACGGGGCGTATTTCAGGCCCTTGTAGGCCATCTGCCCCCCAGCGACGAGCTTCTCGATCTCGCCCCATGCGGCAATGTTCAGCGCAAAGAGCGCAAGGCCCAGATTGGCGCCGGCCGAGAAGCTGTCCGCATCGTTGTAGATGACGAGTGCCTTGTACTGCGACTGGATCAGCGGGATCGCCTGCAGGATCAGCTTCATGACATCGCCGTCGAGCGCGTTCATCTTGCCGGTGAACTCGAGGGCGACGACACCGTCGCCCACATCCCAGAGAGCGGCGGAGGCGTTCTTGAGGAGCGGTTTCGACGCCAGCTTGATATCGGCAAGGCGCAGCACGCCCTCGGGGCGCACCACGTCGTGGTATTCGCCATCGAGGCCGAGGAACCGGCGCTGGCCGTTCTCGACACGATAGAACGTGCGCTCGCCCGCGATCCGCAGCATTTGCGGCACGGGCTTGCCTTCGGCCTCCAGGCGCCCGGCGAGGTATTTCGCGCCGAGCCTGTCGATCATCTCGAAAGGCCCGGCTTTCCAGTTATAGCCGAGCTTCATCGCATCATCGATCGCGACCACGTCAGCCGCCGCCGAGGGCACCAGACCGGCGGCATAGGCCAGCGTGTCCCCCAGCACCGCCCATGCATAATCGCCGATCACGCCCTTCGTCTCGACCAACGCCCGCAGATCGCCCCTGGCGGCGGGGCCGGTGGGACCGAGCGGCTTGATCGCCGGGCGGTATTCACCGGCCGCAAGGTCAATGGCCTCCTTGCGGCGGCCATCGGTGTCCCTTGCAAGGCGGTAGAAACCGCCCTTGCCCTTGCGGCCGGTGAACCCTTCCGCGATCATCTTATCGATCAGCGGATGGGATTGCGCGATGGCGTGGTACTGATCGTCGTCGGGCAGGGTCGCGGTCAGGCTCTCCTGCAGATGCGGCATGAGGTCGATGCCGACCAGATCAACAAGGCCGAAGATGCCGGTCTTGGGAACGCCCATCGGCGGACCGGCGACGGCATCGGCAAGCTCGACGCTCAGCCCCATGTCGAAGGCCGCATTGAGGCCGAGCTGGATCCAGTAAGTGCCGATACGGTTGGCGATGAAGCCCGGAGTATCCTTGGCGTGAACCACCGTCTTGCCCATCGCCACGTCGGCGAAACGCTCGACCGCGGCGGCAACGCCGGCATCGGTCGCGGGGCCGGTGACGATCTCCAGCAGGCGCATGTAGCGCGGCGGGTTGAAGAAATGGGTAATCAGGAAATCGCGCCTGAACGCATCAGAACGCCCTTCGACCAGATTGGCGAGCGGGATCGTCGAGGTGTTGGAGGACACCGCCGTGCCCGGCCGCTTCACGGCTTCCAGCTTCGCGTAGAGCCCCTGCTTGATATCGAGCCGCTCTATCACCGCCTCGATCACCCAGTCGCATTCCGCGACCTTCTCAAGATGATCCTCTATATTGCCGGTTTCGACCAGCCGGGCGGCCGCCTTGCTCATGAATGGCGCCGGCTCGGTCTTGAGCATCTTCGCGACCGCGCCTTCGGCAATCGCGTTGCGGTTGCTTCCGTCCTTGGGAACGATGTCCAGCAGCAGCACCGGCACACCGGCGTTCGCAACTTGCGCGGCGATGCCGGCGCCCATGGTACCGGCGCCGATCACGCAGACTTTCCGGATGGCCTGTTCGCTCATTCCACCGCCTCCAGGATAGTGGCGATGCCCTGACCCCCGCCGATACACTGCGTGGCGAGCGCGTACCTGCCGCCTTCGCGCTTGAGCAGTGAGGCCGCTTTTCCGACAATGCGCGCCCCCGTCGCCCCGAGCGGGTGACCGATGGCGATCGCGCCGCCGTCGATGTTGGTCTTCGCCGGATCGAGGCCAATGTCCTTGATGCAGGCGAGCGCCTGGCTGGCGAAAGCCTCGTTGAGTTCGACCACATCGAGATCGGCGGCGGTAATGCCGGCGCGCTCCATGGCCTTCCGGCTCGCTTCGATGGGGCCGAGGCCCATGGTCTCCGGCGCGCAGCCGCTGATGCTGACCGACTTGATCCGGGCCAGAATCGGCAGGTTGTGCTTGCGGGCATAGTCCTCGGTGGCGACAAGCACCGCGCTCGCTCCGTCCGTCAGCGGCGAGGACGTTCCGGCGGTTACGGAACCCTTGGCGTCGAAGGCCGGCTTGAGACCGGCGAGCGCATCCGCAGTCGTATCGGGACGAATGGTGCCGTCCTCGCTCACGGTGCCGCCCCTGGTCTCGATCGGAACGATCTCGTCGGCGAGCTTGCCGGCCGCGCGCGCTGCCGCCGCGCGCTTCTGACTCTCGACCGCGAGCGCCTCCTGATCGGCACGCCCGATCTGGTACTTCTCCGCGACGTTCTCGGCCGTCTCGCCCATGCCCATGTAAACCGCGCTCTTCTTCGCCAGTTCGGGATTGGGCAGCGGGTTGAAGCCCATCATCGGCACCCGGCTCATCGATTCCACGCCGGCGCAGATGAACACGTCGCCCGCGCCGACCGCGATCTGGCCCATCGCGATCTGCACCGCGCTCATCGAGGAACCGCAGAAGCGGTTCACGGTCATGCCGCCGACGCTCAGCGGCAGATCCGCGAGCAGCCCGATCAGCCGCGCGACGTTGAGGCCCTGCTCGCCCTCTGGGAAAGCGCAGCCGACGATCAGGTCCTCGACATCGGCCGGATCGACGCCGGTCTTTCCGATCAGCCCGCGAATCACCTGGGCCGCGAGATCATCGGGCCGCACGCGCGCCAGAGCACCCTTGCCCGCAAGGTGAAACGGGGAACGGGCGTAACCCGCGATCACAACGCTTTGCATGCACAGTCTCCATGAGCGGACCAGCCCGTCGTACCGCGGGCCGCGGAACCTTCTTCCCTTAGGGTGCGATTCTTTCCCTATACGTCAAGCAGATTTTGCGTTATCCGGATTACCGAGGAAACCGATCGGCGAGCCGCTCACGGGAACACAGGCCGGATTCGGGGGGAAAGATGGAAAGTTGACACATGATGTCTCTTAAATCCGCAACACCGCTTTGGGTTGCCGCGCTGGTACCGATACTGGTCGACGGCACGCCCACGGACGCCGCCATGCCTGCCTTTTCCCTCGGCAAGCGGGTGACGTTCTGATGGGCGCCGCGGAGACCGTCGGCGCCCCTCTCGCGGGAAGCAAGACCCATCCGGCACAGCCCCCCTCCTCCCTCGTGCCGGAGGAAATGCCGCCGATCTCTCCGCGGCTGCTCACCGACCTGCTCGACCATGCGGCCGAGCGGCATGGCAATTGGCCCGCGATCGATTTCATGGGCCGCAAGTGGACTTACGCCGAAGTCGCCGATCTGGCGCGCAAGGCAGCGCGCGGACTTCAGGACCTCGGCGTGAAGCCCGGAACACGGGTGGGACTGTGCCTGCCCAATACGCCCTACTACGTGGTCTGCTACTTCGCGATCCTGCGCATCGGCGGCGTCGTGGTGAACTTCAATCCGCTCTACACCGAGCGCGAGCTGGCACATCAGGTCGAGGATTCGGGTGCGAGCGTGATGATCGCCTCGGACCTTGCCATGTCGTTACCGAAAATCGCGCCGCTCGTCGGGAAGGGCACTCTTTCGCGCGTCGTGGTCTGCCCCTTCGCCGATGCGCTTCCGGCGATCAAGCGCCGCGCCTTCCAGTTGCTCAAGCGCCGCGACATCGTCCACGAACCGCACGATCTGCGTTTCGTACGCTTCGCCGACCTGATCGCCCGCGATGCCGAACCCGACCCGGTCGAGCGCTCCGCGCATGACCTCGCCGTGCTGCAATATACCGGCGGCACCACCGGCGTTCCCAAGGGCGCGATGCTCAGCCACGCCAACCTGGCGGCCAACAGCGCGCAGATGATCGCCCACGTCGGCCACATGCCCGACCAGCAGGAGCGCACGCTGGGCGTCCTTCCGCTGTTTCACGTCTTCGCGCTGACGACGGTGCTCAACTACTCGGTCGACACGGCGGCGGAGATGATCCTGCTGCCCCGCTTCGAGATGAAGTCCTTCCTCGCGACCTGCCGGCGCACCAAGCCCACGCAGTTCTTCGGCGTGCCCACGCTCTACACCGCCCTCAACGGCGTCTCCCTGCATGGCGAGTTCGACAGCGTGCGCGTGTGCATCTCGGGCGGCGCGCCGCTGCCGCTGGAAGTGCGCCAGCGCTTCGAGGAGCGGACCGGCGTCAAAGTGGTCGAAGGCTACGGGCTGACCGAAGCCTCGCCGATCATTGCCTGCAATCCGCTCGAGGGCATGGTCAAGGCAAACTCCTGCGGCCCGGCCTTTCCCGGCACCTCGCTGGAGATCCGCGATCCCGACAACCTGCACCAGGTCCTCGGTACGGGCGAGAAGGGCGAGGTCTGCGCGCGCGGGCCGCAGGTCATGAAGGGCTACTGGAACCGTCAGGAAGAATCGGACAAGACCTTCATCTACGGAGCATTGCGGACGGGCGACGTCGGCTATCTCGACGCGGAAGGCTATCTCTTCCTCGTCGACAGGATCAAGGACCTGATCCTGTGCGGGGGGTACAACGTCTACCCGCGCGTGATCGAGGACGCCATCTACGAGCATCCGATGGTGGCCGAGGTCATCGTGATCGGCGTACCCGACGAATATCGCGGGCAATCGCCCAAGGCCTTCGTCGCGCTGCATGAGGGAGAGTCGCTGGACGAAGCGGCGCTGCTGGAGTTCCTGCAGCCGCGCCTCAACAAGATCGAGATGCCCTCCGCGATCGAATTCCGCGCAAGCCTGCCCAAGACGCTGGTCGGCAAGCTTTCGAAGAAGGACCTCGTCGCAGAGGAAGCGGCGAGGCGGAGGCCATGAGCGGTATGGAGGCGACAGCCGAAACGCCCGAGATGCTCGGCATCCACGAGGCCGCCGAACGCCTCGGCGTCACCATGCGCACCTTGCGCTTCTACGAGGACAAGGGCCTGATCGCTCCCCGGCGCGTGGGCACGACGCGCATCTACGGCAAGCGTGAACTCGGCCGCATGCAGCTGATCCTGCGCGGCAAGCGGCTGGGCTTCAGCATCCGCGAGATCAAGGAATTCCTCGACCTCTACGATGTCGACCCCGAACATGTGGAGCAAATGCGCCAGCTCCTCGTGAAAGTGAGCCAGCGCATCGTCGAACTGCACCGCCAGAAACGCGCTATTGAACAGACGCTCGAAGAGCTGGGCCGGATCGAACAGGAGACGAAGGACTGGTTGCAACGCGCATCGGCGGACGCCCCGGAAAGCCGCGATGGCTGAAAGTCCCGTCGCGCCTGCCGAGGATCTGTGCCGCCTGCTGCTGGTGGAAGAACTCGACACCGACCTGTTTCGCGGCGGCGCCTGTGCCGAAAGCCCGGGCCGCGTTTTCGGCGGACAGGTCATCGCGCAGGCGCTGGCCGCCGCCGGCCGGAGCGTGCGCGAGACCCTTTGCGCGCACTCGCTCCACGCCTATTTCCTGCGCGCCGGCGATACCATGCGCCCGATCATCTACCGGGTGCTGCGCGATTTCGATGGCGGCAGCTTCGCCAATCGCCGCGTCGTCGCGATGCAAGGCGGCCTGCCGATCCTGAACCTCGCCGCTTCCTTCCAGCGGGCCGAGGACGGCTTGGCCCACGCGGAGGGGATGCCGGAGACGCTGCCGCCCGAGCAGTGCATCGACCTGGTTTCCGCGCTGAAGGCGAGCGGCGCGCCGCTGCCGCCGGCCCTGCGGGACCGGCTGGCCGCCTTCGACCTCCGTATCGGACCGTCCTCGACCGACGCGACCGGCCCCGCTTCGCAATATGCCTGGTTACGCCTCACCGGGGCGATCGAACCGGAACCGGCGCTGCGGCGCGTGCTCCTCGCCTACGCCAGCGACTTCGCGCTGCTGACGACCGCAGTGCTGCCTCACCCGGTCAAGTTCTTCTCGCCCCGGCTTCAGGGCGCCAGCCTCGACCACGCGATCTGGTTCCACGAGACGCCGCCGATCGACGACTGGCTGCTCTATGCCATGGAAAGCCCCTGGGCTGGCCACGCGCGCGGCTTCGCGCGAGGGCAGATCTTCGACCGCGCGGGCAGGCTCGTCGCCAGCGTCGCGCAGGAAGGGTTGATAAGGCTGCGCGAAAAAGGCTGACGTATCAACGGCCGACGAACCTGGCCTCGCGGCGCTCGAAGACCGCGGCGACACCTTCGGCATAGTCATCGGTCGCCTTGAGCGCGGACTGTTCGGTATGTTCGCGGCGCATGGCCGCCGCCGCCCGGTCCGCCAGCCCGCCGATCCAGGTCTCGCGCACCGAAAGCAGCGCCAGCGGCGCGTTGGCCGCGATCTCCGCCGCCATCGCGTGTGCTTCCTCGATCAGCAAGTCGGCTTCCGCCACGCGGTCGGCAAGGCCCCACTCCAGCGCCCGGTCGGCCTTTACCCGCTCGGCCGAAAGCATCATCCAGCCCGCGCGCGCCTCGCCGATCAGCCGGGGCAACGTGACGGTGATCGCGAAGCCGGGATGGAATCCCAGCCGCACGAAGTTGGCGGAAAACCGGGCGGCAGGCCCGGCGACGCGGAAGTCCGCGGCAAGCGCAAGGCCAAGCCCCGCGCCGATCGCGGCCCCCTGCACCGCCGCGACCATCGGTTTGCGGCGCCGGAACAGACGCTCTGCCTGGACATAGAATTGGCCGATGGTGTCCATGCCAGCCTCGCCCGTGACGTCCTCGTCGCCGGCAAGATCGGCGCCGGCACAAAAGCTCTTGCCCTCGGAC
This sequence comes from Novosphingobium endophyticum, assembly GCF_014640675.1. Classification (GTDB taxonomy): domain Bacteria; phylum Pseudomonadota; class Alphaproteobacteria; order Sphingomonadales; family Sphingomonadaceae; genus Novosphingobium; species Novosphingobium endophyticum. The sequence continues at coordinate 106,767 of NZ_BMHK01000004.1, read as the reverse complement.
GCGAGCACCGTGCAGCGCACTTCCAGGTTATCGTCGCACAGCACAACGGCATCGGCGATCTCGGCCAGCAACGTGGGCGAGGCGAAATTGTGCGGCGGACGCGAGAACACGATCTCGGCGACGTGGCCGCGCCGGCGGATTTCGACGGTCGATGACATGCGTTCTCACTCCTGCTCCGGCATGGCCCCGCCTGCCTTAGTCGCTAAGGCCTCGCACGCAAGGCCTTCGTCCCGCGCCATCCCATCCAGCCGCCGAAACGCGGCGCCGCGCGCTTGAGCGCCCATTCGGCGGCGACGGCCAGCGCCAGCGACGCGCCGAACAGCGGCATGAGCACCGCCAGCATCACGACCAGCGCGACCAGCGCCCAGCTATGGCGCAAAGGCGCGAGCGAAGACGGCGCGCCGAGCATGCCGGTCGGCCGGCGGCGCCACCACAGGACCACGCTCGATAGCGACAAGGTCACGAGACCGAGCAGCACCGCAAGGTTCACAAGCTGGTTGGCCAGCCCCCGCCACGCCCCTTCGTGGATCGCCACGCCGTAACTGACGGCACGGTCGATCCAGTGCCGGTCGGCAAAGCGCTGCACGCCGATCAGGCTGCCATCGCCAGCGACTTCCGCGCTATCGCGCTTCGGGCGGTTCGGCGCCTGACTACGCACCTGCCACGGCGCCCCGTGGGTGGTGGGCGGGCTGACTTCGACCGGAGCGACGAAGCCGAGCCCTTCCGCGCGGCGAACAACGGCGTCGAGCGCGGCCGGCTCCGGCGCCATGTGCACCATGGTCATGCCGCGATGCTCCGCGTGTTCGGACATCATCGCCCGCGTCCCGGCATCGGCCGCCGCGCGCTCCCGCGCGTCGGCGGCCGAACCGGCGGACCAGTCCTGCCTGCCCTCCGCCGTGCCGGTGATCTGGCGCACTTCCCGGAAATAGTCGCCCCAGGCCATCGCCCAGGGCAGGCCCGAGGCGATGAGGAACAGCGCGCCCACGCTGATCCACAGACCGGTGACGGCATGGATATCCCGCCAGAACACGCTGCTCCCCATGCGCAGGCGCGGCCAGAACACGCCGCCCAGCCGGCCGGCGGTCTGGCGCGGCCACCACAGGAACAGGCCGGTGATGAGCATCACCACCGTCCAGCACGCCGCCGCCTCGACCAGCGCCGAGCCTCGGCTGCCCGCCAGCAGTTCGCCGTGGAGGCGGGAGACGACGCGCATCAGCCGGCCCTCCTCCGCCACCTTGTACAGCACTTCGCCGGTCTGAGGGTGGACCCAGACCCGCGTATCCTTCGCGCCGCTGCCGACGAGAACCTGCACGGCGTCGTCCGCCGCTTCGGGCAGGACGTACTTGTGCAGCACCGATCCCGGCACTGCCTCGACCGCCCTGGCTGCGATGGCATCGGGCGAAAGCATCGGCGCGCCGCCACTCGCGACATGACGGTAGGGCGCGTAGAGCACGCTCTCGATCTGCGGCTTGAACAGGTAGATCCCGCCCGTCACCGAAAGCCACAGCACGAACGGCACGCACAGCAGCCCGGCATAGAAATGCCAGCGCCAGACCGCCCGATACCAGCGTTCGGTGCGCGCGCTCACAGCTTCCACCCCGCTTCGAGCTGGAAGCTGCGCTGCGGGAAGGGATGATAGACCCAGGCGCGGTCATTGGTGATGTTGTCCACCCCGGCGCTCACGCGGAGCTGCCCGGTCACGACCCAGTTGATCCTGGCATCGAGCGCGAAGAGTTCGGAGGTATAGCCGAACGTATCCCCGCGCTGGAGGCCAGGCAGGTCGGTGTTCGGCCGGCTGGCATAGCGCATGCCGATCGCGACCATCACCGGCTCCGCCACGCGGTAGCGAACGGTGCCGTTCACCCGCCAGCGCGGGATACGCGGGAACTGCACGCCCTCCGCCTCCGGCGCGCCATCGTTGCGCACGGTGACGGAATCGATCCATGCCGCGTTGGCGTCGATGTCCAGGCCGGGCACGATCACGTCCCGCGCTTCGGCGATCAGTTCGATGCCGTATTGTCGGGTCACGTCGATGTTCTTGTAGTTCGAGGTCCTGAAACCCTGCGCGTTGAAGCCGGTGAACGAGAAGATCGTGTCCTTCACCCTTTGCCAGAACACCGAACCCGTCAGCTTGAACGAACCGAAATCATGCGCGAGCAGAAGGTTGGCGTCGGTTGATCGTTCCGGCTTCAGACCGGGATCGAAACTCTCCCCGTCGAGCATGCCGTTTTCATCGAGGCTGCCCTGGAACAGCTCACCCACGGTGGGGAAGCGCGTCGCCTTGGCGAGGCTGAGCTGCAGGCTCGTATCCGGGTCAATCGCCCATTCGAGCGAGGCCTTGGGCTGCAAAGCCGTCCCATGGCGGTTGTCGTACCCGTCGAAAACCGGCTCCTCCGCGACCACGGTGCCGATGCCGCCATCGAAGGCGCGCCAGTCCTCGACGCGGGCGCCCAGCGTCAGCGTCACCGCATCGAGCGGCGCGCGCAGCTCTGCCCAGGCGGCGAGATTGCGGGTCTTGCCGAAAGTGCGGGTGGAGATCGCCCTGCCTTCATCGCTGCGCCAGTGGTCCAGCGAGTAGTTGGTGGCATAGGTCGCGTAGAGATTGGCGCTGCCGCCTGCCGCCAGTTCGGCATCGCCGAGATCGGCAGTCAGCGCCAGTTCGCCGGTCCACCAGTAGGTCGGCCCATGCCGCGCCAGCGTGCCCGCCCCGTTACTGGCGCCGGTCGCATAGCCGTTCGAAGCAAAGCCATCCGAACGCAGGATCTGGTAGGTCGAGACATTGGCCTGCACATGCACCGCATCGGAAAGCGGGGCGCCGATCCTGAGCCCGACAAGCAGCTCGTCACGCACCGTGCGCGACCATTTCGCACCGCTCGCATTGTATGTCTGCCCTTCGAATGACACGAGACCCTCGCAGACCGCATCGCCCGAGGCATCGCGCAGGTAGCAGTCGGGCTTGGTCTGGCTGTCGAGATTATGCCAGTAGGCCACCAGCAGCTTGCCGGTCACCCCCGAAGCGCCGTCGTATCCGACGCGCAGCTTCGCCTGATCCTGCGTGATCGCGGCGAGGCTCTGCGCGGCGAAGATCGGCCGGCCTGCACTGCCCGGCGCGAAGGACTGGCCCTGCTTCGGATCGAACACCGCACCCGTCACTTCGGTGGCGGGGGCGGTGCTGGTCGAGCGGGCAAGGCCGTAGAAACCCTGCGGGTGCCCGTCGTTGCGAAAGCGGCGCCCGGACATGCGCACCGACCACGGCCCGTCCTTCTGCCGAAAGCCGAATCCGGCCTCCGCCGAATAGCCCCGGTATGTCTCGTCCGTGCCGAACTGGTCGTAACTCTGCGCAAGGCCCTGCACGGTCGCGAATGCCTCGGTCCTCTCCGGCGAGCGGGTGGTGATGTTGACGATCCCGCCCATCGAGTTGCCTGCATAGCGCGCCGAATAGGGGCCATAGACGATGTCGAACTGCGCGACCTCGCCCGGCCCGACAACGCCCCATTTGGGCGCGAAGCCGAAGGAATTGCCGAGGAAGTTCGACACCGTGAAGCCATCGACCATCACCAGCGTGCGCGCGCTCTGGGTGGAGTGCGTGCCACGAAAGCCGGGCACGCCGTTGGAATCGCCGGCATAGCGTTTACGCACGAAGAAATCGGGCGCGTACTTCATCAGGTCCTCGACGTTCTGGGCATTCACACCCTCGAACTGTTCCTCGCCGAGGCTGACCGAAAGGCCGCGCGGTTCGATGCTGATGGCCTTCTCGGTCTGGCCGACAACAAGGATGGCACCGGCAGGCAGCGCCTCCTCCTCCGCATGGGCGGCGAGGGGAAACAGGGCGAGCGGTGCCGCGCCGAGCGCGAGCATGATTCTGGGCATGGGAAATCACCTGAACGGCACCTAGGGCGTTCTGAAGAGCACCTAGGCGCGGAATGTGGTTCCTAACCGCGGGCAGTGAGCCCACGGCGCGGCTATCGGTTCAGGCGAAAGCGGGTGGCCCCTGGCTCGGTGGACGGATTCGCGCCGTGACCGGCCGCAGCGCCAGCGGCTGCCCCAGGATCGCGGCAACGAAGACGAACAGCAGCGCGGCCAGCACGATCGCGGGCGGGACCGAACCCAACACGGCGGCGGCAAGCGGCGCGAAGGCGCAGGATTGCTTGGCCGAACCGGACATATCATCCTGTCCCGCCTTGCCCGGAATGCGGATCGTCACCGTCTGTCCTTCGGGCGCCATGGATGAGCACAGCGCGACGACCATGTCGCTGCCCGCGGCGCTCGGCATGTAGCCCGCCGGCAGGACGATTTTCAGGCAAAGCGCGGCCGCCAGCAGCAGGGCTGCGAGGGCGGGACGATCCCGGAAAAACTGCCGAAGCGTGCGCACGGGCGCAGCCCTTAGCGGCATGTTCTCGGTGTGTCACTACTCGGGAACATTGCGGATAGCCTTGCCGTTAAGCTGGGGGGAGGATGTTTCGTAAACAGGCAAACGCGCGGAGGCGCGCATGACGATCCAGAACCGCATCGCGATTGACGAAACCCGGTTCATTCAGGGTCTGCGGGCGGCCGCCGAAACCCTGCCCGGCCCCGATGCACCGACCTTCGCCGATGCCTTCGACCGCTTCGGCGACGCGCGCGTCGTGCTGCTGGGCGAGGCAACGCACGGCACGCATGAATTCTACGCCGCGCGCGCGGCCATCACCCGCCGGCTGATCGAGCGCCACGGCTTCAATATCGTCGCCGTGGAGGGGGACTGGCCGGACATCGCCCGGATCGACGCCTATACCCGCCACCGTGCCTCGCGCCCGCGACGAGGCGAGCCGTTCCTGCGCTTCCCGACCTGGATGTGGCGCAACGAGGAAGTCCTGGCTTTCGCCGACTGGCTGCGCGGCCACAACGAGGCCCTGCCCGAAGAGGACCGCGCGAGCATGCACGGGCTCGACGTCTATTCGCTGAGCGAATCGATCCATGCCGTGATCGCCTATCTCGATGCCAACGATCCGGCCGCCGCCACCGAGGCACGGCGTCGCTACGCCTGCCTGATGCCGTGGCGTGACGAGCCGCAGCGCTACGGACGCGAAGTGGAATACGGCACGCTGCGGGACTGCGAGGATGCGGTCGTCGCGCAGCTCCAGAGCCTGCTGGCCGAACGCATGGAATATATGAGGGAGGACGGCGAGGCCTTTTTCGATGCCGAGCAGAACGCCCGCATCGTTCGCGCCGCCGAGCAATACTACCGCGCGATGTATCGCGGCGCCGCGTCGAGCTGGAACCTGCGCGACCGGCACATGTTCGATACGCTGCTGCGCCTCATGGCCCATCGCGAGGACGCCCGCGCGGTGATCTGGGCGCACAACTCGCATATCGGCAATGCCTCGGCGACGGCGATGGGCTGGCGCGGCGAATTCAACATCGGCGAACTGGTCCGCGCCGCCTATGGCGACGAGGCGGTGCTGGTCGGCTTCGGAACGGACCGGGGCACGGTCGCCGCCGCCTCCGACTGGGGCGCGGACATGCACGTCAAGAACGTCCGTCCCGCGCGCGACGACAGCTGGGAGGCCGCCTTCCGCCGCACCGGCCATGCCCGCAGCCTGACCGACTGGCGCGGGCACAAGGATCGCGGACTTGTCGAGCTGCTCTCGCAAACCCTGCTCGAACGCGCGATCGGCGTGATCTACCGGCCAGAGACGGAGCTGGCGAGCCACTACTTCGAAGCGGTCATCGCCGATCAGTTCGATGCCTTCGTCTGGTTCGAGGAGACCAGGGCGGTGACCCCGCTGGGCCATGAACGGCCCCGCGGCGCGCCGGAAACCTGGCCGTTCGGGCTATGAGCGCGGCTTCCCTCACCAGCGCGCCGCACGAGGTGCGCATCGACAGGCGGCTGGGCCTGCCGGCGATCCTCGGCGTGCCGCAGACCGCGAAGGGCCTCGTCATCTTCGCCCACGGCAGCGGCAGCGGGCGGCTCAGCCCGCGCAACAACCACGTCGCGGCCCGCCTGCGCGAGGACGGGATGGCGACGCTGCTGCTCGACCTGCTGACACCCTACGAGGAACGCGACCGCCGCAACGTCTTCGATATCGGACTGCTGGCCTCGCGGCTGCGTCTGGCGGCAGACTGGGCGGCGGAGCGGCCGGAGACGCGGGATCTGCGCCTCTGCTATTTCGGCGCCAGCACCGGCGGCGGCGCGGCGCTGAGAGCGGCGGCGGACGACCCTCGCATCGCGGCCGTCGTCTCGCGCGGAGGCCGGCCGGACCTGGCCGGCGCGGACGCGCTGTCGCGCGTGCGCGCGCCCACGCTTCTGATCGTCGGCGAACGCGACGGCGTGGTCATCGAACTCAATGCCGCCGCCCATGACGCCATGCGCTGCGAGCGGAAGATGGTGATCATACCCGGCGCCGGCCATCTCTTCGAGGAACCGGGCACGCTCGACGAGGTCGTAACGCACGCGAGCAACTGGTTCCGCCACCAGCTGGGAGACGCGACATGGTGACACAGGCAAGCTTCCGCGACCGCAAGGACGCCGGCCAGGCGCTCGCGAAGGAAATCGACGCGTTCGCATTCGAGAACCCCGTCGTGCTCGCGCTGCCGCGCGGCGGAGTGCCGGTGGGCTTCGAAGTGGCCAAGGCGCTCGGCGCTCCGCTCGACGTGTTGATGGTCCGCAAGATCGGCGCGCCCGGCCACGAGGAATACGGCATCGGCGCCCTCGTCGACGGCGCCGCGCCGCAAGTGGTGATCGACGAAGACGCGGCGCGGATGGCCGGGGCGAACCAGGACTATATCGACATGCAGATCGCCCGCCAGCTCGCCGAGATCGAGCGGCGCCGCGCGCTTTACCGCACCGGCCCTGCGATCTCGCTCGCGGGGCGCACGGCGATCGTCGTCGACGACGGGATCGCCACCGGCCGCACCGTGCGCGCCGCGCTGAAGGCCCTCGCCAGGGCGCGGCCGGCGAAGATAGTGCTCGCCGTTCCGCTGGCGCCGGACGAAGTGCTGCCGGAACTCGAGCCGCTCTGCGACCAGGTGATCTGCCTCGCCTCGCCGTTCCCCTTCTATGCGGTAGGCATGCATTATCTCCGGTTCGACCAGACATCGGACGAGGAAGTCGTCCGGTTGCTCGCCGAGGCGAAACTCTGGGAAAAGCCGGGCGTTCGGGAAACCGAGGCAAACTGACAGGCGCAGCCATGACCATGCGCGCCATGCAGCTCGATGCGCCCGGCACGCCGCTCCGCATGGTCGAGCGCAGGCGCCCCGAGCCCGGCGCCGCCGAAGTGCGGATCGCGATCGCCGCCTGCGGCGTGTGCCGCACCGACCTTCATGTCGTCGACGGTGACATTCGCGGAACGCTGCCGATCGTGCCGGGGCATGAGATCGTCGGAAGGATCGAGGCGGTAGGAGCCGGCGTCACCGGCTTTGCCATGGGCCAGCGCGTCGGCGTGCCGTGGCTGGGGCATACTTGCGGAACCTGCCCCTATTGCGCCAGCCACCGCGAGAACCTGTGCGACGATCCGCTCTTCACCGGCTTCACCCGCGACGGGGGCTTTGCCACGCATTGCATCGCCGATGCGCGCTATTGCTTCGCGCTGCCGGACGCCTTTGACGACCTGCACGCCGCACCGCTGCTCTGCGCGGGGCTGATCGGCTACCGTTCGTATCGCATGGCGGGCGATGCGCCGGTACTGGGGCTCTACGGCTTCGGCGCGGCGGCGCATATCCTTGCGCAGCTGGCGGTTTGGCAGGGCCGCGAGGTTTTCGCCTTCACCCGCGATGGCGACACCACCGCACAGGCCTTTGCCCGGCAGCTGGGCTGCGCCTGGGCCGGCGGTTCGTCGGAAACGCCGCCCGCCCCCCTCGACGCCGCGATCATCTTCGCCCCTGTCGGCGCGCTGGTTCCCCGCGCGCTCAAGGCGGTCAGGAAAGGCGGACGCGTGGTGTGCGCCGGCATTCACATGTCGGACATTCCCGGCTTCCCTTACGCGGACCTGTGGGAAGAGCGTTCTATCCTCTCGGTAGCCAACCTCACGCGCGACGACGGCACCGAGTTCCTGGGCCTCGCGGCGCAAGTGCCGGTACGCACCCATGTTACCGCGGTGCCGCTGGACCAGGCGAACGCCGCGCTGGACCGCCTGCGCGCCGGCGACGTGGAAGGCGCGCTGGTGCTGGTTCCTTAGGGGAAGCGGGCAGAACTGGAAGCGTGGCCTCAATCCGCGCAGGCTATACACCGCGTCGCCGTCGGCAACGCCTTGAGCCGCGCCAGACCGATCTCGCCGCCGCAATTCGCGCAAGTGCCGTATTCGCCGCGATCAATGCGGAGCATGGCCTGCTGGATGTCGCGGATCTGCCCGCGAAGGACTTCCCCCAGGCCCTCGAGCGATTCATCGTCCGCCAGATCGACCGCCTGCTCGGAAGAGTCGGCATCGAGCGGATGGCTCAGTTCCTCCTCGACGGCCTGCGCCCGCTTCACGAGTTCGGCAAGCTCCCGGCGAAGGCGCTGCGCAATCTCCTGATATTCGTTCATGCTGATACTCCCGTGCCGGTCCACTTGCTTGCACGAATGGCAGGGATCGTGCTGCTGTTCCTTGCTCGCGATCAAAGACCCGTGACCGCCATATATACGGCATTTCCCTTATGCCTGGGGTCGCAAAATATGAACCATGATTGCCTAGCCCGATCCCCTAGCGAAGCATGAGCCGGGGGAATACGATGAGCGGGCTGGAAAGCGTCCTGATCAAGGCGAAGAGCGCCGCAAAACGGGGTGAGATCGAGTCCGCGCGGGCGCTCTACCGGCAGGCGCTCGATCAGTTTCCACGCAACAAGCGCCTCCAGGCGGCGCTGCGCGCGCTCGACGCGCCCGCGCCGGCGAACGGCAATGCGGCGCAGCGCCAGCTCGATGCCATGGTCGAGGCCTACAAGTCCGGCCGCATGGAAGATGCCGCCCGGCTTGGCGCGCAGCTCGGCGAGGCGTTTCCGCATAACTACACGATCCACAACCTCCAGGGCGCGGCGCTGCTGGCGCTGGACGACCTGCCTGCCGCGGAAGCCGCGTTTTGGCGCGCGCTCACGGCCGATCCCAAGGCCGCCGCCAGCAGCAACAATCTTGCCATCGTGCTGAAACGGCAGGGGAAGCTGGCCGAGGCGGAGGAAGTCTACCGCAAGGTCGCCGCCGACAATCCGGACTATGCCGATGCGCGCTACAATCTCGCGAACCTGCTGGAGCAGTCCGGCCGCACCGACGAGGCGGAGGAGTACTACGCACAGGCGCTGCGTATCTCGCCCGACTATGCCGACGCGCATTATAACCTCGGCAACCTCAAGGCGAACCGGCTTCTGCACGCCGACGCGCTCGCGCATCTCGAGCGTGCCGCGCAGCTTCGCCCGGCGCACAGCGATGCGCACAACAACATGGGTAGCGCCCTATTCGCGCTCGACCGCGTGGACGAAGCGCTGGCCGCCTACGACAAGGCGCTGGGCGCGGATCCGGCCAATACCGGGGCCATGGTCAACAAGGGCAAGGCGCTGGTGAAGACCGGCGAACTGCCCGACGCCATCGCCGCGTTCCGATCGGCGCTGGCCGTCGATCCGAACGACGGCGGCGCGCACCTCTATGCGCTGTTTCAGGAAGCGCACATCTGCGACTGGTCCACGCGCGCCGAATTCGCGCGGCTACCGGCGAGCAGCATGGACAGCGTGCCGCCGTTCGCGGCCTTCACGTTCGTCGACGATCCCATGCACCAGCGCGCCCGGTCGCACGCCTTCGCCGCCCGGACCTTCGCCCCGGACATCGCCGAGGTTCCGGCGCCTGCCCCCTCGGCGGACGGGCGCATCCGCATCGGCTATTTCTCGGCCGACTTCCACGATCACGCAACGATGTACCTCCTCGCCGGCGTGCTGCGCGAGCACGACCGCTCGCGCTACGCGATCCATGCCTACAGCTATGGACCCCGGCGCGAGGACGACGCCATGCGCGCGCACCTGCTCGCCCATGTCGACAGCTTCACCGAGATCGGCGGGATGACCGACGAGCAGGTCGCCGCCAGGGCGCGCGGCGACGGCATCGACATCGCCGTCGACCTCAAGGGCTTCACGCGCGGGTCGCGCAGCCGCATGTTCGGCCAGCGGCTGGCGCCGGTCCAGATCAACTATCTGGGCTATCCGGGAACCATGGGGCATCCCGCGTTCGACTACTTCATCGCCGACCACGTGACCGTGCCCTCCGGCTCCGAGTTCCATTTCAGCGAGAAGATCGTCCGCCTCGCCGGGGCCTATCAGCCCAACGACGATCAGCGCGCCATCGTGCCCGGCGCGCGGGGCCGGGCCGGGCATGGACTGCCCGAAGACGCCTTCGTCTTCTGCTCGTTCAACGACACCTACAAGATCACCCCGCGCGAATTCGACATCTGGTCGCGGCTGCTGGGTAAGGTCGAGGGCAGTGTCCTGTGGCTGTTCCGCACCAACACGTGGGCCGAGGGCAACCTGATGCGCGAGGCCGAAGCACGCGGCATCGACCGCTCGCGGCTGGTCTTCGCGCCGTGGATGCCGCACCGGGAGCATCTCGGCCGCCTGGGCCACGCCGACCTTTTTCTCGACAGCTTCGCGGTCAATGCCCACACCACCGCCAGCGACGCGCTCTGGGCCGGGCTGCCGGTGCTGACCATGCCGGGCCGCCAGTTCGTCGCCCGCGTCGCCGCCAGCCTCGTCCAGGCGGCGGGACTGCCCGAGCTTGTCGTCTCGAGCGAGGCCGAATACGAGGCCATGGCGCTCGACCTTGCCAGCCATCCCGAAAAGCTGCGGGATCTGCGCGGCCGCCTTGCCGAGAGGCGGGCCGAAGCGCCGCTGTTCCGCACAGCCGACTACACCCGCCGGCTGGAACGCGCCTTCGAGGCGATGCACGCCCGGCGCGTGAAGGGCCTTGTGCCCGATCACCTCGATATCGCGTAGGGGCGAGCGCCAGCCTTTGGTAATGCGCTCAAATAGCGCGGCCTCTCAGACCAATCCGTCCAGACTGCGCCCGTCGCTCGCGTAGGCGCGCAGCAGCGCCTCGGGATTGTAGTCGATCCGCCCCATGAATTGCTCGACATGCGCAGCGGTCTGCGCATCGAGCTTGCGGCCGCCGGTATTGCTCGGGGGCGGAATCCGCACGGGCCGGTCCGCGAAGCCCAGCGCGTCCAGCAACGCGCGCGCGCCAGGCTCGGACGTGATTTGCTCGAGCCGCGCCTCGATCAGGCGCAGGCGGTCTGCGTATTTCGCCACGTAATAGTGCTGCCGCACGTCCATCTCGTAAGTGTACCAGATGGCCAGGCCGACTTGCCCCATCTGCAGGAACGGCGCGGGATTGATGATCGCGTTCTTGTAGCTCGTGTGGAGATACCACTGCCAGTTGATGGTGATGTTCAGGAAGTCGCCTCTGGCGATATAGCTCTTGCACTGCGTCACCAGATCGCGACGCAGAACGATCAGGGCAGTGGCGGCGGCCAGAGGCGACCCGGCAAGGTTCTCGACCAGCCCGCACTTGCCCAGCGTGTGGTTCGTCTCGATGTAGAGCGGCATCGGCGCGATCTCGTCCAGCTTGCCCTTCCAGAAGGACTGGACGAGCGCATCATTACCCCGCTCGTTGAAGCTTCGCATGATCTTGATGTCCGGCATGCGCAAACCGAAGTCATCGATACGCAGCCATTCGTGCACGGCCTGGACGTCGAGGCTCGCACCGAGGAAGTGGGCGAGCCAAGCGGTACCGGTACGTCCCCCGGTCAAGGTGAAGATGTAGCGGGCTTGGTCGGCAGGCAGGGCGCTCACGATCGGTTCCTTCGAAGCAGACGCCGAGGATGATGACCGGTTACGGTTAATCAGGGCCTAGGCCCGAATACGGGAATCAACGTAGAACAGCGGCCGAAGAGCAGGAAAAGAGCCCCTCCCGGATGGCACCGGGAAGGACAGTTCCGTCAGGTATCTTATACCGGCGTCAGCCAACCAGCATCAGCGCATCCAGCACGACGACGCCCTGACCCATGGGATGCAGGATCACTGGATTGAGGTCCAGCTCCGTCAGCGACGGTTCGGCCAGCAGGACGGCGCCCACGGTGCGGATGAGCCGCGCCAATGCGGGCACGTCGAGTACCGGCGAACCGCGATAGCCGCGCAGCAGGGCCGCGCTCCTCAATTGCATGAGCCGGGCCACGATCGCATCCTCGGACAGGTCCGGGGTAATCAGGCACACGTCCTGCAGGATCTCGGCGGTGACGCCGCCGAAACCGGCGAGCACGACCGGCCCCCATTCGGGATCGTTACGCGCGCCGACGATCATTTCCATGCCCCGCGCGCCCATCTTCTCGATCAGCACGCCATCGAGCGAAAGCGCGGCGTCGTAAGCGGCGACATTGCCGTGAATGCGCGTCCAGGCCTCGCGAACGCAAGCCGCGTCGCCCAGGTTGAGAAGAACCCCGCCCGCGTCGCTCTTGTGCCCGAGCGCTGCCGCCTGCGCTTTCATCGCCACCGGATAGCCGACCTCTTCGGCGGCCGCGACCGCTTCATCCGCCGAAGCGGCGAACCGGCCCTGCGGGAAGGGGATGCCGAGCGGACCGAGCAGCTGTTTGGCGCGGTATTCGGGCACCACGCCCGCTTCCCCGCCAAGGCCGGACACGGCCAGCGGAGCGGGCGAATTGTCCCCCAGATCGCGCGCGACGAGGCGCCCGAGCCGGGTCAGCGCGTGGAAGGCGCGCTCGGTGCTGGGGAACCATGGCACGCCCCTGTCGCGCAGCGCGGCGATGAAACGAGCCGGAATCCCGGCGCCTTCGTCCAGCCCGGCGAAGATCAGCGGCTTGACCGGTTCGCGCCCGTCAAGCGCGGCGAGGATGGCCGGAACCTTGATGGTAGACGTGACCGGATCGCCCTGGATGATGCCCGCGACCACCGCGCCGACGCGCTCGTCGTCGAACAGGGCATTGAGCACGTTGGTGTAGATCTCCGGCTGGCTGAGGCCCTGCGCGGTGATGTCGAGCGGGTTGCTCACGGGAACGAACGGCGGCAGCGCGGCGCGCAGCTCGGGCGAATCGTCGTCGTTCAGCGAAGCCAACGGCAGCGCGAGTTCCTCGGCAAGGTCCAGCGTGAGCGCCTTGAACGCCCCCGATTCCCCGACGACGGCCAGTTCGGGCCGCGCCAGAGGCGGGCAGCGCACCAGTATCTCGGCTATGTCGCCCAGTTCCTCGAGCGTTTCGGCGAAGACCACGCCGGCGCGCTCCACCTTGGCACGCATCAGCTTGTAGTCGCCCGCCATGGCTCCGGTATGCGTTGCGGCGGATTCGCGCGCCGCGCTGGACTTGCCGGGATGGAGCAGGACAATCTGCTTGCCAGCCGCCCGCGCCCGGCGCGCGGCCGCGAGGAACGTGCTCGGCGCGCGGAACTGTTCCACGATCATCGCGATCACAGCGGTATTGGGCTCGTCGACCAGCCAGTCGACATAGTCCTCGACCCCGCTGGCCGCCTCGTTTCCGGTCGAGACCGAATAACTCACGGCCAGATCGCGCGAGAGCAGCGTGGTGCACAGCACCGCCGCCATCGCGCCCGACTGTGAGACGACGCCGATCGCGCGCCGTCCTTCGGGGGCCTTGCACGCGGTTTCAACGAAAGTCAGCGGCACGCCGTCGACATGGTTGACCGAGCCGAGGCAGTTCGGCCCCTCGATGACCATGCCCGCTTCTTCGGCGATGCGGGCGATCTCGGCCTGCTGGGCAAGGCCTTCCGGCCCGCCCTCGGCGAACCCGGCGGAAAAGATGATGGCGGCTCCCGCCTTGCGGGCCGCAAGCCCCCGCACGGCGTCGAGCACCGCCGGCTGCGGGATCGCCAGAACGGCGACGTCCACTCCCTCGGGCAGCGCGTCGACCGAGGGCAGGCACTTGCGCTCCCCGATCGTCTCGCGCTTGGGGTTGATCGGATAGATCTCGCCGCTGAAGCCGTTGCGGTCCAGATTGCCGAGAACCGAGGCGCCGAGCGATCCGGGCTTGTCGCTCGCGCCGATCACGGCGATCGACCCGGGCTGCAACAGACGCCGGATCATCGCGGCGGAGGGTGCCTTGCCGGCCATCTTCATACTCTCCCGACGGGAACGGTTCAGTCGCGTGACTTGTTCAGATCATAGGCGCCCAGGCCGGGCTTGAATGTCTTGTCATCGATGAACTGGCGCGTCGCTTCCTTGCGGCCTTCCGAGTCAAAGAAGTTCGCCGCTTCCTGCGCCCGGATCAGGTACTCCTCGGCGTTGTCATAGGTCATCTCGCGAACCCGGCGGATGGCCCACTTGGTGGCGCGCAGCGCATCGGGATTCTTGCCGAGCAGGACGTTGGCGATCTCGGTGACACGCGCTTCCAGCCGGTCGGCGGGGACAGCCTCGTTGACGAGACCCCATTCGGCGGCCTTCCTGCCGTCGACGTTCTCCCCCATCATCGCGTGGTACATCGCGTTGCGGAAACCGGTAAGCTCGGCGATGATCTTGCTGGCCCCGCCACCAGGCAGGATGCCCCAGTTGATTTCGGACAGGCCGAACTGTGCGTCCTCCGCGGCGACGGCAAGGTCGCAGGCGAACAGCGGGCCGTAGGCGCCGCCGAAGCACCAGCCGTTCACCATGGCCACGGTCGGCTTCTCCAACCAGCGCAGGCGTTCCCACCAGCCATAGGCCTCACGCTGCGCCTGGCGGATGGCCCCCAGGCCCTTTTCCTCGTTCTCGCGGAAGTATTCCTTGAGGTCCATGCCCGCGGACCAGGACGTGCCTTCGCCCTTGAGCACCAGCACGCCCACGTCGTCGCGGAATTCAAGCTCCTCGATCACCCGCTTCATCTGGCGGTTGAGCTTGGGGCTCATGCAGTTGCGCTTTTCGGGGCGGTTGAACGAGACCCACGCAATCCGCCGGTCGACGGTAACGGCGACGGTATCTTCTTCTGCGCGCTCAGACATAACAAACCTCTCGAAGGTAGACTTGGGTCGCTATTTTCGATAGCATTGAATTTGCTATTGTCAATAGCAATATGGGAGGTGAACGATCTTGCCACGCGTGATGCCAGACGATCCGCTCAACGAATTACCGGGCTATGCCCTGCGCCGGGCGGCCAATGCCATGATGGCCGAACTCACCGCGCGGCTCGTGCCTCTGGACCTGCGCATTTCCGACGCCTCGGTGCTGATGCTGATCGCCGAGCGCACGGACATGACTTCCAGCGACATCGGCAAGGTTCTCGACATCCAGCGCGCGAACATGGTGCCCCTGCTCAACCGGCTTGAAGCCGCGGGCCTCATCGCGCGCAAGCCGATCGACCGGAAATCGCAGGCGGTCGTCCTCACGCCGGAGGGCCGCGAGCGCCTGGCCGATACGCGCGCCATCGTCACCTGCTTCGAGGATGATCTGATGGCCCGGATCCCCGACGAGCACCGCCCCCACTTCCTGCCCGCGCTCAGGGCGCTGGTGGGCCAGCCGGTCGATCCATAGAATTCGGGCCTAGACAGTGCCAACCGGATCGTTACGAAACTGCAGCCATGTCTTGCGGTGACGCAGCTGCCGCTGTCGGGTATTACGAACATATGACCAAGACCCCGCAAGACAAGGTCCGCAGATGAACGGCACGATCGGCGCCGCGCCATCAGCGGCGGATTTCGAAGCCCTCGCCCGGTCCGCCTTCGCGCGGATTCCGGACCCTTTCGCGCAGCACCTCAACGGCATCACGGTCCACGTCGAGGAGTTCGCCGACGAAGAGACACTGGAAGCCCTCGGCATAGAGGACGCATGGGAACTGACGGGCCTCTATCAGGGGCGGCCGATGGAAGACGAATCGGTCTGGGTCGCCGGCGAACTGCCTTCACGCATCGTCCTCTACCGCCAGCCGCTGCTCGCCGAATGGTGCGAGACGGGGGTCAGCCTCGAAGCGCTCGTCACGCATGTCGTGATCCACGAGGTCGGCCATCACTTCGGCCTCTCCGACGCGCAGATGCACGCGCTCGAAGGGCAGGCTCACTAGGTCGCATGTGACGCCTGCCTGCCGCACGTCGCCGTTTGTCGGGGAAAGCGGACGTACCAAATCCTCCCCGGAACGGGGAGGTGGCAGCCGGAGGCTGACGGAGGGGTCGGAATCTCTCGCCTTGAACCTCAATTCGATCTGCGAGCCTCCGACCCCTCCACCACCCGCTTCGCGGGCGGTCCCCCTCCCCGTCCCGGGGAGGATCTGGATGGCTGCTTGTCGGCGCGAGCGGAAATTCCGCCGCGCTTCAGAACCCCGCCCCGTCCGGCCACTCGGGCGAGGCAAGGCCCATGACCTTGAATAGGACGCCCATCTGATCCTCGGCGATCAGCCGTTCCATGGCGGCATGTACAGCCGCAGCGTGTTGCGGAGCCGCTTCGGCGAGCGTCCGGGCGCGGTGCTCGATACCGAGCGAGCGCAGCCAGTCGCCCTGCGGCACCGTGCCGAGGTGACGTACACCGCGTGAACGCGCGACATCTGCCATGGCCGCGAAGTCAACGTGCGCGGTCAGGTCCGCCTCGCCGGGCATCTCGAACGGATCGACCTTGGCATGCGCGCGTAGCGCCTGCAGTGTCGAACCGGTTCGGGGAGCGTCATGTCCGTAGTCGATCAGCAGCGCAGCACCGCCCTGCCTCGTCAGCCGGCCGGCGATCTCGTAGACCACCGAGGCGGCGGCCGGGCAGGTCTCTATCAGGGTGCCGTCCGGCGCGGCACGCAGGGAATCCGGCACGGCGGCGTCCATCGGCCTGTCGCCGGCCACCGGGACGAAACGCTCACCGTCGAGGCCCACCATGCGTTCACGCCAGCCGCCGGGGGTCTTCACCAGCTGGCGCACCGGCAGCGCGTCAAGGAACTCGTTGCCGACGATCAGGAGCGGCCCGCGCATCGGCACCGACGAGAGATCGTCATGCCACCGCGCCCCCGGCACGGCGGCGAGCTGGATGTCCCGCAGCGCGCCCGAGCCCTCTACGAAGTGAACCGAGGGTTCGAGCCCGAAATGCTTCATCGCGCGCAGCGCATCGCGCGCCAGCGTGCCGCGTCCCGGCCCGAGTTCGACGTACCCGACGTTCTTCGGGCGCCCGGCCCGGGTCCAGATGTCGGTCAGCCAAAGGCCGATCAGCTCTCCGAAGATCTGGCTGATCTCGGGCGCGGTGATGAAATCGCCCCCCGTGCCGAGCGGGTCCTTGCCCGCATAGTAGCGCGCGTTCGATTCGCCCATGTAGTGCATGAGCGTAATCGGACCGTAATTGGCGATCAGCCGCCGGAAGATGGTCGCCAGCGGGTCCGGCATCTCTTCGGGCGCGGCCATCAGGCGACGGCGGGCCTGCCCGTTGCGACCGCCGGCCGGGCAAGCGCGCGGACGACGAGGAAGAGGCCGAGCAGGATCAGCGGAATCGTCAGCCACTGCCCCATCGACAGCCCGGTCTGGCGCGCGAACTCGGCAAGCTGCGCGTCGGGCTCGCGATAGAACTCCACGAAGAAGCGCGCGCTGCCGATACCGGCCGTGAAGACGCCGACGAGCAGCCCGGGGCGGAAGCGCGCGCGCGTCTTCCAGAACAGCAGCAGCATGATCACGATCATCAGCAAGCCCTCCAGCCCGGCCTCGTAAAGCTGGCTGGGGTGGCGCGGCAACTGGTCGGGCGCGTCGGGGAAAACCATCGCCCAGGGCAGGTTCGGATCGGTAACGACGCGGCCCCAAAGTTCGCCGTTGACGAAATTGGCAAGCCGCCCGAACAGCATGCCGAACGGCACGCAGACGGAAAGATAGTCCGCCACGCGCAGGAAATTGAGGCCGCCGCGCCACGCAACCCAGGCAATCGCCAGCAGCACGCCGATCACGCCGCCGTGAAAGCTCATGCCCCCGTGCCACAGCGAGAGCAACTCGCCCGGATGGAGCCACAAGCTGGGAATGCCGGTATCGCCGCCGGTATAGAACGTTGCATAACCAAGTCGCCCGCCCAGGATAATGCCCAGCGTGCAGTAGAAGAACAGGTCGTCGGCATGGCGCTGCGCCAGCGGTGCGCCCGGCGCCTTGGCCATGCGCGTCAGGTGCCAGTAGCCCAGGACGATGCCGGCAAGATAGGCCAGCGAATAGTAGCGCAGCGTGAAGAAGCCCAGGTCGATCCCGTTTTTCAGGCCCAGCTCGACCCAGTAGATCGGCTCATGCGTCTGCGCGGCAGCGGCGGCAAGGGTAATCAGGGACAAGCGCTCGACCTCGTATTGTCTGTCACCGTGGTGTCGGCACCGCCACGGCGGCTCCGGTGCGCGCCTTCTGGCATAGGCTGAGGGGCGATGGTAGCCGGGTTTTAAGCCCTGCCCTGTAAATGCACCGATCGCAGCACCCGATGCAATTCATCGGCACGAGCGGCTTTCCCTCGCAAGCCCCGGAGTCTAGAAGCCGTTAGCCATGAGCGTCATTCGCATTCCCTCTCCCCGTTCGGTCGTCGACCGCCGCCACCTCGTCCTTGTCATAGACAGGATCGTCGCGGAACACGGCCATACCAAGGGGCGCCGCTTCATCGTCGAAGCGCTGCGCGAGGCGCTCGACAAGGGCCGCGCGGAAATCGCCCGGCGGCTGATCGACAAGCCGTCCGCCGGGCACGACATTGCCGAGGCGCAGGCCTTCCTCGTCGACCAGATCATCCGCGTGATCCACGATCATGTGGTGAACAACGTCTACCCGGTGGGCAACCGCTCGCGCGGCGAGCGCCTGACGATCGTGGCCGTGGGCGGCTATGGGCGCGGCGAGATGGCGCCGCACTCGGACGTCGACATCGCCTTCCTGACCCCAATCAAGCAAACCGCCTGGTGCGAGCAGGTGATCGAGGCGATGCTCTATTTCCTCTGGGATCTGGCGCTCAAGATCGGCCATTCCAGCCGTTCGCTCGACGAGATGGTGAAGATGAGCCGCTCGGACCTGACGATCCGCACGGCCATGCTCGAAGGCCGCTACGTCTGGGGCGATCAGGATCTGTTCGAGGAGGCCCGCCAGCGCTTCTGGAAGGATGTCGTCGCCGGCACCGAGCGGCAGTTCGTGGTCGAGAAGCTGGGCGAGCGCGAGGAACGGCACAAGCGCATGGGCGACAGCCGCTATGTCGTCGAGCCCAACGTCAAGGAAGGCAAGGGGAGCCTGCGCGACCTGCACACGCTCTACTGGATCGGCAAGTACATCTACAAGGTGCGCGATCCCAGCGAACTCGTCGACGTCGGCCTGCTGACGAGGAAGGAATACCTCGCCTTCCGCCGTGCCGAGAACTTCTTCTGGGCCGTGCGCTGCCACCTGCACACGATCACGAAGCGCGCCGAGGACCGCCTGACCTTCGACCTGCAGCGCGAGGTCGCCGCGCGGATGAACTACGCCGACCGCCCCGGCAAGCGAGCGGTCGAACGCTTCATGCATTTCTTCTTCCTGCAGGCCAAGGTCGTCGGCAACCTGACCGGCGTGTTCCTGGCGCAGCTCGACGAGCAGTTCGCGAGGAAGACGCCGCGCGGCCTGCTGGCCGGGTTCCGCGCCCGGCAGCGCACGCTGAAGGGCTACAAGGTCTTCGGCGGCCGCATCAAGGCGCCCACGGACGACTGGTTCGAAGCCGACCCGGTGCGCATGCTCGAAATCTTCGCGCTCGCCGAGAAGGAAGGCCTGGAGATCCACCCGGAGACGATGCGCCTGATTTCCCGCGACGCCGTGCTCATCAAGGGCGATATGCGCCGCGACAAGCGCGCCAACGAGCTGTTCATGGATCTGCTCACCGGCCGCAACACCCCCGAAGCCAGCCTGCGCGCGCTCAACGAGGCGGGCGTGTTCGGCCGTTTCGTCACCGAGTTCGGCCGCGTCAACGCGCAGATGCAGTTCGACATGTACCACCACTACACGGTGGACGAGCACACGATTCGTGCCATCGGCCTGCTGGCGCGGATCGAAAAGGGCGAGCTCAAGGACGACCACCCGCTGGCGCACGACATCGTCCACAAAGTCCGCTCGCGCCGCGCGCTCTATGCGTCCGTGCTGCTGCACGACATCGCCAAGGGGCGCGGCGGCGACCACTCCGAGCTGGGCGCGGAGATCGCGCTCAAGCTCTGCCCGCGCTTCGGCCTCGACGAAGACGAGACCGACCTGGTGAGCTGGCTGGTGCGCAACCACCTGCTGCTCTCCGCCACGGCGTTCAAACGCGATCTGTCGGACACCAAGACCATCGCCGACTTCGTGCAGGTGGTGCAGTCGCTCGACCGCCTGCGCCAGCTCACGCTGCTCACCATCGTCGACATCCGCGCGGTCGGCCCCGGCACCTGGAACAGCTGGAAGCGCCAGCTCATCGGCGAGCTCTATGCGGCGACCGAGGAACGCCTGCGTCTGGGCCATGCCGAATTCGGGCGCGAGAAGCGCATCGCCGCGAAGAAGGCCGCGGTCGAGGCGCTGGAGCCGGAAAATGCGGCGCTGGTCAGGAACGTCGGCGGCAAGTTCGTCGACGCCTACTGGATCGCCGAGAGCGAAGACGTCATCGCCAAGAACCTGGCCCAGCTCGAAGCGGCCGAGGCGCAGGCCGATCCGCTTTCGATCCATACCGAGTACTACCCGGCGCACGGTGCGACGCTGGTAACCGTCATCGCAGCCGACCACCCCGGCCTGTTCTACCGCATCGCCGGCGGCATCCACCTGGCGGGCGGCAACATCATCGACGCGCGCATTCACACCACGCGCACGGGCCGCGCGGTCGACAACTTCCTGGTGCAGGATCCGCTCGGCCGCCCGTTCATGGAGGAAAGCCAGCTCCAGCGGCTGCGCACCTCGATCGAGAACGCACTGGCCAACCGGATCAAGATCCTGCCGCAACTCGTCGCCAAGCCCCACGCCCGCCCGCGCGCCGACGCCTTCGAGGTGCGCCCGCGCGTGCTCTTCGACAACCGGGCCTCCAACCGCTTCACCGTGGTCGAGGTCAATGCCCGCGACCGGCCGGCGCTGCTCAACCGGCTTGCCCATGCGCTCTTCGAAGCCAAGCTGATGGTCTATTCCGCGCATATCGCCACTTACGGCGAGCGCGCGGCGGACACATTCTACGTCACCGACCTGCTCGGCGAGAAGCTGACGTCGACGAGCCGGCTCAAGGCGCTCGAACGTCGCCTGCTGGAAGCGGCGAGCGAACGAACCGTCGAGAACGAAGTGGCGGCCTGAGCGTCGGACCGGGAGCGCTGCGTGACCGCATCCAACGGAGAACCTGCATGAAGCTCAAGGACAAGGTCTGCATCGTCACCGGCGCGGCCAGCGGCATCGGCAACGCCATCGCCCACCGTTACGCGTCCGAAGGCGGCAAGGTCGCGATTGCCGACCTCAACGTCGACGCCGCCGAAAAGGCTGCGGCGGACATCCGCGAGACGTTCGGTACCGAGGCCATGGCCGTCGCCATGGACGTGACCAGCCAGGAGCAGGTCGACGCGGGCGTCGCGAAAGTGGTCGAGGCCTGGGCCGCAGTCGACGTGCTCGTCTCCAACGCCGGAATCCAGATCGTCAATCCGGTGGAGGAGTTCGCTTTTTCGGACTGGAAGAAGATGCTCGCGATCCATCTCGACGGCGCCTTCCTCACCTCGAAAGCCTGCCTGCCGCACATGTATGCGCAAGGGTCGGGCTCGATCATCTTCATGGGCTCGGTCCATTCCAAGGAAGCGAGCCCACTCAAGAGCGCCTATGTGACGGCCAAGCACGGTCTCCTCGGCCTCTCGCGCGTGATCGCCAAGGAAGGCGGCAAGAAGGGCGTGCGCACCAACGTAATCTGCCCCGGATTCGTACGCACCCCGCTGGTGGACAAGCAGATCCCCGAACAGGCCAGGGAACTCGGCATTCCCGAGGCGGAAGTGATCAGCCGCGTGATGCTCGGCCAGACGGTCGATGGCGAATTCACCACTGTCGAGGATATCGCCGAAGTCGCCCTGTTCTTCGCCGCGTTCGAAACCAATGCGCTGACCGGCCAGTCGCTGGTCGCGAGCCACGGCTGGTTCATGGAATAGGCATTCGCCCGGGCGGCGGTGGTCTTTCGGCAACGCCGGCAGCGGGCGGAGACGAGGCGAATCTCCGCTCGATCCCCCGGCGTCCGGCCGTTATTTCCCGCTGGTGACCAGATCCACTTCGGTCACGCCGCCGTCGCGCTTGCGGGCATAGACGACGTAGGCCTTGCCGCCCTTGCGGCCGCCGATGACGTGGTCGTTGCCATCGAGCCTGTACTCCGCCCCGTAGCCCGCCTTGTTCGCCATCGTGTAGTAGAAGCTCGCGACGTCCTGCGGTGAGACCGGCGTGGCGTAGCTGACCACGCGCAGCGAGCAGCCGTCGCTGTCCGTTCCCGCCGCTTCCTGCACCGCGCCGCGCGGATAGACCGGAATCTCGGCCGGCAGCCTGGCCGCCCAGGTATTCGAATAGGTGACCTTGCTGGCGCAGTCGGTCTGCGCGGCCTTGGTTTCCTGAGCCACCTGCGCAGCGGTCGCGGCAGCCTCGGTCAGCGCCGCCGTGCTGCCCTTCTGCGGCTGCGGGGCGGACTTCAACGCGCCGCCGGCTGCATCCGCGGCGTCCGCCTTCGCTGCCTGGATCGCCTCCGGAGAACGCTGTTCGGGCGGCAGCGTGATCTGGCCGCCATCGGCACCAAGCGCCGCGCCGTCCTGCCCGGCCATATCGGGATCGACCATGATCTGATCGCCAAGCGCGCCGCTCAGAGCCGGGTCGGTTTCGCCTCCCTCGGGCTGCTTCTTGTCCGAATTGCAACCGGCGAGCATGAGCGTACCGGCAAGGCCCAGTGCCATGAGACGGGCGGGATTCTTCATCGTCGCATTCCTTCGTTGCCACGGACGGACACGGCGGCATGACTTTCGGACCCATGCCGAAACACGCCGCCATTCCGCATCAATACGAAGGCCATGCCCAAAACACGAGACAATTGCGCGCCCGATCGCGGCCACGTCCCATTTCGGGAAAGGGCGGCCACCAAAGATTGAGGGCGCCCGCGAGCAAGCCGCAGACGCCCTCCCGCCCGACTGCACCAAAAGTGCAAGACCGGGCGGTGTCCCCGCGCGTCGCCGTCCGCGCGGGGTGTCTGCTATGGTTTCACGTTAGCGGCAGCGGTTGTCGCCACGGTCGACCTCACGGCCGAGCAGCGCGCCGACCACGCCGCCGATCAGGGTGCCGGCGGTCCGGTCGTGTCCGCCGTCGATCTCGCGGCCGAGCAAGGCACCGGCAGCGCCGCCGATGAGCAGCCCGGTCGTGCCGTTCTGCTTGCGGCAGTAATAGCGCCCATCTCCGCCGCGCCAGACGCGGGTGTCGCGATAGACAGGCTCGCCGTGGTTGCGGTAGCTGCGATAGTCCCCGCGATAGCCACGGCGGTCATAATCACGCCAACGGCGGTCGCGGTCCCGGCTGCGTTCGTAAACCTGCTCGCCGGGAGCACGGAAGTCCGCACCGTGGGGCGACGCATAGCCCGTAGCCGCCATGGCGGGCGCTGCGGTGGCGAGGCTGGCGGCCGCGGCGGTGAGAGCGGCTGCCTTGAAGAATGCGTTCATCTCATGTCTCCTTTCTGGCGGAGGGGCCAATCGGGGGCACGATCCGCGGTACGCATTCATCTTTAGGGGCATGAATATGAACGGACTGCAACGCGTCTGTCAGATTTCGTAATTTCGACGAAACGAGTTTTGCCGAGCGACGAATCGCCCACTGGAGCGCGATTTCTTCAGACCGGCGAGGCAGCGAGAACCCTTGTCAGAGCGCGCCGGCGAAGCGTAGCGGCTCGCCGCGCGCGGCATTGGCGAGCTGGCCTTCCCACATCGCACTATGCCCGCGAATGATCGTACCGATCACGCGGCCGCGCAGTTCCATCCCGGTGAAGGGCGACCAGCCGCAGCGGCTTTCCACCCAGTCCTCGGTAATGGTGAAGCTGCCCTTGCGATCGACCACGGTGAAGTCGGCGTCGTATCCGGCGGCGATGCGGCCCTTGCCGACGAGGCCGAAAACGCGCTGCACGCCGCTGGAGGTCATGTCGATCAGGCGCTCCAGCGTCATGTTGCCCCTGGCGACGTGGTCGAGCATCAGCGGCAGCAGCGTCTGCACGCCCGGCATGCCCGAGGGGCTGGCCGGATAGCTCTTGGCCTTCTCTTCCTTGGTATGCGGCGCATGGTCCGAGCCGATCACGTCGGGTACGCCCTGGCGCAGCCAGTGCCACAGTCCCGCGACATGCGCGGCCGAACGGATCGGCGGGTTCATCTGCGCATAGCTGCCGAGCCGGGGATAGGCATCCTCCGCCTCCAGCGTGAGGTGCTGCGGCGTCACCTCGCACGTCGCGATGTCGCGGTGCTGCGCGATCAGTTCCAACTCGGCGGGCGTGGTGACGTGGAGAATATGGATCGGCCGCTTCGCCGCGCGGGCAAGGCGCAGGATGCGCCGCGTCGCCAGCATCGCGCTTTCATCGTCGCGCCAGACCGGGTGCGAGGCGGGATCGCCATCGACCCGGAAGTGCTTGCGCGCGTTCATCCGCTCCTCGTCCTCGGCATGGATGGCGACCCGGCGGCGGCCGTGGGCCAGCACGCGCGCGAGCTGCTCGTCTTCGGCGACGAGCAGGCTGCCGGTGGAGGCGCCCATGAAGATCTTGACGCCCGCCGTGCCGGGGATGCGCTCAAGCTCGCCCAGCTCTTCGGCATTCTCCGCCGTCGCGCCGACGTAGAAGGCGTGGTCGCAGTACATGCGGTGCAGCGCGCGATCGAGCTTGTCGTGAACGCGCATCACGCTGTCGGTGTTGGGCGAGGTGTTGGGCATCTCGAACACCGCCGTGACGCCGCCCATCACCGCCGCGCGGCTGCCGCTTTCAAGGTCTTCCTTGTGCTCCAGGCCCGGCTCGCGGAAGTGGACCTGGCTGTCGATCACGCCGGGCAGGATGTCGAGCCCGGTGCAGTCGATCCGGCGATCCGCGTCGGGGTATGACCCGATGCCGAGTATCTTCCCGCCGCGCACCGCGACATCGGCCGTTTGCGTGCCGTTCGGCGTGTGAACCGTGCCGCCGGCAAGGACGAGTTCGGGTGCGCTGGCGGTCATCGGGCGGTCCTCTTCTGCTGGCTCAGGTGTCACTCGGGTTTACACGGCCCTGAAATAAAATCACGGGGGCCGCGTCTGAAGCCGGACCTAAGCCTGCGGGAGAGATCGTGCAAGAAGGGGCGCGCGCATCGGGCCACAACACCCCCGCAGGACAGCCCTCGACTGCTAGCGGCCGCGCCCCTTGCGCAGGAGCGCCTGACAGAAGGCGTCGAGATCGTCGATGTCGACATCGAGCACTTCGTTCCATTCGGCCAGCACGGCTTCGATATCCTCGCGGGTATAGGCCGGGACCGGTGCGGGCGGGACGCGGACAGGAACGTGCGGCCAGGGGTGTCCCGTCAGGTTGTTGTAGAACCACCCGACAGCCACCAGCGCGGCGACGTTGGCCGTGATCGCGCCCATCCATGCCCAGTCCCACTGCTCCGCGCCGGCCGCGCCCAGCGCGTAGAGGAGCGCGCAGGCACCGCCCGGCGGATGCAGGCAGCGCAGCAGTGACATGAGCGCGATAGCGATGCAGAGCGCCAGGCTCGCCGCCAGCCAGGGCACGCCGATCATGTGGCCAAGCGCCAGCCCCACCACCGCCGAAACCAGGTCTCCGCCGATAACCGGCCAGGGCTGGGCCAGCGGACTGGCAGGAACGCAGAACACCAGAACCGCCGATGCGCCCAGCGGCGCGACCAGCAGCGGCAAGGGAATCGCGAAGTCGGAAATCCTGAGCAGCAGCCCGGTCAGGCCGGCGGCCAGCGCGATCGCCAGAGCCGCGCCGACCGCGCCGCGCAGCCAGCCCAGGTGTCCGATCGCCGCGCGAGGCATCGGTGAGGCCAGTTTCAGGACCACATCTATCATGGGGGCGCCCCTGCCCGCTTCCGACCGGGCAGCCCAGAGAGAAGTTCTTTTCCGCAGTCATCTGGCACTTGAGACGGCACCAGCCCCGGATCGAAAGGCGACCATATCGCGGGCGACTTCGCGGCGGGCAATGTCCGCGGGCGCCGACATTGCTGTCATCCAGATCCTCCCCGGAACGGGGAGGGGGACCGCCCGCGAAGCGGGTGGTGGAGGGGTCGGAGGCTCTCCGATCGCATGGAGGTTCAAGGCGAGAGCTTCCGACCCCTCCGTCAGCCTCCGGCTGCCACCTCCCCGTTCCGGGGAGGGTTTGACACGTCCCTTCCCCCAAAAATCCGACAACCCTGGCAACGCATTCACAAAGAAAACAATCGCCAGAATAAAAGGCCCGGCCTGCCTTGCGGGCAGACCGGGCCAGTCGGAGCGTTCCCCGGGGAGGAGGGGGACGGGAACGCTCGCGGGGGGCTTCGCGAAGTCAGGCGAACTTGCCGGCCCAGGCGATTTCGGAAACGGGCCTGCGCATGCTCGGGATCTCGCGCTCCTGCAGGAAATCGGGCAACGTGTCCTTCGGCGCCTGCCGACCGATCGCAAAGGCCGCCTCAAGGCGGTGATCCTCCGGAATGCCGAGCGCCTGTTCCGCCTCGCCGAACTTCAGCCCGGTCATGCCGTGGGTGTGATAGCCCATGGCGTGGGCCTGCAGCGCCGCGAGCGCCCATGCCGCGCCGGCATCGAAGCTGTGGCTGTGATTGTCCGAATTGCCCTTTTCCGAACGCATGAGCCGGTCAGAGACGACAAAGACGAGCGCCGAGGCGTTCTTCGCCCAGCCCTGATTGAACTCGATCAGCTGTGAGAGCAGCAGTTCCCAGTTCTCATCGTCGCGGCGGGCGTAGAGGAACCGCCACGGCTGGGCATTGAAGGCCGAAGGCGCCCATCCGGCCGCCTCGAAAATCACGTCGAGGTCCTGCTGCGGGATCTCGCTGCCGTCGAAGGCGCGAGGGCTCCAGCGCTCGACAATCATTGTTTCAACTCTGGGATTTGCGGAACGTCCGTGCATGTCGTGATCCTGTAGTTCAGAGAGAGAGAGGGGAGTTTCAGGCCGCGTCGACGAGGACCAGCTCGGCGTCCTCGAGAGCGGTCACGGTGATGGTATCGAGCCCGGTGATCGCGACGCCGTCGCGCGCCTCGGCCTCGACGTCGCCCACGCGAACGCGGCCTTTGGCGGAGACGAGATAGGCATGGCGGTCCTTCGCCGTCTGGTAGGTGAGGGTCTCGCCCGCCTTGACCGCAGCGCCCAGTACGCGGGCGTCGGCGCGGATCGGCAGTGCGTCCCCGTCGCCTTCCATGCCGCTGGCGAGCGTCACGAAACGGCCGGCACGATCGTCCTTCGGAAAGGGACGCGCGCCCCAGCCCGGGGCCTCGCCGCGACGGTCGGGCAGGATCCAGATCTGGAACAGCGTCGTTTCCTCGTCCTCCACGTTGTATTCGGAATGGACGATCCCCGTGCCGGCGCTCATGACCTGGACGTCGCCGGCCTCGGTGCGGCCCTTGTTGCCCAGGCTGTCCTCATGCGTGATTGCGCCTTTGCGCACGTAAGTGACGATTTCCATGTCACGATGCGGATGCGAGGGGAAACCGGACTTCGGCGCGATCGTGTCGTCGTTCCAGACCCGCAGGCGGCCCCAGTTGGTGCGCGCGGGATCGTGATATTCGGCGAACGAAAAGTGATGATGGGCATCAAGCCAGCCATGGTCGGCGGCGCCAAGGCTGCTGAAGGGACGCAATTCGATCATGGCTGCACTCCTTGTCGTGAAACTGCTCAGGGAAGGGATTCCCTTGCTCGGCCTCCCAGATAGGCCTTGCAGGCATCTCGGAAAATTGTGATAAAATTGACCGAAATGTTCGAGATTTCCGAATGCCTGACCTGACCCCGCCCAGCCTCGATCACTTGCGCTGCTTTCTTGCCGTCGTCGAGGAAGGGAGCTTCAACCGCGCGGCGAAAAGACTCGGGCGGGCGATCTCGGTGATCAGCTATGCCATCGCGCAGCTCGAGAGCCAGCTCGACGTGCGCCTTTTCGACCGCGAGGGTTCGCGCAAGCCGCAACTGACCGAGGCCGGCAAGGCCTTGCTGTCCGAGGCGCGCGCGATCTCCGACGACGTGGACGGTCTGCTCGCCAAAGTGCGCAGTCTGCGCCAGGGCCTCGAGGCCGAACTGTCGCTCGCCGTCGACGTGATGGTGCCGGGCGGCTGCCTCGCATCGCTGCTGCGCGAGTTCCAGGCGCTGTTCCCCACCGTCCCGCTGCGCCTCCATGTCGAAGGGCTCGGAGCGGTGGCGGCGCTGGTGCTCGACGGCAAGGCAACGCTTGCCATCGCCGGGCCGGACATCCTGAACATGCCCGAACTGCATCGCGAGGCGGTCGGCGCGGTCGATCTCGTGCCGGTCGCGGCGCCGTCGCATCCGCTCGCCCGGGCCGGCGCGATTCCCCCTGGCGAAGCGCGCAAGCATCTTCAGCTCGTCCTGACCGATCGCTCGCCGCTGACCGAGGGGCGTGACTTTGCGGTGTTCAGCCCGCACACGTGGCGGCTTGGCGACCTCGGCGCCAAGCATGCGCTGCTCAAGGAGGGCATCGGCTGGGGCTCCATGCCGCGTCACGCCGTGCAGGCCGATCTCGACAGCGGCGCGCTGGTCGAACTTCGCCTGCCCGAGCAGCCTTCGACGGGCTACGCGCTCTTCGCGCTCTGGCGCAAGGATTGTCCGCCGGGGCCGGCCGCGCTCTGGGTCCTCGATGAAATGCGCGAGAGACTGGGCAAACGCGTGCAAATGACGGCGAACCCCTTGCCGGTGCGGGGGAAATAGCCATGTTGGGCCAATGACTGCTACCCGTCTTTTCGACCGCGCCGTGCTGCGCGTCTCGCCGCGTGAAGGTTCCGGCGAGGATGTCGCCGAATTCCTGCAGGGCCTCGTCACGTCCGACGTGAAGGGAACGCTGCCGGTCTGGGCCGGGCTGCTCTCGCCCCAGGGCAAGGCCCTGTTCGATTTTCTCGTCTGGCCTTCCGGCGAAGGGGACCTGCTGATCGACTGCGAGGCGGATGCCGCCGAAGCGCTGATCAAGCGCCTCTCCATGTATCGTCTGCGCCGCGCGATCAACATCGCCCGCGACGATTCGCTGGCGGTCCGCTGGCGTCCGCATGTCGGCGACGGCGCGGCCTCCGATCCGCGTCTGGCCGCGCTGGGCGAACGCTGGATCGCGCCCGTCGATCCGGCGGAGGGAAGCAATGGCGATGGCGCCGATGCCGCCTGGCGCGCGCATCGTCTGGCACTCGGCGTCACTGAAGGGCGCGCCGAGCTGGGGGACGGCGACACGCTCTGGCTGGAATGCAATGCCGCCGAACTGGGCGGCGTCAGCTTCACCAAGGGCTGCTACGTCGGGCAGGAGAACACCGCCCGGATGAACTGGCGGCAGAAGGTCAACCGGCGGCTCGTGGTCGTCCCGCTCGAACAATCGAGCGAAAAGCGCCGGCGCGCGGCCTATCCCGAACTGGGGCTCGCCATCGACCACGCGCGGATCGAAAATGTCGATCCGGCAATCTGGCCCGAGTGGCTCAAGACAGAAGCCTGACGCGCGCCGTCCCAGGTAGCGGGGCGACTGCGGCGATCAGGCCTCCATCGCCTCGGCAATGGCCGCGATCTGCTGGCTTGCGCGCCTTTCCAGTTCAACGAGATAGACACGCACCGGCTGATCGTCATCGTGATCGATGACGCTACGCGAGTGATCGTCGCTCAGTTCGTGAAATCCCAGGCGCTCAAGCACGGACGCCGAACCGGGAGCATCGGCGAAGTGCTTCGCGAACACCCGGGGGTGGCCCAGCGAGCGGGCCTGCTTGAGCGCGGCGCGTATCGCCTCGGTCGCATAGCCTTTGCCGCGGTAGCGTGGACGCACCCAATAGCCCATCTCGACATCTTCGCCGATGCGGCCGAAGGCAATGCCTCCGACGAGTTCGGGGCCGTCGGCCGAGCGCAGATACATGAAGAAGTGCGGCAGGCGCGGATCGCGTGGCTGCTGGATAAAACGCTGCAATTCGCGCCGGGTTCTGGGCCAGGGCTCGACAGTTACACCCGGCCGGTCCTCATAGTCCCCCAGCGCGCCGTAGACATCTTCGGCGTCTTCGGGCCATGCTGGCCTCAGGAATAGTCTCTCCGTGCGGACGAACATCTTTGGTCCTCCGTAGTCTTTTTGTTTTGCAGGCTCACCATGCATCGATTCGCGCGCAAATGCACGGGGAATAGTGCTCGGACGAGCCTTCCGGTCCCCGCATGCGACGCGCAAGCCGGGACTCAAGGAATTGTGGCGTTTTCACAAGTTAGCGGATTTCCGCGCAGAAGCCAAACCTGCGGGTCGTCCGGCCAGCCCACCCCCCTGGAAGGCTGCGCCGAACTGTTCCGATTATGCGGCGCGCTTCTCGGCCTCGTGAGAGGCGAGGCGGTTCATGTCATCATCGCAGCCGCCCGGCATATCCAGCTCCAGCGCATATTCGCGTGCCGGATAGGCCATGCCGCGCACCTTGCTGTAACGCTCGATGATCCGGCCGGTCTGGCGGAAGCCGGCATTCCCGAGCACGCGGCCCGATGCAGGATTGTCAAGAAAATGGCTGGCGACGATGCGCTGATGGCCCAGAGCGCACGCCAGCCCCGTCACCGCGCGCGCGGCCTCGATGGCATAGCCCTTGCCCGAGTAGTCGCGGCCGATCCAGTAGCACAGCTCAACGTCCTCGCCGCGCCGCTCCAGGGCGACACAGCCAATCACGCGCGCGCCACGAGCGTCCGGCAGGGTCACCAGGAACCGCGGCAGGCGCGGCGGCGTCCCGTGATCGAGGAACCGGCGCGCGTCCTCGCCCGTGACGGGCCAGGTCGAACTGGCAAGGCTACGCATGACCTTTTCGTCAGCGATCAGGGTTTCCAGCTCCCTCCAGTCCTCAGCCCAGCCGGGCCGCAGGAACAGTCTTTCACTGCGAATGAACATTTCAGCTCTCTCCACTCACCCGCCGCGCCATCGTTGTAGCGGACGTGCGTGACGTTGACGTTACGCCCGGTATTCAAAGCAGCTGATCTCCGCGATGGCTTGGAGGAATGCGCCAAACGCAAAAAAGATCAGCTCGCCTGGGGCGATCGGGGAGGGAGAAAAGCAAAAAGGGAGACAGGCGGTGGCCCTCTCCCTCGTTCAGCCGGACTTGTGGTGCCCGGCAGGGCCATCCCGTCAGGATGGCCCGTTACCGACCATCCGATTTATTCGGCGGCTTCCGCCATGGCGTCGACCGACACGTATTTGCGGCCGAGCTTGCCGTCGTGGAAGCGTACGCGGCCCTCGGCCAGCGCGAACAGGGTGTGATCCTTGCCCATGCCGACGTTCACGCCCGGGTACACCCTGGTACCGCGCTGGCGGATGATGATGTTGCCGCCAACGACTTCCTGGCCGCCGAACTTCTTCACGCCGAGGCGACGGCCTGCAGAATCGCGACCGTTACGCGACGAACCGCCTGCTTTCTTATGTGCCATTTCCCGTTACTCCGAATGCTGGGGCTCAGCCGACCGACACGATGCGCAGCAGGGTCATCTGCTGGCGGTGGCCGTTCTTGCGACGGTAGTTGTGGCGGCGGCGCTTCTTGAACACCACGACCTTCTCGCTCTTGGCCTGCGCGATGATCTCGGCCGAAACCTTGATCTTCGAGGCATCGGCGACATCGCCGTCCTTGCCCGCGAGCAGAACGTCGCCCAGAGTGATCGTCTCGCCGGCTTCACCCGCTAGCTTCTCGACCGCGATCTTGTCTCCGGCGGCAACCCGATACTGCTTGCCGCCCGTGCGCACTACTGCGAACATGGTGCCCTTACCTAATCTCAAATATGCCCGAAACGAGCCGAAACAACCTTGCCCCGGCCGCTGCATTCCACCGAAGAGCAGAACCTTGCGGGCGACGCGCCGGCCGCCCCGCGTGGTGCGAGGTGCCGGAAAGAGAGCGTGCCGTTAGTGCACCGCCCGATTCGTGTCAACCGCAGACTGGCGCGAAGACCTCATATCCGGGCGCCGGCATCGCATTGCCGCTCGCGATCATCGGCCCGCGTGCTATGGGATGCGCCATGAACCGCGCAACCGCCCGCCTGCTTCTCGTCCTCGCGCCGCTCGCGCTGGCCGCCTGCTCCTCCACCGACGGCTATCCCTCGCTGGCGCCGCGCGCCGGCGAACGAATCGCGGGAAGCGCGAAACCGGTTCCCGGCGCGGAGCAGGCGGAGGCACCGCCGCTACCGCCACCGAGCGCCGATCTTGTCGCCCGGCTGGGCGGACTGGTCTCCGCCGCGCAGGAAGCCGATCGCAGGTTTCAGGCCCGGCAGGCCGAAGCCGCAAGCATGGTCGCCAGGGCGGACGGAAGCGCCACAGCCAGCGATCAGTGGGCCTCCGCGCAGATCGCGCTGGGCAAACTCGAAACGAGCCGCAGCGCGGCGGTGGCGGCGCTGGCCGAACTCGACGGCCTCTATGCGGACGCGCGCGTTTCCGCCCCCGTCGAGGTGTCCCCTGCCGCCGAGGCCATTGCCGAAGCGCGCGCACGCGTAAGCGATCTGGTGGCCCGGGAAAATGCCGTGATCGCCGGCCTCTCCGCCCGGCTCGCAAGCTGAACCGGAGACTTCGGGATTGCGGCGCGAAAACCCCTCCCTCTTGCGAGGGAGGGGCCTCCAAGCGCTCATTTGATTGAGACCTGAGCCCCCCCGGGCTCAGATGAAGGCGATGATGACCGCGACGGCCAGACCCCAGCCCAGGATCAGCACGGGCAGCGTGAGGACCTGAATTGCCGCCTCTCTTGCGGTCAACCTTCCGCTCAGAGTTTCGACACCGCGGCTCACGACTTTCCCTTGCGTGACTGATGCGTCGCTGCGACCGGCGCTGGTGCGCGCCGATACTCTGCCAACGACGGCAAGGTCTTCGATTTGCTCCTGGGACAAACGCTGCGACATGGTGCTGACTCCTTGTGAGAGCGACCATGCCCCGACACGCCGGTCATTGAATTGACACGCATCAAACCCGCGATTTTTCCAGATTCCCTGCGAAAAAACGCTCATCCCCAGCGGGCGATATCCTCCAGGTCCTGCTCGCGCGGCTCGATCCAGCGCCAGGCGCCATCCTTCTTCTCGCGCTTCCAGAACCACGATTCGCTCTTGAGATGATCCATCGCGAAATCGGCGGCGGCAAAGGCGTCGCGGCGATGGCGCGCGGCGGCGGCGACGAGAACGATGGGATCGCCCGGTGCCATGGCCCCGCTGCGATGGATCACGAGCATTCCGTCGAGACGCCAGCGGCGGTGGACACGGCCGGCCAGTTCCTCCATCGCCGGCAAGGTCAGCGGCTCGTAATGCTGCAGTTCCAGCGCCTCCACGCCGTCGCCGGCACGAACCTGACCCAGGAAGCTGACAATCCCGCCCGCTTCAGGATACCGCGCGGCAAAGGCGGCGAGTTCGTCCGCCTGCGAGAAAGGCGCTGTCACCAGCCGGACGTCGGAGCGCGCTTCGCAGTTCATGGCCTCAGCCGCCCGACACCGGCGGGAGGAAAGCAATCTCGTCGCCGTCCCGAAGCACCGGCGCGTCAGTGTCGCGCAGCAGGATGCCGTTGACGGCAAGCTTCACGTTCGGCGCCCGCAGCGCCTGCGCGAGTTCCGGTTCAAGCGAATCGATGACGGCATCGACACTCGGCTGCAGCGCCGCCGCCCGCTGGCCCGCGCCGGCCACATCCTCGAGCCGGCCGAGGAATATCAGATCGATCGGCATCCGCGCTTAGCCTCCCGTCATCGACATATGGCGCGGAAGCGCTGGCGCGGCGCCGGGCTTGTCGATGGCGAAGTGGTGGCGTGCGGGCTTTATCTTCATCGCGACATCGAGCGCTTCGGTGAGCGCGGCATCGGGATCGGCGCTGCGCAGCGCCGCGCGCAGGTCGACGCGCTCGTTCCCGCCGAGGCAGGCAAAGAGCTGCCCCGTCGCGGTCACGCGGATGCGGTTGCAGCCCTCGCAGAAATTGTTGGTGAGCGGCGTGATGAGGCCGAGCCGTCCGCCCGTTTCCGCCACGTCGAAGTAACGCGCCGGGCCGCCGGTGCGATGCTCGCTGGGCGTCAAGGTCCAGCGCTGTTCCAGTTTCTCGCGCACGGCGAGGAGTGGAAGGTAATGATCGAAGCGGTCCTCCTCGACTTCGCCGAGCGGCATGACCTCGATCAGGGTCGAATCGAAGCCCTGCCCATGCGCCCAGGCGACGACTTCCGGGATATGATCCTCGTTCAGGCCCTTGAGAGCGACGGTGTTGAGCTTCACCTTCAGCCCCGCCGCCTTGGCCGCCGCCAGCCCCTCGAGCACCTGCGGCAGCGAATCGCGGCGCGCGAGCCGGGCGAACGTCTCGCGATCCAGCGTATCGAGCGAGACGTTGATGCGCCGCACGCCGAAAGCGAAGAGATCCTCGGCAAATTCGGCCAGGCGCGTGCCGTTGGTGGTGAGCGTCAGTTCGTCGAGCCCGTCCCCGACCTTGCGGCCAAGGGCATGGACCAGTTCCATCATGTCGCGCCTGACGAGCGGCTCGCCGCCGGTCAGGCGGATCTTGGTGATGCCCCTGTCGATGAAGCCGAGCGCCAGATCGTGCAGCTCTTCCAGGCTGAGCACGTCCTTTCGCGGCAGGAACGTCATGCGCTCGGGCATGCAATAGGCACAGCGCAAGTCGCAGCGGTCGGTCACCGACATGCGAAGATAGGTTATCCGGCGCTGGAACTGGTCAACAAGAGGCGCATGATCTGTCATCGCCGCCCTTATAGCACCGCCCCGGCGCCGGTTCCATCCAGCGGCAGGAACTGGCCCGTGACGCCTTCTGCCGCCGCCAGCCATCGACCGGCCGCGGCGATCGCGGCCTCGTCATCGCTCTCCACCGCATTGACGCGCGAAGGGGCATAGGCCCGCGCCAGCGACTGGACAGCGGCAAGGCGCCAGCCCCGGTGCTCGTGATCGCCCGGCAGGAAGACCAGCGTGAGCGGATCGGCGCCGCCGCCCAGCGTGGCTTCGACCCCCGGAAGGATGCGGCTGTGGAAATCGGCCGCGGCGGCCAGCGGCTCCTCGGGAAGCGGGCCTACGCGCAGCAGCTCCATCAGCGCCGTTCTCGCGTCAGTGTCATTCCGATCTTCTCGCCATTCTCGCTGATCGCCAGCTTGACGATCCCGACAGTGACCACCTCGACGCGGTCATCCTGAACGAAAAGCGTTTCGCACACGTGATCGGCCACCGCCTCGATCAGCTTGAAGTGGACGCCCGGCGACAGCGCTTCGGACGCCGCGAACTTGAGGTCCATGTAGTTCTTGCTCGCGGTGAGCGGGGTATCCGGGGC
The DNA here is from genome assembly GCF_014640675.1 of Novosphingobium endophyticum. Lineage (GTDB taxonomy): Bacteria > Pseudomonadota > Alphaproteobacteria > Sphingomonadales > Sphingomonadaceae > Novosphingobium > Novosphingobium endophyticum. The sequence goes on along the minus strand of NZ_BMHK01000004.1, from coordinate 71,497 downwards.
GTAATGATCGGCCGGCTTCATGCGCACTGCGATCGAAAAGCGCAGCGGCTGCGGCTTGCCGGTTTCCTCGGAGTAGATCCCGGTCAGGACGTCGACTTCGAAATCGTCGATCTGGAGAATGAGCGAATCAGCCATGGCATCCTTTAGCGAGGATTGGCCCAGCGCGCGAATATTGCCGTGGGCAGGAGTCGTCCCTGGTTATCCTCGCGCACGGCCAGATCGCCGTGCTCGATCGTGCCGGGAAGCTCTGCAAAGAGTTCGGCCATGAGCCCGGCCAGCGCCAGCGAGGACATGCGCACGGCATAGACCGTGAGGAACAGGAAGCGGCTCTCGGCGTCGAGCAGCCTGCGGCAATCGCCGAGCAGGCCGGGCAGCCCCTCTTCGAGCCGCCAGGTCTCTCCGCCCGGACCGCGCCCGAACTTCGGCGGATCCAGGATGATCCCGTCGTAGCGCCTGCCCCGGCGCACTTCGCGCGCGGCGAACTTGGCGGCGTCGTCGACCAGCCAGCGTACCGGGCGATCCTCCAGCCCCGCAAGCGCGGCGTTCTCCCGCGCCTGCGCCACCGACTTCTTCGAGGCGTCGACGTGGGTAACGGGTCCGTGGGCGGACAGCGCCAGCGTGCCGACGCCCGTGTAGCCGAAGAGGTTGAGCGTGTCCGCATCGTCGAGGGGCGAGAGCATCGCGCGCATCCAGTCCCACACTGGCGCCATGTCCGGGAAGAAGCCGAGGTGGCGGAAGGGCGTGCACTGCGCGGTGAAGGAGACCTCGTTCCACGACAAGGGCCAGCCTTCGCGCGGCACCGCCTTCGCGAACTGCCAGCGCCCGCCGCCGTCTTCGTCCGAACCGGGCACGAATTCGCCATGCGCGTCCCAATCGGCAATACGCGGGGTCCACATGGCCTGCGGTTCGGGCCGGATGAAACGGTAGTCGCCGTAACGCTCCAGCTTGCGGCCGTGGCCCGAATCGACGAGGCCATAGTCGGCCCAGCCTTCTCCGGTGAGAATGACCGGCTGGGTGACGATCTCCGCCATCAGGCCCTTGCCCGCAAACCGAGCGCGCGCGAAGGCGCAAAGAGGCTGCCTTGCGCGAAACCGCTCTCCGCTTCGCGCCGGCGCGCCTCGGCGTCAAACAAGACCATCAGGCTTTCGGCGTCGCATGCCCTGCAACGAAGGCGGCGACGGCATCATATTCGCCAGGCAGGTCGGCGCACTTCTCCTCGCGGTCGAACAAGTCGCCCACACGCGTCGGCAAGCCGGGGCGCTGACCGGTGGCACGTTCAACGGCTTCGGGGAACTTGGCCGGGTGCGCGGTGGCGAGCGTGACCACGGGAATCGCGGGATCGATGCCGGCGTCTCGCGCAGCGAAGAGGCCGCAGGCGGTGTGCGGGTCGATCAGCTCGCCGCAATTCTCCCAGGCCCAGCGGATCGTCTGACGCATCTCGTCGGCATCGGCGCGCGCCGACTGGAACAGCGTGGCGGCGCCTTCGCGCTGCGCGTTGGTCAGCTGCATCGCCCGGGTCGCCTCGAAGTCGGCCATCTGCGCGGCCAGCGCCTTTCCATCGCGGCCGCCCACGTCGAAAAGCAGGCGTTCGAAATTGGACGAGACCTGGATGTCCATCGAGGGCGCGGCGGTCGGCGTGACCTGACCCTGGGAATAATCGCCGCTCGACAGCGCCCGGTGGAGGATGTCGTTGACGTTGGTGGCGACGATCAGCCGGGCGACCGGCAGGCCCATCCGCGCCGCGACATGGCCGGCAAAGACGTCGCCGAAATTGCCGGTCGGCACCGAGAAGGCGACTTCTCGGTGCGGCGCGCCGAGCTGGATGCCCGCGGCGAAGTAATAGACCACCTGCGCCATCAGCCGCGCCCAGTTGATCGAGTTGACCGCGCCGATGGCGAAGCGGTCGGTCATCGCGCGGTCGTTGAACATGCGCTTCACGATCGCCTGGGCATCGTCGAAGCTGGCATTCTCCAGCGCAAGGTTATGCACGTTGGGCGCCAGCACCGTGGTCATCTGCCGGCGCTGCACGTCGGAGACGCGGCCCTTGGGGTGCAGCATGTAGATGTCGACATTGGCTCGCCCGGCCACCGCGTCGATCGCAGCCGAACCGGTATCGCCCGAAGTCGCGCCGACGATGGTCAGGTTGCGGTCCGACCGGCTCAGGAATTCCTCGAAGAGCAGGCCGAGAAGCTGCAGCGCCACATCCTTGAAGGCGAGCGTCGGGCCATGGAACAGCTCAAGCAGCCACTGCTGTTCGTCGAACTGACTGAGCGGCGTCACCGCCTTGTGCGAGAAGCGCCCGTAAGCCTGCGTCGTCAGCTCCAGCAGGCGCTCATAGGTGAGGCTTGCCCCGACGAAGGGATGCATGACTTTCGCGGCCAGCTCTGCATAAGGCAGGCCCGCCATGCCGGCGATCTCGTCCGCCGAGAAGCGAGGCCATTCGCGCGGAACGTAGAGTCCGCCGTCCGATGCGAGGCCGGCGAGCGTCGCGCCTTCGAAATCGAGCGCCGGTGCGCTGCCGCGAGTGCTGATGTATTCCATGGGAATGCGCGGTTAGCCCCGCCGCGCGCGTTACGCAATCCTCTCCGGCGCCGCGCGGCGGCGCTTTCCGAGGGCAAGGACGTAAATCACCACCGCCGTCGCCGCGAAGAAGAACCACTGGATCGCGTAAGACAAGTGGTTGTTCGGAATCTCCGAGGGGTCGGGCGCGGCATTGGCCTCGAGCCCATCGAGGGGCGGATCGGCGACCAGGCGAGGGCCGGGGGCGATCACGCCGTGGACGTTCCCGCCTTGCCAGTTCGCGGCGACATTGGGCTGGCGCGACCAGCCGAGCACGACGAGCGCCCTGGCGCCATTGGGCAGCACGCATTGCGCGGTCTGCGCAACGCCGGGCTCGCCTTTCGCATTGCGGCCCGCCATGCTGGAACGATCGGCGACCGCATCGCAGGTGAGCCGTGCGCGGCGATAGAGCTGATCCTTCTGTTCCCCCTCGCCGCGGGGCCAGACGATCTCTTCCGACGCGGCCTGCGCCTGCTCGTAACGGGACAGCAGCGCTTCCTTCTCATGAAGCCGGCCCAATTGCCAGAAGCCCAGCGCGATCATGATCCCGACCGCCACGAGCACGATCAGGGTGGGAAGGATCGGCGGCCTGCGCATCGCGTCAGTCATTCTTCATCCTGCCCTCTCCGGCACGGCGGCGGTACTCGGCGCCGAGCAGCCAGGATTTGGCGACCCGCAGGCCGCCGATCACCAGCGCGGTCGTCAGCGGTATCCAGAGCAGGGCATGAACCCAGAAAGGCGGCTCGAAGGACAGTTGCAGCCAGATCGCCAGTACCGCGATCACCGCGCCGACGATCAGGGTGAGAAAGGCGGCCGGGCCATCGCCGACGTTGAACTGGCTGAAATCGAGGCGGCATTCGGGACAGCGCGGCGCGAATCGCGCGATCCCGTCGAACAGGGTCCGTGCGCCGCAGCGGGGGCAGAGACCGAAAAGGGCAGCCGAAGCGGTCTCCGGCTGCCCTCCTGATTTCGATTCGCGGCTTTCGGCCATGTCAGTGCGTCGGATAACCCCAGCCGCCCCAGATATAGACCGCGACGAAGAGGAACAGCCACACGACGTCAACGAAGTGCCAGTACCACGCGGCCGCTTCGAAGCCGAAGTGCTGGCGCGGGGTGAAGTCGCCCTTATAGGCGCGCACGAGGCAGACGATCAGCATGATGGTGCCGACGATGACGTGGAAGCCGTGGAAGCCGGTCGCCATGTAGAAGGCCGAGCCGTAGGTGTTCTGCCCGAAGGGGAACGGCGCGTGGACGTACTCGTAAGCCTGGATCGAGGTGAAGAGGATGCCGAGCAGCACGGTCGCCCACAGGCCCATCTTCAGACCCTCGCGGTCGCCATGGATCAGCGCATGGTGCGCCCAGGTGACGGTGGTGCCCGAGCAGAGCAGGATCAGCGTGTTGAGCAGCGGCAGGTCGAAGGGGTCCATGACCGCCTCTACCGCCTTGGGCGGCCACTGGCCCGCGACAGCCTCGGAGAGTTCCGAGGGGAACAACGAGAAGTCGAAGAAAGCCCAGAACCAGCCGGCGAAGAACATCACTTCCGAAGCGATGAACAGGATCATGCCGTAACGCTGGTGAAGCTGCACGACCGGCGTGTGATCGCCCGCATGCGCTTCGTTCACGATCTTGGAGAACCAAGTGAACATCGAGGCGAGCAGCAGCGCCATGCCCAGCCACGGCACGAATGCGCCGCCCGGCATGTCATGCATGAACAGCACCATGCCCGACGTGAACGTAAGGGCGCCGATAGTGGTCAGGAGCGGCACGATGTCCGGCGGAAGAATGTGGTAGTCGTGGTGCTTGGTACCGGCCATGGTGCCTTCGTCCCCGTTTTCGAAACTGTCTGTCCTGTGCCCGCAGCGCCGCCGCCGCGGAAGAATTCCCGTGCGCCCTTAACCGCCCGATTGATCGCGGTCCAGTGCCTTTGCGTCGCCTATAGATGTGACATGGAAGGTGTAGCTGAGCGTGATCTGCTGCACGTCCTTGTTGTCCGGATCGTCCAGAAACGCGGGATCGACGTAGTAAAGCACCGGCATGCGCACTTCCTCGCCGGGCTTCAGGGTCTGTTCGGTAAAACAGAAGCACTGGATCTTGTTGAAATATTTCGCCGCCTGTTCCGGCTCGACATTGAAGCTGGCGGTGCCGGTGACGGTCTGGTCCGATGTGTTCTTCGCCCAGAACAGCGCCATGTCGCGCGCACCGATCGAAACCGTATCGGTGTTCTGGAGTGGCTTGAAGTCCCACGGCATGTCGCGCGCGACATTGGCGTCGAAGCGGATAGAGATCGTCCGGCCGCTGTCCTTGATGCTCGCCGCCTGCGCCGCGTCCACCCGCTTTGTCGTGCCGCCATAGCCGGTGACCTGGCAGAAAATGCGGTAGAGCGGGACCGAGGCATAGCCCAGACCCAGCATCCCCAGCGCCATCGAAAAGGCAATCAGCGCGACCTTCGCGTTGCTGCGCCGGTGTTGGATCGCGGTCGTCACGGCTTTCAGCCCATCTTGGCGATCGAGATGAAAAACACGAGGATCACGAAAGCCCCAAGGCTCACCGCCAGGACGACATTGCGGCTCTTGCGGATCTCTTCGGGCGTGCGGCGATTCGGATCGGGGTCGTCCATGGCTATGTCCTCAGATGGCGACGAAGCGGTCGACGACGAGCGCGGCGAAGAGCGCGAAGAGATAGATCACCGAATAGGCAAAGAGCTGCTTTTCCGGCTTCATTCGGTCTTCCGGCCCCTCGCTCTCGCGCAGGCCGACGCGGGCCGACAACGCGAGGAACAGTGTCGAAAGCACCGCCGCCGACGCGCCGTATACGGCCCCTGTCCCGCCGATCCACCACGGCACGACGCTGAGCGGCAAAAGCAGGATCGCATAGGCCAGGATCTGCCGGCGCGTAGCCTTCTCGCCGGCGACGACCGGCATCATCGGAATGCCGACCTTGGCGTAATCGCTCTTCACGAACAGCGCGAGCGCCCAGAAATGCGGCGGCGTCCAGAAGAAGATGATGGCGAAGAGCACGACCGGCATCAACGTGATGTCCCCGGTCGCCGCGACCCAGCCGATCAGCGGCGGAAAGGCGCCCGCACCGCCACCGATGACGATGTTCTGCGGCGTGCGCGGCTTGAGCCAGATCGTATAGATGACGGCGTAATAGACAATCGAGACGGCCAGGATCGCCGCCGCCAGCCAGCCCACCGCGAAACCCATCAGGAACACGGACGCGGCGCACAGAACCATGCCGAAGTCGCGCGCGGTCGTGCGCTCGAGCCTTCCCTGCGGCAGCGGCCGCTTGGCGGTGCGCTTCATTCCGGCGTCGAGATCGGCTTCCCACCACTGGTTGAGCGCCGCGGCGCCGCCCGCGCCCATGGCGATACACAGGATCGCGGTGAAGGCGAGCACCGGGTGAATGCGCTCCGGCGCGGCGATCAGGCCGCAAAGGCCGGTAAAGATCACCAGGCTCATCACACGCGGCTTGGTCAGCGCAAGCAAGTCGCGCCAATCGGCCGGCATGGGAACCGTCGCCCGCGTGAGCGGGGCGTCTTTCGGCTTCCCTCCCGCTTGCGGGAGGGGTTGGGAGAGGGCCTGTTTCATCCTACCAAACTTAACGCGTTAGAAGAGGGCAACATGCCCTCCCCTGGCCCCTCCCGCAAGCGGGAGGGGGATTGCTTGAGCACGACCGGCAAGCCGGCGTGCATGCGTCGTCCATCAGTGGTGATGCGATTCCTCGATCACCGGAAGCGTCTCGAACTGGTGGAACGGCGGCGGGCTGGTCAGCGTCCACTCAAGCGTGGTCGCGCCTTCACCCCAGTAGTTGTCTTCCGCCTTCTTGCCGGCGACGAAGGCGTAGGCAATGTTGACGAACCAGATCCCGATGCTGGCGGCCATGATCATGTAGCCGTCGGTCGCGACCTGGTTCCACAGCGCATAAGCCTCGGCATAGTCGGGATAGCGACGCGGCATGCCCTGCAGCCCGAGGAAGTGCATCGGGAAGAAGATCAGGTTCACGCCGATGAAGAACACCCAGAAGTGCAGATGGGCGAGGAATTCCGAGTGCATCCGGCCGCTCATCTTCGGAAACCAGTAGTAGAAGGCCGCGAAGAGCGCGGTGACCGCACCGAGCGAGAGCACGTAGTGGAAGTGCGCCACGACATAGTAGGTGTCGTGCAGGTTGTCGTCGACGCCGCCATTGGCGAGCACGACGCCGGTCACGCCGCCGACGGTGAAGAGGAAGATGAAGCCAAGGGCCCAGACCATCGGCGACTTGAAGCTGACCGAACCGCCCCACATCGTCGCGATCCACGAGAAGATCTTGACGCCGGTGGGGACCGCGATGACCATGGTCGCCGCGGTGAAGTACATCTTCGTGTTCACCGAGAGACCCGAGGTGTACATGTGGTGCGCCCACACGATGAAACCGACCACGCCAATCGCGACCATGGCGTAAGCCATGCCGAGGTAGCCGAAGACCGGCTTTTTCGAGAAGGTCGAGACGATCTGCGAGATGATGCCGAAGCCGGGCAGGATCATGATGTAGACTTCGGGGTGCCCGAAGAACCAGAACAGGTGCTGGTAGAGCACCGGATCGCCGCCGCCCGCCGGATCGAAGAAGGTGGTGCCGAAGTTGCGGTCAGTCAGCAGCATGGTGATCGCGGCGGCAAGGACCGGCAGCGCGAGCAGCAGCAGGAACGCGGTAACCAGTACCGACCACACGAACAGCGGCATCTTGTGAATGGTCATGCCGGGGGCACGCATGTTGAAGATGGTGGTGATGAAATTGATCGCGCCCATGATCGAGCCGGCACCGGCAAGGTGCAGCGAGAAGATGCCGAAATCGACAGCGGGTCCGGGCGAACCGGTGGTCGAAAGCGGCGCATAGACGGTCCAGCCGGTGCCGGCGCCCAGGCCCGTTCCGCCCGGCACGAAGGCCGAGCAAAGCAGCGAGATGAAGCCCGCGACGGTCAGCCAGAACGAGATATTGTTCATGCGCGGGAAGGCCATGTCCGGCGCGCCGATCATGATCGGCACGAACCAGTTGCCGAAGCCGCCGATGATCGCCGGCATGACCATGAAGAAGACCATGATCAGGCCGTGCGCCGTGATCAGGACGTTCCAGACGTGCAGCGTCGAGTTGAAGTCCGGATTGGTGGCACCGAACCAGCGGGCGAAGGTATCCAGGTACTGGATGCCCGGATCGGCCAGCTCGACGCGCATCATGCCGGAGAAAGCGCCGCCCACGATCCCCGCGATGATCGCGAAGATCAGGTACATCGTGCCGATGTCCTTGTGGTTGGTCGACATGAACCAGCGGGCGAAGAAGCCCGGCTTGTGGTCATGCGCGTGCTCTTCCGAGTGCGCCTGGAAGTGATCAGCGGTGGTTGCCATGGTTCGGGTGACCTATGTTCTTTGAAACGGGCTTATTCGGCGGCGGCTTCGGCGGCCGGGGCCTCCGAAGCTTCGCCGGCGGGCTGCTCGCCCGGCAGGTAGTCGGTCTCTGATCCGGCGGCCTTCTGGCCGTCGATCGCGCCGCCGGCGTGCGTCAGCACCCAGGCGTTGTATTTGTCGCGCGGCAGCGCCTCGACCGCGATCGGCATGTAGCCGTGCTTGGCGCCGCACAGTTCGGAGCACTGGCCGTAGTAGACGCCCGGCTTCTCGACCACGAGCACCTTCTCATTGATCCGGCCGGGCACGGCGTCGAGCTTGAACCAGAGCGAGGGCACCGCGAAGGAGTGAATCACGTCCGAAGCCGTGATCTGCAGGCGGATCGGTTCACCCACGGGCACGACCATGCGGTTGTCGACCTCGAGGTGCGACGGGCCGTCCCACGGCTCGGACCCGACTTCGCGCACACCGTTGTTGATGGTGGGCTGGCCGGGCAGGTTGAGCATGTTCGAAATGACCTCGAAATCGCCATTGTCCGGATAACCGTAAGTCCAGAACCACTGGTTACCCGTCACCTTGATGGTCAGCGCGTCCTTGGGGGCGGGCTTGTACTGCTTGGCGAGCAGGTCGATCGAGGGAATGGCGATGCCAACCAGGATCAGCACCGGGACCAGCGTCCAGATGACCTCGAGCACGGTGTGATGGCTGGTCTTCGAAGGCACCGGATTGGCGCGGCGATTGTAGCGCACGATGATGATCAGCAGCAGGACAAGGACGAAAACGCTGATCACGCCGATGATCGGCAGCAAGACCGCGTTGTGAATCCACTCGCCATATTCGCCGAGCTTGGAGAACTGCTGCTGGAAACCGATGCCGCCGTCGACGGGCATGCCGATGCCGGGAGTCGGCGTCATCGGTGTATAGCTGCCGGCGGCGGCCTGCGCCGGAGCGGCGGCCGGCTCGGGAGCAACCGCGGCGAGCGCGACCTGAGGGGCCATGATGCCAGCAGCAGTCAGGCTGGCAAGAAACAGGCCAGGAGCCTTCGCCATCTGGCTCGCGGCGCGTGCGATTTTGCCGGATATCATCTTTATAGCGCTTCCGTTTTCCTTCGAACGCGCAGACGAGTCGGCCCCACCTGCGCGCGCCCTGATGCGGAGGCGAGCGCCCCCCTTCCGCGGGGCCTATACGCGCGCTTGCCGCGTGTCTCAAGCGCCTCTAGGGGAATTTTTGACCGCGGGCGTTACAAGCGTGCGCCAGAGCAACGAAAATCGCATCAAGGGAAACGATCAGCAATGCAGGAAGAAGAGGTCCTCGCAGAGTTCCGCGCCAGCAAGGCATTGCTGGAGGGGCACTTTCTCCTTTCCTCGGGCCGCCACAGCGCGCACTATCTTCAATGCGCCCGCGTCCTGATGAACCCTGAGCGGGCCGGGCGGCTGGCCGTAGCGCTCGCCGCGAAGCTGCCGCACGACATTAGAAAGCAGATCGACAAGGTCGTCTCGCCGGCCATGGGCGGCATCATCATCGGCCAGGAGATGGGCCGCGCGCTGCAGGTCGATGCGATGTTCATCGAGCGCCCCGAAGGCACGTTCGAGCTGCGCCGCGGCTTTGCGCTGGATCCGGGCGACAAGGTATTGATGGTGGAGGACGTGGTCACCACCGGCAAATCCTCGCGCGAGGCGATCAGGGCGATCGAGGATGCCGGCGGCAGGGTAATCGCCGCTGCCTCGCTGGTCGACCGCTCCGGCGGCAACGTCGACCTCGGCGTGCCGTTCTTCCCGCTGGTCGAGATCAACTTCCCCACTTACGCGGATGACAAACTGCCACCGGAGCTCGCCGCGACCCCGGCCGTCAAGCCCGGCAGCCGCGCCCTGCCCTGAGAAAGCGAGACAAGGTGAGCAACACCCTCGGCCCAACCCGCCTGCGCCTGGGCGTCAACATCGACCACGTCGCGACGATCCGCAACGCGCGCGGCGGCGAGCACCCGGATCCGGCGCGCGCCGCGCGGATCGTCGCGCAGGCCGGCGGCGACGGCATTACCGTGCACCTGCGCGAGGATCGCCGCCATATCCGCGACGAGGATCTTCAGCGCGTCCAGGCGGCCACCGGCCTTCCGCTCAATCTGGAAATGGCGGCCACCGACGAGATGCTGGAGATCGCGCTGCGCCATAAACCGCATGCCGCCTGCATCGTCCCCGAACGGCGCGAGGAGCGCACTACCGAGGGCGGTCTGGATGCGGCGGGCCAGCACAACCGCCTGGCCCCGATCGTCACACGCCTGGTCGATGCCGGGGTGCGCGTCAGCCTGTTCATCGCCCCCGAGCCGCGCCAGATCGAGGCGGCGATGAAGCTGGGCGCGCCGGTCGTCGAGTTCCACACCGGCGAGTATGCCCATGCCGAGGGCGAACAGGTCGCGATCGAACTCAGGCGCATCGCCGACATGGCCGCGCTCGCCGCCAGGAATGGCATAGAACCCCACGCCGGGCATGGGCTCACGTACGAGAACGTCCAGCCGGTCGCGGCCATTCCGCAGCTCGCGGAACTCAACATCGGGCACTATCTCATCGGTGAAGCGATATTCTGCGGGCTCGAGGCGAGCGTGCGGAAAATGCGCGAGCTGATGGACGAGGTGCGGTGATGAAGGCAGGGCAGGTCCCCCCCGGCAGGGCCAGCGGGAATATATCATGATAATCGGAATGGGATCGGACCTGTGCAACATCGAACGGATCCAGGCGTCGCTGGACCGTTTCGGCGAGCGTTTCGAGCGGCGGGTCTTCACTGGAATCGAACAGGCCAAGGCTAACCGCCGCCCGTTCACCAAGGCTGGGACCCTCGCCAAGCGATTCGCCGCCAAGGAGGCGTTCTCCAAGGCCGTGGGCACGGGATTCCGCGCCGGCGTCTTCATGAAGGACATCGGCGTCGTCAATGCGGCATCGGGCGCGCCCACGCTGGCCCTGTCCGGCGGCGCGAAAGCCAGGCTCGATTCGCTGGTGCCCGCGGGATACGAGGCGATGATTCACCTTACGCTCACCGATGATCATCCATGGGCACAGGCCTTCGTCGTCATAGAGGCCCGCCCTTTGACGCCTTCCGCTTCGTAAGCCTCCTTCGAGTTCCCCCAGAGAATGACCGACAACGCCGCCGAAACCGCCAGACCCGCCGCAGGACAGGCGGCCGACAAGCCGAAGGTGAACTGGTTCCACGAGATACGCGGGCTGGCGCTGATGCTGCTCGGCGTGCTGGCGTTCCATTCGCTGATCGCCAAACCGTTCTACATCCCGTCGATCTCGATGATGCCGACGCTGCTGGTGGGCGATCGGCTGATCGTGTCCAAGTACGCCTATGGCTGGAACTGGTCCTCCGCGAGCTTTCACCTGCTGCCACGCGGAGACTGGCGGATTTTCGGTTCGACGCCTGAATATGGCGACATCGTCATCGTCGTGCCCGGCAACCGCAAGGCGGACCTCATCAAGCGCGTCGTCGCCCGCCCCGGTGATCGCATCGCGGTAATCGACGGGCGTATCCGCCTCAACGGCAAGTTCATCCCGCGCGAAGTGGAACCGCCGGCCGAGATTTTCGCCGACGACGCGCTGCACTGCGAAGGCGACAGCGAGCCCGGTCATTGCTACGACGGGTTCGAAGACTTCCGACGCCGCCTGCCCGACGGGCGCGAGGTCTACGAAATGCCCACCTACCGCGAGACGCTGCCCAACGGCGCGAGCTATCAGGTCATAGATTACGCGGCCCAGGTCATGGACGACTTCCCGGAGGTCACCGTGCCTGACGGCCACGTCTTCCTGATGGGCGACGATCGCGACCGTTCGGCGGACAGCCGTTTTCCGCTGGAAACCGATTATCACGGCATTCCGGGCGGCGGCCTCGGCGGTCCGGTGCCGCTGTCCGACATCGGCGGCCGCGCGGAATTCGTCACTTTCTCGCTCGACGGCAGGCAGAGCTGGAACCCGCTGACGTGGTGGAGCGCGCTGCGCGACGGGCGGACCTTCACCAGCCTGCGCCCCCGCATCGACGAGAACCGCGCCTACCCCAGCGGGGCCGCGTCCTGATCCATGGCCCGCAAGTTCCTCTACGTCATCGCCGGCATCACCGTCTTCGTCATCGGCCTGATGTTCGTGCTGCGGTTCTGGTCGGAGGACCTGACCGAGCTGACCTTCGTGCCGAGCGCCACCTTCGAGCCTCAGCCCGCCATGGCGACGAATGCCTGGGAGCGGCCCGAAATGTGGATCTCGCGCCCCGGCATGAAGAACGATCCTGCGCACTACCTGCCCGCCGGCAGCCCGCTCCCGCCCGAAAAGCCCCTGCCGGTCGCGGTCTTCTTCATCCACCCGACCAGCTACATCGACCGTCAGGCGTGGAACGCCAGCCTCGATGATCCCACCTCGCGCGAGCGCGCGGCGCTCTTCGTCAAGGGCATGGCCAGCCCGTTCAACGCCTCGGCGCAGATCTGGGCGCCGCGCTATCGCCAGGCCGCGATCGGCGCTTTCCTCACCGATGATCCGCAGGCCGACAAGGCGATCGACCTTGCCTATGGAGACGTGCTCGCCGCCTTCGACGTGTTTGCCCGGTCGGTGCCCGCAGGAGAGCCGATCGTGCTTGCCGGCCACAGCCAGGGCGCTTTTCTGCTGCGACGGCTGCTGCGCGACCGGATCGCCGGGACGCCGCTCGCCGGCCGGATCGCCGCGGCCTATGTCATGGGCTGGCCGGTCTCGATCGAACATGACCTGCCGCTGATGGGGCTGCCCGCATGCGACGGGGCCGATCAGGCCGGCTGCGTGATGAGCTGGCTGACCGTGGCCGATCCGGCCGAAACCGGGCAACTCGTCAAGGCCTACCTGCGCCGTGACGGCCTCGACGGCGAGTCGCTGGGCGCCATGACGTCCGACGGCCTGGAAGCGAAAAGCCCGTTCCTTTGCACAAATCCCCTCACCGGCACGCGTGATGGCAAGGCCGATGCGGACGCCAACCTCGGTACGCTGGTGCCCGATTTCAAAACCGGGGAAGGCAGCCTTGCACCTCGCGCGGTGCCCGCATGGTGCGCGGACGACCACTTCCTGCACATCGGCCCCTCGCCCGGGCTCGATCTCGGGCCTTACGTGCTTCCGGGAAACAACTACCACCTCTATGACGTGACGCTGTTCTGGGGGAACCTGAGGGCCGATTTCGAACGGCGCGTGGCGGCATGGCACAGGCAGCACTGATAACCGCGAGCGCGATGGAGTTTCGCAATGCGCTGCCCGAAGGCGGCGCGCTGCTGGCGCTCGACCTCGGCACGCAGACCATCGGCACGGCATTCTGCGACGCCGGCTGGCGCTTCGCCTCGCCGGGAAAGACGCTGAAACGCGGCAAGTTCGGGGCCGACAGGGCGCTACTGGAGGCGTTGATACGCGAGCGGTCGGTCAAGGGCCTGGTGATCGGCCTGCCGCTCAACATGGACGGTTCGGAAGGCCCGCGCTCGCAATCGAGCCGCGCTTATGCCCGCAACCTTTCCGCCCTCGGCCTGCCGATCCTGCTGTGGGACGAGCGCTGGTCCACCGTGGGGGCCGAGCGCGGCCTGATCGCACAGGACATGAGCCGCGCCCGGCGGGCCGAGCGTATCGATTCGGCTGCAGCGGCGGTCATCCTTCAGGGCGCGATCGACGCCCTGGCCGGCAGCGCATTCTGAGACACCGGGCCGCCGCGCGCCTCAGACGAATTCGCCGCCTCTCCGCCTCCGGGCCGCTTCAGCCACCAGGCGGCTTCCGCTCGCTTCGGCGGCGCGCCAGACTTCGTCGCGGTCTTGCCTGTCGCCGGCGGCCGAGGCCAGTGCCTGCCAGGCATGGAGCCGCATGCGTTCGCTGGCGTGCGTGCGGCCGAAATGAAGCGCAAGGTCCTTCGCCTCGTCGCCGCCGAGCGCCACGGCAATGCGCAGGAAGGTCTCGCTCGGCCCATGGCCGTGCAGGCTTTCGATGCACCCGGCCCCGGTGTCGAACCGATAGTGATCAAGCCAGCCCTGGGCGGCCTGCCTGTGTACCAGATTCAGCGAGACGGACAGCGACTCGGGCGGATACAGGCGGTAGACATCCCGGCGGGCCCGGTAATGCCTGATCCAACCCTGCTTCAGACGTGAACGCCCCAGCCGGCGCAGCGGCACCGGCTCTCCGGGCCAGCCGGTCACGTCCGTATGGTCATATTCGAAATCTTCGACATCGCATCCCGGCCCGAAATAGCCGAGCGTGAGGAAATCGTAGTTGTGATCGTGCGCGTACCCATAGGAGAAAGCTTCCGGCCCGCTCGCGCGCATCGCATAATCGCTGACCGCGGGCCAGATATTGGCGCGGATAAGGAAGTCGCCGCGCTCTGGCCTTGCCAGCATGATCGACTGCGCGCCGCCGCCCGCCAATTCATCCGCGCCGCGCGGCACCGGTGCGAGGCCGGAAAGCACCTCGACCAGCAGATCGCCCAGAAACTCGCGATCGTTCCCCAGCCTGCCCAACCAGTGCGCGGCGTGGGAGACACTCTCCTTTTCGCGCGGATCGAAGCCCCAGGTCGCCAGCGCCTCGGTGCATTCCTCGAGCGAGGCGGGCGTGGGATCGCGCGTGGCAATCAGGCTCGCCATCGCGCCACGTCCTCCAGTTCGGGCCAGGCCGCCAGCAGCGAGGCATGCAATTCCTGCGCGGGCGCGGCCAGCGGATCGTCCTCGGACGCGGCGACTTGCGCGAGAAGCACCATTCCCGCGCGGGTATCGAGCGTCAGCAACTCGCGTAGTGCCTGCCAGCGTAGCGCCTCGTGCCCCGGCCCGAGGGCGATCCGCGACATCGCCGGAACCGCATCGCGCCGCCCCATCCGCGCCAGCACGGCCATGGCCAGCTCGCAGCGGCTGTCCTCGGGCCGCGCCGCCGCCTGATGCAGCAGCATCCCGTCGGCAAGGGCGAATTCGCGCAGCGGCTCATACCCGCCCATAAATCTCTGCAGCCGCAGTTTCACCAGGCTGCCGCGCGCGCTGCGCACTTCCAGCGATTCGTGCCGCCCGGGATGGTGGAAGACCGTTCCGGCCCGCAAGGGCACGCTCGCGGCGTGAAGCTCGGCGCGATCGTTCATAAGAGAGCGGCAGACAATGTGGCTGGCCGTTCCGTTCCCCGCAAGCACGTGACACCACGTCTCGAGCGGAGCGAACTGCGCACTCACCGGCTCCGGCATGGCGGCAAGTGCCTCGCCATCGTAGACGACAAGCGAGAGCGTGGCGGCGCCCCAGTGCGCCAGCAGCAGCGTGTGCGCCGTCTGCGCCACGCCGTGGCGCAAAGGCAACTGGCCGAGCGGATGAGCCGTGAGACCGGAAAGTCCCGCCTCGACCAGACCAAATGCAAACTCGCGCGCAACGGGGCTCACGCCATCGAAAAGCGCGGCGAGGGCCGGACAGGAATCGATCGGTTCGCCCGCGCCAAAGCGCTCGAGTTCAGCGAGCACCGGAGCGACGTCGGGGCGCGCGCGCCACAGACCCAGCAAGGTGGCCAGGCCCTGCTGGCCTGCCGACCAGCCCGCGTCATCCTCGCGAAGTGCAGCCAGCGCGTCGCAGTAAAGCATATCGCTTGAAATCAGACGCGCGGATGGAGTTGGTAAAGGCCGTCTTCGCGCGAAACGCCGCCCCCGGTGCCCGCGCCGCTGCGCGACCTGTCCCCGCAATTACCGGGGCAAGCCAGCTCCGGCAGGGTTTCCGGATCGACATTCGGAAAGGATGGACGGGCGAGTCCCGGCATGAACTGGCATTCTCCTCGGCTTGAAGCTGCGACGCGGCGGCCGGGACGATGGCTCGGAATGGCGCGATTCCACAGTTAAATCGTTGTAAGAGCGATGCGCATTGACGGTTTGACCAGCGCCGCGCGAAAGTTGTCCGTCAGGCTCTCGGCGGCGACCGCAAGACGATCACCAGCCCCTCGCCCTTCGGCGGTGTCCCGCCCTCGGCGAGCACGACCCGCACCGCGTCCGCCCGCGCGCGGTCAAGCACCGCGTCTGACGTGCCCTGCTCATGGGCGATGATGTCGGCCGAGCCCAGCAGGCGGGCCTCGCGCAAGGTCAGATCTTCCGGATCGCCGCTGCGCAGGGTGATCTCGACCGTCCCGCCGCGTTCCCGCTCCGCGCCCGCGAGCCAGCTCGCGACCTTGGCGGCGCTGCCCTCGTCCAGCGGATCGAGCGCCCCGCCGGCGGCCAGCGCCCCGTCGAGCGCGCGCCGCCGTTCGCCGGCATCGGGAAAGCGCGAGCGCAAGGCCGTCCGCGCCGCGCCGAGCGCTTTCGCGAGGTCGCCCAGCGACCGGGGCAGCAGCATCTCCAGCCGCAGCCGCAATTGCTTGGCGAGCCCTGCCGAGGCGCCGCCCGTACCGATCGCGACCAGGACCGGCGATCGTTCGAGGATCGAGGGCACGGTAAAGTCGCAAAGACGCGGACGGTCGGCGGCATTGACCAGCAGCCCGGCCGAGCGCGCCCGCAGCGCATCTGCTTCGGCCGAGGTTTCCTCGTCGTGCGCGATGAAAGCCAGCCGCGCCCCCCTGGCGATGCCCTCCTCCAGGTCATCGACAACGAGGCCCCCCGACCGCTCGACCAGCCGCCGCTTGGCCTCGGCCGCCTCCCCCGCGCCGAGCACGACGACCGGCTGGCCGGCGATGCGGTGGAACAGGGGGAGGGTTTCGATCATTTCGCCTCGGGCGTGCGCATGTGCTTCGACAGGCTCAGCACGAGCGGGTTCCGGTCACTGGCCCATCCATACCCGCTCATCCTGAGCTTGTCGAAGGACCCGAGCGTGTCGAAGGACTTACTTCAGCCACTCCGGCACGCGCTCTGCGGCCAGGATCGTTTCCGGCTCGATGCGGCTAGCGACCAGCGCCCACTTGTCGCCATCGACCATCACCTCGGGCACCAGCGCGCGGCTGTTGTAGGTGTTCGCCATCGTCGCGCCATAGGCGCCGGCCGTGCGGAACACCGCAAGATCGCCCGCCTTCACCGCGTCGATCTCGCGGCCCTCGGCGAAGGTGTCCGAACTCTCGCAGATCGGGCCGACAATGTTAGCGACCATCTTTTCGTCGCTTGGCCGCACCGCCGCGAAGTCATGCCAGGCATCGTACATCGCGGGCCGCGCAAGATCGTTCATCGCCGCGTCGACCACCACGAAGGGGTTCACCGCGCCCTGCTTCACGCGAATCACTTCGGTCACAAGCACGCCTGAGTTGCCCGTGATGACGCGGCCCGGCTCGAACATCAGGGTAACGCCCCAGTCCTTCGCCACTTCGGCGACGAGCTTGCCGTAATCTTCGGGCGTGGGCAGGCTCTCGCCCGCCTTGTAGGGCACGCCAAGGCCGCCGCCGAGGTCCATGTGCGTGACCTCGTGCCCTTGCGCCCGGATCGTCTCCATCAGCGTGCCCATCTTGATGAAGGCCTGCCGCGAGGGTTCAAGATCACTGATCTGACTGCCGATGTGGACCGCGAGGCCGCGCATATCGAGACCCGGCAGTTCCGCAAGGCGCGCATAGATCCCGGCCGCGACATCATAGGTAACGCCGAACTTGTTTTCGGCCTTTCCGGTCGAGATCTTGGCGTGGGTCTTCGCATCGACGTTCGGATTGACGCGCAGCGCGCAGGATGCCGCCTTGCCCATCGCGGCGGCAATTTCCGCCAGCTCTACGCCTTCTTCCTCGCTCTCGAGGTTGAACTGGCCGATCCCCGCCTCGAGGGCTGCGGTCAGCTCGCGCTTCGACTTGCCGACGCCCGAGAAGACGATGTCCCCGGCCGGCACGCCGGCGGCCAGCGCGCGGCGCATCTCGCCTTCGGAGACGACATCGGCGCCGTAGCCTTCGCTGGCCAGCAGGTGGAGCACCGCAAGATTGGGATTGGACTTGACCGCAAAGGCGATGTGGACGCTCGGCAGGGCGGCAAGCGCCTCGCGGAAAACGCGGGCGTGGCGGGTCAGCGTCGCGCGCGAATAGACGTAGACCGGCGTGCCGACTTCGCGCGCGATCACCTCCAGCGGCACGTCCTCGGCGTGGAGCACGCCGTTCTTCAGTTCGAAATGGTCCATGGATGTCCTGGTCTTATTCCGGAGGCGGGAGATCGAAGGGATCGTCCTCGCGCTCCTCGGATCGGGTGCGCAGCTCGACGCTGCGTTCGGGAATCGCCAGCGTCGGCGGTTCGAGCAGTTCGTCAGGCTCGGGTTTCTCCGCGCGGCCATAAGGCGCCGGAGGCGGCTCCTGCCCCGGTTTGAGCTCCAGCCCGCTCCTCGAGCCGCACGCGGCCAGGGCGAGGATCAACGCGAGCGGTACGACCTTGCGCAAGCGGGCTACTCCAGACCGAGCGCGGACCGGGCTTCGGCCACGCGCAGGCGAACCTGATCGGGCGCCGTGCCGCCATGCGACTTTCGCGCGGCGACCGATGCCTCGACGGAAAGCGCGGTGAATACGCGCTCGTCGATGCGGCTGTCGATCTTTTTGAGATCGGCCAGGGGCAGCTTGTCGAGCGCGAGGCCCGCCGTCTCGGCAAGCTTCACGGCCGCGCCGGTGATGTGGTGCGCCTCGCGGAAGGGAATATTGCCCTCGCGCACCAGCCAGTCGGCAAGGTCGGTGGCGGTGGCAAAGCCCAGCTCGGCCGCGCCGCGCATGCGGTCGGTGCGGAACCTGGTGTCCGCGACCATGCCGGTCATCGCCGCGATCGAGAGCGCGAGCAGGCTCGCGGCCTCGAAGACCGGCGGTTTGTCATCCTGCATGTCCTTCGAATAGGCGAGCGGCAGGCCCTTCATCGTCATCATCAGCGACATCAGGCAGCCGGATATGCGGCCCGCGTGGCCGCGCACCAGTTCGGCCGCGTCGGGGTTCTTCTTCTGCGGCATGATCGAGCTGCCGGTGGAGAGCGTATCGGGCAGCGCGACGAAGCCGAAAGGCTGGCTCGCCCAGATGATGAACTCCTCGGCGAGGCGCGAGAGGTGCAGCGCGCACTGCGCGGCGGCCATGAGGTAATCGAGCGCGAAATCGCGGTCGGAAACCGAATCGAGGCTGTTCGCGGTCGGCGCGTCGAAGCCCAATGCCTGCGTGGTCATCTCACGGTCGATGGGAAAGCCGGTACCGGCGAGCGCCGCCGAACCGAGCGGGCACTTGTTCATGCGCCCCCGCGCATCGTGAAAGCGCGAACGGTCGCGCTGGATCATCTCGTAATAGGCCATGAGGTGATGGCCGAGCGTAACCGGCTGCGCGGTCTGCAGATGCGTGAAGCCGGGCATGATGCTGCCGGCATGTTCGCCCGCGCGAGTGACGAGCGCGACCTGCAGCGCTTCCAGCCCGGCGTCGGCCTGGTCGATGGCATCGCGCACCCAGAGGCGGAAATCGGTCGCCACCTGGTCGTTGCGGCTGCGCGCGGTGTGCAGGCGCCCGGCCACCGGACCGATCAGTTCGGTCAGGCGGGACTCGGTGGTCATGTGGATGTCCTCGAGATCCCAGTCCTCGGGGACGCCATGGGCCTCATATTCGGCCGCGACCTTGTCAAGCCCCTCGGAAATCGCCACGGCGTCCTCGCCGGAAACGATGCCGCAAGCGCCCAGCATTGCGACATGCGCCTTGCTGGCGGCGACGTCCTGCCGCCACAGTGCCTTGTCGAAGGGGATCGAGGCATTTATCTCGCGCATGATCGCCGACGGTCCACCTTCGAACCGTCCGCCCCACATCTGGTTGGAGCCTCCCGTCTTGCTGTCTTCCCGCTCGCTCAAGTATCTCGTCCTTGCTGGCGCCCTTCTGGCCGCCGGCTGCGATAGGCAAAGCGGAGAGGAGTCGCAACCGCAGGCTTCGCAGGCCCCCGCCGAAACCGCGCAGGCCACCGAAGCCCCGGCGGACAAGCTCGACCGTTCGCACAAGGGCGAGCCGATCCCGGCCGTCACGCTCGTCGACGACAAGGGCGAGACGCTGGACCTCGCCTCGTTCAAGGGCAAGCCGCTGCTCGTCAACCTCTGGGCCACCTGGTGCGCGCCCTGCATCGCCGAGATGCCGACGCTCGCGGCGCTGTCGGCCACACAGGACCGGGTGACGGTGCTGCCGATCTCGCAGGACATGGGCCAGATCGACAAGGTCGTCGACATCCTGCGCCGCCGCAAGCTCGACCTCATCCAGCCCTGGGTGGACGAACAGGGCGACCTCGGCTTCCAATACGGCGGCAACCTGCCGGTGACGGTACTGTTCGACAGCGAGGGCAAGGAAGTCTGGCGCTGGACGGGCGGGAATGACTGGGCCTCGGCAGAGGCGGCCAAGCTGCTTGCGGAGGCGAAGTAGGGGCGGCCGCTGGTGACGGTCTTGAACTATTGAATCACCGTCCAGCTCACTGTTTGCCCCGGGAAAGGCTCAGCTATTCTCAATCTTGCGTAAGCTTGAAAAGCAGCATGTCGGCATGGCGGTGAGATCCCAGGATCATCGACAACTTCTGAGAAGGCTATCTCGATGCGCTCAGCATCCGCTGCGATTCGCTTGCTGATTGCGCGTTGTTGGGCGGGACACGATCGCAGCATGCGGGTAGCAATGCGCTGCCGAACCCTGGTACTTCGATGCGGTTCGTCGGGCACGTCGCCGTATCTTGAAACTGCTACTACCAAGCTCCGAGCGATGTCCTTCCGCTTGGCGGATTCACGCTCCAAGGCTATTTTGCGTGCCGCATCGCTTGCAAGAGCGGCCAATTCATAACCCAGTGCACTGGTTTCAATTGCGCCTCGAAACCTTTCGATGCTCGAAAGACCTGTCTCCACTGTCGCCCCCCCTTTGAGAAACACCTGCTCTCTCACGAGAAATCTGTCATTTAGGTCGGCGCGGTACCGATGAACGAACGGCGGGCGCTGCTCAGCGCCCGCTCCATGTTCATTACGGCGAATTGGCCCCTTGGATCTTTCCAGCTGCCATCTGGATGCGTTGCATCAGTGCGGCATCAGATTGCGAAGCGGCGGCGATCTCGTTGAACTTCTGCGGGGTCAATCCGGACGCTTGTACGGCAGCGGCCATTTTCGGTTGCTTGTCTTCCGCCGAAGCGGTGGGATCCTTCTCAATTTGCTGGATGGCCATTGCCGCCCGCGCAAACTGCTCGAGCTCTTCATCGCTGAAGGTTGTTTCAGAGGTTACCGCGCCGGGCGTTCCCGCGGACGGAGCGGATGTAGCAGGCGGCGGTGCTGACGGTTGTTGAGCCTGTGCTTGAGGGCTCGTGCCTCCAGCCTCTGGAACCGCAGCGTGAGCAGCTGCCGTGCACATTCCGCCGACAGCGGCCCCAATCACAGTTATCTTGCTCAATCTCATTGATGATCTCCCAAACATTTGAGTTGCGGGAGAGCCTTCGGAAGCACGTCGCCGAGGTTCAATGAAAGAATGGCTGATCCGTGCGGCGCCCGCGTTGTATTGAGCCTTCGGCAAAGTGTTTCTATGCGGCGTGGACAAATTTGAACCGGCATCTGGCGGTGGCTAGCGGCCGTAATGGTTGGCCACCAACTCTGGGGCGCCCTGGATGGGATAGCTTGCCTCCTCCCAGATCTGGAGCGGGCACTCATATGGGGCAGATTCTGGCATAAAGCACTATGACAAAAAGTTTTCTCCAGCTGCACGATCGAGTTACGTTGCATAAATGCTGGACTTATAAATCACTATATATAATATGTTGAGTTATAAATGAGGATTTTATAGCTCATGAAGTGGAATTGGCAGCAGCCAGACTGGCCGGAGTTTCGCTGGGACAGCGCCCCTTTGGCGTCGCTTGAAGCCCAATTCCTGCAGCAATCCGGCATCCTGATCGGTTCGACCAAGCACCTGACCGAGGATGACCGCGCGACTGTCACCATTGACATCATGACCGGCGAGGCGCTCAAGACCTCGGAGATCGAAGGCGAGTTGCTCAATCGTGACAGCGTGCAGAGTTCGTTACGCCGCCAATTCGGCCTCGAGACCGCAGATCGCAAAATTCCTCCTGCCGAACGCGGCATCGCGGAAATGATGATCGCACTCTACCGCGACTTTGCCGATCCGCTAACGAACGAAACACTCTTCGCGTGGCACGATATGGTCGTCAGCGGACGTCGCGATATCGACGCTGTTGGCCGTTATCGTGATCATGAGGATGCAATGCAGGTCGTCTCCGGGCTTGTTCACAAGCCCGCGGTTCACTTCGAGGCGCCCCCATCAAAAGATGTGCCGGAAGAGATGCAAGGCTTCCTGGATTGGTTCACCAGTTCAAACCCAGGGGGCTCGAACCCCTTGCCCGCCCTGACCCGCGCAGGGATCGCCCATCTTTACTTCGTTTCGATCCATCCCTTCGAGGATGGCAATGGGCGCATCGCCCGCGCACTTGCGGAAAAGGCTCTCTCTCAAGCCATCGGCCAGCCCAGCCTGATTGCCCTGTCGCAGGTCATACAGCGCAGCCGCGCCACGTACTATGACGCACTGGAGGCAGCCAACAAGCGAAACGAGATCACCGGCTGGCTAACCTACTTTGCACAGACGGTACTGGACGCACAGGAACACAGCCTCGCGCTGATCGACTTCCTCCTCGCGAAGGTCAAATTCTACGACCGCTTCCGCGACCAGATGAACGAGCGTCAGGCCCGGGTCATCACACGCATGTTTAGGGAAGGGATCGATGGCTTCACGGGCGGACTCAGCGCGGCCAACTACATCACCATCACCGGCACCTCGCGCGCGACCGCCACTCGCGACTTACATGAGCTCGTCGCGATGGGGGCGCTGACACAAACGGGCATGCTCAAATCGACACGCTACCAGTTGGCGATCGCGTAGTGCTGACAGCCGTAATTTCGCCACGACGCGCCCGAATGGCCCTGCAATTTTGCCCGGCAAGGCCAGAATGCGAAACGCAAATTTCGCTTGCCGAAATGTTCCCCACGACGCAAAATGTGTCCCATCAGCTTTTGGAAAATCCTCATAAGATATTGAAACTAAGCCACTTTATTGGCAGAACTGGTGCGTACGGTGCATTCGCCGCCACGGTGGCCGCCTTCATCGTATCGTTGAATCTCGGGCGGCTATGGACGGGATGGGCCATGGTGATCTTCGTAACCAGCTCGGATAAGCCTTGTCGCGTGGGGCTTTGCCAATCCCGATAGCGAAGGGATCGCCTGGCAGAATATCGCCTTTGCTCCTTATCAATTGCGTCGGTGTCTGGCGCTATCTAATCGTCGGTCGACCCTCTCCCAGATCGAACTGAACCAACTGCACGCAGCGCAATTCCGACCCGCGCACAGATCGGTAGTCCGAATCACCCCGGGCCGGCGTCATTGTCGTCGCCGGCGCAGGGAACTGTCGTCGACCACATCGTCTCGGATAAACAAGCTCGGACACATATCCAGTATATGCAACTACATATTCTGTGCATCACATATATGCAAAAACATATCACCTAGCGGAAGGCCCCAAAGATGTGATATGTAAAGGCATATATTTTTAACCCAGTATATGCAAAAGCAGATAAATGAGTGCAAGAATGGACGAGATAGCCGCCATCATTCGTGCGGCACGGCAGGCGAAGGCACTGACCCAGAAGGAACTGGGGCAGCGCGTCGGCCTGCCTCAAAGCCATATCTCCAAGATAGAGAAAGGCGCGGTCGATCTCCAGCTCTCAAGCCTTGTCGAAATCGCGCGCGCCCTCGACCTTGAGATCAAGCTTGTCCCCCGCAAGGCTCTGCCCGCTGTGGAAGGCGCTCTTCGCGCCCACGGCACGACTGTCGAAACCAGTCGCGCCCTGAACTTGCTCAACGAGCAAGCGCGGCTTGCCCAGCGCATCAAAGCTAGCTTTCCCGATCTTTCGCAGATCGACGGCTTTCAGAACGCGATCCGGACCATTCCCAAGCTGCAATTCGATGCCGCTCAACTGAAGGCTCTGGATGAAGCTTTGCAACCTGCAAAGCGTCTGAAATCCCTGATCGACGCTCAGGGCGGTGCAGCCAAACTGGCCAAGCAGCTTGAGGAGGCAACTTCGTCGCTTAGGCACTTCCGCAACATTCAGCTGCACACACCGCTCATAGAGACAAGGCGTCAGCTTCCTGCCTATCGGCTGGAGGAGGATGACGAATGATTGACGCAGCCGCTCTCGACATACTCCTGTATGACCGCCGCATCGGGACGCTCGCCCGTCTCGATGGGGATCGCAGCATCTTCACGTTTGACGAGGTCTACCTCGCAGATGAGGATCGTTCGACGCTCTCGCTTGCCTACCGCGACCCTTATGGCGGCATCGTCAACGCGCCGCGTGCCTACCAGACCACAATCGAGCCGTTCTTCTCCAACCTCTTGCCCGAAGGTACGTTGCGCGATTATCTGGCGCGGCGCGCTGGGGTCAAAGCTATTCGCGAGTACCCGCTGCTCGCCCAACTCGGCAGGGACTTGCCAGGAGCCGTCAAAGCCGTTCCCGTTGATGCACGCGATGCACCGCCCGAGGATTCCGAAAATGAAGGCGTCGCAGGGCAGGCCAAGCATGCCCTGCGTTTCTCCCTTGCAGGCGTTCGGCTCAAATTCTCGGCCTTGAAGAACCGAGGCAAAAATGGTGGCCTCACCATTCCGGTAAGCGGCACAGGCGGCGACTGGATCGTAAAACTCCCATCAGCCCGTCACCCCGACGTTCCGGAAAACGAGTACGCCGCCATGAGCTTGGCCTCCAAGCTCGGGATCGATGTCCCTGAAATCGATCTTGTGCCGCTGGATGCGATTGAAGGATTGCCCGACGGGATCACCCGATACGGGGCGTCGGCCTACGCCATACGCCGCTTCGATCGTAACGACGAAGGTGCAATCCACGTCGAGGACTTTGCCCAGGTCTATGGCGTGTACGCCGACGACAAGTATGAGAACGCCAGCTACCGCCAAATCTTGTCAGTGCTCGCGATCGAGACAGACGAGGCAAGCGCCGTCGAGTTTGTCCGCCGCCTCACCTATTCCGTTCTGATCGGCAATGGTGACATGCATCTGAAAAACTGGTCGCTGATCTATCCCGACCAACGCCGACCAATCCTCGCCCCCGCTTACGACCTCCTATCGACGGTCGCCTATTTTCCCGAGGAGGATTCCGCTCTCAAATTCCATCGCTCGCGCGAATGGGAGTCGTTTACCTACAGCGAACTGGAAACGATCGCGGACAAGTCGCGGTTGGCCTCACACCTCGTCGTCTCGACGGCAAAAGAGACCGTCGAGCAATTTGACGCGCTTTGGGATCAAGAAAAGGCGCATCTACCCTTTTCGGGAGAAGTCGTGGCCGCAATCGACAAGCATCGAAAGCGCCTTGCGGTCTAGGTATTCACTCCCCCGCGCCTAGCAAAGCTTGGCCGTCTCTCGGACAGCTGACGCCGGCAAAGCCGCCCTTCACGGCGGCTGATGCGCGCCTCGGGACCCGCCATACGTTCATTTACACCAGGACGACAACGATCGTCAGTTTGAAGGAGAGCTATGCTGGAAGTTGGGTGATGCGGGTCAGCCGTTCGGAAACCGCGCCATTTCGCCCAGCTTCGAACCCACTTCCGGATAGCCTTCCGGCGTCTCTTCGGTGAACCAGATCAGCCGCCCATGGGCCTCCACCGGCATAATGGCGAAACGATCCGAGACGTTGCCGATCAGGGTCAGGCTCTTGCCGCGCAGATAGTTCGCGGCTTTCTCGGCGCTGCGGACCTTGTAGACGAGGTGATAGATGCCCTTCACCTCGCGCGCATGGGTCGCGACCGGGCCGTCCTCGCGCTTGTCTTCGAGCGCCTCGAGCACGGTATCCCCTATCGCGAAGGCCGCGCACGTTGCCTCGGTAAGTTCGCGCACGGCGATCTCGGGCCATTCGAGTTTGCCGGCGAACAGTTCGCGCGCCTCGTCCAGCGAAGGCGCGGAGATGCCGATCGCCTGCAGGCCCTCGATCCCGAGCGGGTGCTCGCTGCGCCATTTCTCCGGCGTCCATGACGCATCGCGGCGCGGATCGCCGGGCATGTCCTGCACGACGATTTCCAGCCGCATGCCCATGGCCTGCCCGCGCGGCACCAGGAAGTAGTGCGCCTCCATGCCGGGATCGTAGTGCCGCTTGAACCCGCGCGCCGCGAACCAGGCGTCGGCCTCCTTCAGGTCCGCGACCTTGAGCGCGACGCCAATCCAGCGCATCGGCGCGGCGGAGCGGCGCAGCATGTCGCCAAGCGGATGGCCCTCCCGAGTCCCGCGTCCGGCCGGCGCGATCGGGATCAGCATCGAATCGCCGATCATCAGCAGGCTTTCCTCGCGGTCGAGCCCCAACTTCTCGGTTTCGGGCGTGACCAGCATCTCGTAAGCCGTTTCGGCCCCGAACACCTCGCGAAAGAAAGCATCGCATGCCGGCCGATCGGCGTTGTCGGCGATGGCCCAGCTCAGATGGACGAGCGGCATCCTGACCATGTGACATCCCCTGCTGCGCGGAATCGTTCCCGCCGATCCCCGCGTTTGTCCAACCGGTCAATAGGTGGTGGGGTTCCCGATTCCCATGAACCTGGCCAGATTCAGGTGAAAGCTGGCGACCGAACGCTCCGCATAGGGATTGGGCTGGGCGCCCCGGAAGCCGACGTTCTTCATGCCCTGCTGCACGGCGGCCATATTGGCGAAGTCCTGCTGCAGCACGGGCGGCCAGTCCTGAGGCTCGGTATATTCCCAATCCGTCTCGGGCGCCTCGCTTTCGGGATAGAGTTCATAGACCGCCGCCTCGAAGATGCACTTGTCGGGATCGGCCCCAAAGGGCCGCGCCTGATAGCACAGCATGTTGTTGACCGCGTGGCCGATCTGGAAATTGGGGAAGATCTGCCAGGCCGTTCCCGCTTTGGCGGTGTGGCGCGGGTCGACCGTCGGCCAGACGACGCCGCGCGCGGCGTCCTCCTCGCGCGCGGTCTTGAGCCAGTAGGCCGAGACCTCCGCCGCCGGCGTTCCTTCGGGCAATTCGTCCTTCAGCCGATTGGCGACCGAGACGAGCGTCATCGTCGTGTTGGTATTGGCGTTTTCCCAGGTGAAGTTCTGCATTTCGGCCGTAGTCAGGCGCGGATCCTCGCCGGCGCCAATGCGCAGCTTGCCCGAGTCCTCCTCCTGCCCCGCGGGTGCATCGTAGCCGATGTTGGAATGCAGCCCTTGATTTCGCGCCCAGCCGCGAAACTGGCCGAACTCCATGAACTCGGAATGCGTCGTGGAGACGTGATAGGTCTCAAAGAAAGCCTCCATCGCCACTTTCCAGTTGCACTCGAACACCACCCACTTGCGCCAGCGCGGGCGCATGTTGTGAAGCTGGTAGGGTTCGAGCATTTCGGCGGCGGGGTGGAGATATTCGGCAAGCGGCATCGCCTCGGGATCGAGATTGATCCAGATCCAGCCGCCCCAGGTATCGACCTTGACCTTGCCGAGGTCGGCAAGCCCGTCGCACAGCCGGCCCTGCCAGTCCTCCTGATGCTCGATGTAGGTGTTGGTGCCTTCAAGGTCGAAGGTCCAGCCGTGATAGCCGCAGACGAAGTTCGGCCGGGTGCCGCGCGCGCTCCGCTTGCCCGGCGGTATGTCGATCAGCCGGCGGCCACGATGCGGGCAGACATTGTGGAAGGCGCGGATCTCGCTGGGCGAGGAACGCACCACGATCACCGAATCGTCGAGAATGTCATAGGTGATGTAGTTGCCGACCTCGGGAATGTCCTCGAGTCGCCCCGCCTGCAGCCAGACCTTGCGCCAGAGCCGGTCGCGCTCGGCCCTGGCATAGTCCGGCGAGATATAGGCTTGCGCCGGGACATTGACCGGAGCGACCAGGTCCTCGGCTGCCGTCACGATCTTGCCTGTTTCACCCATCGGATCCTCTTGCTTTGCGTTGTGCGTATTTGCGCCCGTTATCTCATTATTCGCACATGGGCGCAAATCGCCCCGGCGGTGCCGAATGCATGGATCCGGGTCTTGGCCCCGTCAGCGAAATAGGTGAGACTTCGCGGTTGACAAGCACCGCCAGGACCGGGCGGTCAGACCGGGAAAGAGGATCCGCCATGAGCGACAAAACATCAGCAGCCATCAGCGAAGTGCGCAAGGACTGGGTGGCGGAGCACCGCGACCTCTACCTCTCGTCCGGAGGCGCCAAAGGCCACATCATGGACATCACGGCGGTCGGCGGCCCCGCTTTCGGCACGCACTGTCTCATCAAGTATACAGGACGCAAGACTAGCAAGGTCTTCATCACCGGCCTGTGCTACGGCGTCGTCGGCGGCGAGTTGGTCATCGTCGCCTCAAAGGGCGGCGCGGACCACCACCCGGCCTGGTATCTCAACATCCGCGAACAAGAGACGGTGGATTTCCAGGTTGCGACCGAAGCCTTCCGCGCCACCTGGCGCGAACCCGAAGGGGCCGAGCGCGAGAAGGCCTGGGCGCACATGGTCGACAACTTTGCTTTCTATGGCGACTACCAGAAGGCAACCGACCGGACGATCCCGCTGCTCATGCTCAGGCCCCTCGAGTCGATCCCCGTGTTCAAGGCCGAGGACGCAACCGGCATGCGACAATACTGAGCGGGATTTCCGGTACTTGCGAACGCGAACTTGCGCTCGATCAAGGGCCGGGCGCAGAACATGACCCAAGAGGGACGCAACAGTTCAGGAGTTCCTGCCATGCACGTCACCCAGGTCATCCCGATCGATACCCGCTCGGGCGTCCAGCTCGATGTCCGTCCAGCCACCGAAGACGACGAACCGGCGCTCATCGCCTTCTTCGAGCGGGTGAGCGACAAGGATCGCCGGTTCCGGTTCCTTACCGCCGCCGAACGGATCTCGCACGCCCAGCTCGATCCGCTGGTCCATGCGGACCACTTTCGCTCGGAGAGCTACCTGGCGTTCAATCGCGCCGACGGCTCGCTCGTCGCCTCCGGGCTGCTCGTCTGCGACGGTCCGCTCGATACCGCCGAAGTCGCCGTTTCGATCCGCCGCGACTATCGCGGCAAAGGCATCGGCTGGGCGCTCCTCGACCTGCTAACCCGAGAGGCCGAGGCGCGCGGCGTGCGGCGCGTGATCACGATCGAGGACCGCGAAAACCGCGCCGCTATCGCACTGGAGCGCGAGAAGGAATTTGTGCCGGAGGCGGTGGAGGGCGATCCGAGACTGGTCATCCTCTCGAAGAGCTTCCGGTAGGGGGTAGCCGCCGAAACAGGGTCTTGTTGAGGCCGCCTGCATCTCAGGCCGCCGCGTAGGCTCCGTATCGCCGCGGCAGGCTTCCTATCGCGAGGCTGCTCGCCGCCATGAAGCCGAGCGACATCCACAGGAACATCTCGTAGCTGCCCGTGCGGTCATAGATCTGCGCGGCCACCAGCGGGCCGATGGCCGTTCCGATAGAGAGCGCCGCAAGAACGCCGCCGTAGAGCCCGCCGAAATTCTTCAATCCGAAATGCCGGCTGATGAGAAAGACGACGACATCGATCTCCGCGCCCAGCGTCAGACCGATCAGTCCCGAGGCAAGCGCGAGCGCGGCGAACGAGGTTCCGCCGAGCAGCATCAGCAGACTGCCCGCGACAGGCAGCAGGAAGACCGCCGCGCCAACCAGCGATGCCGGGAAACGGTCGAGCAGGAAGCCGGTGCCGAGGCGACCGACGAACGAGAACCAGCCGACGAAGGAAGCGATCGCCGCCGCGGTCAGCGCATCGGCGCCGCGGTCCGTGAGAATCGAGACGAAGTGAACGACCAGCGCGATAATGGTGAATGTGAACAGCAGGCTGGCGATGAAGAGACGGTGATAGACCGAAGAGCGCAGCCCCTCGCCCAGCGTGGCGCCGGGCAGGTCGTGCGGCCTTACCGCTCTTTCGGCCGCCTGCTTGCCGCGCCCGCGATCATAGGCACCGCGAAAGAACAGGAATATCAGCGGGAAGGCAACGACGAACCAGACCGCCGCATGGGTCGGAAAAGCCCTTTGCCAGCCAAGTTCGGCGATCGCGTAAGTGCCCATCAGCGGGAACAGCGCCGCTGCGATCGAGGCGCCGCACAGCGTCACCGCGAAAGCCAGGCCGCGCGAGACATGAAAGCGCGAGGCGACCGCGCTGGTCCAGATCGAGGCCTGGACCGGTAGCGCCGCGAGCGAGATCAGCCCCCAGAGCAGATACCAG
The DNA here is from genome assembly GCF_014640675.1 of Novosphingobium endophyticum. GTDB lineage: Bacteria > Pseudomonadota > Alphaproteobacteria > Sphingomonadales > Sphingomonadaceae > Novosphingobium > Novosphingobium endophyticum. The sequence goes on along the minus strand of NZ_BMHK01000004.1, from coordinate 41,465 downwards.
CCCAGCAGCGACCCGTCCGCCGTGCCCAGTAGGGCAAAGGCCGCCGAAATCAGGACGAGGCCGATAACGCCGAAACGGCGCGGCCCGTACCTGTCGACAGCGAGGCCGATGAAGATGCCGCCAATCGCCTGTACCAGCGTCGCGATGGTGAGGCCGAAGGTCACTTCGGTGCGCGTCCAGCCGAATGTGTCGGCGACCGGGGCGAGGTAAGGCCCGATGCCATAGATGTGGATCACGCTGGTCGCATAGCCGAGGCCGGCGGCCACCGGCAGCATGGCATGGCTGCGCCATTCGTCGCGCGCTGTCGTCACGGTCGCGTGCACCTCAATCCTCGTATCGCAGGTCGACGCGGGGCACCTCTCCGTTCGGCCCCATCGGCGAATCGTATTCGATGCAGGTGCATACGGGATTCTCGTGGCTGGCGAAGAGCTTTTCCTCGTCGGCCTTCGTTATCGGCAGGCGCTCGGGATCGCTGATGATCGCCTGCGAACGCTCGAAGTCCTCGCGGCTGTTCCACCAGATCTCCATGATGCAGTCATAGCCGGGATCGTGAATCTCGCCGGTGACCGGGTTCCTTTCGGGGACGAGGTAGCGGCGCACATAGCGCACCGCGTTCGGGATCGCGGGCTTTGCCCCCATCTTCTTCGCCAGCTGCGAGTGCTGGTTCTCGTAGTAGTCCATGAACTCGTCCATGGTCATGTCGGGGCGCTTGCGGAAGAAGCAGATCTGCTTGAGCACGGTGCCGCTCTCCCTCACAGCCGGCGCAATGCAAGCACGCTGCCTTCGGCATCGGCGGACAGATAGACCGTGCCGTCCGGTGCGACCGCTATGCCGACGAACGTGTTCATGGGCCCGCACATGTCGCCCACGCCGCCAAGCTGGACCGGCCGCGAGCCCCCGGGGCCGCCGATCGGCAGGCCGCTCGCGGCCACTTCGCGCGCGCCGCCCGAAAGATCGCTGACGACCACTTCTCCCGCGCCGGGATCGGCGACGTAGAGGGCGCCGCCGGCAATGGCGATGCCTTCCGGCCGGACGAGACCGTCGAGCACGGTCTCCTTGCGTCCGCCTGTCAGCTTGACCACGCGCCCGGCGCCGCTTTCGGCGACGAAGACGGTGCCGTCCCCCGAAACCGCGACGCCCATCGGCTGATCGAGCCCTCTCGCCAGCTCGGTGACTTTGCCGTCCTCGACCGCGAGCACCCTGCCCGTCGGACGTTCGGCGACGACCACCGCGCCGCCCGGCGCCACGGCGATGCCCATCAGTAGGTCATGCCCGCGTGTCAGGAATTCGGTTTGCTCGGTGGCCGGATTCCACCGCGCCACGTCGCCGTTCGCGGTAGTAACGACCCATTCGTCGGTTCCGCAGGCCGCCGCCGCGCGCACCCATCCGGGAAAGCCCGGCGTGAACAGCATCCCCACCAGTTGCAGCGATTCGCCCGGATTGAGCAGGTACGTAAAGCCGCCATCGGCCACGAAGACATGGCCGTTCGGGCCCACCGCAAGCCCGAGCGGCCATTGCAGGCCCTTCTCGATCAGCGGTTTCGTCTGCCCCGGCGCGACGACTTCCGTGATCGAGCCGTTGATGTGGCTGACGAAAGTCCGTCCGTTGACGAAGGCGACATTGTCGAGGCCGGGGCCGATGTCCGCCAGCACCGATTTTTCGCCGGTGCGCGGGTCCACCTTGAGCACCTGGCCGCTGTAGACCTGCGTGGAGACGATGTAGCCGTCCGGGTGGAACTTGACCGAGTCCGGCACGCCGAGGTCCTTGGCGACCACTTCCGGCTCGCCGCCGTCGAGGCCGACACGCCAGATCTCGTTCGCGCCCTGCGCGGGGAAGTAGAGCTTGCCGTCCGGGCCCACTTCAAAGGCATTGGCCATCGGCACGCCTTCGCAGATCACGCGGGGCGCTCCGCCGTCGCGGTCCAGTTCCATGATCCGCCCGCCCATGCGCAGTTCGCCCGCGATCAGCATGCCCTGATGATAAGTGATGGGGTTGGCCACCGGCATGTCGCCATGGATCACCTTGTAGCGGCCGTCCGGCGTCATCATCGAGACGCGGCCTTCGGTGATCTCGGTACAGTAGAGATTGCCTGCCTCATCGAAGACGAGATCGTCCGGGCCGACAATACCGCCGCCCGAACCCGAGGCGGCACTGATCGTCTCGACCGCGCCGGTGTCGACATTGACCGCGCTGACCCTGCTCCCCGCGACCTGCGCCACATAGAGCCTGCCGTCCGCGCCGGCACGGATGCCGTTGGCGCCGTTGAGCCGGCTGGGCGGGGTCATGCGGTGCAGCGCCCAGCCTTCGCCGGGCTGCGCGGCGATTCCGTCCTGATTACGGCCTGCGGGTTCGAGCATGATCCTGTCCTCTCGCTCGGCCGCGCGCCGAGTCCATGCCCGGATTCCTATCGGGCGCGCAGCGCATAGGCAACGCGGCAGGCCGCGGCCGCGCGCCCATCGCCGGGGCGACGAGATCGCCGGCATCGCTTGCTCGGACGGGCATATGCGTACAGATATTGGCGTAGTGAGCCGATAACAAAGGCGGCCCCGGTGCATGGCGGTCGGCGCCAAATTCTAAAGCCGGCCGGAAACCCGTACAATTGCCCGGATACCGCCAGAAGGATGCCCGAACATGCCCACGCCCGAAATGCGTTTCGACGGACGCGTCGCCGTCATTACCGGAGCGGGCCGTGGGCTTGGCCGGGCCTATGCCCTGTTGCTCGCCGCGCGCGGGGCCAGGGTCGTCGTCAACGACCTGGGCGGCGCAATCCGGGGCGACCGTCCGGACACGAGCGTCGCGCAAGGCGTCGTCGATGAGATCGTCGCGGCGGGCGGCCAAGCCATCGCCAACGCCGATTCGGTCGCGACGCCGGAAGGCGGCAGGGCGATCATCCAGGCCGCGCTCGATACATGGGGCCGCGTCGACGTGTTGATCCACAATGCCGGCAACGTGCGCTACGGATCGATCCGCGAGCTTTCTGCCCAGGACTTGCGCGCCGTGCTCGACGTACACCTGCTGGGCGCATTTCACGTGGTTCAACCGGCCTTCGGCCTTATGTGCGACGCAGGTTACGGCCGCATCGTCCTGACCAGTTCGGTCGGCGGGCTCTATGGCAACGAACGCTGCGTGAACTACGGCATGTCGAAGTCCGCCATGCTCGGACTGGGCAACATCGCCGCGCTGGAAGGCGAGGCGTTCGGCGTCAAATGCAACACGATCGTGCCCGGCGCGCTCACACGCATGGCCGAGGGGCTCGACACCTCGCAGTACCCGCCGATGGAGCCGGAACTGGTCGCGCCAGTGGTCGGCTGGCTCGCGCACGAGAGCTGCCCCGTCACTGGGGAGACGATCGCCTCGATGGCAGGCCGCGTCGCGCGCATGTTCGTCGCCGAAACGCGCGGCGTCTATCGCCCGCGCTGGACCATCGAGGAGGTCGCCGCCGCAAACGAGGCCATTCATGACAAGGGGCCGGAAAACCCCTGCCTGCTGGACTTCGGCCTGCATGGACACATTGATCACATCGGCTACAGTTTTGCCATGGCCAGGGGGGCTTAATGAACAACACTGTTGACAAATAAGCGCGCAAACCTATTCAGCTTGCGGCAAATGGCGGCGGCGCTGCTGGCGTTGCCCCGAGAGAAGTGGGACCGGATATGAATTGCCAGAAGACCATCGTTCCCGCGCCTGAAGAAGTCGACATCCAGGCGCTCAAGGAAAAGTATCACGCCGAGCGCGAAAAGCGCATGCGCCGTGAGGGCCAGAACCAGTACGCCGCGCCCGAGGACCACTTTGTCCACGACACGCGCGAGCACGATCCCTTCACGCCGGTTGTTCCGCGCGATTCGGTCGACGAGGACATAGACGTCGCGGTTCTGGGCGCCGGATGGACCGGCATCATGGCCGGCTATCACCTCACCAAGGCGGGCGTAACCAACTTCCGCCACATCGAGCATGCGGGCGGATTCGGGGGCACCTGGTACTGGAACCGCTACCCCGGCATCCAGTGCGACAACGACGCCTACTGCTACCTCCCGCTGCTGGAGGAAATGGGCCACCTGCCCTCCAAGAAGTTCGCCGACGGCAAGGAAATCTACGACTACATCCAGGCCATCGTCGACCGCTTCGAATTTCGCGACAAGGCGCTGCTCCACACCGAAATCACCAGCCTCAGGTGGGACGAATCGATCAAGCGCTGGCGCATCTCGACCGACCGCGAGGACGAGATCCGCGCGCGCTTCGTGATGATGTGCGGCGGCACGCTGTCGACGCCCAAGTTCCCGGCCATTCCCGGCATCCACCGCTTCAAGGGCAAGATGTTCCACACCTCGCGCTGGGACTATGAATATACCGGCGGCGGCTGGGACGAACCGGTTCTCGACAAGCTGGCCGACAAGCGCGTGGCGATCCTCGGCACCGGCGCGACCTCGATCCAGGCGGTGCCCTACCTCGGCAAGTACGCCAAGCAGCTCTACGTCATCCAGCGCACGCCCTCGAGCGTGGACGAGCGCCCCAACCCGCCGACCGATCCCGAATGGGCCGCCTCGCTCAAGCCCGGCTGGCAGGCCGAGCGCCAGGCCAACTTCCTGCGCGCCGCCAACGAGATCATCCCCCCGGGCGACCCGGACCTGATCTGCGACATCTGGACCGAGATCAACCGCAACCTGAATGCTGAGCTCGAGGAAGAAGGCTGGCCGCAGGTCAGCATGGAGGAATTCATGCGCCGCCGCGAAGTCATGGACTTCCGCGTCATGCAGCGCCTGCGCGAGCGCGTCGATTCGATCGTCCAGGATCCCGAGACGGCCGAGGCGCTCAAGCCCTGGTACCGCTTCATGTGCAAGCGCCCGCTCTCGAACAACGATTACTACGCGACCTTCAACCGGCCGAACGTGCATCTGGTCGACGTATCGAAGACCGCCGGCCTCGAAGCCATGACCGAGCATGGCTTCATCCACGAGGGCAAGGAGCACGAGATCGACTGCATGATCTTCGCTTCGGGCTTCGAAGTGACCAGCGAGCTCAAGCGCCGCTGGGGCATCGAAACCGTTGAGGGCCGCGAAGGCGTGTCGATCTACGACCACTGGTCAGACGGCCCGCTCACGCTGCACGGGACGATGACGCATCACTTTCCCAACATGTTCTTCACCGGCTACGTGCAAGGCGGCCTGAACGGCAACACCACGCTGCAGTTCGGCATGCAGGGTTATCACGCCAGCTACGTCATCTCCGAAGCGCTCAAGCGCGGCATCAAGGCTGTGGAGCCGACGCAGGAGGCCCAGGACGCTTACGTGAAGGAATTCCGCGAGAAGGAACTCGATCTCTCGGTCATCCTCAACGAATGCACGCCAAGCTACTTCACCAACGAGGGCGAGAAGGAAGCCAAGTGGTTCCTGTTCCGCGGCTGGGGGCCCGGCTGGGACGACTTCCAGCGCCTCGTCAGGGAATGGCGCGAGGAAGGCAGCCTGCAGGGCATGCGGCTGGATAACTGAGCAAAAAGGCGGCCGTCCCCGGCCCCAAGACCGGGGCGGCGCCGGCCGGACGCTCAGCAGCCTTTCCAGACCGGCCTGCGCTTCTCCGCGAAGGCGCGCGGCCCTTCCTGCGCGTCCTGCGAATTATAGGCCTGATCGTGCGCGGCGCGGGCGGCCCGGAGCGCGGCGGAACGGCCCATCTCGGTCGCCAGCATCACCGTCTCGCGCGCGGCCTTGACCGAAAGCGGCGCCCCTTCGAGCACTTCTGTCGCCAGTTCGAGGGCGGCATCGAGCGCCCCGCCCGGCTGGGCGAGGCGATTGACGAGACCGATCTCGTATGCGCGCTCAGCCGTGATCGGCTTTCCGGTGAGCATGAGCTCCATCATGATCCGCTGCGGGATCATATGGATCAGCGGCGCGGCCCATGGGCTGCCCCGCCCCACCCGCACCTCGGTAATCGCGAAGGTCGCGTTGGTCGAGGCAACGCACAGGTCGCAGGCCTGCGCGATCATCCAGCCGCCGGCAAAGGCATGGCCACCCACCGCCGCGATGGTCGGCTTGGAAAGTTCGACCGTGTCGTAAGGCAGCGCGTACATTTCGCGCGGCGGGACCGTCATGCCGGTTTCGACCATCTCCTTGAGATCGCCGCCCGCGCAGAAGACCTTGTCGCCGCTGCCCGTGAGAATGGCGATACGCAGCGACGGGTCGCGCTCGAAACGGTCCCACGCGCCGCGAAGACCTTCGCGCACCTCGCGGCCCAGACAGTTGCGCTGGTCCGGGCGGTTGATGGTTATCACCGCGATTTCCTCGTCGCGGATGTCGAAAAGGACGGCATCGGTCATCGGTCAAAATCCTCGTTTTGCGATCTCGAACGCGGTGCGCTCCAGTTCTTCGCGGAAATCGGGATGCGCGATTCTCACCAGCCGCCGCGCTCGCTGCGCCAGTGACTGCCCTTTCAGTTCCGCCGCGCCGTACTCGGTGACGACCACGTCGACTTCGCTGCGCGCGGTGGTAACCGGCCCCGAGAGCGCGGGCACGATCCTGCTCACCGAGCCGCCCCTGGCGGTGGAAGCAAGCACCGTCAGCGAGGCGCCGCCCGGCGAGCGGGCACCGGCGCGCACGAAATCCACCTGTCCGCCGGTTCCGCCAAGATAGGCCATGCCCGACTGCTCCGCGTTGACCTGACCGGTGAGGTCCACGTCCAGCGCCGAGTTGATCGTGACGAGGCGCGAAAGCCGGGCCAGCACGCTGGCGTCGTGGGTGTAGCTCGTCGGCGTCATGCGGATCGCGGGGTTGTCATGCGCCCAGTCATAGAGCCGCCGCGTGCCGATCAGCGCGCCGTTGATCGAGACGCCCCGGTCGATCTCCTTGCGCGCGTTGGTCAGCACGCCCGCTTCGGCCAGATCGACCAGCCCGTCGCCCAGCATGCCGGAGTGGACGCCCAGATCCCTGCGATCGCGTAGCAGGCGCAGGATGGCATCGGGCACCGCGCCCACCCCAGTCTGGATCACCGAACCGTCGCCGATATATTCGGCACAATTCCGCGCGATAGCCTCATCAACCGGGCCGATCTTCGCGGGCGGCACTTCCACCGGCGCGCGGCTGACTTTCACGGCCACGTCGATGGCCGAGGCCGGGATCGTCTCGCCGGGCACTCGGGGCACCTGTTCGTTGACTTCGGCGATCACCACGCGCGCCTTGCTCGCGGCGGCGCGCACGTAGTCGGAGATCAGGCCGCACGAATGGTTACCCTGCGCGTCCGCCGGGCTGACCTGTATCATCGCCGCGTCGCAGGGCATCACCCCGCTTTCGATCAGCGGCGCGATCTGGCTGACATGGAGGGGAATCACCTCCAGCGCGTGAGCCCTGGCCATGGCGCGCAGCGCACCGATCGCGCCCATGCTGGAAAGGCGGAAGGCACTTGCTGTTTCCGGCGTGAACAGACCGGAAAAGCTGGTCGCGATGAAGGCGCCGAGATCGCCGATTGCCGCGCCCTGCCCGATCAGCGCTTCGACCAGCGTGGTCGGTTCGCCGCAGGCCTGGCCGAAGACGATCCGGTCGCCGCGGCGCAGGTACTTCGAAAGGTCGAGCGTATCGGGAAGGACGGTTTCAGTCATTCGGTCCGCCCGCTGCCCCAACCCCGCCCATCCTTCGACAAGCGCAGGACGGGCGGGACCGGGTTTGGGCTCACAGCGTTCCCGCCTGCCGCAGCAGCCGCTCGGCGCGCGCGAGGTACGGGCGATCGAGCATGCCGCCCTTCCAGCCGATCGCGCCGACGCCGGGGTTGGCGGCGAAGAGGTCGACGATTTCCTGGGCCTCGGCGATTTCCTCCTCGGTGGGCGTGAAGGCGGCGTTGATCACCGGCACCTGCGCCGGATGGATCGCCATCATTCCCCGAAAGCCGTCGCGGCGTACCCTTTCGGCTCGCGCTTTCAGAGCATCGAGATCCCTGAAGTCGGCGCTGATCGTCTCGATCGCGGTCACGCCGGCGGCCGCGGCGCCGAGCACGGTCAGGCTGCGCGCCAGTTCGTAGGTGAAGCTGTAGGAGCCGTCGTCGTTCTTGTTCGAGCTGGCACCGACCGAATCCGCAAGGTCTTCCGCCCCCCAGGTCAGCGCCACGACGCGCGGCGCGCCCTTGTAGTCGCCGGTATGGAACATTGCTTCGGCGGTCTCGGTGATGAGGACGATCACCGGGGTGGAGCCTTCCTCCACGCCGTTCGCCACTTCCAGCACGGAGAGGCAGTGGTCCAGCTTTTCGACCTCGGCGCGGCCATAGACCTTGGGCAGCATGATCCCGCCGGGACGGGCCGGCACGATCGCGGCGAGATCGGCCAGGGCATAGGGGCCGTCGAACGGATTGATACGCACCCACAGGCGGTGGCGCTGCTCGGGATGGGCCTTGATAAAGTCGTGGACCATCGGGCGGGCGCTCGCCTTGTTGTCGGGCGCGACCGCGTCCTCGAGGTCGATGAGGACGATGTCGGCCTCGCCCTCCATCGCCTTGGTCATCTTCTTCTCGCTATCGCCCGGCGCGAAGAGCCAGGAGCGGGCGGTGACGGGTTCGTTGGTAACGGGCATTTCTTTTCCCTTCGTCATCCCGGACGTGCTCCGGGACCGGTGGCAGTCGTTCGGCGCTACGTCTCGCGCAACCTCGCTCGTAAACACCGGCGCCGGTCCCGGAGCAAGTCCGGGATGACGCAAAGATCGCCTCAATACGACTTCGGCAGCCCCAAAACCCTCTCTGCGATGTAGTTCATGATCTGGTGCGGGCTGACCGGAGCGATGCGGGGGATCAGCACTTCGCGAAGGTAGCGCTCGACGTGATACTCCTGCGCATAGCCCATGCCGCCCATCGACATGACCGCCGTCTGGCAAGCCTCGTATCCCGCCTCTGCCGCCAGGAACTTGGCGGTGTTGGCCTCGACGCCGCAGTCCTCGCCCTTGTCGAACAGGCTCGCGGCCTTGAACACCATCAGGCTCGCCGCCTCGACCTGCATCCAGGCCTTGGCGAGCGGGTGCTGGATGCCCTGGTTCTGGCCGATCGGCCGGCCGAAGACGATGCGTTCGCGGGCATAGCGCGAAGCCTTCTGGATCGCCACGCGGCCCAGCCCCGTCGCCTCGGCGCCGAGCAGCACGCGCTCGGGGTTGAGGCCCTGGAGCAGGATCCTGAAGCCCTGCCCTTCCTCGCCGATGCGGTCTTCCTCGGGAATGAACAGGTCGGAGATGAACAGCATGTTCGAGCCGACCGCGTGGCGTCCCATCTTCGGGATCAGCCGGTGCTCCACCTTCTCGTGGTCGAGCTTGCAGTAGAACAGGGTCAGCCCGTCTGTCTTGCGCTTGACCTCCTCGAGCGGCGTGGTGCGCGCGATCAGGAGCATGCGATCGGCCACGTGGGCGTTGGTGATCCAGATCTTCTCGCCATTGACCTTGTAGCCGCCCGGCACTTTCTCGGCCCGCGTCTTGAGGCTGGTGGTGTCGAGCCCGGTGTTGGGCTCGGTCACGGCAAAGCACATCTTCTCCTCGCCCGAGAGGATCGGGGGGATCATGCGCTGCTGCTGTTCGGGCGTACCGAACAGGATCACCGGCTCGAGCCCGAAGACCGGCCCGTGGATCGTCGATGCCGCCGCAATCCCTCCGCCGCTTTCCGCCACGGCCTGCATCATCACCGCCGCCTCGGTGATCCCCAGCCCCGCGCCGCCCACCGCTTCGGGCATGGCGACGCCCAGCCATCCGGCTTCGGCCATCGACTTGTGAAACTCGTGGGGCCACTCGCCCGAGCGGTCCTTTTCGAGCCAGTACTCGTCGGAAAACTGCGAGCAGTGCTTGAGGACCGCCTCGCGGATGTTCTGCTGGTCTTCGGTGAATGAGAAATCCAAGGGATTTGGCCTTCCTTGCCGGTTCGGTTCCGGCGCGGGGATTTAGCAGCGCGCGGCGGCCGGCACAACCGACATTGTGCGACTATGCGCCTGATGAACGAAAATACGCATGGATTTGACGGCAGGGCTGCGCTATCGGACCCTTACGGATGATGGAGAAAACAATGACCGCCCCGGCAAAGCCACAGGACCGCAGCGGGCCGCTTGCCGGACTGCGCGTGATCGACCTGACGAGCGTCGTCTTCGGTCCCTATGCCACCCAGATCATGGCCGACATGGGCGCGGAGGTCATCAAGATCGAGCCGCCCGCAGGAGACAATACGCGCTGGATCAGCCAGGGGCCGGTGCCGGGCATGGGCGGCATCTACGTCAACGTGAATCGCGGCAAGCGCGGGGTCATGCTCGACTTGCGCCAGGACCAGGACAAGGAGACGCTGCGCCGCCTGATCGCCACCGCCGACGTCTTCATCCATTCGATGCGCGGCAGCGCGATCCGCAAACTCGGGTTCGACTACGAGGCGGTGCGCGCGATCCGGCCGGATATCGTCTACACCAACTGCTACGGCTACTCGCGGCGCGGCCCCGAGGCGGACAAGCCGGCCTATGACGACACCATCCAGGCCGAATGCGGCATTCCCTACGTCCAGGGTCTGATGAACGGCGAGCCGGGCTATGTCGCCACGATCATGGCCGACAAGGTGGCGGGCCTGCACGCGCTCCATGCGACGATGATGGCTCTATTCCACCGCGAGCGAACCGGCGGCCGGAGCAAGGGAGAGGGCCAGGAAGTCGAAGTGACGATGTTCGAGGCGATGAGCTCGTTCATGCTGGTCGAGCATGCCAACGGCGCGATATTCTCGCCCCCGACCACGCCCGCGCATTATCACCGCGCGGTCGAAAGAAACCGCCGCCCGTACAGGACCAGCGACGGCTACATCGCCGCGCTGGTCTACAACGACAAGCACTGGGACGCCTTCATCGAGGCGATCCGACCGGAATGGGCCATTGGCGACCGGGGCGAGGAATTCTCCACGCTGGAAAAGCGCGCCCGGCAGATCGGGCGCGTCTACGGCCTGCTGGGCGAGACGTTTCTGACCCGCACCACGCAGGAATGGCTGGACACCCTGCGGGCGCTGCATATCCCCTGCGCGCCGCTGCGCTCGACCGACGAACTGTTCGACAACAAGCACCTCAATGCCATCGGCTTTTTCGAGGAGGTGGAAACCGCGCAAGGCCCCGTGCGCTTTCCGGGCGTGCCGACGTGGTTTTCGGCCACGCCCGGCCGCGTCCACGGCGCGGCGCCGATGCTGGGCGAGGACAACCAGGCGGTGCTTGCCGAACTCGACGGAAACGCCGAGGCGATTGCTGAGAAAGTTGACGCCCCCAAGTAAACAGTGCTGTTGATTTGAGCCGGGAAGAGCTTAGTCAATGACGCAAAGCGCGTCACGCGGCCGCACCATGGGAGAGTGACTGAAAACCACCCGCACGTTCATGCTCGGCTGAGGGGCTGTCACGCCGCCCCGAGCACATGACGGCACGCCCCGCGGAACCGACAGGCGCGAAACCACCAGGATCGAGATCGAAGAAAGGCCACCACATGTACGACGACCAGCCCCAGACGGAAGCCACGCAGACGGCGTCAAAGGGCGTCCCTGTCTACAAGCGCATTCTCGACCTGTTCGAGGCCGAGGGAATCCGGACCCTGTTCGGCATTCCCGATCCCAACTTCGTCCACCTGTTCCTGGAAGCCGAAAAGCGGGGCTGGACGGTCGTTTCGCCGCATCACGAGGCCTCGGCCGGCCACATGGCGGCCGCGGCTTCGCGCATTACCGGCAAGCCGGCGCTGTGCATTGCGACGCTCGGTCCGGGCCTTGCCAATGCCATGCCGGCGATCCAGTGCGCCAAGGTCGAGAATGATCCGGTCATTTTCCTCGGCGGCCAGCGCGCGCGCGTGACCGAGCGCCGCGTGCGCCGGGGCCGCATCCAGTTCGTCCGGCAGGAGCCAATGATCGAGGACTCGGTCAAGTATTCGGGATCGATCGAATATGCCGACCAGACCGACGAGATCATCCGCGAGGCGCTCCGCGTCGCCATGTCGGGTACGCCCGGTCCGTGCTACATCGAGTATCCGGCCCACGTGATCCTCGAGGAACTGGACGTTCCCGCCGCGCTGCCGCCGTCCATGTACCGCCTGGTGGGCCAGGGTGCCGACGGCGATCGCATCGCCGAGGCCGCCGAACTCATCAAGGCCGCCAAGAAGCCGATCCTGCTGGTCGGCCACGCCGTCCACACCACGCGCTCGGGCGCGAAGGTCAAGGAACTGGCGGACCTGATGCAGTGCCCGGTTATCCAGACCTCGGGCGGCACCTCGTTCATTCCGGGCCTGGAAGACCGCACGTTCCCTTATGGCTTTTCCGAAGTCTCGGTGGACGCGGTGATCGAGAGCGATCTGGTGATTGCGCTTGCCACGGAGCTGGGCGAGCCGAGCCATTACGGCCGCTGGCGCCACTGGGTCGACAACGAGGCGAACCGCAAGTGGATCTACGTCCAGCAGGATCCGACCGCGATCGGCGTCAACCGCTCCTTTGACGTTCCGCTCGTCGGCGATGTGCGCGCGGTCGTGCCGCAGCTCGTGCGCGCGCTGCAGGGCGCGAACCTGCCGGGCCATCCGAGCCTGACCGAGTACATCGAGCGCGAAGCCGGACAGATCGCCGACCTCTATGAGGAATCGACGACCCGCGACGACGGCACCGGCAACGTGCCGATGAACACAGCGCGCTTCATTACCGAGGCGACGAAGGCATTCCCCAAGGACGGCATCATGATCCGCGATGGCGGCGCCACGGTGGTCTTCACCTGGACCTACAACCAGGCCAAGCCGCGCGACGTCGTCTGGAACCAGAACTACGGCCACATCGGCACCGGCCTGCCTTACGCCACCGGCGCGATGCTCGCCGATCAGGCCGAAACCGGCCAGGCACGTCCCGGCATGCTGATGACCAGCGACTCCTCCTTCCTGTTCCACATCGGCGAACTGGAAGTGGCGGTGCGCAAGAACCTGCCGCTGGTCATCGTCGTCGGCGTCGATTTCCAGTGGGGTCTCGAGGTCGGCGTCTACCGCGGCTACTTCGGCGAAGGAACCGCCGAGCCGGGCGTCCACTGGTCGGACAAGGTCCGCTTCGACAAGATCGCGGAAGGCTTCGGCGCCGCCGGCGAGTTCGTGCAGCGGGCCGAGGATCTCGGCCCGGCGATCGCGCGCGCCTATCAGCGCGGCGGCCCGACCGTGATCCACGTGCCGATCGAACCCAAGGCCAATGCCACGGACAAGCCGCAATACGCCGAGTTCAAGACCTGGTACGCCGAAGGCACACAGTAATCCGGAAGGCCGGCATGGATCATCTTCCGCGCCGGCCCCTTTATCCGCGCGCTCGCCGCCGCGAGCGCAGCGAGACGATCCAGAGCAATATGTCACAGCCCTGGATCGCTTCGTCGTTTCACGCCTCGCAATGACGGGGATGGGTCTCGAACCCAACCGAACACACCGGGAGCAGGACATGCGCAACTACACCCAGTTCTATATCGACGGCCAGTGGACCGACCCGGTCGCGCCCGCGCGCACGGCCGAAGTCATCAACCCGGCGACCGAGGAAGTCTCGGGCCAGATCTCGCTCGGCTCGTCCGCCGATGTCGACAAGGCCGTCGCCGCCGCGCGCCGGGCCTTTGCCGGCTATTCGCAGACCTCGGTCAAGGAACGGCTCGACCTGCTCGAGACGATCCAGGCCGAGTACGAGCGCCGTGAACGCGAGCTGGGCGAAGCAATCACCGAGGAAATGGGCGCGCCCCTGTCGCTCGGCTGCGGCTTCCACACCCTGCTTGGCAAGGGCCACTTGGGCACGGCCATCGAAGTGCTCAAGGCCTTCAAGTTCGAGGAAGAACGCGGGGTCACGCTGATCCGCAAGGAACCGATCGGCGTGTGCGGGCTCATCACCCCATGGAACTGGCCTATGAACCAGACCTGCGTGAAGATCTTCCCGGCGCTCGCCACCGGCTGCACGATGATCCTGAAGCCGCCGCAACTCGCGCCCTATTCGGCCCAACTGCTTGCCGAAATCCTGCATGACAGCGGCGTGCCCGCCGGCGTGTTCAACATGATCCAGGGCAAGGGCAGCGAGATCGGCACTGCGCTCACCACGCACGAGGACGTCGACATGATCTCCTTCACCGGCTCCGAGCCGGTGGGCGTGCAGATCCAGAAGGACGCGGCCGACACCGTCAAGCGCGTCGGCCTCGAACTGGGCGGCAAGAGCGCGTGGATCGTGCTCGACGACAGCGATCTCGGCGCCAACGTCGCGGCGGCTACCGCCGGGATGATGGGCAATTCGGGGCAGACCTGCTCGGCCGGCTCGCGCCTGCTGGTGCCATCCTCGCGTATGGACGAGGTCAAGGCGGCCGCCGCCGAAGCCGCCAATGGCGTCACCGTGGGCGATCCGACCGGCAATTTCGCGATGGGTCCGGTTGTTTCCAAAAGCCAGTACAACATCATCCAGCAGTACATCGAGAAGGGCATCGAGGAAGGCGCCGAGCTGATCGCCGGCGGCCCCGGCCGCCCCGAGGGGCTGGACAAGGGCTGGTATGTGAAGCCCACCGTGTTCGTCGGCACCAACGACATGGTGATCGCCCGCGAGGAAATCTTCGGGCCCGTCCTCGTCATCATCGGCTACGACGACCTCGACCACGCGGTCGAGATCGCCAACGATTCGATATTCGGCCTTGGCGGCTATGTCAGCGGCCAGGATCTCGAAACGTGCCGCGAGGTCTCCCGCAAGATGCGCACGGGCGCGATCTGGGTAAACGGCGGCTTCGACTTCCACGCCCCCTTCGGCGGCTACAAACGCTCCGGCAACGGCCGCGAATGGGGCGACTACGGCTTCGAGGAATATCTGGAGACCAAGGCAGTCATCGGCTGGAACCCGGCCTGAAGCGTGCGAGCGAGTCCCTGACCTATGTCGGGGGCTTTGCCGCGCAGTAGTGCATTTCCGGGCCGGCCTCTTGCCGAGGCTGAAGGAAAACTGAAGTTCAGGCCACACGCCGAAGGATGTTGCGCACCATCAGCGCCGGACCCGAGAGCCGGAGTCTTGCGCTTGCTCAGCGGCAACTTCGAACGGCGACGTGGTGTTGGCTTGCGGGTTGTAATAGCGGTCAATGCGGTTGCGGATGCGGTTCTGAACGCGATTGGCGATCCGGCTGTTGATGCGCGCCATAGGTTCAATGTTTGCCTGCTCACGCGTCTGGCGCTGGCCCACCTCGCCCACCGCCGATTCCGCCACTCGCCCAGGCAGCTGCTCGTTCTGAGTCTGAGGTCGGCCCTGTGTCTGACGTTGGCTCTGTGTCTGAGCCATGGAAGGAAGCGGCGCGAGCACCAATGAAACAAGGATGCCCATGCGGCGGAGATTATGATCTCTCATGACGGTTCAAGCTCCCGTGGTTCAGCGCAAGGGACGAATCTGGGCGCGGTCGATTTGCCCCGCCACGCCGTCGATTTCGCTGGAGGATCGCGCGATCAACGCCAGCACTTGTACCGGGCAATTAGCAGGAACGGTGAAGCGGCCGGAAAACCGCCCTTCCGCCTCCGACGAGTTCCGCAATTGCAGCCGTCCGAGCTCACGTCCGCCAAGACAGCTTAACGTCCAATAAGGCCGCGAACCTGAAGGCTGATCAATTCCGACGCTATGGCCCTCCAGAACGTACTCCCCTTCCGGCAGCATTTGCTGCTGCCAAAGCAGCCGCCCGCTTACGCTCGGCGACACGGCGAAATCGAACAGGCCGCCGTCGGGCCTGGGCTGAAGTGCCGTCGAAATGCCCGCACTATTTTCCGCCACCCAATCGAACGCCAAGGGCGTCTCAAGCATCGCCTTGAAATCAGGGTCACGCGATCTGCGTCGATCCGCTCCTTCGCGGATAGCCGAATAATAGGACCAGGCTTCTTCGAACGCATTATCCGCGCGCAGGGCGTTGACCAGAGCGTTGTTTGCGCGATCGGGAATGGGGTAGCCTGCACGTCGCAATCCCTTGAACAACCCAGCGGTGTTTCCGGGCTCGGAGCTGTTCGCAGCGGCATAGTAGACAAAGCTGTCGCCCCAGATCGGCTTGGCCGCCAGCGTTGTGACCAGACCGGCGCGCACTTCCTGGTTGGCAATTGCGGCGGACAACACCGGATAGAGCAGTTCCGGCGCCGTCCTCTTCGTTCGCAGAGCGATGTCGTAGTGCTTGAGAGCACTGGAAATTTCGCCGCTCGCCACAGCATCCTCGATTGCCCAAAGCTGCGTGCGCAGATCCCGGCGCGACAAGTGTTGTGAGTAGCTGAACAGGCGCTTGGCTTCCGCCTCGTCGCCACGGATCAACGCGTCGAGCCCGAGAGTGGCGACTGCTCCGACAGCCGTCGGCTCATGCTGCAAGGCGGCCCGCGCTACTCGAGCGGCACGAGCACGATCCTCAGGCGTAGCCTCCGGTCCGGAAAGTACCTCCGAAAGACGAGCGGCAATACGGCCATTGCCGGGTGCCAACGCATAGGCGCGTTCGATCTGGCTGGCCGGAAGCGCCACCGCCAGGGACTGCAAGACGGACAGGTAACCTATCCACGCCGCGGCTCCCGCCAGACCCAGACGGATCACCCATTCCTTCGCCGAGCGCTGTCGAAGAGATCCGCGCCTGCCCATCAAGCCGCCTTTGCGTCAGCTTCCGTCGTTCGACCATAACCATAGCCATATTCGTAGCCATAGCCGTAATGGGCTTTCCTCGCTTCGAACTTGGTCAGAACGCTGCCAATGACCCGGGCGTTGGCGCTGGCGAGGCGTCCCAGAGCGGTCTTTACGAGGCTCGTCCGGATGCCATGCGATTCAACCGCGACGATGACGCCCTCGACCCTTGTAGCGATCAGCGGCGCATCGGCCAGGCCCATCACCGGCGGCGAATCGATAACCACGTGATCATAGGTCTTGAGCAGACGCGAAATCAGCAGCGCCAAACGATCGCCCGTCAGCAATTCCGCAGCGTTGGGCGGAAGCGGCCCGGCGGACATCGCCACGAAACCAAGTTCACTCATGGAGAAGAGGAGGGATTCGATATCGTCCTCTCCGGCAAGGAAGTTGCTCAGGCCGCGCTCATGCCCGACGCCGCCCAGATGGTGGATTGATGGCGAGCGCATGTCACCGTCGATGAGGATGACGTTTTTCCCCGCACGGGCAAGCGTTGTAGCCAATGCAAGCGACGTAGTCGATTTGCCTTCGGCCGGGCGGGTCGAGGTGACCGAAAACGAGCGGGGCACCCCGTGTTCGGTGGAGAATGCAAGATTGGTCTGCACCGCCAGATAGGCATCCACAAGATCCGACTTGCGATCGAGCAGCGCCTCTTTCGGGGTTTCTCCCTCCACCTTTGGAATGGAACCGAGCAGCGGAAGCCCGAGGCGTCGTTCAACTTCCGCCGGGTCGGCAATCGCCTCGTCCATCTGCTCTAGCGCGAAGGCCAGCGCCGCGCCCAGACCCAGACCCGCCAGAAGAGCGATAGCCAGGTTGATCAGCAGTCGCGGACTGGAAGGCTGGTCGGGAACCTTTGCCGGATCGACAACGGCAACATTGTTTATGCCCACACCGCCCGCTACACCGATCTCCTTGAAGCGCTGCAGAAGGGCGTCATAGAGGGCGCGGTTCGTGTCCACTTCCTGCTGATAGATGTTATACTGAATACTGCGCCGGCGCAGATTGAGATAATCGTCCTTGAGCTGGTCGACTGCGGCCTGCAGCCCGCGCTCGCGTTCTTGTGCTTCACGATACCCTGCGAGCAGGGAACTCGACACCCGGTTCTCTTCGCGCTCGATTCCCCGATCAAGTTGGTCAATTTCGGACTTGATGGCTTTCGCGGCCGGATATCCGGGCTCGAACTGCGTCATCATCCGCTCATACTCGGCGGCCAGTTCCGCGCGGCGTTGGCGCAGACTATTTATTGCCTGATTGCCCAGCGCCTCTATCGACGCGCCGTTGCGCCCCCCCTGCTCGTAGCGCGCTTCAGCGTGAATGCGGGAAGCGGTCGCCTGCGCAAGTGCGGAGTTCAGCGCCGCCAGATCGTCGACGACAATGGATCGTTCTGATGTCGTAGTGCCATCGCCGCCGGACTGCGCCGGCAGGTTAATAATTTTCGCCGCCGAAGCATATCCAACCAACTGACGTTGCGACTGATCGAGCTTGTCTTTCGCTTCCGCCAACTGGCGCTGCAACAGATTGCGTCCATAGGACGTCGCCTGAATCTTGCGCTCCAGATTGGTCTGGATGAAGTTTTCAGCCCAGGCATTGGCTACTTTTGCGGAGAAGGCGGCGTTCGGACTGGTGAAACGGACATCCACCAGCCGAGACAGACGCGTGGGGTCAACACTCAGATTATCGCGCAAAATCTCGCCTGCGATTCTTTGGCGCTTGGTGCGACCAGACGCCGGATAGCGGCCATCGGTCAGCTCGAAGGCAGGGTCGTCTTCAGCCGCGCCAAACATCTCGAAGAACTTCGGGTCATCCACCAGCCTGAGCTGCATCGCCACGCGCTCGGAAAGTGAGCTGGACTCCAGCAAGCCGTACTGAGTCTGATAGAATTCCTGATCAGCGATGCCCGCATCGCGCTCCACGCCCTGGAAGTTGGTGATTCTGTCGGATTCGCGCGAGATTTCAATTGTCGTTGACGCCGCATATTGCGGCGTCATCAGCAAAGTCACGATCAGGCCTAGCAGGAAGCATGCAGCAATCGCGCCCAGCATGACATAGCGCCACCGCAAAGCGATGCGCAGATACTGGCGCAGGATCGGTATCGCGTTGTTGTCAGTTCCAGCGGCGGCCTGCGGCTGAGCAAACACAACGGGCGCCGCGCCTTGCAGATTGGAATTAAGAAGATTCATGGCAGCAGGCCTCACCGTAAGATCGCGACAAGCGGAGCCGCGATAAGGGGTGCCAGAGAGACGACATCCCGGAAGAGACGACGCGCAGGAGAATCGCCGACGATGACGACGTCATTGGCGTAGATCGGGGGATCGGCATAAGCGCCGCGACGGATTGCACCTAAATCGTACAAGCCCGCCATGCGCTGATTGTTCACGTCACGCAGAATGACCACTTGCTCCAGACGGGCAAACTCCGACACGCCCTTGGCTGAAGCAATCACGCGCATCAGTGTCATCTGGTTGGTCACGGGATAAAGGCCCGGCTCGGTCACCTGACCATCGACGGTGACGACCTGACTGACCGAACTCTTGATGTTGATGGTCACTTCAGGGTTGCGGACATAACGGCCGCGCAGCGAATCCTCGATCGCGTGCGCCAGTTCGCCCGCGGTCTTGCCGCGCGCATCTATGGTGCCGACCAGCGGCATGGAGATCCGGCCGCTGGCATCGACCTGCATCTCGCGGCTAAGCTCGGGAACATTGAAAACATCCACCTCGATCGTGTCGAGCGGTCCAATCAGAGCCGGCCGGTCAGCCGCCGTCAGGTCTTCACGATTGGGTGGCGGCAGGCCTTGGCTGTCAGGGATGACGGTCAACTGCGCGCTGGACTGCGGCGGAGGTGTTCCCGCACATCCTGCCACGCTTGCAGCAATAATAAAGGCAATCAAGATTTTGCGCATGCGCCTGAGTAATTCCAGCCAATGGGTAAAGAAGGATTGCAGCCTATAGAGGCTGGTCCCGTTCCGGTAAAGCTGCACGTGCCGCCGCGGCTGCTCCCTGGCTGAGCCACACCGCGGCGATCACAATTATGGCCATCATCATCGGCGTGCGGGCAGGATAATCAAACGCGCTGGCGATAAATACGAGCAGCAGCATCGCCGAACCCAGTTTGGGCACCACGTATAGCGGTTCGCCCCCCATCCGCCATACGCGGATGCTTGCAAGCGCCCACCATCCAAGCGCCGCCAACAGCAAAGTCAGCGCCGGCAGTCCGCCGTCCAGTACGATCTCGAGAAAGTCATTGTGTGCATGGTTGAAGTAGGTCGGCTTCAGCAGCTCGAACGACTCATGTATCCGGAATATGGGGTCGAAACTGCCAAAACCTGTGCCCGCAGGGAAATACGTCTCGATCATCGCGAGCACCGTAGGAAGGCCGCGGCTGCGCATATCCTGACCGACGTCGGCCGCGAAGGCGCGATTGATCGATTGCGCCCGGTCAGCCGCGATACTGATCAGAACAAAGATCGCAACCGTGCCGAGAATCGTTGCGATCAGCGATGGAAACACCCACTTCGGCGCGCGGCGGAGTGTGCGCCGAATGCCTGCCCAGGAAAGCGCCAGCCCGACACCCAGCGCTAGTGCCCCCAACAGAATGCCCGCCCTTGAACCGCTCGCGAGGATAGTGAGCGCGAAGATCACAACAAGCCCTCCCGCGACGGGACCGCGCCATCGTGCCCCTCGTCCCTCTGTGAATGCCCAGACGGGCGCGAGCAAGCATCCAAACGCTGTAAAAAGTGCAAAGTGGTTGCGATTGGCAAAGGTGCCACCGACTACGCCGACTGTGTCGTTGACCAGCGGGTGGTCGAAACGGGTCCCCGAGAATTGAAGCAAGCCGATGAATGCCGATGCTGAAACAAGTCCCAGCAACAGCCCCGGCAACCAACGCTTCTCCCGCTCCTCAAGGGCGCTCACCAAGAGCAATGTCGCAAAGGGAACTACCAGCGAAGATGCCGCGTTGATTGTTGCTCCCGGAACGAGTGACCAAGGCCGCCAAGTATCATTTACGATGACCGTTTCGGCAAAAAGCCCTCGACCCGGCAGCATAGTCCAAACTTCGGCAGGCAACGGTATCAGCTGCAGCAGCGGAAGCAGCATTGTGGCCAACATGAACAGCAGGACAGGTCTCATGTTTGCTGTTGAAAAGCGTGTTCCGGACAAGATTGCGGCGATCAGCAGGAGCCATGCAAGACTGCGCGTTATCACCTGCCCCAAGACGTCGGGCCGCGATGCTCCGCCTGCTAACCATAGTATGGCCAGTAGCAGTGCCAAAAGAGGAAAGGCAATACTCCAACTGTATCTGCGTGGAAGGGCGGAACGGGTCGATGTGGCCATATCGAGGCTCCGCATATGCCATCCTCTCTCGAAAGGGAACCTCGAGCCTGTCGTTTGACTGCGCAACCTGGACCAAGCGAATGACTGACTGGTTCTGGGAGTATAACGCCGCCCACGTGTTCATTCAGGGTCGGCGCAACTGCTTGTCCCGGACAACGCCAAAGTCGCGGTGATCAAAGCCTGTCTCTACAATTCCGTGGCCTACCGCAGTACACCGATATGGCGCGCCACTGCGGCCCTTCCGGCATGGCTGACGCCACCACAGTTTCGCCTTCGCCGGGTGAGGTGGTGGTTACGGTGCTCTCCGCCACGGGCGCCGGGGGTGCCATCGGCCGAGGGCCTGAGCGCGGTAAACACCGCGCTCAGGCCGATCAGGTCACGGTGCGGGCCGCAACCCCCGTCGACATCGCGATCGAGGCCGAGCTTTACGTCTTTGCCGGGCCTGACCAGACCCTGATCCTCGGAACCGCACAGGCCACGCTCGATGCCTATCTAGTGGACATGCACAGGCTCGACCGGGACATTGCCCGCTCGGCAATCATCGCCGCGCCCCATGTCGGCGACGTCCAGCGGGTGAACCTGATCGCCCCGGCCGCCGAGCGCGCGCTGGAAGAGGTGATGCTTTCCGGATCAACCTGTCGGCGGTCGGCACGCTTGGGGACCGGCGACCTGCCAGGCGGACGCCCTGCCCTTCCTCGCCTGGGGGCTGGCGATCAGCCACTGGGACACCAGCTGGACGGTCGCCGAAAAGCGGACCGCTGTCGCCGTGGCCATCCCCTTCCACAAGATCAAGGGCACCCGGGCGGCGGTGGAGCAGGTTCTCGCCCGCTTCCATCCGCTGCTGACCGTCGTCGAATGGTGGGAGACCAGCCCCAAGCGCGATCCGCACACCCTTGAGGTCCGCGCCAACGTGCTGGAGATCTGCGCCGACTTCCTCACGCAGGACACGGCCGAGGCGACCATCCGCGATGTTGCCGCCGCCAAGCCGCTGCGCGCTCATTTCGATTTCGTCCAGTCGCTGGAAACGCAGGCCGCGATATACACAGGTCTCCGCTGCCGGTCGCCAGGCCGCCGCCGGTGATGGTGACTTCGCGGCCGCGGCGAACGCGACCACGCCGGTGACGTTCGCGCTCGCCTTCGACAACGCCTGCTTTTCTGTGGTCGCGAACGGCGTTGTCGGAAGCGGCGTGGATTCGAAGGACAATCCACCGCGCGTCGATGCGTCGACGATCACTGCCAGCGGGTTTTCGGTCTTCAGTGCGGATGATTCCAGCACATCAACCTGCTTCATCACGGTAGGGCACTGAACATGGCAAACCGCTTCTCCCCGTCCACCGGCGGCTTTTGCGACACGGGGTCAAGCGGCATATCCCGAATGACGCGGTCGCAATCACGCGTGCACGCCATGCCGAACTGATGACCGCGGAGTCGGCCGGGGGCCGCATCGTCGCCTCGCCGAAAGCCGGCAAGCCGATGATCGAGTGGCCGGCCGACACGATAACCACGTCCCGCGCCCTGCTCCTCGCCCGCATCAAGCGTGAGACCGCGCGCCGCATCGATGCCGTCAGCCCCGCCTGGCGCCAGCTCGACGACCTGCGCGAACCGAGCGAGGGCGCCGCCCGCGTCTCCGCGATCGACGCGATTCGCCAAGCGTCTAACGCGATCGAGACGCAGCTCGGCGACTTTGAAAGCGATGAGGTCTATTCCTTTGCCATTGTCGACAACCCACATTGGCCCATTTTTGAGGAATACGACTAATGGCAAAAATATCAGGACTGCCCCCCCTTGATGCTGGAGATGTGAATGGCACGGAAATGGTTCTGGTGCTCAAAAACGGTCAAACATGGGGGTGCGCGATCGCCGACGCAATTGGCCCGGCAGCCCAGCCGTTTGTAGACGCCGCCGCGCTATCGGCCGGTTTCGCCGAAGCCTTTTCTGGTCCCGTCCATGCGAGCGTGGCTGCAGGGGAAGCTGCAATCCAATCAGGTCTGGTGTTTCGCGTCGACAACGGAGACGGGACCCTGTCGCCGCACCTGCGCACCTCCGATGGGTCTATTCCGCTCGAACCGCTCGCGACCACTGGCCACCTCGGGTCCGCGCAAGGTGCTGGCTCGGTGGGGGTTAAGCGCCCCGAAGCTAATGCAGTAAAGCAGACAACATTTGATATCCTGACGCGCGTCATCCGTCCGTCGCCGTTGTCGTTTAATGGCAAAGGGGATGGTGCCACTGATGATACGGGCCCGATCCTCGATTGCATTGAGAAAACTGGGCGACTGTTTCTCCCTAAAGGAACATGGCTCTGCGACAGCGAGGTTCTTACAACGGCGCTGGAGGCGGTCGGCAATGTTACCCTCGTCGGCGAGGGGCAGGACAGCATCCTAGCCTTTACGGATGGAGGGCTGAATCTTCGGGGGCGGGCATTCCGCTACGGCACGCTTCGCGATATTCATTTGCGCGCCCTCGGGTCAGATCAGATCCTTCTCAACCTAATCGCGTTGAACGACAATGACTGGCCCGTTCGCTGGGTCATCGACAATATCCGCTGTTCGTCGTCATCCCTGCCGTCAGCGAACAACACCGGCATCGCGATTGGCGGTGGGTGGATAGGGTCGATTATCAATCCAATTGTGCAGGGTCTTGGCAAGGGCATCCATATCTATCCTACCGCCCTTGCTTCCCCGGCCGTAGCGTTCAACGGCCTCAACATCGTTGGAGGCGAAATCCAGGGAAATGTGACCGGGGTCGACATGGCCTCCCCCCTGAACGTCAACTTCTTCGGTACTGCCATTGAAGGAAACCGAGGCAGCGGAGCACTGATCCGTAGCGGAAGCCGGTCCGTCAGCTTCTACGGCTGCTATTTTGAGACTAACGGGATCGACACGCCAGCCTCCAGCAACGACATTCGCCTTGAAGTTTCCGGTGCTCTGGACACGCTCTATAGCGTCCTGGTTGATAGCGGCTGCACCTTCCTCAGAGGAGACACGGGCGCGCCGACCGCGATATGGGCGAACAAGTGTCAAGAACTGCTGGTCGAGGAGGGCGCTGTATTTAATGGCTACACCAACCGCCTTGAAATCAACGAGATTGCCGCCACAACCGTCACGGGGGCATTCCGTGCGCGCTCCAGCGGTGCTAATATCCCCGTCGTTAACAATAGTAATTCGTTTGGCGATCCCAAATCTTTGGTGTCGCAGATAGGGTCGCCCGCAATGCCGGATGCGGCGACCACAACTTCGGGCGAGATATATCTCGTGCTTTCCTCTCAGGCGGCCAAACTGGGTTCAATCACTATCAATTTCACCGCTGATGCGGCGGGCGCTGTCATTTTCCGGGTTGAGCCATTCGACGTAGCGACCGGCGTGGCGCTGGCTACATTCAACGTCAACGTCGCAGCGGTCGTCGGCCGAAATATTGCGACAAGTATCTTTAATTTCGATTCCCGCTCTATGCGTGGCAAGACCACAGCCGTTCGTGTCGCAAGGCTTGGGGCGAGCGATGTCAACGCAGGCTCCACAACACTTTCCTCAATCGAGTTGCGGTGGAATGCCTGAAACCGGAACCGACGCTCAAGCCCTCGCCACGGATCACGCCCAAGTGCGGGGCGTATCCGCCGTGCTCGCGGTCGTGAAGGGTGCCGTCTGATCGTGGTCGGCCCGATCCTGACCACCGTCGCTACGAGGCTGGCCGGTCGCGCAGACGTAATCCTAGCAGTGTAACTATGAAAAACGACGACTTCCTCCCCTGGCTCCTCTCTCTGTTTTGCCTCGCTGCACCTGCGCACCAGCGACATAGACCCGCATTTCCGGGGGCTGGTTTCCGACATCCTCGACTTCTTCGCGCACCGAAGGGACTGACCCCATGCAGCTTTCCGAGCATTTCACGCTCGAGGAGATGATCCGCCCGCAGACGGCCGCGGGGCGCGGGATCGACAATACGCCTTCGCCAGAAGTCATTGCGAACCTCGAGGCGCTGTGCCTCAACCTGCTGGCGCGGGTTCGTCTGCATTTCGCAGCGCCGGTGCTCGTCAGCAGCGGCTATCGCTGCCCCGAACTCAACGTCGCGGTCGGCGGATCGCGGACAAGGCAATACTCGAAGGCAAGGCAGGTGACTTCCGTGTCCTGGGGCACCGAAACATCGACGTATTCCAGTGGATGTGGAAGAATCTGAACCACGACCAGCTCATCTACGAGTTTGGCGAGACGGGCTGGATCCACGCCGGCTCGGACGAACGCCGCAAGCGCAACATGGAGCTGACGGCAGTCCGCCGGGGCAGCCGGGTGCAGTATCTGCCGGGGCCGGTGGCGTAATGCTGTCCGCCTGGTTCGCGCGGCCCCTGATTGCCCTTGGCCTGTCCAAGGGCGCGGTCGGCAAGGGGGCGCCATGGGCGGCCGGCGCCTCACTCATCCTCTGCGCGGCCGCAGCATTGGCGCTGGCGGTCCATCTGATCCGCGCGGATGCCGTGCGGGACGATCGCGACGCATCGAACCTCAAGGCCCTCGAAGGCCAGACCGAGGCCGACGCCGATGCGGCCGACCAGAGGCTGAAGGATGACCGCGCCCAGCGCGCGCAGGAGGGGGCTTACCATGACGCACTCAACAGGCCACAGCCCGGCGACAGCACTGATCCTAGCCAGCGCCTTGCTTGCGAGCGCCCGCGCCGGGACGGGCGCGGATACGTCTGCAGTTCCCGCCTGCGGCGGACGTTGAGCAGGCTCAGCAGGCCAAGCCCCACCATCGCGATCGCCACCGACCCCGTCGCCCGCGAAGCCTACAACATCGAAATCGAAGCCTGGGGCGACCGCATCCGCGACGCCGCCGTGCGCGCCTTCCGCTGGATGAACGATCGCGGGGCAACGTTCGCGTGCGGGGAGACAGCGGCGGCGAAAGCGAGGCTTGCGCCGGCATTGTCGAATGGTATCTGATTGGCCACGCAATCGGATTTCTACAATCTGGCCCAGCTACTCCTCAACGAATTCGCGTTTGATTCCAGACTGAGACCGGTGCCTCGGCATGGGCACTTACTCCGTCCGCGCCAACGGCCGCTCGATCTGACAGATTACCCTTGAAGGCTGAGAGGACCAAACGTACGGCACCGACGACTGTAAACGTGGAGATCCGCTTGGCGAATGGCATTAACACCGATCGGAGCGCGGTCGCGACACGAACAGGCAAGTTGCAGCGTTTTTGGGAAACGGTGCGTCATTTAAAGGCGGAGCAGATCCTCTATAGGGCGTGGTTCAGGCTGTATCATCCTGCGCCGGATGTTCGCGCAGCTCCCCATATACGCAACCTCGCAGCCTCATGGGTAAAGCCTGCACGCCGCACGGCCAGTCTGATTGGTCCGACAAGCTTTCTGTTCCTGAACAGTGCAAGAGACCTTGCCGATATCGGCTGGGACGGGGAGGAACTCCCAAAACTGTGGCGCTACAATCAGCATTATTTCGACGACCTCAATGCAATCGGAGCAGATGCGCGCCGTGTTTGGCATTGCGCGTTGATTGAACGCTGGATCGCCGAAAATCCACCGGCGTCAGGAACGGGCTGGGAACCCTATCCGACCTCGCTCCGTATAGTAAATTGGGTAAAGTGGGCGCTAGCGGGCAATGAAACGCCAGTGATGTTTAGGCAGAGCTTGGCGATTCAAGCGCGCTGGCTGTCGCGACGCCTTGAACGCCATCTGCTCGGCAATCATCTCTTCGCCAATGCCAAAGCTCTGATATTCGCGGGCACGCTCTTGGGTGGCGATGAGGGTGACGCATGGCACAGCACCGGAACTCGCATTCTGCGGCGTGAATTGCCGCGGCAGATCCTGTCGGATGGCGGGCACTTTGAGTTGAGTCCGATGTACCATGCACTGGCGCTGGAGGATGTACTTGACCTCATCAACATTCTGCGCATCGGTAATCGCTCACATGCTTTATTGAAAGCCTGCGAGGAACGCGTAACGCTAATGCAGGCATGGCTTTCAACCATGAGCCACCCCGACGGGGAGATCTCCTTCTTCAACGATGCGGCGATCGGCGTGGCACCTGCATCAAATGAATTGTCTGACTATGCCGAACGTTTGGGCTTCACGACTGCAACCGCCACTGATCCCACCGTTTGGCTTGAATGTAGTGGTTATGCCCGTGTTGCAGTCGGTGACGCGGTTCTGCTTGCCGACTTAGCGCAAGTTGGCCCTTCATATCTCCCCGGGCATGCTCATGCCGATACGTTGAGCTTCGAGTTTTCACTCGGTCTGGAGCGGGTCCTGGTGAATGGCGGAACGTCGTTATACGGGCTTGGGGACGAGCGACTTCGCCAGCGTGGGACCGCAGCACACAACTGCGTGGCGGTGGAAGGTTGCAACTCCTCCGATGTGTGGAGCGGATTTCGAGTCGGACAGCGAGCGCGCCCCCTATCGCCGCAGGTGCTCACCCGGGGCGAAGGTGTGATCCTGCGGGCTGGACATGATGGCTATCGATCATTGCCGGGTTCACCGGAGCACTGGCGCCTCTGGTCGTTCGACGGACGGTCGCTGATAATTGAAGATACCGTGACCAATCCCAGCCTATATGCCGAGGCGTATTTTCACCTGCACCCCGACGTTACCGTCGAAACAACGGGTAAGGGCTACGGGATGCTGATCCTCGCTAGTGGGCGGCAATTGACGTGGCGCACCTCAAATGAGGATTGCCGCCTTGAAACCGGCAGTTGGCACCCCGAGTTTGGCGTGACTCGCACCGCGCGGTCCATCATCCTTCCCCTGCGCGAAGGCCGATCGGCGTTCGAAATCCACTTGGATTATGACTGCTCTCCAAGCACTTGAGTTAGCACTCATCGAATGACACTTTGCCTCACGCGACCGTGGATATTGCCAGATCGCGGAACTCTTCCGCCCGATGGCCGGGCTTGATCCGATCGGTAATATTCTGCTTGAGGCAATGCGGGGGTCAAATCTCCAGTTCGTTTGACAAGCGTATCGGCGCAGTCTGCCATGCATATCGAATGCCGTTCGCTGGTATCCGGCATAGGAGGATTGTCTGGCATCGGTGACAACGGGCTTGCCCTAGTCACGACAATGGCGATCCGCTAGGCGCG
Organism: Novosphingobium endophyticum; assembly: GCF_014640675.1. Lineage (GTDB taxonomy): Bacteria > Pseudomonadota > Alphaproteobacteria > Sphingomonadales > Sphingomonadaceae > Novosphingobium > Novosphingobium endophyticum. Next base: position 13,456 of record NZ_BMHK01000004.1, on the reverse strand, counting down.
ATTGCCCAACACCCAAGATTGAGCGAGAGATTTGTGAGACTGTTGCTACTCAGCTTCTATTATCCTCCGGACCTTTGCGCCGGATCCTTTCGCTGCTCCGCACTGGTCAAAGCATTGCAGGAAGCATTGCCGGAGTTAGAGATCGATATACTTACAACACAGCCGAACCGCTATCGAGAAAGCAGTGCAAGTGCTCCTGCATTAGAGATCACTGGCAATGTCCGCGTCTTCCGGCTTACGTTGCCTGAACACGACAGCGGTATGCACGATCAGGGTCTCGCCTTCATCGCCTATGCCCGCCAAGGGCTTCGAGCCATCCGCTCCGAGGGGCCTTATGACGCAGTGTTCGCCACCTCGTCGCGATTGATGACCGCCAGCTTTGCTACCCTTGTTTCACGACGGCTGGATCTGCCACTTTACCTCGATATCCGTGATTTGTTCGCCGACACAATGACCGACGTCCTGCCACGCTGGATGGCGACGGCGTTCGCTCCGGTCATCCGCGCGCTGGAGCGGTGGACGTTTCAATCTGCTGGGCGCATCAACGTTGTGTCTGAAGGCTTTGCTGATTATGTGCGCCAAGTCGCCCCAAGCACGGAACTTCGCAATTTTACCAATGGAATCGATGATGAGTTCTTGTCTGCCTCACCCGGAAGGAGGCCGCGGAACGCAGACGCCCCTCCACTGATCGTTTATGCCGGCAACGTCGGCGAGGGACAGGGTTTGCATCGCATCATCCCGGAGGTAGCAAGGAGACTGGGCGATCGCGTAAGATTTCGTGTCATCGGTCATGGCGGCCGCATTCAGCAGCTTCGCGCACAGGTCGGTGACGTGACCGCGAACGTCGAATTGCTACCACCTGTGCCGCGCGCTGAATTGCATAGTCATTATGCCGATGCGGATATCTTGTTCCTTCACCTGAACGATTATCCGGCGTTCCGAAAAGTACTCCCTTCGAAGATCTTCGAATATGCAGCAACCGGACGGCCAATCGCGGCGGGTGTTGCGGGGTACAGTGCTCAGTTCATTCGTGAGCATGTCGAAAATGCTCAGGTATTTCCGCCATGCGATGTAGACGGTATGATCGAAGCCATCGAAATCTTAAGCGATTCGTCCGCACCAGTCGATCGCAGCCCATTTCTAGAGCGATATGCTCGTCGCAGGATCACTACGGCGATGGCGCACGACGTCGCGCAATTCGTTCACTCCAACCACTAAGCGTATTGCATTGACATGAAGATCGTAATCACTGGATGCACCGGCTTCGTCGGACGTGAAATTGTGCCGCTTCTGGCGGCGGCAGGCGCGGAATTGCTGCTGGTAGGGCGGGATCCCGACAAGATCAGCAAGACGTATCCTGGCCTTCCCGTCGCCACCTACGAAGGAATGGTTGAACGCGCGCACGGCTTCGACCTCTTGGCCCATCTGGCCGCGCTGAACAACAATGTGGCGGCGTCGCTGGAAGGGTTTCGCCAAGTCAATGTCGGCATGACCTTAACAACACTGGAGAGGGCCCGCCTTGCCGGAATTGGCCGCTTCGTCCACTTCTCGACAATTCATGCCTTGGACGAAAAGAATATGAGTCACTACGCCCGTAGCAAGCGCGAAGCGGCTGCCGCGATTGCCGCTACGGACATCAAAGCCGTCACGTTATTCCTGCCAGCGGTTTACGGTCGGCAATGGGGTGGCAAGCTGTCGGTGCTAAACAGGCTTCCGCGAAGGGGCAGCGCGATGCTTTTTACGGCCGTGGCAGCCCTGAAGCCGGTCGTCGAAGCTAGAAAGATCGCTGATTTTCTTATGGATGGCGCACCCGCGACGTTCGGAGGGGAAGCCTATCTGCACGATGACAAAGATCAAAACACCGTATTTAGGGCAGTGAAGCGGAGCGTGGAATTGACCTTCGCCATCGCCACCTTACTGCTTTTTTGGTGGTTATTCACAATTCTGTGGGTGTGTGTGCGAACACAATCGCCCGGTCCCGGCATTTTTGCACAAAGCCGTATCGGACGGTTTGGCGAATTGTTCACCTGCTACAAGTTCCGCACGATGGTAAGCGGAACCAGGCAAAGCGGTACGCATGAAATCTCCGAAAGCGCAGTAACCTCGATGGGACGCTTTCTCCGCAAAACGAAGTTAGACGAGCTGCCGCAGGTCTGGAACATACTCCGCAATGAAATGAGTTTGGTAGGCCCCCGGCCATGCCTACCCGTTCAAACCGAATTGATCGAACGTCGCACCGCAGCAAGTGTCTATCAGATGAAACCTGGCATCACGGGCTACGCCCAAATATGCGACGTGGACATGAGCGATCCCGCGCGGCTTACGGCCTATGATGCGCGATATAATGCGCTGCGATCGCTCACTTTCGATTTCGAAATCTTAATAGCGACATTCCTCGGACGTGGTCAAGGTGATCGCACGGCACAATAGTTCACGTCCATCCAGCGTTTCATTGCTGTGCGCGTAGCATGTCCGTAGCTTCGATAGTCACGCGGGCCACTTCCTCCAGCTCATTGAAGGGGATGGGCGCGCCCGCTCCTTCCTTCACGGCCAACAGGAAGGCGGCGGCGCAGACGTCCTGCCCCTTGTCCTGCCGCCATGCCTTCTGGCTACGGAAACGCGGCCAGTTGAAGCCGCGCAGGCGCAGGAAGTTATCAAGTTGCAGAGTCCGCCCGGCCGTGAACACTTCCACCCGTTCCTTGGGGAACGACGTCCCGCCGTTCGCGAGATAATGGATGGTTCCGAACGACCCGTCGGCAAAGCCTAGGGTGATCACCGCCTTGTCTTCCGTCACTTCGATGGCGTCGGTGTCGCCCATTCGGCGCGCGGACATGGCAACGATCGGCGCGCCGACCAAGAAGCGCATCAGGTCGATGTGGTGGCACGCCTCGCCGATGATGCGGCCGCCGCCGATCTCTCCGTCCTGCGTCCAGTGGTCGGCCGGGATGATGCCGGCGTTCATGACCATAATGACGGATTTCGGTTCGCGCACCGGTTCGAGCAAGCGCTTCATCGTCTGCACCAGCGGCGCGAAACGCCGGTTGAAGCCGACCATCAGCAATCGACCGGCGCTGGAATGGGCGCTCTTGACCATTTCCAGTTCGCCCATCGTCAGGGCAAGCGGTTTTTCGACAAAGACGTTCTTGCCCGCATTCAACGCGTCGACGGTTAGTCGGGCGTGGCTGTCGTGGCGGGTGGCGATGGCGACGGTGTTGATCTCGCTGTTGCTTAGTACGCCCACTGTATCGGATGTGGCATTCGCGAACCCGAGGCGCTTGCCCTGCACCACGCTGCTGACGCCGCCGGCGGATGCAATCGTGTGCAATGCCGCGCCTGCCCGGCGGAAAGCCGGGATAAGCATGCGCCCGGCATAGTTACCCGCGCCGATGAAAGCCACGGTCGGCGCTGTGCCCACCGCATCCCGCTCAGGCGCCTGCAGGTGCACGGTGCGCAGGTGCCGCTCCTCCACGGCGTGCTGATAGACCAGCAGGATTCCCAACGAGCCCTTGTCGCTCGCCAGCGCTTCATAGGCCGCCGGGGCATCATCGAAGGCAAACCGGTGCGAGATCAGCGGGCCGACATTGATCTGCCCGCCCGCCATGAGATCGAGCACCGCCTCGAAATTGCGCTGCTCGGTCCAGCGGACAAAGCCGATGGGATAGTCGTGGCCCCGGTCCTCATAGTCCGGGTCATATCGGCCTGGTCCATAGGAACACGAGACCTGGAAGGACAGCTCCTTCTCATAGAAATCCGCGCGGTTGAGCTCGAGGCCCGTAACCCCCACCAGCACGATGCGTCCCCGTTTCCGGCACATGCGCGCCGCTTGCGTCACCGGGTCGGACGACTTAGTGGAGGCGGTGATGATCACGCCGTCGACGCCTACGCCGCGGCTGAATGCCAAGCCCGCCGCGACAGGATCCTCTCCGCCCGCGGGATTGCACGTTTCCGCGCCAAAGCCACGCGCGATGGCGAGCTTCGCTTCGTCGAAATCGATGGCGAGAACGCGGCAGCCCTGCGCGCGCAGGAGCTGGATGGTGAGCAGACCGATCAACCCGGCCCCGGTAACGACGAAGGCCTCGCCAAGTGTAGGGTTTGCCAGACGGATGCCCTGCAGGCCGATGGCGGCGACGACCGTGAAGGTCGCCTCCTCATCGCTCACCCCATCGGGGATGCGAGCGCAAAGGTTCCGGCGGACGGAAACCACATCGGCATGGGCCCCGTTGGACACAACCCGGTCGCCGGGACGGAAGCCCTCGACGCCGGAGTCGGCCTCGCGCACGACACCGACATTGCAATAGCCGAGCGGGATCGGCTGCCCCAGCTTGGATCGCACCGCCTCTATCGTAGTGAGCAACCCATCCGTGCGCACCTTGTCGAGAACCTGTGCGACCTTCTCCGGCTGCTGCCGCGCCTTGGCGACAAGGCCGGCACGCCCGAAGTCGACCAGCATTCGCTCGGTCCCCGCCGAGATGAGCGAGACGGCCGTGTCGATCAACAACTGGCCACGCCGTGCCGGCGGAGCCGGGCACGTTACGAGTTCGGTCTTGCCTGCGGACAGGTCCTGGAGAATTTGTTTCAATTTCTGTGCCTGATTAGCTTTGCGGGAGAGCCGCCCACGATGGACCAGGCCGGTACATCTTTTGTGACGACGCTGCCAGCCGCAATTACTGCCCCTTCACCGATGGTGACTCCTGGAAGAATGATTGCATTGGCTCCGATCCACACGTCAGCGCCGATGGACACCGGGGCGTTTACGTGTCCGGAATTGAAGATGCGTTCTGGAACTGGCGGGATACGGTGGTTGCTGGAGAGTATATGCGTTCCATAGCCGACTAATGTTCGAGCACCTATTCGCACCCCCCCACTTGTTGTAAGCAAAACGCCGTGAGCTAAATCAACATCATCGCCCAAAACAAGATTGTGCCCTGGGAACAGCCAAATTCCTGGGTAGAAAACTACTCTTCTCCCAACCACAGCGCCGAAACACAGCCGAAGGTAACTCGCCTTTAACGAATTGAGCAAGCGGAATCTTGGAAGCGAAAAAATTAGCTTCGACATCCACTCAACAAAAACAACAGCCGCATACCTCATTACGAAATGCCTATCGGATATAAATATTTATAACGAACGAGAAACTAAACAAGCTAACAATTAGGCCGCAAATAGATTGCGCGGGAAAGCGCCTTAGCAGACCGAGCAGCATAAAAACTGAGCTAGATTTCATCAACAGAGCAATGATCATTACTCTATATATATTCATATCATGCATATTTATTAATGAATATGATAGCCCTAGAACTGCCGATGCCCCAAACGAAAGCGAAAGAGAACGATCCAGCGATAAACTTCTAGCTACAGACTGACCAAAAAAACTTAATGAATAGTTCGAGAAGCAAGCAAGAAGACCGCAGAAGATCGGAAATATATGTCGCCTTCCTTCCCCAAGGTACCAAACGAAAATTTCAACACCGAAAGCATATATGGTTACACATATTGCAAACAAAAACGTTGAAAAAACCACTCCAGACCACAAAAGTAATGAAGCCTTTTGTGGCTCACGACAAATAACTGGATAATAATAACTAGAAGCGAGTTGCGCCGGGAAATTTACCCGCGCAGAGAGATCTGACAGCAAATTGTATCCTCCCACGTATGCACCTGGAAGGTATGCTGAAGCAAAAACTCTATCCCCAAAATCGTTAATCAATTTGAACACGTTCTGGACAAACAGATAAGACGCTTGCCTAATATACCCGATACCTGCGTTGAATTTTCCTTTACGAATATACTTTCGCGCAAAAAGCCAAAAAATTATCAAGGTTGCCAAATTTGAAATTGAAATTGCGCCGTAATTCATATAGTCCAAATCAAATACTGCGCCAATTGCGATCAATCCATATAGCATCGCTACGGATAGAGATCTCACGAGATACGCTGTGCCCATTTGAAAATTCCCATCCATAGTCCCCCAAAGAGGGGTATATAGAGAGAATAACAGCAAAGAAAACGAAATGGATAACCCTAAATATAAGTAAGATTCGTGAACAAATAATGATATAACTGCAGAACCAGCAGAAAGCGATAATCCAATTACCAGATTAGGTAAGAACAAATTTCCATAAGTTGCAAATTCTTCATTATCCGATATGTTTCTAACCAAAATAGGTCGAAAAAAGTCGGCGATCCCAAAAAGTCCATGCGCAAGAATTGACACAGTCGCAATGCTCAATTTCTCGGGGCTTAAGCCCCGAGAAATGATTGGTATTGCGAGCAAAGAAGCAACGAGCGCAATTATTGCACCCGCCGTCATGCTAACCTTTTGCATGACGCGAGTCCCCTCGCTCAGCGCTGGACCAATACGCGCAAATATAGATGATAACCGCAAGCATCGGCGCAATTGCTGGCTGACGCATGGGAACATTCAAATTGTTACTCACCAATAGAAAAACAACTAATGCGATGCCAGTATGGCGACCTAAATAGTCGCTATAGGGCGAGAGCACTCTCTTCATAGCTAACGAAAGCAAAAGAACGCAAATGATCAAAAATAGGCTGCCGCCTAAAAGCCCCGACCACAGAAATGCGTCAACATACATGTTGTGAGCACTGGGGGCATTAGCGTTTATGAAAAGAATTTCCGAATTTGGCGGTAAAAAAAATGTGCCGAAAAATGGATTTTCTTTAATAATTATAATAACATCTTTAATCATGGTATCTCGATTGCCGAGGTACTTTTCAGAATTATCTAGGCTGGCAAGCTTGGCGAATAGTTTGAATTCAGAATTCGCAAAAATATCTGCGATCATAGATGGATTTATAGCTATAAATCCAAGTACGAGAAGCAAACCAAAGGCGAGAACGCGACGGACACCGCCGTGCGCAAGGAGCACAAACACACAATATACTATTATAACAAGTAGAGCTTCTCTAGCAGCACAAAATGCTACAGATGCGGCCGCCGCCATGTTTGTAATTATCAATACAAATTTATTGGAACTATATAATCGCGAAAAATGGCACGCATTTATAATAATTACGCCATAAGCTATTACTGTTGGTACAGACACTGCAATTTGATATTGCCCGGGAAGTATAAGATTCTGCGACACCCTCCCACCGTCTTGTAGACCCCCATAAATAAATAATTCCAGTGCCCCAGATACGAAATAGTAAAATATCGTAAATCCTGCGCCGATCGAGAATGCTTTAATAAAGGATATGAACCTATCATTCTCATAAATAGATGAAAGGTAAAACATCCAAAGGAATACGACACACCACTGACCACCATACAAGAAAGCTGTAGGCGCATATATCGTAGAATAAATAGATGACATAGCTAAGCAGTACACTGTAAATGCAACTGCTAGAAATGTGATCGCCGACGGATATATCTTGATCGGAGATCTACGGGATATACCTAGGATCACGGCCAATGGTAAGGCTAGCAGGGAGAGGGGAAAAGCAAATCCTTCCTGCGCTAGCGGACTGGTGGCCAACAAAATTGGACTTCCAACCTCAAGGAACAGGCCGAGAGGCATCAAAAATCCGATAATTTGGTCCGCGAGATTCGGATTACGCGAATGCATTTGCGCCCCATACGCCGCGCACATCTACGCTTAATTCGGAAGGAGGTCGATCATTCTTGAATTCGCAATGATCGACCAACATGACATGCACGTCTGCCGATCCAGCCTGCCTTTGTCCAACTAGCTCAGCCTTGCCGAGCTTTGCGGGCAACGTCTCGATGTTCGGCTCCACAGCCAGCACCCGGCCGGAATGCGCTTCCGCCAATGCCTTCACAATCTCCACCGCCGGGCTTTCGCGCAGGTCGTCGATGTCAGGCTTGAATGCCAGCCCATAGCAGGCAATCGTCACGTCCGCTTCAGCCTGGCCGGGGTTGGCTTCCAGGTGCCGCGCGACAGCTTCCTTGACCTTGGCCAGAACCCATTCCGGCTTTGCGTCGTTCACTTCCCGCGCCGTGCGGATCAACGTGGCCTCATCCGGTGCACTGGCCACAATGAACCAGGGGTCCACCGCGATGCAATGACCTCCCACGCCGGGGCCCGGCTGGAGAATGTTCACGCGCGGGTGGCGGTTGGCGAGGCGGATCAGCTCCCATACGTCGATATCCAGCTTGTCACAGATTACCGACAGCTCGTTGGCAAAGGCGATGTTGACGTCACGGAAACTGTTTTCGGTGAGCTTGGCCATCTCGGCCGTGCGTGCATTGGTCACCACGCATTCGCCATCGACGAATATTTTATAGAGCGCGACCGCGGCATCGGAGCACTTGCGGGTCATGCCGCCGATCACGCGGTCGTTGTGGATCAGCTCCTGCATCACCTTGCCTGGCAGGACGCGCTCAGGACAGTGCGCGATGCGGACATCGGAAGCTTCGCCGGCTGTCTGCGGGAACGTCAGGTCCGGCCGCACCTCGGCAAGCCACTCGGCCAGCTGCTCAGTAGCGCCGACCGGAGACGTCGATTCCAGAACCACAAGGTTGCCCGGCCGAAGCACAGGCGCAATCGCGCGCGCCGCCGCCTCAATGTAGCTGAGATCAGGCTCATGGTCATTGCCACGAAACGGCGTCGGCACGGCAATCAGGAATGCATCCGCCGGCTCCGGCTCAGTCGTGGCCCGAAGATACCCTTCGGTCACGGACGAGTGGACTGCAATGTCGAGATCCGGCTCGACGATGTGAATCTCGCCACGATTGATCGTCTCAACCGTGCGCGCGTCTACGTCCACGCCAATCACCTTGATTTTGCGCGAGGCAAACATAGCAGCGGTAGGCAGTCCGATGTAGCCTAGACCGATCACCGATATAGTGGCGTTGTTCATGCTGTCTGCAATTCCTTGTTCCGAGCTGACGCCTGCGACCATGCGGCGAGAGCTTCGACGATTCTCTGGCTGGCGGTTCCGTCCCCGTAAGGATTGTGCGCAAAGCTCATTCGTCCATACTCGTCCGCGTCGGTCAGCAGACGCGCAACCTCACGTACGATCAGGGCTGTGTCGGTGCCGACGAGCTTGACCGTGCCAGCCTCGACGGCTTCGGGGCGTTCGGTCGTGTCGCGCATGACGAGAACGGGTTTGCCCAACGAGGGTGCCTCCTCCTGAACACCTCCAGAGTCCGTAAGGACAATGTGCGCCCGGTCCATCAGGTACACGAAAGGCAGATATTCCTGCGGTTCGATGAGATGAATGTTTGGCACCGTAGAAAGCAGACGCTTCACCGGCTCCTGCACCTGCGGATTGAGATGAACGGGATAGACGACATCTACATCCGGGAAATCATGCGCAATCGTCGTCAGAGCGTTACATATGCGCTCAAATCCGTCTCCGAAGCTCTCGCGACGATGTCCTGTTACCAGGATCATGCGCCGCTCTTCGCTCAGCGCGGGCAGTTGATTTTTCAGGTGAGCAGCGAGATGGCCATCGCCACTCAAGCGCTCGACAACTTGCAGCAGCGCGTCGATGACCGTGTTTCCGGTCACCAGAACCCGGTCTGGGTCGACGCCTTCGCGGTTAAGGTTGGCCGCAGCCGAGGATGTAGGTGCGAAGTGAAAAGTGGTGATCGCGCCGGTGAGCTTGCGGTTGGCCTCTTCCGGCCAAGGCGAGTAGAGATTGTGGGTTCTCAGGCCCGCTTCCACATGTCCAATAGGTATCCGATGATAATAAGCGGCGAGGCTGGCGGCAAAGGTCGTTGCCGTATCCCCATGTACCAGGACCATGTCGGGACGGAATTCCCCAAAGATCTTCCGCATCCCGAGCAGAACGGCGCTGGTGATATCACTGAGATCCTGCCCTGGACGCATGATCTCGAGATCATAGCTGGCCTCGAGACGGAAAATCCTAAGAACCTGGTCCAGCATCTGCCGATGCTGACCAGTGACGCAAATCCGGCAATCGAAACGATCATCATTGGTGAGGAGCAAAGCCAGAGGTGCCATCTTGATGGCCTCGGGCCTCGTTCCGAAAACGAGCATAACCTTAATCGGCATAGACTGACTTATCCGTTCCGTTTCAAGCGGGGGCAATTGCCATACGTAAACATCACTGCACGGACTCCTGCGCGCCCATCGGGGCCTGATATTCGGGCACGAGTTCACGAAGCACCGAAAGTGCCGCGTGGGCATCTCCCTTAGCCAAAGCCTGCTCTAAGTTCTCCAGGTTCGCCGACAGGTTTGGCCACGGAAGCGTTGCCTCGCGTGCCTGCATTATCCGCGAATGCGCGGTCGGCGCTGGGTTGTCGCCGATCAGCAGTTCCTCGTACAACTTTTCTCCAGGACGCAGGCCTACTTCTACAATCTCAATGTCTCCATCGGGCGATGCCTTATCACGCACGGCCAGACCCGAAAGCCGGACCATTGTTTCCGCCAGATCCCGAATACGCACCGGTTGCCCCATATCGAGGACGAAAACTTCCCCCCCCCGCGCCATTCCGCCTGCCTGTATCACGAGCTGCGATGCCTCAGGGATCGTCATGAAATAGCGGGTGACGTCGCGATGGGTTATTGTCACCGGTCCACCTGATGCGATTTGCGACTTGAACAGAGGCACGACCGACCCACTGGAACCCAGCACATTGCCGAAGCGAACCATCGTGAACAGCGTTTTTTCCTGATCCAGTGCTCTCGCCTGAAGCACCAGTTCACAAATTCGCTTGGACGCCCCCATGACGTTGGTTGGCCGGACCGCCTTGTCCGTACTCACCAGGATGAAACGCTGTACGCCAACCTGCTCCGCGGCCAAGGCACAATGAAGAGTGCTGAAAATGTTGTTCCGCAAGCCGGCAATTGGATTGCTTTCCACCAGCGGTACATGTTTGTAAGCCGCCGCGTGGTACACGCTTTCCGGCTGCCAGCGGCGGAAGATCCGAAAAACAGTGTCGCGATCCGCGACATCGGCAAGCTCTGGCACGATCTCGACGCGGCAGCCATCCTGCTCCGCCAGCTCTCGCAACTCACGGTCAATCGCGTATAGGGAATATTCCGACTGCTCAACGAGAACGAGCTGCCGCGGCCGGGAGCGTATGATCTGACGGCAAAGCTCGCTGCCGATGGATCCACCGGCTCCGGTAACCATCACCACTTTGCTGACCAGAGAACGACCCATAAGCAATTCGTTTGGGGCAACAGGATCGCGCCCCAGCAGATCCTCAACCTGCACGTCACGCAGATCGCTCGTCGTGACGTGCCCGTCAATCAATTGCCCGATGCCCGGAAGCATCCTGACCCGGACCCTGCTTTTCTGCAGCGCGGCGACAATCTCCCGCCTCCGGGATCGCCGCGCGCTGGGAATCGCCAGCAGAACCTCATCCACATCGCGCTCTTCCACCACGCGGTCGAGCGACGAGGAGTGCCAGACACGAATGCCATCGACCTGCTGGCCGCCTAGTCGCTCATCATCATCTATATAGCCGACGAGGACGAGGTGAGGCTCCTGTCGCAGAGAATTACCAAGCTGCTGGCCGCCACGCCCAGCTCCGTAAATCAGCAGCCTTCGGCGTTCTTCGGTTTGGCCGCGAGCCGCATGCAGCACATCGCTGACAATGAACCGCATGCTCAGCCGGCTGAACATGAGCAGCAGAAAGAATACTATCGGATGCAAAGCCGCAAGGGTTCGAGGCACGCCATCTACCCGCACCAACGTGAAAATCACAAAGAGCGGCGCAGCGAGCAGTGCGCATGCGTAGCACAACCTTGTCAGGGCACGCGCACCAGAGTAGCGGATCAAGTTTCGATAAACACCGACAAACCACGCGAACGGGATCCAGAACGCGAAGGCAGCGCTGGCGAACGTCAGAGTCGTCGCCGCATCGGTTGGCCACTCACCGAGCCGCAGGGCGAACGCAATCCATGCTGCACAGAAACACAACAGCCCATCGGTAGCGAAGACCAACCATCTCCGGACCGGCCGGCGGATCGACACGACCTTGTCCAACATGCCGACTATCAAGGGCGCAAGTCTTTCCTGGATTGCCATACCGCCCCTATCGCGTTCTAATTGAAAGATCTGAGACAGCACGCGCGGACAACTGTTTCAAATCAGCGTCAGTTCTCCCCGCGCAACGGCCGAGAGCGCAGCGGGCTTAGAGTTGAGAGCGCGGCAGGACAAGCCTCTTTTCGCTATGAACCAGGGATCCCCCCAAGAAGCAGCGGCCTTTCGAGCCAGATCAGATTGATGCGTCCTGCGTTTTCCGGAGGCTGTTCAGTTTGTCTCGAGCAGCCATATCGAGGTGTCGATGGCTGCATAGCAATTGGCTTGGCCTCCGCGGGCGGATGTGCCCGATAGGAGCGAATTGGCGGGGGCTATTGAACCAAGCGCCCCCGCGCAGGGTTCTATTTCCACCGCAGATGCGCTCGGCCATGAACGCTGGTGCCAGATGACCTCGGCTGATGGTCGGCGGGGCGGTCAGGAATGCTCGATCAGCCCGCGCAAGCTCTTCATCGGCACCAGCGTCATGGCGCCGACCTTGACGATCTCGAGCTGCCCGTCGGCAATCAGCTCGTAGAGCTTGGACCGGCCGATACCGGTGAGCCGGCAGGCTTCGGGAATACGCACCGCAATCGGTTCAAGCTGGGTTTCGCGGTGCGGCGGCGTTCCGTTCGCGATCATGTTGCTCTCCTTCATCTGTCTATCCCCCTTTTCCGGTATGGACGCGGCCAAGGCTGCGATCGGGCCGGGGTTCGGCGCTGGCGGTGCGGGCCGCGAGACGGCCCGCAGCCTTGGCGAACTCGTCGTAGCGAAGCCGGCCGAGGCGCTGCGTCTCGGGATCGAAGGTGGGCTGGTGCGCGGTGAGTGTGAGCTGGTGGCGCACGAATAGGCCGAGCGCTTCGGTGAGAAAATCGAGCTTCTCCTCCATGCGCTCGGCACTGCGGCTCTGCCGGTCGAGCCGGACGGCAAAGCGGGCGTCGAGCTCATGGGCCGCGCGGCGCTCGAACCAGGCGGTGAGCGCATCGGTGAGGATCGCGGTCTTCGACGACGGGCTCGGCCGCCATGGCGTCGAGCCGGGCCGACAGGTCGTCGGGAAGATAGAACTGATGGCGGGTCTTGCGCGTCTTCATGCCGGCAAGGATGCGGCATCCCGGTTTCGGGCAACAGACACTCGCTGGTGCAGCCTCATGCCTGCCCGGGGAATCTCAGCCGATTTCCGGACCCGAGCGGCCGCGGCCGAACCTCCAGCTGATGGTCCCGGCGCGCTCGATGCCCGATACCTCGCGCCCGATCTGCCTTTCCAGCACCGGGCGCCAGGACACGAGGGCAAACTCCCGCGACTTCAATGCCACCCATCAGCCGACTGGCTCAGCCGATGAACAACCTCCTGATGCTCCACACCTAGTGGTTCCCGCCTAACGGAAGAGTCCTGAAAGGGATTCCCAGGCCGAGGCGCCTATGCGATGGGAGGGCATGCGCACTGGAATAGCCTTTACCGTTTCTCCCACCGACCGCC
>NZ_BMHK01000003.1 GCF_014640675.1 Novosphingobium endophyticum | reverse complement strand
GTGCTGAGGAGAAAGCCTAAACTATGCCGAGCCAATTACCGGTAATACATTGGCGCACCGAGGAATCCTAAACCCACTCGGCATAGTCCGCCGCTCGGCATAAGTGCCATTATGCCGAACTCGGCATAAGGGAACGTACTGGCTGCGAACGAGAAGATAGCAGGTGTAGGCACGCTCAGCTGCTTGGTGCAACAGGAAGGCCGCGTCTTTCCTCTCGCCCTCCTGGATTGCGAAGTTCGCGAGTTTGAGCGCGCTATCGATCTTTGCTAGCCAGTCGGCAAAGTAGACTCCGGCCATCTCGTATGCATCTGCCGACGTCAGCGGCCTGGGCGTCGTCAGTTCGAAGCCGGGCAGCTCGTACAAGGCGATGCCGTCGCGCGCGATGTCGACCCAGAAGTACTCTCCGCGCGTCAGGCCCTGGTTCACTTCGGCCAGCGTATGCACGATGATGTTGACCGGGCGACCGATCGCCGGATCGCGCAGGATCCTGTCCTCGGCAACGTACCAGTACTCGGCGATGTCGGTGAGATCGGCGTGGCTGACGATGAGCAGCAGGTCGTAATCGGACTGGTAGCCATTGTCCGGCTCGTCGACCCAGTCGCCGCGCGCATAGCTGCCGAACAGGACGATCTTCTGGACCTTGCCGTTCTTCTTCCATGGCTGCGTTGCGCGGGAGATAGCGACGGCAAATTCGTCCATCAGGATTTGCGTCACCCGGGCCAGCTCTTCCTGCTGGGCCGGGGGCAAGTGGTCGACGTCTGTTCTCACCGGAGGATTCTTGCCCGGCGCCCCTCTCGAAGCAAGTGTTCGTTGCAGTGCCGTCGCACATTCGGTGCCCGATGGGACGTGAAACTATGCCGAGCCGATTATCTGCAACGCTTTGGAATGCCGAAAGATCGTCCTCCCACTCGGCATAGTCCGCCGCTCGGCATAAAGGACGATTCCTCACCAAAAATCCTCGATCTCATCCGGCACATCCTCCCGCGCATGGATCACGCGCACCACGACCAATTCCGTGTCGGTGCAGCGGTAGATCACGCGGTGCCAGCCTGAGCGCAGCTTGCGGTATTCTGGGGGCAGCCCCATCGCTTCGCTGCCGACGCCGGGGAACTCAGCCGCGAATTCGATCTGGCGGCGGAGGTCTTCGATATAGCGCTTTGCCTGTGGCTCGCCCCACTGGGCCTTGGTGTACTGGCTGATGGCCAAGAGGTCCGCCGCGGCCCTTGGGCGCAGGATAATTCCAAGGCTCCTTGACATCCGATCTATGCGTTCGGGAACTGTTCGGCGATGAAAGCGTCAAAGTCGAACGGCTCGGCCGGCCCACTTTCCTCGCCTTCGCGGACCAGTTCGCGAAGGCGCTCGATCCGTAAGTCGCGCTCTTCCTCGCGGCGCAGGGCGTCGCGGATGACTTCGCTGATCGAGCCGAACTTGCCGGAGGCCACCTTGCGGCGAGCATATTCGGTGAGATGGTCGCCCAGCGCGATCGAGGTGTTCTTCGCTGCCATGCCTGAAGGATTACCAAATTCTGGTACCCGGGTCAAAGCGTGGGGCAGGGGAGGTTGCCCGGACTTGTGTTGGTGGCGGGTGCCTTGCATCCACTGACGAGGACACGGAAACAGGACTGCGCGCATGCATTCAGAACGGAATAGGACAATACTCAAGTTCGCCGCCCCCCTTCTCACCCTCCTTTCATCTGCCCCCGCGTTGGCGCAGGAGGCCGAGCCAGCTTCGGTCGCGGGCGTCTACGATGGCAGCCAGATGGAGATGGCGGCCACGCTCGAACTGGGCGAGGATGGACGCTATCGCTATGCGTTGAGCTATGGCGCGCTGGACGAGTTTTCCGCCGGGACATGGACTCGCCAGGAGGGCGGCGTTGTTCTCGACAGTGATCCTTCCACACCCCCGCGTTTCGAACTGCTGGGCACAGAACGCGGTTCGGGCGCCGCCGATGTCCTGACGCTCAGGCTTGAGGGGACGGGGAACCTCCCGCCTCAGCTGTTCAGTGCCATTGTCGAGCGCGGCGACGGTACGACGTCGGAATTGGACTTTTCCGAACAGGGCCTCGAGATCCCGGTCGCGAAGGGCACCTCCGGCCTTTCGATCGGGTTTGCCCTGCCCATGTACGAAGTGCGCGGAGAGCCGGTCACGGTGCCCGATCCGGCGGGCAAGGTGCTCTATTTCGCTTTCCATGCCAATGACCTGGGCTTCAAGGCCTTCCACGAGGCGCTTCTGTTCGAGAGCGACGGGCTGTTTCTGCTCGAACGCTTTGGACGCGAGATCGTGTTTCGCAAGGTGGTGGACTGATC
Organism: Novosphingobium endophyticum; assembly: GCF_014640675.1. Lineage (GTDB taxonomy): Bacteria > Pseudomonadota > Alphaproteobacteria > Sphingomonadales > Sphingomonadaceae > Novosphingobium > Novosphingobium endophyticum. The sequence goes on along the minus strand of NZ_BMHK01000003.1, from coordinate 218,805 downwards.
CCGGAACCATCAAGGCTGGCCCTGGTGCTGTTTTTCGTTCAGGAAACAGCAAGGCACGAAGACCGATGTCGGCAAATCGTGCATTTGTGTCGATGAATGGAGAGGTCGAGCATGGATGAGGTCCCGCAGCGCCGCGAGCGTTCGCCCGGTATCAAGCTCCTGTTCGTGGGCCTCGTCAGCCTTGTGCTGATCGTGCCGCTGCTGCTGGTCTATGCGCTGGTCTATGACCGGCAGGACCAGTCGGAGACCGCGCAGGCGTCCATCAACGCCGGATGGGGCGGACCGCAAGTCCTGTCCGGCCCGGTCATGGTTGTGCCTTTCCGCACAACGCAGACGCAGAACGAGGTCGTCGACGGCAAGCAGGTGAGCCGCGTGGTGGAGGTGGAAAAGCTCCTCTACATCTCGCCTGTTACCAACCGTGTCTCGACGCGGATCGAGCCGGAAGAGCGGCGCAAGTCAATCTATCGCTCCGTGCTGTTCACGGCCCGGACCGAGGGCAGCGCCATGTTCACCCTGCCAGCCGATCTCGCGCGCTTCGGTGTTACGCGCGAGCGGCTGTTGTGGGACCGCGCGGAGCTGCGCATCGGCGCCTCGGACGCGCGCGGCCTGACTACCGGCGGGACGATCATGGCGGGCGGTAAGCCGCTCGAGGTGCAGCCCGGCAAGGGGCCGGCGGCCTCCGGCGGACAGGGCTTTTTCGCGTTCCTGAACTGGGACGGCACAGGTCAACTCAAGGTCGACTATGCCTTCGGCCTGCGCGGCAGCCGCACGATCAGCCTCGTCCCGAGGGGCGGTTCGACATCGTGGGAGGTTTCCTCGCCCTGGCCGAGCCCGAGTTTCGCGGGCGCCTTCCTGCCCGAGAAACCGCAGGTGTCGGACAAGGGCTTCAAGGCCAGCTACACCGTCGACAAGCTGGCGCTCGGCCAGCCGCCCGTCGCCACCGAGGATTTCGGGGCGCCGCAGGACACCGGCGATTACGCGTCGCGCGTGACAATGCTGGAGCCGGGGATGACCGCCAGTGAAGCGGTAGGCGGACCCAGCCGTGCCGTCAGCGTCAGCCTGATCGAAACGGTGGATCTCTATTCCAAGGTCGATCGCTCGGTGAAATACGGTTTCCTCTTCATCGGCTTCACCTTCCTTGCCTTCTTCCTGTTCGACGTGGTCGGCGGGGCGCGGGTGGCGGCGGTCGAGTACCTGCTGACGGGCGCGGGGCTGGTCCTGTTCTTCGTGCTGCTGCTGGCCTTTGCCGAGGTGATCGGATTCACCGCCGCCTACCTCGTCGCGAGCGGCGCGGTGATCGGCCTGCTGACCGCTTATAGCGCGGCGGTGCTTGGAAGCTGGAAGCGCGCGCGGTTCATCGGCGCGCTGCTGGTGGGCCTCTATGCGCTGCTGTTCGTGCTGCTCAATCTCGAGGCATGGTCGCTGATGATCGGCTCGGTGCTGCTCTTCGTGGCGCTCGCCGGGGTCATGTATGCGACGCGCAATGTCGATTGGGGCAGCGTTGGCCGGAGAGAGATGGAGGCGGCCTGACGCCAGCTTCCCGCCTCCGCCAGCGGGCGATGCCGTGAAATCAGGGGACCGGCTGCACAACCGGTTGCGACACGATCGGGACGCCGGAGGAGGTTCGTTCCTGCGCCGGCTCTTCGCCGCGCGCCTCTGCCTTTTCGACCGGTTCCTTCTTCCCCGGTTTGCCTGTCTCGACGAGATAGGCGTCGATCGCTTGCGGCGTCGCCGGCGATGCCGGGTAGCCGCAGCGGCGTACCGCGCCCACGCCCTTGAGAAAGCCGCGCCGGGCAAGTCCCGCCTGAATGGCGGCCTGTATCGCGCGTTCCTGGGCATTGGCGCCCGAAAGCTCGCGAATCAGGCCGCGAAAGGGGATGAACGAACTGACCACCCACTTGGCGACGCGCCCGGCGCTGACCCGGTCGCGTGCTTCCTGCGGCAGGTCGAAGTCGGGGCCCAGGATGGCATCGAGTTCCTCGACCGCCGCCGTAAGCGGCCTGCACTTGTCGAGGCCGGTGAGGTCATAGGGTTTCTCGACCGCCGCGATCAGCACGGCGGGAATCTCTTCCCTGGTGATGTTGAGATCGGTCGTGGGGGTCTTGGCCACGTCCATCACGCCGGGATCATTGTCGGTGATCGGACGGTCGGGTTGACGCGCTTCGGCGGGCGTCAGCGCCAGTGCGCCGAGCGCGGCCATCGCAAGGCAGAACCTGTGCACCCCCAATTCCTCCTTTTCGCTCGTCTGCCTGTTGAACGTCTGACGGGTACCCTCGTTCCCGGTTCCGCCCGCCTGGCTCGCTGCCGGGCATCGGGGGCAGAGGGTTTCCGGCAACATTTTCCCGTGCCCGAGGCGAAAAAATCTTCAGATGCAGGCGCATGGTTCACATTTTCCAACCGCCGGCGAAAATCCGAAGTATATAACGCTCCTGATGATACGGGGCCTGGCAGCAAATGCGGTAAGGACGATGGGCGCGGCGGCGCTTGGGCTCCTCCTGTTCACCAGTTTCCCGGTATCCGCCGCGACGCGCGGCGACCGGGAGATCGCCGCGCAGCTGCTCGCCCACATCACAGTGTTGGCCAGCGACGAGTTCGGCGGACGCGAACCCGGTACCGAGGGCGAGGCGAAGACGCTGCGCTATCTTGGCCGCCAGTGGTACGAGATCGGCCTCGTATCGGGAACCAACGATCCGGGCAATGAATGGTTCATGCCGGTCACGCTCGTTGCGCGCGAACCTGCCGGATCGACCGCGCGGTTCCTTCGCAAGGGCTTCAGGACCGTGATGTCGCCGCAGAACGTCCTCGTCCTGACTTCGGGAAAGCGCAGCCTGGTGCGCAACGCGCCGCTGCTCTTCGTCGGCCGGGCGCGCGGGCTGGACTTCACCCGCACCGAACTGGCCGGCCGAATCGCCGTCATGCTCGACGGCGACCAGTCCGACAGCGACCGGCAGAACCAGCTGCTGGCTCAGGGTGCATCGGCGGTGCTTACGGTTCTCGACGGCAAACGCAGCCTCCGCGAAGTCGCGGCCCGGCGCGAGCGTTCGGGCTATGCTCTGGCCGACGATTCGCTGGGGGGTGATCTGGAGGCCTTCATCACCCGCGACGACATGGCCCTGCTGCTCAAGGGAACGTCGCATTCGCTGGACGGGCTAGAGACGATTGCGGACGGGCCGGACTTCGCTCCGTTCACGCTCGATCTCACCGCCACGCTGGAAGCGACCACTCGCGAGACCACGATCCATACCCACAACCTGATCGGCAAGCTGCCCGGCCGGCATCCGGAAGCCGGGGCCGTCCTGTTTGTGGCGCACTGGGATCATTTCGGCGAATGCGGCGAGCCGACAGCAGAGGACACGATCTGCAACGGCGCGATCGACAATGCCAGCGGCCTTGCCGCGATCACCGAAGTGGCACGCCGCCTCGCGCGCGGGCCGCAGCTTGACCGCGATGTCTATTTCCTTGCCACCACGGCGGAAGAAATCGGCTTGCTGGGCGCAGAGGCCTTCGCGGAAAATCCGCCGCTGCCGCTGACCAGCATAGTTGCCGCCTTCAACATCGATTCGATCGCGATCGCGCCAGGCGGCACGTCATTTGCGATCGTCGGCCGGGGCATGACGTCGCTCGATGAAGACATCGCCAGGGTCGCGAAGGCCGAGAAGTTCAAGCTGCGCGAAAGCGACGAGGCCAACGAATTCGTCAGGCGGCAGGATGGCTGGGCCTTGCTGCAGCACGACATTCCCACCGTCATGGTGACTACGGCCTATGGCGAGATCGAGCGCATGCAGGCCTTCTACGAGGGCGATTATCACCGGCCGAGTGACGACCTGTCGCAATCGATCGAGCTGGGCGGGGCCGTGCAGGACGTGAAGATGCTGACCGCGCTCGGCCGCTGGTTCGCGGATTTGCGCAAGGTACCGGCAAAGCGCGACGCGGGCTGAAGGCCACTCGTGCGGCACCCGCGAAATGAGGCACTAGCCCAAGCAGGCACCTTTGATTACATGGGCCGCCACGATTCTCCCCGGTGAAGGCATGGTAGCAAATATGGAAATCCCGATCGGACTTACTTTCGACGACGTGCTGCTGCGTCCGGCAAAGTCCGACATCGTTCCGACCCAGGCCGATACCCGCACGCACCTCACCAAGGAGATCGGGCTGAATATCCCGGTCATTTCCTCGGCGATGGATACCGTCACCGAAGCGGACATGGCGATCGTCATGGCGCAGCTTGGCGGCATCGGCGTGCTTCACCGCAACCTCACGATCGAGGAACAGTGCGCCGCCGTGCGCACCGTCAAGCGCTATGAGAGCGGCATGGTGGTCAATCCCATCACGATCTCGCCCGACGCCACTCTGGGCGAAGCGCAGGCGCTGATGACGGTGAACAACATCAGCGGCATTCCGGTGGTAGAGGGCTCGGGCAAGCTCGTCGGCATTCTGACCAACCGCGACGTGCGCTTTGCCGACAACCCGGCGCAGCCGGTGCGCGAGCTGATGACGCACGAGAATCTCGCCACGGTGAACGCCAGCGTCAGCCAGGAGGAAGCGCGCCGCCTGCTGCACCAGCGCAGGATCGAAAAACTGCTGGTCGTCGACGATGCCTTTCACTGCATCGGCCTGATTACGGTGAAGGACATCGAAAAGGCCGTCACCTACCCTCATTCGACCAAGGACGCCGCCGGCCGCCTGCGCGTCGCCGCCGCGACCACGGTGGGCGACAAGGGCTTCGAGCGCACCGAGGCGCTGCTGGCCGCGGAGTGCGACGTGGTGGTGATCGACACTGCCCATGGCCACAACAAGGACGTCGCCATCGCCGTGGAGCGGGTGAAGAAGCTCTCGAACTCGGCGCAGGTCATTGCCGGCAACATAGCCACTGCCGAAGCCGCCCGCGCGCTGATCGGCGCGGGGGCGGACTGCGTGAAGGTGGGCATCGGCCCCGGCTCGATCTGCACCACGCGCATCGTGGCGGGTGTCGGCGTGCCGCAGCTCACCGCGATCATGGAGGCCGCCGAGGAGGCCGACAAGGCGGGCGTGCCGGTGATCGCCGACGGGGGCCTGCGTACCTCGGGCGATGCGGCGAAGGCTCTCGCGGCGGGGGCCTCGACGATCATGATCGGCTCGATGCTGGCCGGCACAGCCGAAGCGCCCGGCGAAACTTTCCTGTATCAGGGCCGCGCCTACAAGTCCTATCGCGGCATGGGTTCGGTCGGCGCAATGGGGCGCGGCTCGGCGGATCGTTATTTCCAGGGCGACATCAAGGACCAGATGAAGCTCGTGCCCGAGGGCATCGAAGGGCAGGTCGCCTTCAAGGGGCCGGCCAAGGACGTTGTTCATCAGCTCGTGGGCGGCATCAAGGCGGCGATGGGCTACACCGGCTCGCAGACGATCGAGGACCTGCGCAAGAATTCGCAGTTCATCCGCATCACCAATGCCGGGCTTCGTGAGAGCCACGTTCACGACGTGACGATCACCCGTGAAGCACCGAACTATCCGTCGCGCTGAGAATCTGGCTTTAGGAAAGGTCTTGGTGCTGTGACGCCCGCGGCACGCGTACAGGCCGCGATCGAGATACTCGACCTCGTGATCGAGGCCGCCCGTGCTAACGGCGCTCCCGCCGATCGCCTGATCGCCGACTGGTTCCGCTCGCGCCGCTTCGCCGGCAGCAAGGACCGCCGCGCCGTGCGCGAGCTGGCCTACCGCGCGATCCGCGCTTGCGGCGAGGTGCCGGAGACGGGCAGGGCGGCGATGCTCCGCATCGCGGCGCAGGAGCCGGAAGTGGCCGCGCTGTTCGACGGTTCCAGCCACGCGCCCGATCCGGTCGCGCCGGGCGAGGCCGCCGCCGAGGGGGGTATCGCGCCCGCATGGCTGGTCGACCGACTGGCGCGCAGCGGCGTTTCACAAATCGAGGCCGCATCGCTGCTCGACCGCGCGCCGCTCGACGTGCGCGTAAACACGCTGAGGGCCGGGCGCCTCGCGCTCCCCGAGGGCGGCGAGCGTACGGTTGCGCCGCATGGCTGGCGCTACCCGCCCGAAACGCGCATCGAGCAGGCTCAGGCCTATCTCGACGGCGCGATCGAAGTGCAGGACAGCGGATCGCAGCTTGCCTGCGAGGCCGTCGGCGCGAAGCCGGGCGAGACCGTGATCGACCTCTGCGCCGGGGCAGGCGGCAAGACGCTGGCGCTCGCCGCTACGATGGAGAATCGCGGCACCTTGATCGCCTGCGATACGGATCGCCCCCGGCTTTCGCGGCTGGCCCCCCGCGCGCGGAGGGCGGGGGCCACGGGGATCGAGATCGCGCTGCTCGATCCCGGCAGGGAGGCGCTCGCGCTCGAACGCTGGCAGGGCGCCGCCGATGCCGTGCTGGTCGACGCGCCGTGTTCGGGCACCGGCACCTGGCGGCGCAATCCGGAGGCGCGCTGGCGCCTGACGCCGAAGCAACTGGCGCGCTATGTCGAGCTTCAGGCGCGCCTGCTCGACGTTGCGGCGGGGCTCGTCAGGCCGGGCGGCCGGTTGGTCTTCGTCACCTGTTCGCTGCTCGACGAGGAGGGCGCCGACCAGACGCGGAGCTTCCTTGCCCGCCATCCGGGTTGGCAGGCTGAAACCCCGGCCCTCCCCGCCGGCACCCCACGCGGTTCCGGTCTGCGCCTCTCGCCGCATCATGATGGGACCGACGGGTTTTTCGTCGCACGATTGACACGCCTGTGTTAGCGTGGTCGTCATGATGAGGACGAAGCCCTCGGCCAAGGACATGCTGATGCGTTACACGCCTGCTGCTATTGCTCTTTCCCTGCTCGTTGCCGTTTCCTCCAGTGCCATCCTTTCCGCGCCGACCGAATCGCTCGACCCCCGCGCCGAACGGCTGCTGGGCGAAGGCCGCGCCGCAGTGTCGGCGGGCAACCTGCAAGGCGCGATCGACGCCTATGAGGCGGCACTGGTGGTCGAACCCGGCAGCGTACCGGTGCTGCTCGCGCTGGCCGACGCCACGCGGCGGACCGGCATGCAGGGCAAGGCACTGCACTACTACCGGACCGCGCTGACAACCGATCCGCGCAACCTCGATGCCATTGCCGGCGAAGGCGTCGCGCTTGCGGAAAAGGGCGCGACCGAGAAAGCGAACCGCATCCTCGCGCGCCTGCAGTCGCTCTGCGGCAAGGAATGCTCCGAGGCGCAGAAGGTCGCTTCGGCCATCGCCAAGGGGCCGGCGCAGCAGCGCGTCGTCACGGCCGAAGCGGTGACGCCCAAGCCGATGGTGAGCGAGAACTGATCTTTCGACAAGCTCGGGCTGAGCGGGGCCGGAAGGAACGGCCCCCCGCTCAGATCAGCTCCCGAAACTCCTCGAGAACGGCGCGATAGACCCGCTTCTTGAACGGCACGATGAGATCGGGCAGCAGCCTGGGCTCGACCCATTTCCATTCGTGGAACTCGGGCGGCCGGTGGGCGTTGAGGTCGATGTCGCTGTCGCTGCCTTCGAAGCGGGCGAGGAACCAGTGCTGGCGCTGGCCGCGATATCGGCCTTTCCACAGTTTGCCCATCAGCTCCTCGGGCAGGTCGTAGAGCAGCTCGTGGCGGGTCTGCGCCAGGATCGTCGCGTGTGTTTCGGTAACGCCGGTCTCTTCCTGGAGCTCGCGGTGTGCGGCCGTCTTGAGGTCTTCTCCCTCGTCGATGCCGCCTTGCGGCATCTGCCACCAGTCGCCTTCCTTGTTGTCGATTCGCTTGCCGACGAACACTTTCCCGTCGGCATTCACCAGCATGACGCCCACGCAGGGGCGATAGGGCAGAGAGGACAAGTCATTCATCGGGAAGGGAGTTTCCATGGCCTATGGGAGCGGCGCGGGCCGAAGCGCGAGGATGTCGATCGCCGGTGCGCAACGCATGAGCCGGAGAATGGCCCATGCCGGCGCGCTTGACTAGGCCGTTTATGATTTTACGGCCTGGTATGTTTCAAGGTTCTCCTGCGGAATTGAGAGGATTGTCCGCCTGAGAGATTTTCTAATTTGCACGCGGGCCCCGGAAACCCCATTTGCCGGAATAGGCAGCAATTCCGGCGTCTGGCCGAAGAGGACAACAATGGCATCGATCACAGCCGAACAGGAAAAACCGGCTTCCGTGCAGACGGCATCGCCCGAAGCAGTCGTCGTGCGCTTCGCCGGCGACTCCGGGGACGGGATGCAGCTCACCGGCGGACAGTTCACGCTGTCGACAGCCCTTGCAGGCAACGACCTTGCGACTTTCCCCGACTTTCCGGCGGAAATTCGTGCGCCTCAGGGTACGCTGTTCGGCGTCTCGGCGTTCCAGATCAACTTCGGCTCGAGCGAGATCACGACGGCGGGTGACGCCCCCGACGTGCTGGTGGCGATGAACCCGGCGGCACTCAAGACCAATGTCCAGGCGCTCAAGCCCGGCGGTCTCGTGATCGTCGACACCGGCGAATTCTCCAAGCGCAACCTCGAGAAGGCGAAGTACGAGACCAATCCGATCGAAGACGGGAGCCTCGCCAAATGGGACGTGCTGGCTTTCGACATCTCGGCGCTGACGCTGGAAGCGGTCAAGCCTTTCGGCCTCGGCAACAAGGAGGCGCTGCGCTGCAAGAACATGTGGACCCTCGGCCTCGCGCTGTGGATGTTCGATCGTGACCGTCAGCCGCTGATTGACTGGCTCAAGGCGAAGTTCGCCAAGAACCCGGTGCTGGCCGATGCCAACATCGCCGCGCTCAATGCCGGCCATGCCTATGGCGAAACGGCGGAACTGGCGGGGCCGCTCAAGAAGCTGCACGTCGATCCGGTCCCGTCGGAACCCGGCCTCTATCGCACGATCACCGGTGCCGAAGCTGTTTCGCTTGGCCTCGTCGCCGGCGCGAAGCTGGCGGACTTGCCGATGTTCTTCGGCGGCTATCCGATCACGCCCGCCTCGGCGATTCTTCACAACCTCGTGAAGATCAAGGAATTCGGCGTCACCACGTTCCAGGCGGAAGACGAGATCGCGGCGATCTGCGCGGCGATCGGCGCGTCCTATGCCGGACAGCTCGGCGTCACCTCCTCGTCGGGTCCGGGCATTGCGCTCAAGGGCGAGGCGATGGGCCTGGCGATCATGACCGAGCTGCCGCTGGTCATCGTCAATTCGCAGCGCGGCGGTCCCTCGACCGGCCTGCCGACCAAGACCGAGCAGTCCGACCTCTATCAGGCGGTCTATGGCCGCAACGGCGACGCCTCGCTGCCGGTGATCGCCGCGCGGTCGCCCGCCGACGCCTTTGAATGCGCGATCGAGGCCTGCCGCATCGCGGTGCAGTTCATGACCCCGGTCATATTGCTGACCGATGGCTATATCGGCAATGCTTCCGAGCCGTGGAAGGTGCCCGATCCCGCGTCGTTCGAGCCATTCCCCGTCTCGTTTCTGGGCGAGACCAACAACCCCGATGGCAAGGTGCTGCCCTTCAAGCGCGACGAACGCGGCGTGCGCCCGTGGATCAAGCCCGGCACCGAAGGCCTGATGCACCGCATCGGCGGCATCGAGAAGGGCATCGACACCGGCGACATCGATTACGCGCCGCAGGTTCACCAGGCCCAGACCGACGCTCGCAAGGCCAAGGTTGATGGCGTGGCGAATGCCATTCCCGCGCAGGACGTGTGCCTGGGCGAAGAGAGCGGCAAGCTCGCCGTGGTTGGCTGGGGTTCGACGTTCGGCCCCATCCATCAGGCCGTGCGCCGCGCTCGCCGCAAGGGGCTTTCGGTCTCGCACATCCATGTCCGCCACGTGTGGCCGCTGCCTGCCAATCTGGGCGAGCTGCTGAAGGGCTTCGACAGGGTGCTCGTGCCCGAGATGAACACGGGTCAGTTCAAGACCGTGCTGCGCGACCAGTTCCTGATCGACGCCGTGCCGCTGAGCAAGACCAGCGGCCAGCCTTTCGCGATCGCCGAGATCGAGGAGGCTATTGCCAGCTTCTTCGACGGCATTCCCGACAACGAAGGCGGGGAAGTGCCGGTCAACGAAACCCAGCTCCCGAGCCCGGAGGCCTGAGCCATGAACGACATGACCCCCATCCAGACCACGCTCAAGGACTGGGAATCGGACCAGGAGGTCCGCTGGTGCCCCGGCTGCGGCGACTATGCGATCCTCAAGGCCGTGCAGCGCACGCTGCCGATGATCGGCGCAGACCCGAAGAACACCGTGTTCGTCTCCGGCATCGGCTGCTCCAGCCGTTTCCCGTACTATGTCGAGAGCTATGGTTTTCATACCATCCACGGCCGCGCGCCGGCCTTCGCGACGGGCATCAAGCTCGCCAACCCGGATCTCGACATCTGGCTGGTGACGGGCGACGGCGACGGTCTGTCGATCGGCGGCAACCACACGATGCATGTGCTGCGCCGCAATCTCGACTGCCAGATCATGCTGTTCAACAACGAGATCTACGGCCTGACCAAGGGCCAGTACTCGCCGACCAGCCGCGTGGGCACGTCTTCGCCGTCCTCGCCGGTCGGCTCGGTCGACCGCCCGGCGCTGCCCTGCGCTTTCGCACTGGGCTCGGGCGCGCGCTTCGTGGCGCGCGGCTATGACGTCTCGAAGGACCTGCCCGAAGTTCTCAAGGCGGCCTACTATCACAAGGGCGCGGCCTTCATCGAGATCTTCCAGAACTGTATCGTCTACAACAAGGACCGCTTCGACGACTTCACCCAGAAAAAGGTCGCGGACGATACGCAGGTCTGGTGCCGCGACGGAGAGCCGCTGCTCTTCGCCAAGGGCACCAAGGGCCTTGCGCTCGATCACGACACGCTGACGCTCAAGGTCGTCGATGTCGAGGATGGTGACTGGCAGGCGGCCGGGGTCGCGGTTCACAACGTGAAGAACCGGGGCCTTGCGCACATGCTGGTCGAGATGCCCTTCGGCCCGTTCCCGATGGCGCTCGGCGTGCTCTACGACGATCCGCGCCCGACTTTCGAAAGCGAGGTCGTGGCCGAGCGGGCGAAGCTGATCGAGGGCAAGACGGCCGATCTCGGCAAGCTTCTCGCCAAGGGACAGACCTGGACCGTGGAAGGGTAACTCCTTGCCTTCGGGCGGCTTTCTGGCCACCCATGAGGCATGGACAACCTCACCCATTCGCTGATCGGGGCGGTGCTGGGCCAGGCCGGGCTCAAGCGCCGGACCGGTCTTGCCATGCCCGCGCTGATCCTCGCGGCCAACCTGCCGGATATCGACGCGCCTTGCGTGCTCTACGGCGTCGAATCGCTCGCGATGCGGCGGGGGATCACGCATGGACCGGTCGCGCTCGCCATTCTGCCGGCGCTGCTTGCCGGCATCCTGATCGCCTTCGACCGGTGGCAGGTTCGGCGCGGCACGCGCCCGCTGGGGCGGGCGGATGTGCGCGCGGGATGGCTGCTGGCCCTGTGCTATATCGGCGCGCTGACCCATCCGGCGTTCGACTGGCTCAACAGCTACGGCATCCGGCTGCTCGAGCCGTTTTCCCATCACTGGTTCTACGGCGATGTGCTGTTCATCATCGATCCCTGGCTCTGGGCTATGCTCGGCTTGGGATTGTGGCTCTCGCTACGGCGGGAAAGGGCAGGCGCGAGCCGCTGGACGCGGCCCGCACACATGGCGATTGCTGGTGTGCTGGCCTACGTTGCGCTCAACCTAGGGATCAGCCGGATCGCGGCGGAAAGCATCGCGATGGAAGATCCCTACCCTCGGGTGGTGGTGGCCAACCCGGTACCGGGCGCTTTCTGGCAGCGCGAGGTATTGTGGCGAACGGCTGGCCGTTACGGTTCGGTCCCCTTCTCGCTGTTCGGTTCGCGCGTCGGAACCGGTGAGGCGGAGGGAGCGCCCACCAATATGGACGACCCCCGCCTCGCCCGGCGGGTAAGCGAAAGCCCCCAGGCCCGGGCCTTCCTGTTCTGGAGTCGCATGCCCGTCGCCCAGGTGCGCGGCGACACGCTGCAACTGGTGGACCAGCGTTTCCTCCGGGCGCCGACGCGCGGCAACTTCAGCGTCGAGCTGAAGCCGAAATGACCGCGCCGATCCTCGTCTGGCTACGGCGCGACCTGCGACTGTCGGACCAGGCGGCGCTGGCCGCAGCCTCGGCGAAGGGGCCGGTCATTCCGGTCTATGTTCTCGATGACGAGACACCGGAGCATCGGGCGATGGGCGCCGCTTCGCGCTGGTGGCTGCACTACAGTCTCGCCAGCCTCGATGCCGCGCTGCGGGGAAAGGGCTCGCGCCTGATCCTGCGCAGGGGCAGGTGCGAGGAGATTCTGCCGGAACTGGCGCGTGAGGTCGGCGCGAGGGAGGTCCACGCGCTCCACCATTACGAGCCCTGGTGGCGCGGTGCCGAGAAGACGGTGGGCAGAAAGCTCCGGCTTTGCCTGTATCACGGCAACTACCTTTTGCCGCCGGGGACGGTGACGACGGGATCGGGCGCGCCCTACAAGATCTACACCCCGTTCTGGCGCGCGCTGCTCGAACGCATGCCGCCGCCGGAGCCGCGATGCGCCCCGCAGACGATCGCCGCGCCGCCGGCGTGGCCGAAGTCGGACAGGCTCGAGGACTGGCGCCTCCTGCCGACCGCGCCAGACTGGGCGGGCGGCCTGCGCGCGATGTGGGAGCCGGGAGAGGAGGGCGCAGGGGAACGGCTGCGCGACTTCGCCGAACAGGCCTCCGGCTATGAAAGCCGGCGCAACCTTCCGGGCGTGGTGGGTACCTCGCTTCTTTCGCCGCACCTGCATTTCGGAGAGGTTACGCCGGCCCAGGTCTGGCATGCGGCTTCTTCGGCCGGCGGTTCGGTCGGCATCTTTCTGGGTGAACTGGGCTGGCGGGACTATGCGCAGAACGTGATTCTGCAGTTCCCCGACTACGGCGGCAGACCGGCGCGAGAGACGTTCGATCGCTTTCCCTGGCGGTCCGGCGGGCCCGCACGGGAGGACCTGCGCGCGTGGAAAAGGGGCATGACCGGCTATCCCATCGTCGACGCCGGCATGCGCCAGCTCTGGCACACCGGCTGGATGCACAACCGCGTGCGGATGATCGCGGCGAGCTTTCTCATCAAGCACCTGCTGATCGACTGGCGCGAAGGCGAGCGGTGGTTCTGGGATACCCTGGTCGACGCCGACTATGCCTCCAACGCGGTCAACTGGCAGTGGACCGCCGGATCGGGGGTCGATTCCAGCATGTTCGCGCGGATCATGGCTCCGCTTTCGCAGTCGGAAAAGTTCGATGCCTCGGCCTATATCCGCGAATGGCTCCCCGAACTGGCGGAGCTGCCCGAAGGCGAGATCCACGATCCCGCCCCGATGCTCCGCCCGGCGGGCTACCTCGCGAAGATCATCGATCACCGGCAGGCGCGCGAACGGGCGCTTGCCGCCTGGGAACAGGCAAAAGGCTGAAGGGCGAGCGGCTCCTCTTGGATTGCTCCGGCGGAAAATTGATTCCATATCTTGGGTCATGAGCGCGCAAGTGTCTGGAAGAGGGGGAGAGCTTGTCGAGGGAGGCCGCGCCATAGGCGTCGGCCCGAGGTGGCTGGCGCACTTGTGGTCGGGCGGGGTAGACAAGGTGCTCGACCGCATCGACCGGGGGCTTGAGCGTGGCTCGATCCTGGCCACGCTGCCCTCTGGCGAAACGCGCATGCTCGGCGGGCGCAGGGGCGGCTTCGATGCGGTGGTCACGATCAGGAGCTGGCGCGCCCTGCTGCGCCTGGCGACGGCTGGATCGGTCGGCTGGTATCAGGCCTGGGAAATGGGCGAATGGGACAGCCCCGATCCCGTGCCGCTCTTCGCCCTGTTCATGGACAATGCCACCGCCCTGGGGGAGACGGCGCGGGCGCGCGGCCCCTGGCGCCTCGCCTCGCGGCTGATCCACTGGCTCAACCGTAACACGCGGACAGGCGCGCTGCGCAACATCCATGTCCACTACGATATCGGCAATGACTTCTACGAGCAGTGGCTGGGTGAAACGATGGTCTATTCCAGTGGCATCTTCGCGCGCCCGGCCGACAGGCCCAACGCGTTCAGCCAGTTCGCCACCGAGCTGGACGTCGCGCAGTCAAACAAGATCGGCGCCATCGTCGACAGGCTCCACGTGGCACAGGGCGACAACGTGCTGGAGATCGGCTGCGGTTGGGGCACGCTGGCGGCGTTCCTCGCTTCCAGCAAAGGCGCGCAGGTCGATGCGATCAGCCTGTCCGACGAACAGCTCGCCTACGCGCGCGGGCGCTGGGCCACCGAGAGGGGCAGCGCCGATTTCCGCAAGCAGGACTATCGCGATGTGGGACTGGGCGGAGAGGGCGGCCGGTACGACGCCGTGGTTTCGGTCGAGATGGTCGAGGCGGTGGGGCGGCAGTTCTGGCCCGATTTCCTCGACTGCATCGCGCGCAACCTGAAACCCGGCGGCAGGGCGGCGATCCAGTACATCGCCATGCGCGACGAGATCTTCGACGGCTATGCGCGCAGTGCCGACTTCATCCAGACCTTCATCTTTCCCGGCGGCATGCTCGTCAGGGAATCCGAATTCCGCAGGCTGGCCGAGGAACGCGGGCTGTCCTGGGAGGACAGCGAGCACTTCGGTCTCGACTATGCCCGCACCCTGCGCGAATGGCGCAGCAACTTCGACGCGGCGGCGCAGGAGGGCCGACTGCCTGCCGGCTTCGACCAGCGCTTCGTGCGCCTCTGGCGTTTCTATCTGATGTACTGTGAAGGCGGCTTTCGCGGCGGCGGCATCGATGTCGCGCAGGTGACGCTGGTGAAGCAGGGGTAAGCCGAGCAGCGCTACCCCTTGTAGATGCCGGGGTCCGACCAGCGGGCGACGATGTCATCCAGGATGATCGGGTTCAGCAGGTTCTCGAAGGCGCAGCCGACCAGGCCGTTGTCCCACCAGACCACTTTCGCCGCGAGCGATTCCATGCCGGGCATCGTCAGCCAGCACCGGGTGCCGTTATGGATGCGGCTCACGGCGGTTGCCGAAAAGCCGGACATCGACAGGTCGCGCACGACCGTCTGAATGCTCTTGCCGCCCGACGGTCGAAGCCCGGCGGGTATGGAGAGTCTGGCCCGAAGAGCGCTGCGATCTTCCTGCGACGCGAGTTCGTATTTGTCCTGTTCCGTGCCGACCATCGATGGGCAATCCAGCAGCTCGTAGGAAACGGGGACGCGGACCCCGACCGATTCGGCAAGGGTCGCTTGTCGCGGTTAAGATGAGCTTACCGGGGCTGGTTAACGGTTTCGCGGTGCCCCGTGGCGAACCGCTCGCCAAGCAGGGCAACCAGCCGGCCGGCGACGGCTTCGGGCGGTTTGACCGAAGCTGGATCCTCGCCGGGATAGGCGCGGGCGCGCATCGCGGTGCGGGTTGCGCCCGGATTGACGATGGCGACGCGGATCTTCGTGACGTTGCCGGTCTCCTGCGCATAACAATCGAGCAGCACCTCGAAGGCGGCCTTGGTCGCGCCATAGGCCCCCCAGAAGGCGCGGGGCTCTTGCGCGACCGTCGTGGTCATGCCGATCACGCGGGCATCGCCGCTCTTGCGCAGCAGCGGATCGAAATTGGCGATCAGCGCTTGGGTGGCGAGGACATTGGTTGTCAGCGCCTTGTTCAGCGCCTTCTGGTCGATGTCCGCCACCGAAGTGAGTTCGGGCATGATCGCGGCATTGATGACGAGAATGTCGAGCTTGCCCCAGCGCTGTGAAATCGCGGTGGCGAGGCGGGCGATGCCGTCGGGCTCGACAAGGTCGACCGGGGCGATCGTCGCCGATCCTCCCGCCTGGAAGACCGCTTCCTCCACTTCCTCCAGCGCGCGGGTGTCGCGGCCCGTCAGTACGACATGCGCGCCGGCAGCGGCCAGCGCCCTGGCCGTTGCCGCGCCGATGCCGCGGCTGGCACCGGTGACGAGCGCTGTCTGTCCCTCGAACGGCTTTTCGCTCACTTCACTCACTCCACTCACGCGGCGTTGAGCTTCGGAGGCTGTCGCTCGGTGAAGTCGGTCAGCTTTGTCGGATAGTCGCCCGAGAAGCAGGCGTCGCAAAACTGCGGGCACTTGCTGTTGCGCTTGGCTTCGCCGACCGCGCGGTAGAGCCCGTCGATCGAGACGAAGGCGAGGCTGTCGGCCTTGATGAAGGCCGCCATGGCCTCGATGTCCATGTTCGCGGCCAGCAGCTTGGAGCGCTCGGGCGTGTCGACGCCGTAGAAGCAGGAATGCTCGGTCGGCGGGCTGGCGATGCGCATGTGCACTTCGGCAGCGCCGGCATCGCGCATCATCTCGACGATCTTGAGCGACGTCGTGCCGCGCACGATCGAATCGTCGATGAGGATGATCTTCTTTCCTTCGACGAGCGCGCGGTTGGCATTGTGCTTGCGCTTCACGTCGTTGTGGCGGGCCTGCTCACCCGGCTGGATGAAGGTGCGGCCGACATAGTGCGAGCGGATGATGCCGAGTTCGAAGGGGATGCCCGATTCCTGGGCGTAGCCGATGGCGGCGGGCACGCCGCTGTCGGGTACCGGGATCACGAGATCGGCCGGGGCGGGCGCTTCCTTCGCCAGTTCGACGCCGATCTGCTTGCGCACGCCGTAGACCGAGCGGCCGTCCATCACCGAATCGGGGCGGCTGAAGTAGACGTGCTCGAAGATACAGGGGCGCGGCGAGGGGGTGCCGAAGGGGCGATGGCTGGAGATCGTGCCCTTGTGGTCGACCTGGACGAGTTCGCCAGGCTCGACCGCGCGGGTGAATTCCGCGCCGATCACGTCGAGCGCGACGGTCTCGCTCGCAAAGACGATGGCATCGCCCAGGCGGCCCATGACCAGCGGGCGTATGCCCAGTGGATCGCGGCAGGCGATCATGCCCTCGGGCGTCATGCAGATCAGCGAATAGGCGCCTTCGACCATGCGCAGCGCATCGATGAAGCGGTCGAGCAGGGTCGGATAGCGGCTGGTCGCGACGAGGTGGATTATCGTCTCGGTATCCGAGGTCGACTGGAAGATGGAGCCCTTGGCGACGAGATCGCGCTTGAGCGCCATGGCATTGGAAATGTTGCCGTTGTGCGCGATCGCGAAACCGCCGGAGGCGAGGTCGGCGAAGAGCGGCTGGACGTTACGCAGGCCGGAGCCGCCCGTAGTCGAATAGCGCACATGGCCCGAGGCCATCATCCCCGGCAGCGCGTCGAGTTCCTTCTGGGAGAAAACCTGCGCCACATGGCCGAGGCCGCGGTGCGAATAGAATTCGCTGCCGTCGTAACTGGTGATGCCCACGGCTTCCTGGCCGCGGTGCTGCAACGAATGGAGTCCGGCGGCGGCGACGTTCGCCGCATCCTTGGCTCCGATCACGCCGAAAACGCCGCACTCTTCGCGCAGCTTGTCCCCGTCGGCGTCACGAAAGGGGTGAGTTAGGTTCATGGAGTCGCCCGGCCTGGTGGCACGTCTAATTCTGATCGCGCATTTGGCTGGGATTGGCGGCGATTGCAAGGGGGGGAGGACAGACTCGTGCAGCTTTGGCTCCGGCGCTCGCGTTCAAACGATAAGGCGATCCCAGCTGCCGTAGCGGTTCCGTATGGTTCCGCGGCGGAAACTGAGCAGAACAAGCATCGTTCCGGCAGCGATGACCATTGCCATGTGCAAGTTGTCGGAGGCGGTAAAAAGGGGCGTGATACACAATGCAAGCCCGAGCGGGATCAGGAGAAAGCGCGCGGATCGGGCCACCTCCGCCGCGGCGATCGATATGACGGTGAGGGCCAGCGCGCCGATCAGATGGTCGAGGTCCGCTATCGTTCCCTCAGCATCCAGAGTGAGGCGCGTAAACAGGAGCGAAAGAGCAACGGCGGCAGCAAGCAGGAGGTTCCATGGCAGGCTCACGCCGCCGGTCCACATCTCCTTCAGCACATCGCCTGGCCTGCGATCGAATTCATCGCCGGCTGCGGCAGGCTGCCCCTCGTCGGTATCGCCAAACAGAAATGCGCGCAGCCAGTTTTTGCCTGCTTTCACGCGCCGGCGGATGAACTGGCACGTGGCGAGAAGTTCATCGATGGAATAGGGAATCTGGATCAGCATGGCGGCAGCGGCGATCAGGGCCAGCGTGGCCCAGGTTCCGATCACGATCGGCTGAATGATAATGAAGAAGATCGAGACTACACCCAGCGGGACGATCATCAGCCCGAAAAGGAGGACGAGCCAGGGCATGGTGCGCCATCGCTTCTGAGTGCCGACAATGCCTGTCAATATCTCCAGCGCATAAGTGTAGCCGCCAACGGCCGCGTCGGGCACCGGCCAGGCTTTTGAAACACTGGAGGTAATGATCTCTTCGGTTCCGTTTCGCGGATCTTCAACCGACCCTGAGAAGAATGGCTCCCATACGCCGTCGATCTGCTCAAGCTGATAAGCGCTGAGATAGCGTGACACGAGCAGCCCGATAACCGCCAGCGAGATGATCGGTATTCGTTGTATCCAGGTGGATGGATTATAGTCCCAGCCTGGCGGGACTGTCGGACCCGATGTTGCAGCTACAGGCGAAGGACCGGATTCCGGGCGAGTGCCGACCGCAAAGCCGAAAACGAGCGCGCCCACCAGTGTGTCGGACAGGAAAGCGGCCGGATTGGATGTCCAGGTCAGGAATGGGATCGCCATCACCAATGCCCCGATGCCCGCACAAACCCATCGCGCCCATTGCATTTGCCAGGAGAGGCTGAGCGATGCGAAGCCTATCAAGGCGGCGCCCAACAGCATCTCGGACCAGAAAAGCGCCGGTTCCTCGACCTGGATCATGATCGGTTGCGTGAGCAACCAGCCTCCGAGCGCAATATTGATGAAATGCGCCCAGCGGTTGCGGCGGTGCTCCGATTGCAGGAATGCGGCGTGCTGTTCCCGCAAAGTTTCCGGATTGCGGCCGATCTCCTCCGCGTCCTTCATCCAGGCTGGCGGGGTGATCTTGTTCATTTCATACCAGGCGAGAGGATCGGCTTTCAGCGTGGCAACGATGGCGGGGAGTTCGTCTTCGAGCCGATGTTTCGCCGTCCAGCCGAGCCAGCGTTCGGCACGCGCAACATCAAGCGCGTAATGATCGCTGGCCATGCTCACCATGAACGGCCGCACGAACGGGCGCTCGCCCTGATCTATCGCATCTGGAATGATCGGTTCGGCCTTGTCTTCCATCCAACTGCCGATGGCGGCGGCGCTTGGCGGGATGCGCATGGTGGCCCAGTCGGCCACCCCGTGAATGAGGCAGCCGAGCGCATCCTGGAGTTCGTCATATCTCAAAGTGTGAGGCTCGCCGATCAATATCTCGGCATCGCCGGGAAGATCCGCGCGCCGGTCGACAGTCCGCCGGAAGGCGTCGATCATGTCTTCGCGATGGACCATCGCCTGACCAGCCTTGGTGGAACCCGAATAAAGATGACTTTCGATGTCGCGCTCATAGATGCGCGCGATCTGATGGGCGAAGGTCGGGACCGAGATCCTTTCGTCGTAAAGACCGGCGAGATGGAGCAGCACATAGCGAATATCGCCATGTTCCGAGCGGATGATCTCTTCGGCTTTCGCTTTTGAGCGCGGATAGGCCCAGCCGGGATCGACTGGCCGGGTCTCATCGATCCGTTCGCCGGGCCGCCCCGGCTGGTGAACCAGCATGGTGCCGGAATAAACGAACTGCTCGACCTCGAAGCTCTGGAGCTCTCGAAGGAGACGGCGCGTCCCTTCCACATTGACGGCCTGATAAGCCGGCTTCTCTTCGCCTGAAAAATCAAAATAGGCCGCGAGGTGAATGACGCTGGCAATGTGGGTCCCGAACCGGCTGCGGAACGCCCGCATCGCCGAACGGACGGATTGATCATCGGTCAGATCGACTTCGATGAGGGGAAAATCGGTTCCCTCGTCCGTTTGGTCCAGTCCGACAATTCGGTATTGCTTGCCGAGTACCGCAGCGAGCGATTGGCCAATATTGCCCGCGGCTCCCGTAATCAAGACGATCGGCTTGCCGTTGTCCATGCTGATCGTTCCCATCGTTCGGCGGTGAGGATGAACGGCCGGGTATCTCCCATAAGGCATCGCGTCCGTATTCCGACAGACCGGGCCATGTTCCGGAACTAACGACATGGCCCGTCAGAGGTTCCGTTGATTGTCCGATACCGGCCCCTTCGATGAGAGATACTCAACAGGAAAAGAGCCTGAAACTCAGCTCAACCGCGACAAGGCGAGGAATCCTACGATGAATACCAGAAGAGCAAGCGCGCTGTCCGTGCCCATGCGCCATATCGTCCGATCCCGCCGCTCCAGAAGGCCGACCACGAATATGCCAGTGATGAGGGCGGCAAGCGAGGCCGCTGCAATCTCAAACCCGTCTGCTTCATTCAACACGGGACCGCCAGAGTAAACCAAGTCGGCGAGAAAAATGATCTGGATGTTGAACAGGTTGGTTCCGAAAATGTCGCCGATGGCCAATTCATGGCGTCCCAGTTTCAATGCGGCGAAGATCGTACTCAATTCCGGCAAGGATGTGCAAAACCCCACCAGTGCAAATCCGACGATCGACGCACCGAGACCGGTTTTTTCGGCAATCGCACCGCCCGTCATGGCCAGCGCGGCGCCCGCAACAAAGATAATCAATGCCGCGAGCAGAATCAGTGCGATGAGTTGCCTTTTGCCTCGCTCGATCCCACTTGGTTCCGCTGCACGGGTGTCCGGTGGATCGACGGCTTGCCAGCTACGGGCTTTCTCGAAGCGGCTTGCCACCCGCAGAGCCTGCAAGCACCCCAACAACAAAATTGTCGCGCCGATGCCCGTCCCTATGAAGGGTAAGGCGACGTCACCCGTTGCGATAACAATGGCCACGCCGGATAGCAGGATCATGGCGAGCACGCCTTGCATCAGAGTGGCGGGCCGCGCCGCCATGGATGTGAGCGCGGTCCTTCCGTAAACAATGTCGCCAATGGCCAGCAGAATGAGGTTGATCGCCGCACTTCCCAGCAAATCATTGATCGACAAGAGCGGATTGCCCGCTGCGGATGCCGTGCTTGCGGTCGCAACCTCGGGAAGGGACGTGATGCCGCCGAGCAGCAACATGCCGGCGAAGGCGTGACCGAGCCCCGTCCTTTCCGCTAGCGCGTCGACCAATCTCGTCAGGCGGCTTCCGGCGTACCAGATAACCGCGCCGGCGCTCGCCATGATGATAAACAGTGTTGGCAGCGATAAATCGTTGAAATTGAATAACATGGCCGGCAGTCAAAATCCGGTTGCAGTCTGTCTCAGGCAATACAGGCGCACGCAGCATAGCGACAATGACCGGCGGCGGCTATTTGCGCATACGAAATCTGCGCTTGTGCCATGCCTCGCGTTCTATCGCGGCAGCTTCTTCACGCTCGTCCGCGCTGTGGCAACAGGTGTTGCAGGCCACGATGGCGGGACCATCCTCTACCGGTATCGGTATGGTTTTCTGGTCGTTCGATTGAGGTCATCGTTCGAACACCCGGTCGCTCCATGGCTCGCGGGGCTGCCAGCCACACCGTTCCAGTTCGGGTGTGTCGCATTCCTCGACCGGGTAGCCGATGCACAGCAGCGCGATCAGCGACCAGTGGACGGGCACGTCCAGCATGGCCTTGACGGTGGATGGATCAAGGATCGACACCCAGCCCAGGCCAATGCCGCGCAGCCGCGCAGCCAGCCACAGATTGTGGATCGCCAGCACGCAGGAATAGCGCAGCATTTCGGGCATGGTGGCGATGCCGAGGCCATATCCGGCCTGGGGATGTTCGTCGCAAAACACCGCCATCAGTTCAGGTGCATCGCGCAATCCGTGCAACTTGAGCGACTGGTAGTGCTCATACCGTTCCTGCCCAGCATAGTGCTCGGCCGCATGCGCGTTCTGCTCTTCGACATGGGCGGCAAGCGCATCGCGGATACCGGGCGAGCGCAGGCGCACGAACCGCCAAGGCTGGGCATTGCCGACCGAAGGCGCGAAGGAGGCGGAGGCCAGCATCGCGCGCATGTCCTCTTCGGTCACGGCGCGGCAGTCGAAATGGCGGACATCGCGGCGCCAGCGCAGCAGCTCGTTGAACCGCGCCGCGAACTCGTCATCGAATGTGGCAGGCGCCGAACTCAGAATTCGATCCCTGCTTGCGCCTTCACGCCCGAGCGGAAGGGATGCTTGACCATGGTCATCTCGGTGACGAGGTCGGCCGCCTCGATCAGGGCCTCGGGTGCGTTGCGGCCGGTGACGATGACGTGCTTCATCTCATCACGTGCGGTGAGGACCGCCAGCACTTCGTCGAGCGGCAGATAGTCATAACGCAGAACGATGTTCAGTTCGTCGGCCAGCACCATGTGATAGGCCGGATCGGCGATCATGCGCTTCACCTCGTCCCAGCCGGCACGTGCAGCCGCTATGTCGCCCGTGCGGTCCTGCGTGTTCCATGTGAAGCCATCACCCATCGGCTTGAATTCGACATTGTCGGGAAAGGCGTCGAACACGGTCTTCTCGCCGGTCTTCATCGCCCCTTTGACGAACTGCACCACGCCCACCTTCATGCCGTGGCCGATGGCGCGGATCACCATGCCGAGCGCCGCGCTGGTCTTGCCCTTGCCCTTGCCGGTGTGGACGACCAGCAGGCCTTTTTCTCGGGTCTTGCTGGCCATGATCTTGGCCTGCGCAGTCTGCTTCTTGCGCATCTTTTCAGCGTGGCGGGCGTCGCTGTCTGCCACTTGTACTTCGCTTTCAAGCTCCATCGGTTTGCTCCTTTCGCATGAGATAGACATCCATGATCCAGCCATGGCGTGCGCGGAGATCGGCGCGGCGCGTAGCGATCCGGGGGCCAGCGTCAGCCAGCGCGCCCCGTTCCAGTGCTTCATGCGCCATGCCCAGATAGGCCCCCCACCAGATGGTGATGCCCTGCGGCTCCAGCACCTCAAAAGCGCAACCGCCGTCGAGCATGACGACGATCGTGTGCGCCCCCTTGGGCCAACCATGCTCGCGCAGCATTCGGCCGGTAGTGATCGTGACTGGCCCGGCCAGCGGGTTCAATGGAATGGCATGGGCGGCGGTCAATGCCTGAATGCTGGTGATGCCCGGCACTACCCGGACGGCGATTTCCATACCCCAGCGCTTCAGCCGGCCGGCGATCCGCAGGGTGCTGTCGTAAAGCGAAGGGTCGCCCCAGACGAGCAGTGCCAGCTTGCCGCCGTCAGGCAGATGCTCGGTGACCTGCGCGTTCCACGCATCAGCGATGGCATCATGCCAGGAATTGACCGCCCCCAGATAAGTCCCACTCGCGTCCCGAACCGGCAGGTCGAATTCCACGATCCGCGTCGGCCCCGTCAGCACCCGCGCGCAGATGTCCCGCCGCAGATCGATGAGGTCGGACTTGGCGCTGCCCTTGCGAGGCAGCAGGATCAGGTCGGCATGGTTCATCGCCGCCACGGCCTGCGCGGTCAGGTGATCGGGGTTGCCCGTGCCAATACCGATGAGGTGGAGGTCGATCATCGGACAGGCGCGATCATGTGAAAATAAGTGCCGGTCACATGGCCGCGATGCGATCCGGCTTCGGCAACCGCCGCGCCATCGGCATCGGTCACGTACGCCAGCGGCGGATCGTTTTGCTCGACAATGGTCGAATAGTGGAATTCATGACCACGCAGCCTGGTCCCGGCGGCAAGGCCCGATACCGGCACCAGCAGTTCGGCATGACGATAGCCAAGGTGCATCTTGCGCTGGGCATGGCTGGTGACCAGCCCGAGCAGTCCGGCCATCCTGTGCCGCTCACCGCCCTTGTCGATCAACGCCTCGCCCAGCACCATATAGCCGCCGCATTCGCCATGGACGGGCCGCGTCTCGGCATGGCGGCGCAGGCCGGACAGGAATGTCGCGGCGGCGGCGATGGTCCCGGCGTGCAGTTCGGGGTAGCCGCCGGGCAGCCAGACGAGATCGGCATGGCCGGCGGGTGCTTCATCGGCCAGTGGCGAGAACGGGAGCAACTCCGCACCCGCGCGCCGCCATCCTTCGAGCAGGTGCGGATAGATGAACGAAAAGGCCGCATCGCGGGCCATGGCGATGCGCTGAGCGGGAGGAGCAGGCAGCCTCCCGTCGTCCAGTTTCGGTTCGTCCCCCTTAGCACCGGCGGCACGGCGGACGGCGTCAAGATCGGCATAGGCGCGCAGGAACGCGGCGTAGTCGGCAATCGCGCGATCGAGGTCGGGATGCTCTGCCGCCTGAACCAGCCCCAGATGGCGCTCCGGCAGGGTCAGGTCGCCGTGCCTTGGCAATGCCCCCAGCACCGGGATACCCGCGGCTTCCAGCCCCTTGCGCACCAGCCGTTCATGGCGCGGGCTCGCCACGCGGTTGAGTATAACCCCGGCAAACGGCAAGTCCGGATCGAGGCTCCTGAACCCCAGCGCGGTGGCCGCGGCGGACTGCGCCTGTCCGGACACGTCCAGCACCAGTACGATGGGCCAACCCATCCGGCGGGCCATGTCGGCGCTGGCGCCATTGCCCACGGCACCCTTGCTGGCCACGCCGTCAAACAGCCCCATCGACCCTTCGGCGAGCACCATGTCTGCGCCCGCGGCCTCGTCAGCGATGGCATCGAGCAGGCCGGCATTCATCGCCCAGCTATCGAGATTGAACGATGCCCGGCCACAGGCGGCGCGGTGAAAGGCGGGGTCGATATAGTCCGGTCCGCTCTTGAACGGCTGCACCGCCAGTCCGTCCTCGGTGAGCGCGCGGAGCAGGCCCAGCATCACCGTGGTCTTGCCTGTGCCTGACGCCGGGGCGGCGATCATCAATCCTGAGGTCGAGCTGGGCGCGCTCATTCGGATGCCCCCGCAAAGCGCGAAGCGGCGTCCTGCGGCCGAAAGCGGCGATCATAACCGGGGGCGTAAAGGCTGCTCTCGGCAAAATCCCGCGCCTCCAGCACCCGCCCGACGAGGATCAAGGCGGTGCGCTCCATGCTGTCGGCAACAGCCTGCTCGATGGTTTCGAGCGTAGCGCGGACGATCCGCTGGTCGGGCCAGCTCGCCCTCCACACCACGGCGACGGGGCAATCCGCGCCATAGGCCGGCATCAGGTCCGCCACCACCTGCGCCAGGTTGTGTATCGACAAGTGAATGGCGAGCGTTGCGCCCGTCGCACCAAAATTGGTCAGGCTTTCGGCGGGCGGCATGGTGCTGGCACGGCCCGGCGTACGGGTCAGCACCAGCGATTGCGCCAGTTCGGGAAGGGTCAGTTCCGCCTCCAGCGCGGCGGCGGCGGCGGCAAAGGCCGGGACGCCGGGCGTTATCGTGACGGGAATGTCCATCGCCCGCAGTCGGCGAAGTTGTTCGCCCATCGCCGACCAGACCGACAGGTCGCCTGAATGCAGCCGCGCCACATCGTGCCCGGCCGCATGGGCCGCAGCGATCTCGGCCATGATCTCGTCCAGTCCCATCGGAGCGGTGTTGATGATCCGGGCGCCCGGCGGGCAGTGGTCAAGCACGTCGACCGGGATCAGCGACCCGGCATAAAGGCACACCGGGCTGGCCGCGATCAGGTCGCGCCCGCGCAGGGTCAAAAGGTCGGGCGCGCCGGGGCCGGCGCCGATGAAATGGACGGTCATGTCGGGACTCCTTGGGCAATGGCGCAGGTCGCCATGCGATCTGAGGAGATGCGGCGCGGCGTCAGCAACCGGGCGCCCGCGCCAGCGGCGGCAACGGCGGATGCCTCCGCGACGCTGCCGACGCCGCGCGCTGTCAGACTGGCAACGGAGCGCGTGGCGGTCGGAACGGCGGCCAGGGCCTCGGGCGTCACGCCCGTCAGCGGCAGGCCCAGCGCTTGAGCCAGAGGGGCCAGTGCCGCAACCTTGTCCTGCGCCGTGGCAAGATGAGTGACCGGGGGGTGTCCCTGCCCCGCCAGCGCGAACACTTCACGCAGCGACGACAGGCTGACGCCCGACCGGAAACCGAAGCCCGCGACGATCACAGCGCCACGCTCCATTGCACCACGGGATAGCGCGCGCGCCAGCCGTGTCGGCGTCCAAGCGGCGCGGCATCGGCCAGTTCGATGCGGAGAAGACTGCCGCCCTTTTGGTCGTGCCACCGGGTCAGAAGTGCTTCCGATTCCAGTGTCACTGCGTTGGCGACCAGGCGCGTTCCGCGGGGCAAACGCGCCCACAGTGTTTCCAGCAATGCGTCCGACAATCCGCCGCCGATGAACACAGCGTCGGGTAACGGCCCCGATGGCAAGTCATCCGGCGCGGTCCCGATGAGGATATCCAGACGATCAACGCCCAGCGCGGCGGCGTTGGCACGCGCACGCTCGGCACGCACCGGATCGGCCTCTATCGCGCAGGCCCGGTTGGCAGAGTGGGCCAGACCCCATTCGATCCCTATCGATCCTGACCCTGCACCGATATCCCACAGCAGTTCGCCGGGACGTGGAGCCAGCGCCGATAGCGTGATGGCGCGGACCGGGCTCTTGGTGATCTGCCCGTCGGATGCGAACCATTCGTCCGGACGGCCCACGGTCAGGGGCAACGATGCACCGTGCCCGGCACAATCAATCCCCACCGCAACCGGATGGGCAATGTCGGTGAAGGACAGTGCATCGGCGGTCACGCAGCGCATCCGTTCGCGTAGACCGCCCAGCGCTTCCATTACATGAAGCACCGAGGGACCGAACCCCTGTCGCGTCAGATATTGGGCGAGCGCGGCTACCGCCTCGCCATCACGCAGCAGTGCCAGCACACACCGGCCCGGCGCAAGATGGGGCCTAAGCCGCTCCACTGGCGCGGCATGCAGGCCGAGGCAGGCTACATCCTGAAGCGGCCAGCCCAACCGCGCGGCAGCCAGCGTGAAGGTTGACGGCGCCGCATGGGCCACCCATTCGTCCGGATCGAGAAGGCGCGTAATGCTGGTCCCCGCGCCAAACCAGAACGGATCGCCAGACGCCAACACCACCACGCGCCGCCCGCGATGCGCGATCAGGTGGGCGAGCCCTTCGGCAAAGGGCACTGGCCATTCGATCGCGGGGCAGTTAATCGCGGGCAGCAGCGAGAGGTGCCGAGCCGATCCCATGACCAGTTCGGCCCGCGCCAGCGCCGCCCGGCTCGCGGCGGAAAGGCCCTCTGGCCCGTCCTCGCCGATGCCGATAATCGTCAACCATGTCAGGGGAGCCGTATCAGCCATGCGACATGTCCTCCTGCTGGGCGGCACGACCGAGGCGAGCATGCTCGCCCGCCTGCTGGCGGCGCACAGCATCGCGACTACCTTCAGCTATGCCGGACGGACGGAAAATCCCCGTCCCCAGCCGGTACCGGTGCGCGTCGGCGGATTCGGCGGGGTTGCCGGGCTGGCGGATTATCTGCGTGCCCATCGCGTGACCCATCTGGTGGACGCGACCCACCCCTTCGCCGCAACGATGAGCAGCCATGCGATAGAGGCGGCGCGACTGGCGGGCGTAGCCCATATCGCGCTGACCCGCCCGGCCTGGAAACCGGTCGCCGGGGATCGCTGGACCCGTGTTGCCGATATCGACAGCGCGGTCGCCGCTCTGGCAGGGCCCGCCCGCCGGGTCATGCTGGCGCTGGGACGGATGCATGTGGAAGCCTTCGCCGCCCAGCCGCAGCACCACTATCTGCTGCGTTTCGTCGATGCGTCCGAACAGCCGCCTTCCCTGCCCCATCACAGCCTGATCGTGGATCGCGGACCATTCACCGCCGCGGGCGACAGCCAACTGATGCAGATCCACGCCATCGATCTGGTGGTGTGCAAGAACGCTGGCGGAAACGGTGCCGATGCCAAGCTGATCGCCGCGCGGAATCTTGGCCTGTCGATCCTGATGATCGATCGTCCCGCCATTCCCGATCGGGCCGAGATCTTTCACCCGGAGGATGTGCTCGCGTGGCTCGGTCATGACGCCAGGCACGGTGCCGAACGCGGCGTGTAGAGGATCGGGCCAGCCGCCCGTTCGATGATCCGGGTAAGGCTCGATCCGACGATCACCATGGTCCGCATATCGGCCATGTCTGCGCAGGCCTGACCAAGGGGCACGAACCGCAATTGCTCGTCCGGCGTTGATACGGCGCGGGCGAACAGAACCGGGCGTTCCGGACCGCAGACCTCGCGCAGTAGTTCCAGCACGCGCGCGAAACCTTCGGACCGCGTCCTGGACCTCGGGTTGTAGAAGGCCATGGCAAAGTCCGCCTCCGCCGCCAGTCGCAACCGCCTTTCGATCAGGGACCACGGTTTGAGATTGTCCGACAGGTTGATCGCGCAAAAATCATGGCCCAGCGGCGCCCCGGCCCGCGCGCTGGCGGCCAGCATGGCGGTGATCCCGGGCAGAACCCTTATGTCGAGATCGCGCCAGCGGGCCGGGCCAGCCTCCAGCGCCTCGAATATGGCGGCGGCCATCGCGAAAACGCCGGGATCTCCGGAGGATACCACGACCACCCGCCGTCCCTGCGCCGCCAGTTCCAGCGCATGTGCGGCGCGATCCAGCTCCACCCGGTTGTCGGAAGGGTGGAGAGTTAATCCCGCGCGCGAGCCAACACGGGCGACATAGGGAATATAACCGATGACATCGCTCGCCTCGTTCAGAGCGGCGTTGACCTCGGGCGTTATCAGCGCCTCGCTGCCTGGTCCCAAACCGGCGACGGTAAGCCAGCCGCCATCCTCTCCGCCGATCATGGTCTGCGCCCCTGGCCGTGGATCAGCAGGATGGAGAAATAGGGCGTGACGCTCTCCGCCTCGGCCAGCCGAGTTACGCGCTGGCCCGGCATGGCGGCATATTCGACTAGCCATGCCGCATCTTCGCGCCCGGCCGCTACCACCGCCCGGCGCAATTTGGGCAGGTTACGCCCGATCTTCATCACTACCAGCGCGTCGGTATCGCGAATACGCCGGGCCAGTTCGTCCTCAGGCAGGGTGGCCATCGCCACGGTCAGCACGTCATCTCCCCAGGTGATAGGAAGACCGGTCGCGTTCCACGCCCCGGCCATGCCCGTAATGCCGGGGACCACATTGATCGGCACGACGCCCGACAACCGGGCATGGAGGTGCATGAACGAGCCGTAGAAAAACGGGTCGCCCTCGCACAGCACGACAACATCCTCGCCCGCCTGCGCCAGCGCGACCAATCGTTTGGTGCATTCAGCGTAGAATGCTGAAAGACGGGCGTTGTAACGGGGATCGCGTACCGGGACCTCGGTCGTCACCGGATATTCCATCGGGATTTCGATCACGTCGGCACGCAGCATGCCATCGGCAATCCGCCGTGCCTGTCCCGGTCGCCCGGCCTTGCGGAAATAGGCGACATGCCGGGCGCCGCGCACCAGCCGGTCGGCGCGCACGCTCAAAAGATCGGGGGCCCCGGGGCCAAGCCCGACGCCATGGATCGTGCCGCAAGACACCGGCGCGGTCATTCGGTGCGGCTCGCCAGAGCGTTGAGCGCGGCCACCGTAATCGCACTGCCGCCCAACCGCCCCTCGACGATGCAGCAGGGCACCGGCAGCGCGGCCCACAGCGCGGCCTTGGATTCGGCCGCCCCGACGAAGCCCACCGGACAGCCGATGATTACCGCAGGGCGCGGGCAATGGGGATCCTCAAGCATATCGAGCAGATGGAAGAGCGCTGTCGGCGCGTTGCCGATAGCAACCACGGCCCCGGCCAGATGCGGCCGCCACAGTTCCAGCGCGGCGGCGGAACGAGTGTTTCCTATCGTCCGCGCCATGTCCGGCACCTGGGGGTCGCCCAAAGTGCAGATTATCGGATTTGCGGCGGACAGGCGCGCGCGCGTGACCCCTTCCGACACCATTCGGGCATCGCAAAGGATCGGGGCGCCATCGGAGAGCGCCACACGCGCAAGCGTCGCGAAACCGGCCGAGAAGCGGATATGCTCTGCCAGTTCCACCATCCCGGCGGCATGGATCATCCGCACCGCCACCGGCTCCTCGTTAGCCGAAAAGCGCAGCAGATCGGCTTCGGCACGGATCGTGGCGAACGACTGGCGATAAATGGCTGCGCCATCAGTTTCATAGACATGGGGCATCAGGCGGCTCCGAAATGGGCGAGAAGCTCGGCTGGGCTGAGCGCGGAGCAAACGGCATGCGCACCAGCGGGCGCGTTCCGGGAAAGATCGAACAGGCCATCCCGGCCGGTCAGCGTGACATCGGCCGCGCGCAGGCGGGCACAGCCCTTTGCGCAGCCCGAAACATGGAGCCGTCCGTCGATATGCGGGGCAAGGCGCCGGGCGAGATCGCGGGTTTCGACCGAGGCTTGGGGGCAGCCCGGCGCGCCGGGGCAGGCATCGACATGCAGCAGCGGATCGGCGGGATCGCTGAGCAACCCCTCGGCGCTCACGGGGGGCGCACCTTCCAGCAACAGTACGCGCCAGGGCGTGATCCGAGCAGCCTTGGCTGACGATGTTTCGATGATCTCGACCAGTACCCGCGCTTCTACCCGGCCGAACGGCAGACCATGGGCCATGCCCAGATCATGCCGACCCGGCGAGATGCAGGCAGCGGACGGCGCGGGCAAAATGTCGCCCTCGAACAAATCGGGCAGGTCAATCTCGTGCCGGGACATACGCCCCGCATCCGCGCCGCCACTAGCCGCGAACCAGTGTGCGAGCGCGATCAAGGCTTCCACTTCCTTGCCTGCCTCGATCGCAGCACCGGCGCGGCGGCCATCGGCCCGCAAGATCAGGCCGCCATCTTCGCACCGCTCCACCCGAAAATCGCCCGCCTCATCGCGCAGGACGCAAGCCTGACCAGCATCGATGACAAACCCCGCCTTGCCCGGCAGATCGGGCAACTCACCCAGCCGGGTCAGCAACTCGCCCGCAATGCGGTGGGTGTCATCTCCAACCCGCCAGTCCGGCGCGACCAGAATGTTGCGTCGCTTTTCGATGGCGGGGTTGGCATCCAGCAGATCCAGCGCCAGCAATCGGTCGAGCAGCGATCGCCAGCCGTTTTCACGCACTCCCCGAATCTGGAGATTGGCTCGGCTCGTCATGTCGATCAGGCCATTGCCATGCGCCATGGCTGTGTCGCACAGGCCCAGTACCTGCTCGCGCGTCAGGCGGCCAAGCCGTGGTTTGACCCGGACCAACAGGCCATCGCCCGCCATCATCGGGTGCCAGGCATCGGGACACCACCCTCTTACCGTAGCGCCGTTCATGCCCCGTCACCCATAGGCAGACTGGCGAGGATGGAATTGCGCCGGGTCTGCCAGAGCCCAGCGGCATGGAGCGCGGCGAAGCGGGCCTCCATCGCTGCCAGCGCAGCCGGATTCTCGCGCTCCAGAAAGGCGCGAACATCGGCACGCCCCAGCGTCGCATCATGATAGAGGTCGAACAGATGCGGCGGTATGCTGCCCGAAAGGTGCGCAAAGGCGCCCATATGGTCCAGCGTCGCGGCCAGCTCCGCGCCCCCGCGAAAACCATGGCGCATCATGCCCGCGACCCAGCCGGGATGGGCGGCGCGTGCGCGGACGACGCGGGCGATTTCTTCGGTCAGGGTACGCGCCATCGGGCGGGCCAGGTCGCGATTGTCGAGGTGATAGAGCGCTGCCGTCCCGCCCGAGAGCGCCTTGGCAGCGGCAAAGCCCGCCTCGTGCGCGGCATAGTCGGCGGCGAGCAGCAGGTCGGTTTCGGGCAAGTCCTGAAGATGGACAAAGGCGTCGGCCCCGTCCACGCGCCGGCGCAGACCCTCCGGGTCGGCAATGCCCCCCGTCGCATCGGAGGCCGCGTCGAACGCATGGTCCGATGCCGTCAGCCACGCCTCGCCTGCAGCGCGCCGGGCCGCATCGGTATAGACCTCAGCCGCATAGCCAAGACCCAGGCCGTAACTGCCCGGTGCCGGGCCATAGACGCGCGGGGCGGCCGACTGCCCCGCAAACGGGTTCCAGTCGGCCGGTTCGTCCCGTTCACATAACGCGCGCACCGCCTGTCCGAACAGCATGGGCAACGTGGGGAAGGCATCGCGGAACAGGCCGGAAACACGCAAAGTCACGTCGATACGTGGCCGGTCGAGCAGCGCAAGCGGCAGGATTTCGATGCCCGTCACCCGTTCGGATGCCATGTCCCACAGCGGTTTCGCGCCCAGGAGGTGCAGCGCCATGGCGAACTCCTCGCCCGCCGTGCGCATGGTGGCCGATCCCCAGAGATCGACCACAAGCCCGCGCGGATAGTTGCCATGATCCTGCAGGTGTCGGCGGATAAGTTCTTCCGCCAGTGTGACCCCTTGCGCGTAAGCGGCGCGCGACGGCACCGCTCGCGGGTCTATGGCATAGAGGTTGCGCCCTGTCGGCAACACGTCGCTGCGGCCGCGAAACGGCGAACCGGAAGGTCCGGGGGCTACACGCCGTCCGTCCAGCGCCGCCAGCAATCCGGCCCGCTCTGCCGCGCCCTGATCGCCCCGGCCAAAGACATGCAGGCCGTCACCGAACTGGCTCGCCTTCACATCGCAAACAAAACGGTCGATCCGGGTGATCGCCTCGACCAGCGTGGCCGCGCCGTCAAGGCCCAGTTCGGACTCCAGCCCCAGTGTTTGCGCTTCCTCGCGAATGGTCTCTTGCAACCGGTCGCGGCGGGCGGGGTCCAGCCCGTCGGCATTGGAGAATTCATCCAGCAGCGCCTCGATCCGGGTCAACCCCGCACCGCCTTCGCTTTGCACCAATGGCGGCGGAACGTGCCCGATGGTGACGGCGCCGATGCGGCGCTTGGCCTGCGCGGCCTCTCCGGGATCGTTGACGATGAACGGATAGATCACCGGCATCGCGCCGGTCAGCGCTTCGGGCCAGCAAGCGCCGGAAAGGGCTACCGACTTGCCCGGCAGCCACTCCAGGGTGCCGTGCGCGCCGACATGGACCAATGCGTCCACACCCCTTGCGCGGAGCCAGAGGTAGAAGGCGACGTAGCCATGTCGCGGACAGCGGGAGAGATCGTGATAGTCCCCGTCGCGGCTGGTCCTGTCGCCACGTTCGGGCTGCAGGGCCACCAGCGTATTGCCGACAGCGATAGCGGCAAAACGGAAAGCGCCATCGACGACCGTCACGTCGGCGTCCGGCTCGCCCCACGAGGCGGAAAGATCGGCGCGCAAGGCGTCGGGCAATGCCTCCAAAGCCTTGCGATACTCGACCAGCGGCCATTGCAGATGCTCACTCTCAAGGCGCATCGTCAGATCGGTCTGATCATCCGTGGCATATCCTGCTTGCGCGAGGTCGGTCAGGATCGCCTCGACGGAGGCGAGCGTATCCAGCCCTACGGCGTGGGCCATCTGGTATGCCTTGCCGGGATAAGTCGACAGGACCAGAGCGATGCGCCGCTTGGCAACCGGTCTTTGGGCGAGCGCGGCCCAACCAGTCACCCGCGCGGCTATCGCTTCGATTCGGTCGGGATCGGCGCGATGGACGTTGCGGGCAAATTCAAGGGCGGGATCGCGCGTCCCCGCTTCCTTGAAACTGGCGACGCCCGCAAAGACCCGGCCGTCAATTTCGGGCAGCACCACGTGCATGGCGAGGTCTGCCGGGGAAAGCCCGCGCGATGCCGCAACCCAGGCCGCGCGGCCGGACGTAGCCAGCGCCAGTTGAAACACCGGAACGCCCGCGCCATCGAGTGGGGTATCGCCGTCCTCGCCGCGTGCGGAAAAGGCCGTGGCATTGACGATCGCCGTAGGGCCAAGGCCGCGCACCCAATGGTCCACCTGATCGCGTATCTGCGGGGCTTTCAGCGATGGCACGAAGATCGACAGCGCATCAAAGCCGCGCCGGTCGAACGCGGCATGGAGGGCAGCAAATGGGTCCAGATCTTGGGCGGTCAGGTAAGACCGATAGAATATGATCAGGACCAGCGGCCGTCCGGTATTGCGCGCGAAGGCATCGGGATCGACCACGCCATGGTCGGGATGCCAGCCACCCGCCGCAGGCAGCGGCTTGCAACCTTGGGCAGGCGTATCGGTCAGCCCTGCCAGCCGTGCCAGTTCGGCAAGCGCCGCCTGCGCCGCCCCTGCGCCTCCCGCATCACACAGCCGCGCAAGTTCTCGTAACGCAGGCACGGGGACGGTCGAAACCGCATCCAGCCGCGCGTCCTCCCAGCCGTCGCCGGGCAGCACGGCCAGCGCGATGGCGTGTGATCGGGCCAGAGCCTCAACCTGTTGCAGCCCGTAACTCCAATAGGGCGTACCGCCGATGAGCCGGATCAGGATCGCCTTCGCGCCGGACAGCGTCCGCTCGACATAAGTGTCAACCGATAGCGGATGCATAAGCGCCGCCAGATTGGCGATCCTCAGGGATGGAAATGCCGCATCGGCCGCGCGGGCCTGATGCCATGCCGCCGCAAATGCCCCGAGGTCGCTGTCCGAAAAGGACAGGACCACCAGATCCGCAGGCTCTTGCCCCAGATCCTGCGGGACGGCCGTTTCCTCCATCCCGTGGGTTTCGCGGAAGATGACATGCATGGCGCGCGCCTAGCCCAGCAGCACCGCGCGAATGGCGTCGACATCGATATGATCGTGCTCGGCGATGGCGACGAGCGTGGTGCGCCGCGCCTCGTCAGGGCGCCACGGGCGGTCGTACTGGTGGCGCACCCGCGCACCCACCGCCTGCACCAGCAGCCGCATCGGCTTGCCGGCAACGGCGGCATAGCCTTTCACGCGCAGAATATTGTGATCGCCGGCCAGCGTTTCGATCCGCGCGACAAGGGCTGCGGGGTCGGCGATCTCGTCCCATTCGATGACGGTGCTGTTGAAATCGTCATGCTCGTGATCGTCATCACCATCATGGTGTGATGGGCGGGCTGCGATGTCGTCCTCGGCAGCGGCATCAAGGCCCAGGATGATCTGCGGATCGACCACGCCTTCGGTGAGTTCGATGACCGGCACAGAGCGCGGCGCTTCAGCCGAGATGATGGCGCGCGCGGCGGCGACGCCCTCGGGGCCGGCCAGATCGACCTTGGTGAGCAGAATCATATCGGCGCAGGCGAGTTGATCCTCGAACACCTCCGACAGCGGCGTTTCATGGTCGATGTTCGGATCGGTAGCGCGCTGCGCATCGAGCGCGGCCACGTCAGGTGCGAACCGTCCTGCCGCAACGGCCTCGGCATCGGCCAGCGCCAGGACGCCGTCCACCGTGATCCGGCTGCGGATCGCAGGCCAGTCGAACGCCTTGAGCAGCGGCTTGGGAAGCGCCAGGCCCGATGTCTCGATCAGGATGTGATCCGGGCGCGGGTCGAGTGCGAGCAGCTTCTCGACCGTGGGGATGAAATCGTCCGCCACGGTGCAGCAGATGCAGCCATTGGCCAGCTCGACCATGTTTTCCGCCGGGCAACCGGGAATGGCGCAGGATTGCAGAATGTCGCCATCCACCCCCAGCGTGCCGAATTCATTGACCACCACCGCCAGCCTGCGACCGTCGGCATTGCGGATCAGATGGCTGATGAGCGTGGTTTTCCCGGCGCCCAGAAAGCCGGTAATGATCGTGACCGGTACCTTGGACAGGTCGGACATGGCAATTCCCCCGCGCGCCGGAGCGAGACACAGCGGGGCTTGCCGGACATGTCCGGTCGCCGCGCGACGACGGGCGGGCGCGCCGAAAGCACCCGTTACCACGCGACCGTGCAGCCCCAGCCACACAGCTTCGTCGCTCAGACGGAGAGTTACCGTGCCGTGATCATCCCCTGGATCAGGCAAGAGCGACCGGTGCGCCGGCAGGTCTCCTGGCTCGCGGGTCACAGCTTGATGCACGCCTTCCCAGACTTGCGCCGATGCGCTGTCCAGTGGCTGCCCCTGCGTTCAGGAGCATGTGCATCGCGCTATCCGCTTACAGTTGCAGGGACAGCCGCGGATTTGGGAGCAAGCTCCCGCACCGCATTCCCGATTAAGCCCCTTGCGGGGCACCGGCGCGATCATCGAAGGGCGGGTTCCCCCGTTCCTTCACCGGGCGCCCTAGACGAAAACGGAAGACAAGCCAATTGATGTTGTCGCTTGATTCTCTTCACGTCACGATTTGGCCAAGCGGCCGTCCTGGCCCCAACGTATTCGCTCGCGGGACGTGATGCCGAGCGTTTCCTTGCCCTGTCGTTGGCTGACAGGCGCGACCGGTCAGGTAACGACCGAGACCTCGATTTCATCGAAACGCTTCCAGCGGTAGATCGCAAAACTTGCCAGCCAACAGAATATGAAAAGTCCGATGATAGCGAAGCCGAGGTTGTTGAAATTCTCACCCAGTTCAGCGGCGACCCGCCACGGCGTACCGGTAAGGCCAAGCTTGTCGCCGATTAGCGCGAGTGTTTCGATCCCGCCAATGACGATGGCCACGACAGCCGAAATCAGGGTGATCGTGATATTGTAATAGAGTTTGCGGATGGGCTTCACGAAAGCCCATTCATATGCGCCCAGCATCACCACCCCGTCGGCCGTATCGACCAGGGCCATACCGACGGCAAACAGCATCGGCAGGACAAGGATCGTTTCGATCGATAGCCCGTTCGCGGCCTGGCTGGCGGACAGACCGAGAATGGCGACTTCCGTCGCCGTGTCGAAGCCGAGGCCGAACAGGAAACCCAGCGGGGCCATATGCCAGCTCTTGTTCACGAGACGAAATATCGGCCTGAACAGCCTGGAGAGCAGTCCGCGCGAGCCCAGCAGCAGGTCAAGATCTTCATCGACGTAGTCGCCGCCCGCGCGGACATGCGCGAACGTCTTCCACACGGACCTGAGGATCACGAGGTTCATCGCCGCAATCGTGAACAGGAACAGTGCGGAGACAGTCGTCGCGATAACGCCACCGATGTGTTTGAACGATTCGAATTGCGCAAGCGCGCTTGCAGCGAGCGCGATTGCGACCGCGGCGACCATGACGATCGACGAATGTCCGACCGCGAACCAGAAACCCACGGCGATGGGCCGCTTCCCATCCTGCATCAGCTTGCGGGTTACATTGTCGATAGCTGCAATATGATCGGCATCGACCGCGTGACGCAGACCAAGACCCCAGGCGAGCAAAGCAGTGCCCAGCATCAATGGCTGGTCGTGAAGCAGGCTGAACGCCCAGATCCACACGGCAATGTTTGCAGCGACCAATCCAGCGGACAAGAGACCGATCCGTCGGCGCAAAGATCGGGAAGCCGATGCGGCAAATGGGATCATGACAGACTCCGTGAGCGAAGGAAAAAAGGATGGCGACGCATCCACCGCCGGATACGCCGCATGTCGCGGCCAAGCTTGCGCATGCCCATCCAGGCTCCGGTCGCGCAGACCAGCGTGACAACCGCTAGCAAGGGCAGGATGATGATGTGCCGCAAAGGCCCCTGGCGCAGGCCGGGCACATCGAAGCTGTGCGGCGCATTCCACAACCAGCGCTCGGCGCGTCCCGTGCCATCCACCGCACGCAGCAAGGCGCCGGATACCGCGTCGATATAGAGGCGCGTGACTTGAGGATCGGCCAGCACAGCGCGCCACACGGGCAATCGCACCGGCCCTTTGTGTGCGTAGTAATAGCTGTCGCCCTCGGACAGCAGGACAAGCGACGCGACGCGAGGGCCCCCGTGCAATGCTGCCGCGACTTCCGCTCTGGTCAGGATCGCGGGCCTGCCCGAACGGTTCATTCGCACCATGCCCCCATCGGCGGTAACAGCGACAAGCGCCATTCTGCCTCCGAGCGGCGCGCTTTCCACACGGACGGTATCGCTGGGGAGCTGGTGCATATTGGCCAGCGCGCCTTGCACGTCAGCCCAGTGCAGCGGCCCCGCTAGGCGCTGACGCTCGATGCGGCCGGCGTCGCTGTCGAACAATCCCCAGGGACTCATCGAGAACAGGCCGCTCCCGACCCAGGTGAGTGTGAGCAGGCCAAAGATCAGTCCTGCCATATGATGCCACCACCACAGGCCGCGATAAGGCGAACCGATCGTTCCATCCGCGCTCCGTCTTAATCGGCAAATGCCGATCCAGATCCCGGTTACGGTCAGGAAGCAGCCGATGAGCGACGTCCAGATGACGACCTGGCTCCAGGCGGCGGGGTTCTGGCGCAGCATGGTCGGATAAAGCCAGTGTGGCACGGCGCCCAGCCAACCCCAGAAGCGCTCGAAACGGGTCGTTTCCTGAACGACTTCGCCGGTCAGCCCAGCGATATAGGCCGTCGATCCCGCAGCGTCGTCATAATCGACCCGGTAAAGCGGCCGGTTGGCGCGAAAGGCCTGGACGGTCCATTGATCGACGGAAATCGGCGTTATTGCCGCCACAGCTCCATCAATCCCGAAGTTGCGCCCGAATTCCAGGCCGACCTTGGCGAGGCCTTCGCGGGAAAACGGCGCCAGCGGGGCGCCAGACTCGAGATCGTAGCTCTGCGGCGAGGCGCGCATCTGTGAGATCGCGCGGCCATCCCCCTTTTTAGGCACGACCCGCAGCACGGGTTTGCCCGCGACCATTTCCAGCCGGGCCGAGGCCAACGCGGCATCGGACCTCAGAGGAATCACCGCCAGACTGCTGCCGACCGGCACACGCAGGGGAGACAGACCCCGCAACTGCTCGGCCGGCAGCATCCTGGGATAATCGACGTAAAGCATCACGAACCCGGTGAGGCACCAGAGCGTCATCACAACGCCGATGATGACGCCCATCCACCGGTGCAGCGCAAGCAGCCCGCGCAGCATGCTACCCTGCCGGCGCGGGCGTGACATCGTCATCGCAATCGTGACGCCGTGCATTGTCAGAACCGCGCGCTGACCGAAACGTCGATCGAGCGTGGCCGCCCGAGCAGCCATTGTTCGTCATTGTAGGTGGTGGTCGCGTAGGCCTTGTCGAACAGATTGTAGACCCGCAGGTTGGCCGCGACATTCTTCGTCATCGCGAACGAGATGCCGCCATCCACCACTGCGTAGCCGGGCACCCGGAACTGGTTGGCGTTGTCGGACCAGGTCTTGCCGACATAGCGCAGGCCCAGGCGCGTCTGGAAACGCGCCGTCACGTCGTAACGTAGCCACAGATTGGCGGCGGCCTCCGGCACCTTGGGCGGCGTTTTGCCATTGAACGACGTGCCTCCGGTCAGGAACTGATCGAATCGCGCGTCAAGTACCGTGCCGTTCGCCTCGATCCCGAAACCGCCAGCAAGGTCCAGCGTCAACGACGCCTCCAGTCCCTTCGCCGAACGCTGGCCCACCTGATCCTGCCTCGGCGGAAGGCTGCCGGGAACCGTCGCGAGAAGGTTCTTTTTGACGATCCGGTAGGCGGCGATGGTTGCCAGCCCGCGCCCGCCGAGGAACCTGGCCTTGACGCCTGCTTCGACCTGATCGCCAGTGGTGTTCTTGAATGCCGCCTGGCCGACGGAGAAGGTGATCAAGGAGCCCAGCGGATCGACCGCGGTGGCATATTGGCCATAGATCGAGATGGCCGGAGCAGGCTGGTAGACCGCTCCCACCCGCCAGGTGACGTTGTGCAAGGTCTTGTCGAGCCGCAACGCCTCGGTCGTCGAGCCGCCGGCGCCATGGCTCGTGACATAGCGCTTCACATTGGCATGATCGAAATTGATCCCAGCGGATACCGACAATTGATCGCTGATCGTCAGGCGATCCTCGGCAAAGAGCGAATATTGACGGGTCTGGGTGCGATATTGGGGGCGCACGCCGAACGTATTGTAATAGAGGCCCGGACCGAAGCTGTAGGGATCGACCGGCTCTGAGAAACCGGGCGGCGGCGGATCGGAATCGAAGTCGTTCGAATGCCTGAACTTGATGCCGTTGACGTCGAAGCCGACCAGCAATTCGTTCTTCACACCGCCCCAGTAGCTGCGGAGTGTCACATCGGTCTGCGCGCCGATCTGCGTCTGATCGTGATCGATTCCGAAAAAATCGAACCGGTCGATCTTCCCCGTGGCGCCATTCCAGAAATAGCTCTCCAGATTGCGCCACTTGCGATGCGTGGTCAGGCGGTAGGCGGTGCCGCGAACACGGACGGAATCGCTCGGCGCCCACTCCGCCCGGAGGGTCGTCCGGTTGTCCTTGAAGCGCATCAGCGCGTCGGTGACATTGTAGTTCCGGCGCTTGTTGCGTTCGTCCAGCTCGCCGTCGATTAGCGGCGTTCCGAAATAGCGCATCGGCTTCTGGTCGCTGTAATCGTTTGATAACGTCAGGGTCAGCGTATCGGTGGGGCGCAGTTGTACGGAACTTGAGATCGCCATCCCTTCCGAGTTTCCGCGATCGACCCAGCCATCCGATTGTGTGCGGCTGATATCCAAGCGGTAGGCGATCAGTTCGTTCACCGGGCCGCCCAGACCTGCCGCGATGCGCCAGCTGTTCTGCGAACCATATCCCGCTTCCGCCTCGAACTCGGTGCGGTCGCTGTTCGGCTTCTTGGAAATGACGTTGACCGCGCCGCCGATCGCACCCTGACCATAGAGTACCGAGGCCGGGCCGCGCAGCACTTCGATACGCTCCACCGTCCAGGGATCGGTTGGGAAGGTGACGGTGCCTGCGCCCGGATATAGGCGCACACCGTCATAAAGCTGCATCACGGAGCCCTGTCCGCTGAAGCCTCGTGCGGCAAGGCCGGTGCCGCCGTTGCCGGGATTGGCGACAGAACTGATACCCGTTGCCCGTGTGACGGCATCGACGATCGAGAGGTCGCCGCGCGCACGGATTACGTCACCGGCAAGGGTTTCGACACTGGCGGGCGTCTCCAGAATGGTGAGGCCGAGGCGGCTACCTGTTTGCGTGGGCACTTCGGCCTCATCGGTGCGGGTGCCGAGCACCAGGATATCGGACCTGTCGGCTGCCTCGGACGCATCTTCGGCATAGCCGAGAGTCGGCAAAACAAGTGCGGCAAGCGCACTGCTGGTAAGGATGGTCTTGATCACGAATAGTACCCCGGCGTCTTGCGACGTGGCCGGGGCAAACCCGCGCGAACGGGCGACACGCGCGGCGGCCGGACGCCATGGGCGACCGACGCACGTCTCCGATGCGGCCCCAGCCGCTCGTTCGTCGCTCAGACGGAGTTCACCGTGCCGCGGCCATCCCCTGGACCAAGGCAAGAGCGACCAGACGCCGGCAGGTCTCCTGGCTCGCGGGTCACAGCTTGATGCACGCCTTCCCAGACCTCGCATGATTTAGCGTCCGGCCCAGTGGCTGCCCCTTCGAAGAGGAGCGATGTACATCGCGCTATCCGCTTACAGTTGCAGGGACAGCCGCGGATTTGGGAGCAAGCTCCCGCACCGCATTCCCGATTAAGCCCTTGCGGGGCACCGGCGCGATCAGCAACGGTCGGGCTAGCCCGACCGTTGCGGCTCCGCCTAATCGAAGTGTGCGGAAATGCCAAGAGCTCATGGTGCACAGTTGCGGTGATCCACTCACCGGGCCACCAGCTCTACCTACGGGTGGAGCAACGGTCAGAATCAGACCCATGTTTTCAACGGGCGCACCCGGAGACTTGTAGTAACTGCCGGTGTGTTGATTTCCGCCGAGGACTGACCCGGTGCGGGCTTGGCAGGCCGACCGCCAGCGCGATGCCCGG
Source organism: Novosphingobium endophyticum (assembly GCF_014640675.1). Classification (GTDB taxonomy): domain Bacteria; phylum Pseudomonadota; class Alphaproteobacteria; order Sphingomonadales; family Sphingomonadaceae; genus Novosphingobium; species Novosphingobium endophyticum. The sequence continues at coordinate 177,397 of NZ_BMHK01000003.1, read as the reverse complement.
ACCGGCAGGCGCGGGACTTTCGTGCCGCGGGTGTTCCAGCCTGGCCAAGCGTTTCAGTTCAAAGTGAGGGCTGGGCCATGATCGCCGGCAAGCAGACCAATCGGAAGGCGGCGCACACGAAGCTGTAGTATGGCAAGGCCATCATCGTCCGCGCCTATCCGCTCCAGCCCCAAGCCCGGCTGGTCAACGCCCGCTTTCCGGCGATGGCCAGCCACCATCTGTTCGAGTCCGAGTTCTGCGACTCCGTCTCGGGATGGGAGAACGGTGAATCCCCGTGGCGACACGGTGGCGACACAGAATGAAGGCGCAACACCGCCTCGCCCGAAGGGCGAACCTCTCATTGATTTTTGAGGAAAATCTGGAGCGGGCGAAGGGATTCGAACCCTCGACCCCAACCTTGGCAAGGTTGTGCTCTACCCCTGAGCTACGCCCGCTCTGGCGTTCGAAGCCTGTCGCGTCTGCGGGCAGGCTCCGGGGTGGAGGCGCGCCACTAGCAGTGCTTCGGAAGGGCTGCAAGAGGGAAATCACAAGTTTTTGGGGCGCTCCGGCCAAACCGGCGGGAAACCGGTATTTGCCGGTATAGACCCTTCACAAACGCACGAAAAATCCCGATCTATGCCGCTACGGACAACTTTCGGGAGCAAGCATCTTGGCCAGCATGGGTCTCAACATCGACGAACAGAAGGCAGTCGACCGGTTCCGCCAGACCGTTGCCGAACCCTCGATGTCGCAGTTGGTGATTCTCGATTTCTGGGCCGAATGGTGCGGGCCCTGCAAGGCACTTACGCCGGTGCTCGAGAAAGTCGCCGCGGACTATGCGGAAAAGGGTGTGATTCTCGCGAAGATCAACGTCGACGAAGAGCAGTTCATCGCCTCGCAGTTCCAGGTGCGCTCGATCCCCACGGTCTATGCGATCTTCCAGGGGCAACCGGTTGCCGACCTGACCAGCGCGCGCACCGAATCGCAGCTCAAGACAATGCTCGACCAGCTTCTGGCGAAGCTGCCGGTGCAGCCGGCGGGCACCGAGCCGGAAGCGGATCTGGCGCCGCTGCTCGCGATGGGCGAGGAAGCGCTTGCCGGGGGCGATGCGGAGCGCGCCGCGAGCATCTTCATGCAGATCGCCGAGATGGCGCCCGACAATGCCGAGGCCCTTTCCGGGATGATCCGCAGCCTCGTCTCGGCGGAGCGTCTCGATGAAGCCGAGCAGGTGCTTGGCGGTCTTCCACAGGAGCTGGCGGGAGATGCGCAGATCGAACGCGCCCGCGCGGCCCTGCAACTCGCCAGGGACAAGCCCGACGATAGCGAGCTGGCCGCGCTGCGCGCCGCTGCCGCCGCGAATCCCGCGGACATGGAGGCGCAGCTTGCCTTCGCCAATGCCGCCTTCGCGGCGGGCGAGCGCGATGCCGCCGCCGATACTCTGCTCGCCATGATCCAGGCGGACAAGGAGTGGAACGAGGGCGCGGCACGGGCCAAGCTGCTGCAGATATTCGAGGCGGTCGGACTGGAGGACCCTTGGGTTTCGGCCATCCGGCGCAGGCTGTCGACGATCCTGTTCGGCTGACGCTGTGTGACGCGCATCACCATCTTCCCTCTGCCCGGCGCGGTGCTCTATCCGGGGCTGCAACTGCCGCTGCACATCTTCGAGCCGCGCTACCGGGCGATGGTGAGCGATGCGCTGGCGCGGGACCGCCTGATCGGCATGGTCCAGCCGCAGCGCCCGGAAGAAGGCGCGCCGCTTTTCTCGATCGGCTGTCTCGGCCGGATCGGCGATGTGGAGGCGCTGGAGGACGGGCGGTTCAACATCATCCTCGAAGGAGAGTCGCGCTTTCGTATCCTGCGCGAACTCAATGTGGCGACGCCGTTCCGGCAGGTCGAGGCCGAGCTGATCGCGGAAGATGCCGGCGAAGTGCTCTCGCCGGTCGAGCGGGCCAGCTTCGAGCGCGAGGCGCGCCGCTTTGCCGAAGCGCAGGGCTATGCGGTGGACTGGGAGCAGGTTTCGCGGCTCGATGATCTCTCGCTGATCAACGGCGTGTCGCAGATCGCGCCGTTCGATCCGGCCGCGAAGCAGGCGCTTCTCGAGGCGTCGGGCCTTGCGGTGCGGTGCGAACTGCTCGTCCAGCTGATGCAGTTCTTCGGCCGCCACGGCGAGGGCGACGAGGAAGGCGTTACCCTGCAATAGTTCCCGTGGCGATCGCCGGCACCAGCAGCACCGCCTTCACCCCGTCGATAACGTATTGCGCGGCCAGTGCCGCCAGCAGGACCCCCAACAGGCGCGTGATCACGGCCTCGACCTTGTCTCCCAGCACGCGCATGAGCGGACCCGCGGCGGCAAGCGCGGCGAAGCTCAGCAGCAGCACGAGGATCATCGCCGCCAGCACCGCAAGCGTCTGTTCAAAGCCGTGGGCGCGCGAGGTGAGCAGCATGATCGTCGCGATCGAGCCGGGGCCGGCGAGCATCGGCATCGCCATGGGAAAGATTGACACGTCCTCGACTTCCGGCGTTTCGGCGTGCTGCGCCCGGATCTTCTCGGCCCGTTCCTCGCGGCGCCGGGTGCGCTTTTCGAAGACCATGTCGATGGCGATCATGAACAGCATGATGCCGCCGGCGATGCGAAAGGCGTTGAGCTCGATATGGAGCGCGCCGAGCAGATCCTCGCCGAAGAGCGCGAAGACAATGAGAATGATGGCCGCGACGGCGCAGGCGCGCGCGGCCATGGCGACCGCCTGACGGCGCGAGGCATCGGCCGAGAGACCGGCATAGATCGGCGCGCAGCCGGGCGGGTCGATGACCACGAACAGCGACACGAAGGCCGACATGAACAGCTCCAGCATCGCGCTACTTCGCGTCCTGCGCGCTGACCTTCAGTGAGAGCACCGGCTTCATCTCGCCGTCCTTGCGCAGCGACACAGTGAGCGTGCGGGCGTAATCCGGCTCGACATGATAGGCCCAGGCCAGCGTGCCGTCGTCCGAGGAGCCCTTGCCGTCCATCCCCGCGGTTCTGGGCGGATTGCGCTTGCGATCGACACGCTCAGGCGGCGGAAGCGATCCCGGCCATGCCCCGCGGCCAGGGCAATCGGCGACCGAGGCCGAGAGCATCAGGGGCTTTTCCAGCGGCTCTTTCAGCGCCACGCCCTGATCGAGGATCCAGCCGTATTCGCCCTTTTCCTGACGTTGCCAGATCGTGGTGAAATAACCGGCCACCCCCGCCTTCGTCCACGCGCCCTGCGTGACCCCGAGCGTGCCGTCGCAGCTCATCCAGACTTCGTAGGGCTCCCACTGGACCGGCTCGGCGGGGTCGTCGCGTCCGCGCAGCCACTCCTTCGCCAGCACGGGTTCGGGTACGAACATGATCGCGGAATCGGCCATGGTCTTGCGGAACGCGCTCCACTGCCCCTTTTCGCGCGCAAGGCGATTGAAGGCGATCTCGGCGGCGACCAGCGCGCTGGGATTGGCGGTTCCCGTTCCCGGCCGGCGGCGCGGCTCGGCCTCTGCCGGGACGGTGAGAGCCCCGGCCAGCGCCATGAGCGCAAGACCGAGCGCGGCAAGCCTCAAATCGCGTCCTCTGCCAGCGCGATGCCGGCATTGCGGTGCGCGGCGACGATCGTGTTGCGCAGCAGCACGGCGATGGTCATCGGTCCGACGCCGCCCGGCACCGGCGTGATCGCGCCCGCCACTTCGCTGGCGGAAGCGAAATCGACATCGCCGACCAGCTTGCTCTTGCCCTCCTCGGCCGAGGGAACGCGGTTGATGCCGACGTCGATCACGGTCGCGCCGGGCTTGATCCAGTCGCCCTTGACCATTTCCGGGCGGCCCACGGCGGCTACGACGATGTCCGCGCGGCGCACGACTTCGGGCAGGTTCTTCGTGCGGCTATGCGCGATCGTGACGGTGCAGCTTTCGGCGGTGAGGAGCTGCGCCATCGGCTTGCCGACGATGTTCGAGCGGCCAATGACCACGGCGTCGAGACCGGAAAGCGAGCCCAAGCGATCCTTGAGCAGCATCACGCAGCCGAGCGGCGTGCAGGGCACGAATCCCGGCAGGCCCGTCGCCAGACGCCCGACGTTGACGACGTGGAAACCGTCCACGTCCTTGTCCGGGTTGATCGTGGCGATGACTTTCTGCTCATTGATGTGCGCAGGCAGCGGCAGCTGGACGAGAATGCCATCGACCGCCGGATCGGAATTGAGCCGTTCGACCAGCGCCAGCAGGTCCGCCTCGCTCGTTTCGGCGGGCAGCTTGTGTTCGAAGCTCTCCATGCCGCAGGCGACCGTCTGCCTGCCCTTGTTGCGCACATAGACCTGGCTGGCCGGATCCTCGCCGACGAGTACGACCGCAAGGCCCGCCTTGCGGCCCGCCGTCTCTTCGAACCGCGCGGCCAGATCGGCGATGCGCGCACGGAGGTCTTCGGCAAAGGCCTTGCCGTCGATAATCGCCGCGTCGCCCATCAGGCGTAGGCCCGGGCCAGGTTACCGAGGATGATCTGGAGGACCGTCAGGCCGATGATCAGCACCATCGGCGAAAAGTCGATTGCGCCGGTACTGGGCATGAACCGCCGTATCGGTCGCAACAGCGGTTCGAGTATGGCGTTCAGCGCCTGATAGACCGCCGCCACGAACTGGTTGTGCGTGTTGATCACGTTGAAGGCGATAAGCAGGCTGAGCACGAACTGGATGATCACGATGAACACGATGATGTTCACCAGGTAATCAATGATCTGGTAGAGGGTAAAGAACAGCAAACGCCCGCTCCCTTTGATGTCTGGACCGGCGCCCGGGAGGCGCCTCGCCGCGCTGATAGCCGAGCAGCGACCGCCCGGGCAAGGGCGCTATCCACCGCCGGCCGACACGCATCGACGAAGATTTTACTGCGGCAGCGTGGATGTCCGTGCGATGCGCCAGTTGAGCTGCTCTTCGCTGGCCCCCGGCACGTTGTTCGCGCGGCGGAGGACGATCGTGCCCCGGCGCGAGGGTCTTCCGTCCGCGAAATCGATGACGATCGGCGCCTCATAGTAGACAGAGCCCGCCGCGCCCGAGGTATCGCCCTTGCCGACCGAGACCTTGGGGCCGCCATGGCCGCCGAATTCCTGCTCAAGCCTTTCGGCTGTCATCTGCGCATCGAGGCTCCAGGCCCTGGCGGCATCCTTCCAGTTGCCGATGCGGATCGCGTTGGTGTAGAAACGCAGCAGCCGCTCGGGGTCGCGGCGCTCCTTCAGGGCCGCCATGTCGAGGTTGGCGGCGAGCGCCGAACTCGCCGTGCCCGATGCATCTGCCGAGGGAACTTCCGCAACGGTCGCCACTTCGGTTGCCTCGCCGCTCACCACGGCCGAGGGCTCGGCCACCGGCTGCTCGCGGTCGCAGGCGGAAAGCAGCAGCGCGATTGCCGGAACGACGGCGGCAAGTGCGGCTTTGAATCGCATGGTCTGTGGGATGCCTTTCAGATCGTGTGTCCCCCCTCGCAAAAAATGCCTAGCCCGCACGGATCAGCGTGCCGGCACCTTCCTGCGTGAACATTTCCAGCAACATGGCATGCGGTACCCGTCCGTCAAGCACGACGGCGGCTTCGCATCCGGCTTCGACGGCATGGACGCAGGTTTCCAGCTTGGGGATCATTCCGCCGGAAATCGTCCCGTCCTGCTGGAGGCGGGTGATATCGGCGGGCCGGAGGTCCGTCAACAATTCGCCCTGCTTGTCGAGCACGCCGTGAACGTCGGTCAGCAAAAACAACCGCGCCGCGCCGATTGCGGCGGCGATGGCGCCGGCCATGGTGTCTGCGTTGATATTGTAGGTCTCACCGTTGGGACCGGGGCCGATCGGGGCGATGACCGGAATCATGCCGGCGGCCGAGATGGATTCGATCACTCGCGTATCGATGCTGTCGGGTTCGCCGACGAAGCCGAGATCGACGACCCGTTCGATATTGCTGTCCGGGTCCTTGCTGGTGCGCTCGACCTTGCGGGCGGTGACGAGGCCGCCGTCCTTGCCGGAAATACCCATGGCCTTGCCGCCTGCCTTCGCGATCCAGCCGACGATCTCCTTGTTGATCGTGCCCGAAAGGACCATTTCGGCCACTTCCGCCGTCGCCTTGTCGGTAACGCGCAGCCCGTCGATGAAGCTGCTCTCGACCCCGATCTTCTTGAGCATGGCACCGATCTGCGGCCCGCCGCCGTGCACCACCACCGGATTGATGCCCACGGCCTTGAGCAGCACGACGTCCTCCGCGAAGTCGTGCGCCAGCTCGGGATCGCCCATGGCGTGCCCACCGTACTTCACCACGAAAGTTCGCCCGGCGTAGCGCTGCAGATAGGGCAGCGCGTCGACGAGGGTTTCGGCCTTGGAGAGCAGGGCGGGATCGTGCGGATTCGGCATGGCAAGCGCTTTAACCGGCTTGGCGCGGATTTGAAGGGGTTTTCGGGCTATTCTCGCTCTCAGCCCCGGCACCGGGCGGCTAATTCGTGGCGAAGATGCGCTCGCCCGCTTGTTTCTCGGCCCGTCCTGAGTGATGTTCACACCGGAGGACGCCATGAAGCCTGAAGAGTTCCGCGAGCGCTACGGTCCGGTCGCCCTGGTGACAGGCGCCTCTTCGGGCATCGGCCTTGCCATTGCGGAGGAACTGGCCGCGCGCGGCCTGGACCTCGTGCTGACGGCGCGGCGCACCGATCGGCTGGAGGCCATCGCCCAGCGCCTGCTCAGCAAGCAGGGCGTGCGCACCCGCGTGATCTGCGCCGACCTGGCCGACCCCGATGCCCCGGCGCGCCTGCTGGCCGAGACGGACGGGTGCAACGTCGGCCTTGTCGTCAGCAATGCGGGCTTCAATATCAGGGGCGCCTTCGAGACCAGTGACGCGTCGGCCATGGCCGCAATGCTCATTGTCAACTGCCACGCGCCGATGCAGCTCGCTCACGGCTTCCTGCCGCGTCTCAAGGCGCGCGGGCAGGGCGGCATCATGTTCACCGCATCGGTAGAGGGTCTGGTAGGCTGCCCTTATTCGACCGCCTATTCGGCCTCGAAGGCGCTCGTCGTCTCGCTGGGGGAAGGGCTGTGGGGCGAGTGCATGGGAACCGGAATCGATGTCCTCACGCTCTGCCCGGGCGCGACCGAGAGCGAAGCCACCGAGGGAATGCAGGGCCTGCGCAACCTGCAACCTGCCGCCGAAGTCGCCCGGCTCGCGCTCGATCATATGCGGGAGGGGCCTACCTACGTGCCCAATGAGCATTACCGGCAGATGTTCGAAGGCCTGCGCGCCCTGCCCCGGCGCGAGGCGCTGGCAGGCATGGCGCAGAACATGAAGAACCGCGCTTGAAGCCTCGCGGTGATAGCCGTGTATTGCCCAAATAGACGGCTTGCACGCGAAGAGTAATGCAGGCAGCATCGCCTCCAGCAAACATGGAGGGAAGCCATGGACGACCCCAAGCCCACTCCCACGCCTGCCAATCCCGGGTTCGAGTTCAACAACCCGACCATCATCAGCCTGCTCTACCTGGCCTCGTTCGTCACCGGCATCACGGCCATTATCGGCGTCGTACTGGCCTTCGTCTGGCGCGGCGAGCCCAAGGCGGACTGGGAAGTCTCGCACTACCAGTATCTCATCAACACCTTCTGGATCGGACTTGTGGGTTCGATCGTCGGCTTTCTGCTGCTGATCGTGCTGATCGGCCTTCTGGTCTGGGCGGCCGTGGCGGTGCTGGTGATCGTGCGCAGCGTGATGAGCCTGCTCAACGCGCAGAAGCACATGCCGATGCCCAACCCCTCGACCTGGCTGGTCTGATCCCAGGCCATCTCCAGTCAAAGCACCGCCCGGACGGGGATTCGCGTTGTCCGGGCGGCACCTGACCGGCTCGTCCGCCGGCAGCCTGCCCGGGTTCGCGCCGGGCCGGGCATAGCTCCCGATATACTCCATGGCGGCCTTGGATTGCATGAATAGGGCCGTAGGCGGAGGTTCAGGGTCGGGTTTCCGGTACCTGGATAACCGCCGATCCGGGCTTCGCGTTCCCGATCCCGTTGTGAATTTGTGACCCGGAATGTCGCGTCAGGCGAATCTTTATTTCGGAATGCTCACGACGCCATGCGTTTTGTGCGATGCGGAGTCCGCTCGATCAATAGAAGCGCGCATCGCTCTTATGAAGTACGACATTATTTTAACTTGCGCCCTGCGGCTATTCGCGATGTTCTCAATGACAGTCGCGGCCTCCCGAATGCCACTGTGCAGATGACGCCAGTTTTGCAGACCGTCGCAAGAACATAATCGTGTTGCGATCCTGCAGGACAACCGAACCCCCCGCGGCGTCCCGGGAGGCTTCTTCCGGCGCGACAGAGTGTCGCGTCCGCCGCCGCTCCCGGAGATCCAATCCCCTCCGGGGGCGGCGGTTGCGGCGCTGTTCCGCGTATCTGTCGCGGTTACCGGTACTCGAACCCGCCCTTTGGTTGAATTTTCAGTGAATTCTGTTGCATGGCGGTCATCAGATAGGCGCCGACCAGCATCGGCACTTCCAGCATTTGCTGCTCCGTATAGGTTTTTGCCAGCGTTTCCCAGGTCGCGTCTGACATGCAGTGATCGCCTATCAGTTCCTCCACGGCCCGCAGCAGCGCGGCCTCGTGTGCGCTCCAGCCCGGGGCACTCGAACCTTCGATCACGCGCTCGATTTCCTCGGAGGTAACGCCGAAGGCCTTGCCGATGTCGATATGCTCGCACCATTCGAACGGCGCGCGGGCAAGGAGCGCGACGCGCAAAATCGCCAGCTCGCGCTCGCGCGCCGGAATCGTGCCCTTGGCGGCCAGTTCGATGCCCATGACCATCTGCCCCTTGAACATGCCAGGATGGCGCAGCGTTATCAGGCTGACGTCGGGGAAGGGGCGGCCCTCCGGGATGTGGAAGGCGGTGCGGATCGCGTCGACCTGCTCCTGTCCCTCGGGTGAGACTTCCTCCAGCTTGAGAGGGGCATAGCGCGGTCCGCCGGCAACGGTCTGCGCAACGCGCGCGGCGGCATCGAACTCGTACTTTCCGGTAATCACTTCGCCCATTTGCATTCCTCGATTTCTGGTAAAAGGGGGTTTTGACCGTCAGCCGGCCGTCTCGTCGAACGGAGCCCAGCGTTCCATGTGTTGCAGATAGTCCGCAAAACCTTGCCGCACCTCGCCGTAGTCGAGCCCGAACTTCGATGGATCGGGCTTCGTCATGCGTTCGCTGGCCGCATTGTCCTCCCAGAACGCCTGCATCGCCTGCTCGAACTCCGGCGAAACGTCCTGTTCCAGCCAGCCATAGAGGCCCTTGACCTCGCCGACCGGGTCGCGCTGCATGGCGCGGAAATGAATGTCGTAAAAGCGGTGGTCGTTGCCCCGCTCGCGAAAGGCGATGGCGCGGCGCATGGCCTCGGACCAGCAGCGCACGTTGAGTTCGCCGATATAGGCGTAGTCGGGGCTGTCGGTGAATTTCCCGATGATGTCGGCATAGACCGTCGCCACCGAGAGCATGACGTCGGTGGGGTCGCGATGGGTCATGACGAACCTGGCATCGGGAAAGGCGTTGTCGAGCGCATCGAGGTAAAGCATGTGCGTCGGTGCCTTGAGCCGCCAGGGCCTTGGTGTTTCGCCCCATTGCAGCAGCTTGAGCACGCGCTTTTCGTAGAGGTAGGTCGAAGTGTGGTCCGCCTCAAGCAGCCAGTCCGAATAGCGCGGGATCCGGGCAAGGGCCTGGAAGATCTGGCTCCTGAAATCGAGCGCCATCAGGTCCTGGCATTCCATGGCGCCGTCGATCCCGGTGGGCGTGCGCTTGCCCCCCTTGAGGCTGTCGTCGAGCCCCCCTGACGAAGCGCCTCGGCGCGGATCCGCTCCCACGACTGTCGAGGGCGGCGGGCAGGGCTGCGCGCTTTCCCAGACGCGCAGGTAGCGAATGCCGGGATCGCTTGCGAGCAGAAACGAGAGCGCGGACGAGCCGGTGCGCGGCAGGCCGATGCCGAACAGCGGGGCGTGGATCACTTCCCCGTCGATCTCGGGATGCCGGCGATACCAGTCTTCGACCTGCAGGCGCTGCGTGAGGTAGAGGAGTATCCTTTCGCGCAGCACGCGCTCGCCCAGCGTATTGAGCCGGGCTTCGGTGTTGAGCGAATCGACCAGGATCTCCAGCCCCTCGCGAAAGCTGTCCTCGCCGAAGTCTTCGAGACCGGCTTCGGCCTTCGCCAGTTCGATCAGTTCCTTGTGACTTTCCATGCCCTCCGGCCGTTCCCGCGCTTGGCTCGCCGGTTTTCCGGTTCAGGCCGGCACTATGCGCGCGGCCCGGCGAGAGCGCCAACCGCCTCGGCGATGATCGCGGTAAGGCTGTTCAGCCCCGCGCGGCGCGGACGGCGGCACCGCCGGCGAAAGGCGCGATGGCCAGAAGGACGAGGCTCGCGGCGGCGGTCAACGCAAGGCCGCTCTCACCCGCTACCGAGAGGCTGCCTGCACCGAAGATCAGCAGCGGCACTGCCATGGGGATGACGAGCAGTCCCGAAAGCGCCGCGCCGCCGCGCAGGCCAGAGGTCAGCGCGGCGACGGTGACGCCCAGCGCGGCGAGGCCGGGGGTACCGGCCAGCAAGCCGATCTCAACGATCCGCAAGGATTCGGCATCGAGGCCCAGCAGCGCGGAGGCCGGGAGCGTCGCCAGCATCAGCGGTGGCCCGAAGCTGAGCCAGTGAGCGAGCATGCGCACGGCGATGACCATCTCCTCGGAGATGCCGCGCAGCGCCCACTGGTCGAACATGCCCTGTTCGATGTCGGGTTCCACCAGCCGGTCGAGCGGCAGGATCGCCGCCAGCAGCGCCGCGACCCAGATCACGCCGCCGCCGGTCCGCGCCAGCAATTGCGCATCAGGGCCGACCGCGAAGGGATAGAGCATGGCGACCGAGAGGAAGAACAGGACCGGCAGCACCGCGCCGCCGCCGCGCCCACCCACAAGCAGGCGTGCCAGGTCGCGCCTGAGCAGGGTGCCGAAGCGCCCCGTCATGCCGCGTAGTCCGCCAGCGCCAGCGTGCCCATGCCCGGCAGTTGGAAGGCCTGGTGCGAGGCGACGAGAGCGATCCCGCCCGCGCCGCAATGTTCGGCGGCCAATGCCTCGGTAAGTTCCATCGCGTGCCCGTCCAGCCCGTTGAGCGGTTCGTCGAGCAGCCAGATCCGCGCCTTCTGTCCGATCAGACGCGCAAGCGCGGCGCGCTTCTTCTGACCGGTCGAAAGGTAGCGAACCGGCACGTCGAGGAGGCCCGCAAGCCCGAGCCGCCCCAGTTCGTTGTCCGCTGCCCCGTCGATCCGCTGCCAGAAGCCCAGCGCCTTGCCCAGCGGCAGGTGCGGGTCGAGGGCGGGGCGTTCATCGACGAGCCCGATTGCGCCCCGCGTCTCGATGTTGCCGTCGAAGGCCGGGGCAAGCCCGGCGACGATGCGCAGGAGGCTCGATTTGCCGATCCCGTTGCTGCCCGCAACCCGCAGGGCCTCTCCCGCGTTCATTGTCAGGGAGAGGCCGCGAAACAGCACCCTGTCGCCGCGACGGCACGCGAGATCCCGGACGGCGATAAAGGCCTCTTGCATGGAGGCAGGCGATAGTGGAAAGGCTGCGCACTGCCAAGGAGACGGTGATGGCAATCGTGCGACTTTCGGATGTCCAGAGGGATGAGGCGCTTTCCGCCTTGCCCGCGTGGGCGCTGCGGGAAGATGGACGGGCCATCACGCGCGAGCTGAAGTTCGCCGACTTCAACGAGGCCTTCGGCTTCATGGCCCGCGTCGCGCTCCATGCCGACAAGGTCGACCATCATCCCGAGTGGTTCAATGTCTACAACAAGGTCGCCATCGCCCTGACGACGCACGAGGCCGGCGGCCTCAGTCAGCGCGATCTGGACATGGCGGCGTTCATCGACCGTCTCGTCCCGGCGGCCTGAGCGGACTTTCGGCCGGGCCCTGATGGAACGGAGCTTCCTGAACCGGCCGCTCTCGGTCGCGCTGGATTTCGCGCGCTTCGGTGCCGCGCTGCTGGTCGCACTGGGCCATGCCGTGCAGCTCGGACTTTACGGCGGCGATTTCCCGTTCGGCGTGCGGATGCAGCACTACTGCGTCACGGTATTCTTCGTGCTCTCCGGCCTCGTCATCGCCAGCTCGGTCTCGGGCGGCCGATCGGACCTGCGTCGCTTCGCGATCTCGCGAATCTCGCGCATCCTGCCGGTGGCGGTCCCGGCGCTGCTGTTCGGCCTGCTCTCTGCCTATGTGCTGGCCGGGGCTCACCATGTGCCGATCGACAACAGCCCCGAGGGAGCCGCCGAGGTGGCGGAACGGTTCCTGCCGCCGCTGGCCTTCGTCAGCGCCTGGCCGGGGATGCCGGCCCCGGTCTGGAACCCGCCCTATTGGTCACTGTGCTACGAGGTCTGGTACTATGCGATCTTTGCGCTGGCCTTCTTCCTGCGCGGTTGGGGGCGCTATGTCGCCACCGGGCTGGCTTGCCTCACCGCCGGCCCGTCGATCCTGCTGCTCATGCCGGTCTGGCTCGTCGGCGTCATGCTGGCGCGCGGCGGCCTGGCCTGGCGTGTGCCTCTTGGAACGGCGCCGCTGGTGCTGGTCGGCTGCCTGTGGCTGGTGGTTCAGCTTTTCGAGGTCGACATGGCGGTGTTGATACCGCTGCTCAAGGCATGGTGGCCTTTCGAACTCAAGTGGTCGGTCTGGGCCATCGCCGACCTTGCCATGGCCCTGATCATGGCGCTCGCGGTCATGGCGGTCCGGCCGCTGGTCGCCGCGTTCGAACCGCAGGTCATGCAGCTGCGCGGCATTGCCCAGGCGCTGGCGGGGTTTTCCTTCACGCTTTACCTGTTCCACTGGCCGCTGATCCAGCTCATGCGGTCGTGGGGGCTGGGCGGAACGAAAAGCCCGCTCATCTTTATCGGTTTGCTCGTGTGCGTCGTAGGGGCTTGCGCGGCGATTTCGGTGCTTACCGAGCGGCAGTCGCCGCGCCTGCGCCGCTGGATGGAGGCGCGCTTCCCGCCGCGCGGAAATTTGCCCGGCGGCGTCCTGCCGGCCTGACATCAGAGCGCGGCGTTATTGTAGCAGTGCCAGGTGAAGATCGCGGCGGACCCCCGGTGCGGCCGCCAACCCTCCGCAAGGACGCGGGTTTCCTTCTCGCTTGGCCGCGCCTCGAGCGCCAGGATCTTGTGCAGGCCGGCCTGCACGGCAAGATCCCCGGCGGGCCAGACATCGGGCCGCCCTTCCGCGAACAGCAGGTAGATTTCCGCCGACCAGCGGCCGATGCCCTTGATTCGCACCAGCTCGGCAATCGCCGCCTCGTCATCCGCGGGCAGGTCTTCAAGGTCGAGCGCGCCGGCGACGACCAACTCGCACAGTGACCGGGCATAGCCCTGTTTCTGACGCGAGAGGCCGCAGCTGCGCAGGGCATCGAAATCGGCCGCAAGCAGGTTTTCGGGCGGAAGTCCTTCGCCGAGCAGCGCTTCGAGCCGGTTCCACACCGAAGCCGCGGCCGCCACGCTGACCTGCTGGCCGACGATGGTGCGCAGCAAGGTCGCATAGCCGGTCGGCCGGATTCGCGGCTCCGGGTAGCCGGCGAGGTCCAGGGCACGGGCAAATCCCGGCTCGCACCGGGCCAGAGTGTCGAGACCAAGCTTCAGTGCGTCCGCGTTCAAACCCATTGCGTCGATTACCTTGCAAATGCCCGGCTTGGCTATTAGCAGCCTACCCCAAATGCCGAAACAGGCGTGTTGCGATACATCGTGTATCAAAGGGGAATCGTGAGAATGCCGCAGATCATCGTCGTCAATCAGTCGGGTGAAGAATCGAGCGTCGAGGCCAGCGAAGGCCGTACCTTGATGGAAGTCATCCGTGACAGCGGGTTCGATGAACTCCTTGCGCTGTGCGGTGGCTGCTGTTCATGCGCGACCTGCCATGTCCACATCGATCCGGCCTTCATGGACAAGCTGCCGGCCATGAGCGAGGACGAGAACGATCTGCTCGACAGCTCCGATCATCGCAATGAATACTCGCGCCTGTCCTGCCAGGTTCCGGTTACCGGCGCGCTTGAAGGCTGCAAGGTCACGATTGCCCAGGAAGATTGATTTGCCGAGGGTAAGGCGCAATTCATTTGCGCCTTGCGCCGCGAATTCCTAATTCCCCCGCATGACTGCACCGCAAGGCAAGCGTTCGACGCTCGATCTCATCGGCAATACGCCGCTCGTGCTGCTCAAGGGGCCGAGCGAGGCGGCCGGTTGCGAGATCTGGGGCAAGTGTGAGTTCGCCAATCCCGGCGCCTCGGTGAAGGATCGGGCCGCGCTGTGGATCGTGCGCGATTCCGAAGCGCGCGGAACGCTGAAGCCCGGCGGCACGATCGTCGAGGGCACGGCGGGCAATACCGGGATCGGCCTGGCGCTCGTCGCCAATGCGCTGGGTTACAAGACCGTCATCGTCATGCCCGAGACGCAGTCGCGCGAGAAGATGGATACGCTGCGCGCGCTCGGTGCCGAACTGGTGTTGGTGCCCGCCGCGCCGTTCTCCAACCCCGGCCACTTCGTCCACACCTCGCGCCGGCTGGCCGAGGAGACCGAAGGTGCGGTCTGGGCGAACCAGTTCGACAACATCGCCAACCGCAAGGCGCACATCGAATCGACCGCCCCCGAGCTGTGGGAGCAGATGGGCGGCCGGATCGACGGCTTCACTTGCGCGGCCGGCACGGGCGGCACGATCGCCGGCACCGGAATGGGGCTCAAGGCGCTCGACGAGAAGGTGACGATCGCGCTCACCGATCCGCACGGGGCTGCGCTCTACAACTACTACGCGCATGGCGAGCTGAAGGCCGAAGGCTCCTCGGTCGCCGAGGGGATCGGACAGGGGCGGATCACCGCCAATCTCGATAGCGCCCCCATTGATACCCAATTCCGCATTTCCGACGAGGAAGGCCTGGAATGGGTCACGCGCCTGCTGGCGGAGGAAGGGCTGTGCCTGGGCCTGTCATCCGGCATCAACGTCGCCGGGGCGGTCGCGCTGGGCAGGAAGCTGGTGGCGCAAGGCAAAAAAGACGCGCGCGTCGCGACGATTCTGGCGGACACGGGCTTTCGCTATCTCTCTACGCTCTACAATCAGGCCTGGCTCGAAGCGAAAGGGCTGCCGGTCTTCCCATGGCTGGCAAGGTGAGGTAGTCTTCGCTCTCGATGACAGGGCAAATTCATCCTTCGATGATCGAACCTATCACCACGCCGCGGCACTTTCCGTCACCTTCGGCGCGCGAACTGCGTTCGCAAGCGGTGCATCGCCTTCAGGTCGGACTCTTCGGCCTGTGCGCGATGCTGTTGCTTGTCGGGCTCGCCAACGTCATCACCGACCGGGCGGACCAGACGACCGAGGCGCAAGAGCCTGTTCATGATATGGTGGCCGTCGATGCCAAGCCGAAGAAGCAGGCGGCCGATCCGCTCGCCGATATCGGCGTGGTTCCCGCGGCCGGCCCGACGCCCGACGCCGCTCCGACGCAAAGCGAGCAGAACGATTCCGTCATCGCCGATTGAGCGCTTCGCGCTTGCCGCTTTTCTGGCGTGTACGCTGGCGCTCGCGGGGTGCGGGGGCAGTGCGTCGGGGAAAAACGGGGACGAGGCGCTGCCCGGCGTCGGTCTCTACGGAAGCCTGCCGATACTCTGGGGCGAAAGCGGCGATATTCGCGGCTTTCTGGAAAGCGAGAATGGCAGGCACTGGGCGCGCGATCTGCTGCAATCCGGTTCGCTGAAGCCGCTCGACAGCCTGGCCGATGCCGGCGGTTCGCTGCCGTTGCCGCGGGGCGACGTCCTCGTCCTCGCGCAGCCGCGCCCGCTGACGCCCCAGGAAAACGTCGCTCTCGACAACTGGGTGAGGGCGGGAGGGCGCGTGCTGCTCTTCGCCGATCCGATGCTGACGGCACACAGCATCTTCGCGCTTGGCGACGCTCGGCGCCCGCAGGACATGGCGATGCTTTCGCCCATCCTCGGCCGCTGGGGCCTCCTGCTGGAATTCGACGAGGCGCAGCAGTCCGGCGAGCGACTGGTCGAATTGCGCGAAGGGGCCGTGCCGGTGAATTTGGCCGGGCGCTTCCGGACGGTGCAAAAGGCCGGGAAAGAGACGGTTCGCTGTTCGCTGGAAGCGGCGGCGCTCATGGCGGACTGCCGAGTCGGATCGGGCCGGGTGCTCGCTCTCGCCGATGCGGCTCTCCTTGAGGATTCGCATGATCCTCAGGATGCCGAGCAGCGCCGCGCTATCCTGCAGAAGCTTCTTCGGCGGGTGTCGAGGCCGATCTGACGGGAAATTCGGGGTTCGGGCGGGGGCGTCACGGGACCATCTGGGAGTTATTTTAACTCATTGAATGCAAACATAATATATCGCATTTTCTGGCGAGTTGCAGTTCGGAGAAACCGGCAATCTGACCCGCTGAACGGCGGTTTCGCACCGAAAATTCCCACTCATCCCCACATTTCCCTTTAATCGCCCGGAAACTCACGATACAAAGACAGCCAATCGGAATGGCTGAGTCTCGCCGTGTCCCGTCCGGGCCACGGAACCCGGTCGCGTGAGTGCGCGGGCGGGGCGGGATCGGTCGCTTCCGGGACACGGACCCTTGGGGAATTTGGGCGTCATGGCGGGGCAGCCATACATCTATAACGGACAGGGCTTCTCGCTTCAGCGCGACAAGAACCGTTTCGTGCTGCCCAACGTCTTTCGCGGCACCGTGCGCGAATCGAGCGGCAAGGATCTGGTCTGCCTGATGCCGCATGACCGCTGGCCCTGCCTTATGGGCTTCGGCCTCTCCCGCATCGCCGATTTCGAGGACGAACTGCGCGAAATGCAGGAGGTCGCGCTGCGGGCCGGCAAGGAATTCGATTCCGACAAGCGCGCCAGCGACATCTATTCCTCCTACGAGGTGCCGTTCGACGGCAGCGGTCGCTTCGTCCTGCCCGACGATCTCGTGGCTCTCGCCGAAATTTCCGACCAGCTCTATTTCCGCGGCAACGGCCGGTACTTCACTGTCTGGGCTCCCGAGCGGCTCTACGGCATGGAAGACGACTGGAGGGCGGCGAAGACCGCCTGCCGCAGCCTTGCGGAAAAGGAACTGGCAAAGGCGCGCAAGAAATGAGCGCGTCTCACAACCATCCGCCCGATCACTCCAGGGAGCACGTCCCCCATGTCCCGGTGCTCCTTGGCGAAGTCGTCGCCGCCCTGAACCCCCAGGGCGGCGACGTCATCGTTGACGCAACCCTTGGAGCGGGCGGCTATACGCGTAGGCTCCTTGATACGGGCGCGACGGTTCACGCCTTCGACCGCGACCCCGATGCCATCGCGGCGGTTCGGGGAAATCCGGGGAAGTGGCCCGAACTGGAAAGCGATCCTCCCCGGCTGGTGCTGCATGCGCGCCGCTTCTCGGAAATGGTCGAGGGGATGGCCGAGGTCGGTGTCGACAAGGTCGACGGCATCGTCATGGATATCGGTGTCTCCTCCATGCAGCTCGATCAGGCCGAGCGCGGCTTCGCCTTCGCTTCGGACGGCCCGCTCGACATGCGCATGTCGCGGGAAGGCATGTCGGCGGCGGACTTCGTCAACGAGGCGGACGAGGCTGAGATCGCCGATGTGCTCTACCTCTATGGCGAGGAGCGCCAGTCGCGCCGGGTCGCCCGCGCCATCGTCGCCGCGCGTCCGCTGACGATGACCGGCGAACTGGCCCGTGTGGTGCGCAAGGCGCTGGGGCACCGGCCCGGCGCTCCCAAGGACCCGGCGACGCGCAGTTTCCAGGCGATCCGCATCCACGTGAACGGAGAATTGGACGAACTCGGCGCCGGCCTTTCGGGCGCGGAGGCCTTGCTCCGGCCAGGCGGGCGCCTTGCGGTGGTCACGTTCCACAGCCTGGAGGACCGCAAGGTCAAGCGCTTCCTGCGGGATGCGGGCGGTGGTGGCGGCTCGACCTCGCGGCACCTGCCGCTGGCTGCAAGCGGCCCGGCTCCGACGTTTACCCGCGTCGCAAAGCCGGTGCGTCCCGGCCAGGCCGAACTCGACGCCAATCCTCGTTCCCGATCCGCAACCCTGCGCAGCGCCGTGCGCACCGATGCCCCCGCCAGAGAGTACGACAGGAGCGCCGCATGAACCTCACCCGCGACCGCGTTCATTCGATCGGCTGGATTTCGGTGCTGTTGATATGCACCGCGGTGACGGTTGCCCTGACCCTGCGGGTGAACGCGGTGAAGAGCCACGTCCACGACGTCGAGAAGCGCATCGTCTATGTCCAGCGCGACATCGACTTCCTGGAAACCGAGTTCCAGACGCGCTCGAACCAGCAGGCACTCAAGCAGCTCAACGATCTCGAATTCGGCTACAAGGCTCCGGTTGCCGCGCAGTACATCGAGGGTGAGCGCCAGCTTGCGGCGCTGGGCAAGGCAGCGGCTCCCGGCGCGCCGCAGCCGATCCGCTATGCCAATGCTGCCAATGCGGACCGGACGGCGCAGGACGATTCGGGCAGCCCGCTGCTCGCCATGGTCTCGCCCTTGCCGGGCGCGACGGCGGCGGTTCCCGAGCAGCCCGTGAAGACCGCGAAAGGGCGCGATCCGGAACGTACCGAGCTTGCGCGCGATGCCGCCGATCTCGGCAAGCGCCTGGCCCGCATCGAACTGGTGGAGGCTGCCCAGCAGTGACCGCGATTGCGATCCCGACGACGGTATCGTCCGGCAGGCGCAAGCTCATTAACGTCCGCCAGCGCTCGCTGCTTGTCGCCAAGCTGCGCACGATCTGGATCCTGAGCGTTTTCGTGCTGGTCGCCTGCTGTGCGCTGCTGAGGATCGCATATCTCGGCATGACCGGCGCGTCGGCGGCCTCTGGCGATCTTTCCGATCTGCTGGTGCCCGACCGGGGCGAGATCGTCGACCGCAACGGTGTGCCGCTGGCCCGGGAATTCCGGGCCTATTCGCTTTGGTTCAATCCCGCCGCGATGACCGAAGGTTCTGCGCTGATCCACACGCCCGAGGAGGTCGCCGACGGATTGCAGCGCATCTTTCCTGACCTCGACCGCGGCGAAGCGATCGCGCGGCTCTCGTCGGGCCAGGCCGGTTATATCCGCAAGTCGATCCTTCCCGAGGACGCGAACAAGGTCCACGCGCTGGGCGAGCCCGCGCTTGAGTTTCCGCTGGAAGCGACGCGCTATTACCCGCAGGGGTCGATGGCGGCGCATGTGCTCGGCTATGTCGACAGCTACGGCAAGGGCAAGGTCGGCATGGAGGAAGCCTTCAACGACCAGCTGGTTTCGCCGGGAGGGCGCGCCAGCCCGGCCGTTCTCTCGATCGACTTTCGCGTCCAGAGCGCGCTTGAGGACGAGCTGGGCCGCGCCATGGCGGAATCGCACGCCAAGGGGGCAGGCGGCGTGATCCTCGACGTCGATACCGGCGAAGTGCTGGCGCTCGCCTCGCTCCCCTCGTTCGATCCCAACCGCGTCAAGCCCACCGACATGGTCGTGCCCGAGGCCCAGGCGCGCATGGGCGAGGTGCCGAGCGGGTTCAACCGGGTCACCAACCAGGTCTATGAACTGGGTTCCACTTTCAAGCCTCTCGCCGTGGCCTCAGCCATCGACGCGGGGGTCATCACCGATCTCGGCCAGCGCTGGTCCGCCAGGCCTCTGCACGTCGGCCGGTTCACGATCAAGGACAGCCACGACATGGGCTCCTCGCTCAACGTGCCGGAAACGCTGATCCATTCGTCCAACGTGGTGACCGCGCAGATCGCGGACGAGCTTGGCGGCGCGCGGCTCAAGAATACCATGGCGGCGCTCGGCATGAACGAGCGGCCCTATATCGAGCTTCCGGCGCGCGGCTTTCCGATCTGGCCGACAGGCGAATGGCCGCGCCTGCGCACGATGACCGTTTCCTACGGGCATGGCATCGCGGTTACGCCGCTGCACCTTGCGTCGGCCTATGCGGCGATGGTGAACGGCGGAATCTGGCGCCCCGCCACGCTCGAGAAACTGGATCCTTCGCAGGTTCCGGCGGGCCGCCGCGTGTTCAAGGCTTCCACCAGCGCACGCATGCGCCAGTTGCTGCGCATGATCGTCGAGTACGGCACCGGCCGCAAGGCCGACGCGCCGGGCTTTCGCATCGGCGGCAAGACCGGGTCGGCGGAAAAGCCCGGCGTTGGCGGCTATCGCCGGCACTCGCTGATTTCCACGTTCGCCGCTGTCTTCCCGATGGACAAGCCGCGCTACGTCGTCATCGCGATGATGGACGAGCCGCAAGGCACGCCGGCCACGTCGTTCCAGCGCACCGCCGCCTGGAATGCGGCGCCGGCGGTGGGCCGCATCGTCCCGCGCGTCGGACCGCTGCTGGGCATCATGCCCGATGAGACTCGCGACATCGACATCACCGATCTAAAACCGCTGATCCCCAACGAGGTCGCGAAAGCGAGGGCAGCAGCCGAATGAAACTTGTCACTCTCTGTACCGCCGCGGGCATCGCGCTCCCCAAGGACGGGGATGCCAACGTCACCGGTTTCGCGATCGACCATCGCAAGGTGGCTCCGGGAACCGTCTTCGGCGCCTTTCGCGGCGCGACGTTCAACGGCGAGGATTTCATCGCCGCCGCCATCAATGCGGGCGCGGTGGCCGTCGTCGCTTCGCCCGAGGCGAAGGCTGAGGGGGCCGTCCATTTCGCCGACGCCGAACCGCGCCGGCTTTTCGCAAGGCTTGCCGCGCAGTTCTTCACGCCCGTTCCCGAGACGCTGGTGGCGGTGACCGGGACCAATGGCAAGACGTCCACGGTCGAACTGACCCGCCAGATCTGGCGCATGGCGGGCATCCGCGCCGCCTCGATCGGCACGCTGGGCGTCACCACCAGCGACGAGAGCGTCTCCACCGGGCTGACCACGCCCGATATCGTCACGTTCCTCGGCAACCTTTCCGGGCTGGCGCGCGAGGGTGTTACCCACGTCGCCTACGAGGCTTCCAGTCACGGGCTGTCGCAATACCGGATAGAGGGACCGCGCGTGGCCGTCGGTGCCTTCACCAACCTCAGCCGCGATCACCTCGATTATCACGCGACGATGGAGGACTACTTCGCCGCAAAGATGCGCCTGTTCGACGAAGTGGTGGCCCAGGGGGGCACGGCCGTCGTCTGGGCGGACGATGCCTGGTCCGACAGGGCGATCGAGCATGCCTCGCGGCGCGGGCTCAGGTTGTTCACCGTCGGTTCAAGGGGCGCGGACATACGGCTTCTGGCGCGCACGCCCGGCGGTCTGGGGCAGAGGCTGGAAATCGAATACGCAGGACAGAATTTCACTATCGAACTGCCCCTGATCGGCGCCTACCAGGCCGCGAACGCGCTGGTTGCGGCGGGCCTCGTGCTGGCGACCGGCGGGGATGCGCGGGCGACGTTCGACGCGCTCAAGCGGCTGCAGACGGTGCGCGGGCGGATCGAGCGCGCGGCGATCACGCCGGCGGGCACACCGGTCTATGTCGACTACGCGCATACGCCCGATGCGCTCGAAGCGGCCATCGCGGCGTTGCGTCCGCATGTCGCGGGACGGCTGATCGTGGTCTTCGGCGCGGGCGGAGACCGTGACACGGGTAAGCGCCCCGAAATGGGCAAGGTGGCGAGCGAGGGCGCGGACCTCGCGATCGTCACCGACGACAACTCGCGCGGGGAGGACCCCGCAGCGATCCGCGCGATGGTGCTTGCCGGAATGGACAGCCGGGCGCGTGAGATCGGCGACCGGCGCGAGGCCATCGGCGCGGCCCTCGCCGAGGCGAAAGCGGGCGACGTCGTGCTCATCGCCGGCAAGGGGCACGAACAGGGGCAGATCATCGGCAGCGGCGCAGAGGCGCGCGTGCTGCCATTCGACGATGTGACCGTAGCCAGGGAAATGGCTGGCGCGCTGGGGAGATAGAAAACGATGAACGCTGTTGCCCGCATCCTGGACTGGCCCGCAGACACGCTGGAAGAGAACGCGTCCGCGCTGTGGGACGCGGTATCGATCGCGCGCGCGGTCAAGGGCACGGCCAATGCCGAGTTCACCGTCTCGGGCGTCGAGATCGACAGCCGTGACGTGCAGCCCGGAGACCTGTTCTTCGCGCTCAAGGGTGAGAGCACGGACGGCCACCGATTTGTCGAGATGGCGTTTGCCAAGGGCGCGGCGGCGGTCGTCGTCGACCGGCCCGTCGATGGCCCGCACGTGCTTGTGGGCGATACTACCGAAGCGCTGGTCAGGCTTGGCGCCGCGGCGCGCGCGCGGGCGCGCGGGCCGATCATCGGGGTCACCGGATCGGTCGGCAAGACGGGCGTGAAGGAAGCGATCTTCACCGCGCTCGACCGCGCCAGCAGGGGCGATGCCCACCGCTCGGTGAAGAGCTACAACAATCACGTCGGCGTGCCGCTCAGCCTTGCCCGCATGCCGGGCCGCGCGCGTTTCGGCATTTTCGAGATGGGCATGAACCACGCGGGCGAGATCGCGGCGCTCACCCGCCAGGTGCGTCCCCACGTCGCGGTCATCACCACTATCGCGCCCGCCCACATCGAGATGCTCGGTTCGGAGGAAGCCATTGCCGATGCCAAGGCGGAGATTTTCCAGGGCATCGAGCGCGGCGGCACGGCGGTGATCCCCGCGGACAGCCCGCATTTCCTGCGCCTGCGCAAGGCGGCGCTCTCGTGCGGCGCCCATGTGGTATCGTTCGGCAAGGCCGCCGATGCCGACGTGCGGCTGCTCGATGCCGTTCGCGCCATCGGCGGCGGCTCGCTGGTGACGGCGGACATGGGCGACCGCCGGGTGTGCTACACGGTCGCGGCGCCTGGCGAGCACTGGGTGCTGAACTCGCTGGCGGTCATGGCCGCCGTGCGCGCGGTCAAGGGCGATCTCGGCGCGGCGGGCGTGGCGCTCGCCGAGATGGGCGGCCTGCCGGGGCGCGGTGCTCGCGTCGAGATCGACGTGGCGGAAGGCAAGGCCCTGCTGATCGACGAGAGCTACAATGCCAACCCCGCCTCGATGCGCGCCACGCTCGCCCAGCTTGGCCGCACGCCGGCCCGGCGCCGGATCGCGGTACTCGGCGCGATGAAGGAACTCGGCAGCCATGGTCCCGGCTACCATGCCGCGCTCGCCGCTCCGATCCGCGAGGCAGGGGTCGATTACGTTGTGCTGGTGGGCGACGAAATGGCCCCGCTCGCCGGGGCGTTGAAACAGCGTGAATTGGGGAAACCGGAGGGCGCAGCGCTTGGCAAAACGGTGCCTTTCGCGCATTGCGGCACTGTGGGGGAGGCTGTTGATGCTTTGCGTGCATTCGGGCTCGAACGTGACGACGCCATTCTGGTGAAGGGCTCGAACTCCGTAGGGCTGGCTTCCCTCGTGACCGCGCTAAGCAAGCAGGAAGGATAGGGGGCTGCCCCCGCAAGATGCTGTATCTCATCGCAGAATGGTTGAATTACGAGGGGCTCTCCAACCTCTTCCGCTACCAGTCCTTCCGCTCCGGGGCCGCGCTGATGACCGCGCTCATTGTCGGCCTGATCATTGGCCCGCGCTTCATCAACATGCTCCGCGTGCGCCAGGGCAAGGGGCAGCCGATTCGCGAGGATGGCCCCCAGTCGCATCTTTCCAAGCGCGGAACGCCGACGATGGGGGGGCTGATGATCCTCATCGCGCTGACCGTGTCGATGCTGCTTTACATGGACCTGACGAACCCGTTCGTCTGGGCCTGTGTTGCCGTGACCGTCGGTTTCGGCGCGATCGGCTTCATGGATGACTACGACAAGGTCTCCAAGAGCAGCCACAAGGGTGTGCCGGGCCGGGTGCGCCTGGCAATGGAATTCGTGGTGGCGGGCGTTGCGGCCTACATCATCGTGGGCCAGCTCAACACCAATCTCTACATACCGTTCCTCTCGAACGTCTTTATTCCCCTGGGGCCGTTCTATTACGTCTTCGCCGCTTTCGTGATCGTGGGCGCGGGCAATGCCGTGAACCTGACGGACGGGCTGGACGGTCTCGCGACCATGCCGGTGATCATCGCGGCGGGGACGTTCGCGATCATCAGCTATCTTGCCGGCCGCGTCGACTATGCCGCCTACCTCGGCATTCCGCATGTTCCCGGCGCGGGCGAACTGGCGATCTTCTGCGCGGGGATCATGGGGGCGGGGCTGGCTTTCCTGTGGTTCAACGCGCCGCCCGCGGCCGTGTTCATGGGCGATACCGGCAGCCTGGCGCTCGGCGGCGCGCTAGGCGCCATCGCGGTCGCCGCGCATCACGAGATCGTGCTCGCCATCGTCGGCGGCCTTTTCGTGCTGGAGGCGGCCTCGGTCATCATCCAGGTCTTCTGGTTCAAGCGGACAGGCCGCAGGGTGTTCCGCATGGCGCCGATCCATCACCACTTCGAACAGAAGGGCTGGAAGGAATCGACCGTCGTGATCCGCTTCTGGATCATCGCCATCGTGCTCGCGGTGATCGGCCTTTCGACGCTGAAGCTGCGGTGAGGGCGCGCGTGTGATCGTCTCCCCCGCCTTTGCCGGCAAGCGATATGCGGTTCTCGGGCTTGCGCGCTCGGGCATGACCGCTGTCGAGACGCTGCTGGCAAGCGGGGCGCATGTCATGGCGTGGGACAACCGCGAGGAGCCGCGTCACGCCCTGTGCGACCGCGTGGAACTGGCCGATCCGGCGACCGCCAGGATCACTGGCTATGACGGCATAGTGGTTTCGCCGGGAATTCCGCTCAACCGCCATCCCATCGCCGAAGCCGCCGAGCGCGCCGGAGTGCCGGTGATCGGCGACATCGAACTGTTCGCGCTCGCTCGTCCGAGGCTCCCTCCTCACCGCGTCGTCGGCATTACCGGGACCAACGGCAAGTCCACGACGACGTCGCTCGTCCATCACCTGCTCGAGAGCGCCGGGGTGCCTTCGCGCGTGGGCGGCAATATCGGCGTTCCGATCCTGGGTGCCGACCCGCTGCCGGCCGGCGGTGTCTATGTACTCGAACTTTCCAGCTATCAGCTCGACCTGACGCAGAGCCTCGATTGCGAAGTCGCGGCTCTGCTCAACATCACGCCGGACCATCTCGACCGCTACGGCAGCGTTGCCGCCTATGCGGCGTCAAAGGCACATCTCTTCGCGATGCAGGGGCCGGAGCACGAAGCCATCTTCGGTGACAGTGACCGCGAGACGGCTGCCATCGCGAGTGTCGAAAGCGACCGTCGCGGGCTCGCGCACGTGCGCGTCGCGGATGGGGCAGGTCTCGTTGCGATGCAGAAGGACTGGCCCTCGCTTCAGGGGCCGCACAACCTGCAGAACGCCGCCGTCGCCGTCGCCATCGTCGAGGCGCTCGGCGTTCGGCCCGAGCAATGGCAGCCGGCCATGCGCGACTTTCGCGGGCTGCCGCACCGTATGGAACGCGTCGCGGAGGCGGACGGTGTTGTCTACATCAACGACAGCAAGGCGACCAACCCGGCCTCGGCCGCGCCGGCGCTGGCCGCGTTTCCGCCCGATCCGGACCCGCGCATTCACTGGATCGTCGGCGGGCTCCCCAAGGGCGACGACCTCGACGAGTGCGCGCCCTACTTCGGCCATGTCGCGGCGGCTTATGTCATCGGCGATGCAGGCCCGCGCTTTGCGGAAATCCTGGCGCCGCATACCGCTGTCCACCGCAGCGAAATGATGGCCGAGGCGATCCGCGAGGCCATGGCCGCGGTGAAGCCCGGCGATATCGTCATGCTCTCGCCGGCTTGCGCCAGCTTCGACCAGTTCCGCGATTTCGAGGCGCGCGGCGATGCCTTTCGCCAGATCGTCGAGGCTCTGCTCAATCCGGAGAACGGCGTGGAGGGCGAGGGCTGATGGCCACGGTCGCCCCCGGCACCAGCGGACGCGCTTCGCGCTACAACCGCAACCGCCGCAGCGAAGTGGCGATCTGGTGGCAGGAGATCGACCGCCCGGTGCTCGCGCTCGTGCTGATCCTGCTGGGGATCGGCGCGGTGGCCGTGGCCGCCGGCTCTCCGGCCAGTGCGCGCCGCCTTTCCACCGCGCGGGAAAGCCTGCCGGAACTCCACTTCTTCTACCTCCACATGCGCTGGCTGCTGCTCGGCCTGGGCGCGATGTTCTGGGCATCGACGCGCAGCAAGGACAGCGCCCGCCGGATCGGCATCCTGATCGCGGCCGCCATGATGGTGCTGCTCGTGCTGGTGCCGTTCATCGGCGCGGAAGTGAACGGCGCGCGCCGCTGGATCAGGTTAGGCATCTCGCTCCAGCCCTCGGAATTCCTCAAGTGCGGTTTTCCGATCCTGCTCGCCTGGATCCTCTCGTGGCGCGCGCGTGATCCGCAGATTCCGGTGGTGGGCATCTGCTTCGCGCTCATGGCGCTGCTGGCGGCGCTGCTGATGGCGCAGCCGGACTTCGGATCGGCGATGCTGTTCGGCGGCACTTTCTTCGTGCTGATCCTGCTGGCGGGCATTCCGCTGAAGCGCATTGGCGTGTTCATGGGGATCGGCCTCGCCAGCATCGTCCTGATGTATTTCACCTACGACAACGGGCGCAATCGCATCGACAACTTCCTGTTCGGCGGCTCCGCCTTCGATCAGGTGGACCTTGCCGAGCGCACGCTGCTCAACGGGGGCTGGACCGGACTCGGTTTCTGGATGGGCACGCGCAAGTTCGCGCTGCCAGAGGCGCACACCGACTATATCTTCTCGGTCATCGGCGAGGAATTCGGCCTGCTTGCCTGCGTCGCCGTCGTCATGATCTACCTCGCCGTGTTGACCCGGGTATTGCTGCGCATGGTGGACGAGGAGGATCTCTTCACCGTCCTCGCCGCTTCGGGCCTCGCCGCGCAGTTCGGCGGGCAGGCATTCATCAACATTCTCGTCAACTTGCAGCTCTTCCCGTCCAAGGGGATGACGCTGCCGCTGATCAGCTACGGTGGTTCGTCCACGGTGGCGGTATGCCTGGCGATGGGACTGCTGCTGGCGATCACCCGCCGAAATCCGTACATCAAGCGCGAACGCTTTTCGCTTCGCGCCATCGGAGACATTTCATGAGTCAGGTCAGCCGCCATTACGTTCTCGCCGCGGGCGGAACCGGCGGACACCTCATTCCGGCCTTCGCCCTTGCCGCCGAACTCGACCGGCGCGGCCATCACGTCGCGCTGATCACGGATGAGCGGGGCGCCGCGATTCCCGGCAAGCCTTCCTGCCTGACCACGCATGTCCTCCCGCCGGGACGGATCGCGGGCAAGAACCCGCTCAACTGGGTCCGGGGCGCGCGAGGCATCCTCGAAGGCCGGCAGATGGCGCTGCGCCTGTTCGAGAGTTTCGAGCCTTCCGCGGTAGTCGGTTTCGGCGGCTATCCTGCGATGCCGACGCTGCTCGCCGCCGCATCGGCAAGTATCCCGACGGTGCTGCATGAGCAGAATGCGGTGCTGGGCCGCGTCAATCGTTACTTCGCCGGGAAAGTCGACGCCATCGCCACCTCGTGCAGGAAGGTGGACCGGCTCGATCCCAAGCTCGAAGGCAAGGTGACGCTGGTGGGCAATCCGGTGCGGACCGAGGTGCTGGCCTTGCGCGACGAGCCGTTCCCGGATTTCACTGAGGACAGCCTGTTTCGCATTCTCGTGACCGGCGGCAGCCAGGGCGCGCGGGTGCTGTCGGAAGTGGTTCCGGATGGCCTCGCCATGCTGCCCCCGGCGCTGCGATCGCGCCTGCAGGTGATCCAGCAGTGCCGCGCGGAGGACATCGAGGCGGTGCGCGAACGCTATGCCAGCCACGGCATTCCCGCCGAACTGGCGACCTATTACGAAGACATGGCCGAACGGCTTGCCGGCGCCCACCTGTTCATCGGCCGCGCCGGGGCCTCGACCATTGCCGAGCTGACCGCCGTGGGCCGCCCCGCGATCCTGATCCCGCTTCCGATTGCCACCGACGACCACCAGGCCGCCAACACCCGCGAGATCGTCGCCGCCGGCGGCGCGCGCGCGATCCGGCAGGAGGGCTTTACCGGGGCGACGCTCGCCAAGCAGATCAACGCCATGGCGCAGCATCCCGCTACGCTGGCCAACGCCGCCCACGCGGCCTGGAACTGCGGCTACCCGAAGGCCGCGCGCGATCTTGCCGATCTCGTCGAAAGCTTCGGCGCGGATCCGATCATGGATGTGATCCGTATGGACCTTCAGGGCGCAAAAGCCCGCAACGGCGAAGCGCTCGCGACGGAGGGCGCGCTGTGAAAGGCGTCGGCACCGAGATCGGGACGATCCACTTCGTCGGCATCGGCGGCATCGGCATGTCCGGCATTGCCGAGGTCATGCACAACCTCGGCTATTCGGTGCAGGGCTCGGACATTGCCGAGGGCTACGTCGTCGACGGACTGCGCAAGCGCGGGATCAAGGTGATGATCGGCCAGGCCGGCGGCAACGTGGCCGGGGCGGCGGTGGTGGTGACCTCCACGGCGGTCAAGCGCGACAATCCCGAAGTGGTCTATGCGCTCGAGCACCGCATCCCCGTGGTGCGCCGCGCGGAGATGCTGGCCGAACTGATGCGGCTCAAGAATACCGTCGCCGTCGCCGGCACGCACGGCAAGACGACGACGACC
This sequence comes from Novosphingobium endophyticum, assembly GCF_014640675.1. Lineage (GTDB taxonomy): Bacteria > Pseudomonadota > Alphaproteobacteria > Sphingomonadales > Sphingomonadaceae > Novosphingobium > Novosphingobium endophyticum. The sequence continues at coordinate 148,859 of NZ_BMHK01000003.1, read as the reverse complement.
TCGATGGTCGCCGCGCTGCTCGATGCCGGCGGGATTGATCCGACCGTCATCAATGGCGGCATCATCAACTCCTACGGCTCGAACGCGCGCCTCGGCGCATCCGACTGGATGGTGGTGGAAGCCGACGAAAGCGACGGCTCGTTCCTGCGGCTCGACGGTACTCTGGCGGTCGTCACCAACATTGATCCCGAGCATCTCGACCACTACGGGTCCTTCGACCGGGTGAAGGAAGCCTTCGTCGAATTCATCGAAAACGTGCCGTTCTATGGCGCGGCGCTGCTGTGCATCGATCACCCGGAAGTCCAGACGGTGATTCCCCGTGTACGTGACCGCCGCGTCGTGACTTACGGCTTTTCCGCCCAGGCCGACATTCGCGGCGAGAATGTCACCCCGGTCCCCGGCGGCAACCGCTTCGACGTCGCGCTGCGCCAGCGCGACGGCTCGTTCCACAGGATCGAGGGAATCGAACTGCCGATGCCGGGGCGGCACAACGTCCAGAACGCGCTCGCGGCGATCGGTGTCGCGGTCGAGTTGGGGTGCGGCGACGACGTGATCCGGAGCGGCTTTGCCAGCTTCGGCGGCGTGAAGCGCCGCTTCACCAAGGTCGGCGAGGTGGACGGTGTCGCGGTGATCGACGACTACGGCCATCACCCGGTCGAGATCCGCGCCGTGCTCGCCGCCGCGCGCGAAGGGACGAAAGGTCGCGTCATCGCCGTCGCCCAGCCGCACCGCTACACGCGCCTGCGCGACCACATGGAAGACTTCGAGCGCGCCTTCAACGACGCGGACATGGTCTATGCCACACCCGTTTACGCCGCCGGCGAACAGCCGATCGAGGGCGTCGATTCCGAAGCCATGGTCGAGGGCATGAAGGCGCGCGGACATCGTTCGGCACAGGTCATTTCCGGGCCTGACGCACTGGCCGACGCGCTCGCGGCGACGATTCAGCCCGGCGACATGGTCGTGTGCCTTGGCGCGGGCGACATCACCAAGTGGGCGGCGGGGCTGGCTGACGCGATCAGGTCGCGGAGGACGGTGTGATGGCCGACCGCGCCTCTACCGCTTCCCCGCCCGTTCGTGTCGAGCGAAGTCGAGACACGCCCGGCACAGGTGTCTCGACTTCGTTCGACACGAACGGAGTCAGGGGCAAGCTCACGCCTGAGGCCCCTCTGGCCCCGCTCGTCTGGTTCAAGTCGGGCGGCGCGGCCGAGTGGCTGTTCGAGCCGAAGGATGTGGCCGACCTGCAGGACTTCCTGCGCGGTCTCGATCCTTCCGTCCCGATCATGGCGCTGGGCCTCGGCTCAAACATGGTCGTGCGCGACGGCGGCGTTCCGGGCGTTGTCGTTCGGCTGGGCAAGCCCTTTGCAAAGGTCGCGAAAGTCGATGACGTCACGCTCGACTGTGGGGGCGGCGCTTCCGGCATCCTCGTATCCTCGACCGCGCGCGACAACGGCATTGCCGGGGTCGAGTTCCTGCGTTCGATCCCCGGCACCGTGGGCGGTTTCGTGCGCATGAACGGCGGTGCCTATGGGGGCGAGGTGAAGGATATTCTCGTCGATTGCGACGTGGTCCTGCGCTCGGGCGAGCTGGTCACGCTGCGCAAGGCGGACCTGCGCTATACCTACCGTCATTCCGAACTGCCCGAAGGCGCGATCGTCGTTGCCGCACGCTTCAAGGGGCGGCCCGGCGAACCCCAGGCCATCCAGGCCGAGATGGACCGTATCTCCGCCAGCCGCGAAGCCTCGCAGCCGCTGCGTTCGAAGACCGGCGGATCGACTTTCAAGAACCCGGAAGGCCGCAAGGCGTGGCAACTCGTCGACGAGGCGGGCTGCCGGGGGTTGCGGATCGGCGGCGCTGAGGTCAGCGAGAAGCACACCAACTTCCTCATCAACACCGGCGAAGCCACCAGCGCCGAGATCGAGGCGCTCGGCGAGGAAGTGCGCCGGCGGGTGAAGGACAATTCGGGCGTGGCGCTTGAGTGGGAAATTCAGAGGGTGGGGCGGCCATGAGCATTGCGCCTGCCCTGTTCGTGTCGAGCGAGAGTATTGATTGATGTCGTTGCCCAAACTCCACGTCGCGGTCCTGATGGGCGGCTGGTCGCACGAACGCTCCGTCTCGCTGATGAGCGGCGAGGGCGTGGCTAAAGCGCTTGAATCGAAAGGGCACAAGGTCACCCGCATCGACATGGACCGGGATGTCGCATCGCGGCTGGCCGAGGCGAAGCCCGATGTCGTGTTCAACGCGCTCCACGGCGCGCCGGGCGAGGACGGCACGGTGCAGGGCATGATGGACCTGATGGGCCTCACCTACACCCATTCGGGCCTTGCGACCTCGGTGATCGCGATCGACAAGGAACTGACCAAGCAGGTTCTGGTCCCCCACGGCATTCCCATGCCGGGCGGCCGCATCGTCGAGTCTGAAGGACTTTACGCCAGCGATCCGCTGCCGCGTCCTTACGTACTCAAGCCGATCAACGAGGGTTCTTCGGTCGGCGTCGCCATCGTCACCCATGACGGCAACTACGGAAATCCGATCAGCCCCGACGCCACGGGGCCGTGGCAGGAATTCGACCGCCTTCTGGCGGAGCCGTTCATCCGGGGCCGCGAACTGACAACGGCGGTGATCGGCGGCCGTGCGCTGCTCGTCACCGAACTCAAGCCAAAATCGGGCTTCTACGATTTCGATGCCAAGTACACCGACGGGATGACCGAGCACGTCTGCCCCGCCGAGATCCCCGACGAGATCACGCAGGCCTGTAAGGATATCGCCCTGCGCGCGCATCAGCTGCTGGGCTGCAAGGGGACCAGCCGCTCCGACTTCCGCTGGGACGACACGCAGGGCGTGGAAGGCCTGTTTCTGCTGGAGACCAATACCCAGCCGGGCATGACGCCGCTCAGCCTCGTGCCCGAGCAGGCCAGGGCTTGCGGCATGGACTATGCCGACCTCGTCGAGGAGATCATTGCCGAGGCGCTCGCCGATGCGGAACAGGCGGGGAAGGGGGGCGCATGAGTCAGACGATCCGACGCAAGCCGAAGAGCGCGCGGAAGACCGCCGCGAGCCAGGGTGCCAAAGCCAGGGTGCGGCAAGCGAAGGCCTCGACCGGATCGGCGGTCGACGTCGTGATGGGCTGGTTGCCCTTTTCGGAAGAGCAGCTCCACCGTATTTTCCTCGTCGCGATCCTTGCCGGCGCGGCGGCGCTCGCATGGGTGGTCGCCAGCGCGGCCGGCGTGCCCTCAATGGCGAGCCAGCGGCTTGCGCAAGTCGCTTCCGATGCCGGGTTCGAGGTCAAGACGGTCGTCGTGCGCGGCGCGGAGAACATCAACAAGCTCAAGGTCTATGAGAAGGCGCTGGTCGAGCGGGACCGGGCGATGCCCCAGGTCGATCTCGAGGGGCTGCGCGCCGATCTGCTCGAACTCTCGTGGGTCAAGGACGCGCGGGTTTCTCGTCAGCTTCCCGACACGCTGGTGATCGACATCGTCGAGCGTCAGCCGCACGCGGTGCTGCGCAAGGCGGATCGCTTCGTGCTGATCGACGAGACCGGGCATGAACTGGAAACCATCAGCCGCAAGGATGCGCAGGGCCGGCTGATCGTGTCCGGTCCCGGCGCGGGACAGCAGGTCATGACACTGGCGCACCTGCTCGAAGCCGCACCGGCGCTCAAGCCGCGCGTGCGCGAGGCGGAATGGATCGGCAACCGCCGCTGGAACCTGACGTTCCGGACCGGCCAGGTCCTCGCCCTGCCCGAAGGCGAAAAGGAATCGGCCGGCGCGCTTGTCACTTTCGCGCGGCTGGACGGCACCAATCGCCTGCTCGGCGGAAAAGTGACCGCTTTCGACATGCGCGCGAGCGATCGCATCTATCTGCGCGTGCCCGATCAGGAAGGCCAGGAACTGGCGCTCAAGGCCGGCGCCGTTCCTCATAATGTGGCGGAGGCAGACTGATGGCGGGCCCGCGCATCACCCGCGTATTCGGCGCGGTCAATATCGGTTCCTTCCGCATTTCCGCAATCGTCGCGGGTATTTCCGACACGGGCGAGATGATCGTGCTCGGCTCCGGCCATCGCGCGAGCCAGGGGATCAAGCGCGGCTATGTCACTGACATCGCCGCGGCGACCTATGCCGTGCGCGATGCGATCGACCGCGCCGAGAAGATGGCCGACACTTCGGTGCAGAAAGTCTGGATCGGCTGTTCCGGTGCCGGCCTTGCCAGCCGGATCGACCAGTTCGATGCCGAGATTGGCGGGCGCCGCATCGAGCAGGAGGACATCGACCAGCTTCTCGTCAACGCTCGCGAGGTGATTCAGCCCGATGGGCGCATGGTGCTCCATGCGCAGCCGGCGCAATACCGGCTCGACGGGGCGCATGGTGTGATCGATCCCAAGGGCCTCCATGCCGAGCGTCTGGGCGTCGACATCCACGTCATGCTGGCCGATGGCGCGCCGATCCGCAATCTGACCGAGGCGGTGCAGAGCGCGCACCTCGAAGTCGAAGCGGTGGTCGGCTCGCCGATCGCGGCGGGGCAGGCCTGCCTTTCGCCCGAGGAGCGCGACCTGGGGGTCGCGCTGGTCGAACTCGGCGCCGAGGTGAGCAATGTCGCGGTCTATTCGGGCGGTATGCTGACCGACATGATATCCATACCGATGGGCTCGGCCGATATCACCGACGCGATTGCCTCCGCCTTCGGCATCCGCCGCTTCCAGGCGGAACGGCTCAAGTGCGTGAACGGCTCGGCCATAGCCAGCCCCACCGACCATCGCGAGATGATTCCGGTCAATGCCCCGGGCGAGGAAGGCACCGGCCCCATCGCCCGTCATGCCGACGAGAAGAACCGCATCCCGCGCGCCGAACTGATCGGCGTGATTACCGGGCAGCTCGGCGTATTGATGGAAGAGGTGAACAAGGCGCTCAAGGCCATGAACTTCAGCGGTCAGCGCGGCAAGCAGGTGGTCTTTACCGGCGGCGGCGCGGAGCTTGTGGGCCTTGCCGACTTCGCCCAGGCCGCGCTTGGAAAACCCGTGCGGATCGGTCGTGTGCCGCAGCTTGCGGGGCTTGCCGAAGCGCATGTAAAACCGGGGTTTTCAACCCTGGCGGGGCTTGTGCTATACGCCGCGGACGATCCGGTCGACATTCGCACGTTCGGCAAGGATTATCAGCGGACCGTCCGGTACAGCGGGCTGGGCATGGTCGGCCGCGTCGTCCGGGCGCTCAAGGAATATTTCTGATATGCCGCAAGAACTTCATCGCGGCATCGAAGAAACGGGCGCTATTGCACTAAAGCGGCTGTGGACAAAGGTTAAGGGTGCTTTGCTTCGGTGAGTCGAAGCGTGCAATCAGACTGGTCAAAGTAATTTCTTCGCGCACGTGCCTGCAGGAGAGCGTAATGAGCATTAATATCGGACCGCCGGCGATCGATGAGCTTCGTCCGCGGATTGTCGTCATCGGTGTCGGCGGGGCCGGCGGCAACGCCATCGCCAACATGATCGAGGCCCAGATCGAGGGCGTCGATTTTGTCGTCGCCAATACCGACGCCCAGGCCCTGAACAACGCGATCGCGGAAACGCGCATCCAGCTCGGCCCGGATATCACGCAAGGTCTCGGCGCCGGCTCGCGCCCCGAAGTGGGCCGCGCGGCCGCCGAAGAGACGCTCGAGGAGATCGATCGGCTGCTCGACGGCGTTCACATGGTCTTCATCGCGGCGGGCATGGGCGGCGGCACCGGCACGGGTGCGGCGCCGATCATCGCCCAGGCCGCGCGCGAAAAGGGCGTGCTGACCGTCGGCGTCGTCACGAAACCCTTCATGTTCGAAGGCACGCGCCGCATGCGCGCCGCCGAGGCCGGCATCGACGAGCTGCAGAAGAACGTCGATACGCTGATCGTCATTCCCAACCAGAACCTGTTTCTCGTGGCCAAGGCCGAGACGACCTTCAAGGAAGCCTTCGCGCTGGCCGACGAGGTGCTGCAGCAGGGCGTGCGCTCGATCACCGACCTCATGGTCATGCCGGGTCTCATCAACCTCGACTTCGCGGACGTCCGCTCGGTCATGGGAGAGATGGGCAAGGCGATGATGGGCACCGGCGAGGGCGAAGGTCCGAACCGCGCGCTCGAGGCGGCGGAACAGGCGATCGCCAATCCGCTGCTCGATGGCGTCTCGATGCAGGGCGCCAAGGGCGTCATTATCTCGATCATCGGCGGCGAGGACATGAAGCTGCTCGAAGTCGACGAAGCGGCCAACCATATTCGCGAGCTGGTCGATCCCGATGCCAACATCATCTGGGGTTCGGCGTTCAATCCGGACCTGCAGGGCAAGATCCGCGTCTCGGTGGTCGCCTTCGGCATCGAGCACACCGCCGAGCAGGTCGAGGAGCTATCGCGCCCGACGAGCCTTGGTATGTCGCGCGGCCCGGTCCGTCCCGCCATCGCCCGCCCGGCCGCGATCGAGGCATCGTCGCCGCCCGCGCCGCAGCCGTTCGAACTGAGCGAGCCGGAACCCGAACCCGATTTCGCGCCCGAGCCGGTCGCTTCTGCGCCGGAGCCGGAGTCCGAGGACGCGCTGGAACTCGGCGCGAGCGAGGAACTCGGCGAAGCGGAGGGAAAGGAACCCGCTTCCGGCAGCTACGCGAGCCTGTCGGGGCTTCGCGCTTCGCGAAGCGAACCGCTCGAACTCGGCCTGGAAGCCGAGGCTGAGCCGGAACAGCCGGTAAAGGGGCAGGACGAACTGCTGTTCGAAGGCGGCCGTTCGGCCGAGGCCCCCACGCCGCTGCGCCGCGCGCCGCAGGCACCGCAAGCCGCTCCCAAGCCGGCGGCGGCTGGCGGCAGCACCCTGTTCGAGCGGATGACGAGCCTTTCGCGTCCGAAACCCGCGCCCAGCCCGCAGCCTGAGGATGAGGACGAGGAAAACGCCGCGATCAGCATTCCGCGTTTCCTCGGTCGCCAGAACAACCAGTGACGTGATGCGGCGGAGGGCGGCTGCGCCTTCCGCCCTTCGCGGCATGCCGGATACGGCTGGCCGCGCGGCGGCATGGCTCCGGCGGGTCGTTCGCATGAGGTTCATCGGCAGGGCGCCATAGCGCGCGGCGATTGTTCACTTAGGGGGCGCGGCCTCGAGAGTCGTCGTTCCGGCAGGGGTGTCCTGAATCTTGCGGTTCGAGCAGAGAATTTCGCGATTCCTTTCCAGCGCGGCATTGGCCGGCGCACTGGGCGCGGGTGCGTGCCTGCTGTCGTCGCCCGGCCTTGCCCAGAGCGCACCGGTGGTTTCGCGGCCAGTGGTTCAGGCGCTGCCTACCAACGACGCCAAGGCGCTCAACGATGCGCTGTCGCGCCTTGGCCGCAATCCCAGGGATACCGAAGCCCTGATCGATGCCGGCGATGCGGCCCGCGCGCTTGGCGATTTCGACGCGGCGATCGGTTTCTATCGCCGGGCCGAAGAGGTTTCCGCGACCAATCCACGGGTCAAGGCGGGCATGGCCCGCGCGCTGGTTCTCTCAGGCGATCCGGTGGCCGCGATTCCGGTGTTTGCCGAGGCTGAACGGGCCGGCGCGGGTCCACAAATGATCGCGGCCGATCGGGGTCTTGCCTATGATCTCGTCGGCGACAATGCCGCGGCGCAGCGCTATTACAAAGCGGCGCTGGGCGGACAGGACAACGATGAGTTGCGCATGCGTCTTGCCGTGAGCCAGGCCATCGGCGGCGATGCGGACGCCGCCGAGGTGACGCTGATGCCGCTGCTGCGCAGGCAGGACAAGCCGGGCTGGCGGACGCGCGCCTTCACGCTGGCCATCGCGGGCAAGACCAAGGACGCGGTGGAACTCGCGAACACCATCCTGCCGGAAAAGCTGGCGCAAAGCATGGCGCCCTACTTGCGCTACATGCCCCGCCTGACGAAGGCGCAGCAGGCCGCCGCGGCCAATCTCGGCAAGTTCCCGCGTGCGTCCGAAATCGGCCGGGACGAACCACGCATCGCCGCTTACAGGCCGGCGAAGATTGCATCAGCGGACGCCGCGCTGGTTCCGCGGGGGGCGCAGCTTGGCAGCGGGAAAGCGGCTGCGACCGCGACCTCCAGGAGCAGCGGCAAATCGAGGGACGAAAAGGCGGAGCAGGCCCGGCGCGAGGCCGAAGCTGCCGAAAGCCGCCGCAAGGCTGCGCTCGCCTCGGCCGAAGCGGATCGGGTCGCGCCGCCCGAGCCGAGGCCCGCCATCCAGCGAAATGGCGTCGAACTGCCGCCGGTGGATGCCAAGGGGGAATTACCGCCCGTAAACGCCTCGCCGCCGTTGGCGGCCAGGGCGGGCGTCGCGCTTGCTGATCCCGCGCCGGCTGCTGCCAGGATCGCCCCGCCGCCGGCGCAGGAAAAGCCGGCCAGCCCCGCGCCGGGCTTCGATCTCGCGCGCGTCGGCACAGCGGCGCCGGCTGCCCCGCCTGCGCGCGAAGCTCCGCCCGAGCCGGGGCCGACGCAGCTCTCGCTCTCGGAGATATTCGCCGATCTCGGCAAACCGGCGACACAGGCGGCACCCGCTCCCGGCGCGGTCGATATCAGCAGGATTCGGCCCGCCAGGCCGAAGCCGACCGAAGTGGCCAAGCCGGCCGAGGAACCGAAGAAGCCGGCGCCTCCGGCGCATCCCAGCCGCATCTGGGTGCAGATCGGCGTTGGCCGCGACAAGGATGCGATCGCCTTCGACTGGCGTCGCTATACGCGTCAGGCCCCGGAACTGTTCAAGGGCAGGGAGGCGCACGTCAGCGAGATGGGGCGTACCAACCGGATTCTCGCCGGTCCCTTTGCAACCCGCAAGGCCGCAAACGATTTCGTCGCGGACCTTCGCAAGGAGGGCATCGACGGAGCCTTGCCCTGGACCAGCCCGGCGGGGCAGGTCGTCGACGTGCTCCCGGCGAAGTGATCGCGCTGCTGGTCCGGCGGCATTAAGGTTTGTTTAGTCTTATCCACACGCTGTAAACAGACTTGTGTAGTTTTGCGCAGGCCTTTCCGCTTCCCGGATTGTGCTGCCCCACCCGTGCAAGACATCCATGCTCTCGAACGCGGAGGGCGAATGTCAGAATATATGAGAACGGTACAGGACGACATCGGGAGGGACGAGGAAGCCGCTCCGGTGGAGATGCTGGCATCCCTGTTCGAGGCGCGCGACTGGCCTTTCGAGTATTCCGGTGACGATGAAATCTCGGCGGAAGTGAAAGGCAGCTGGGCAACCTACCAGTTCCAGGCGATCTGGCGGCCCGAGGACCGCGTCCTGCAACTGGTGTGCCTGCCGGACATCCGTATCAGCGACGGCAAGCGGGCCGCCGTCTACGAGGCGCTGGCGCTGATCAACGAGCAGCTCTGGCTCGGGCATTTCGATGTCTGGTCCAGCGGCAGCGTCGTTCTCTACCGGCACGGGCTGATGCTGGGCGAGGACGGGCTGCTCGGCCCCGGACATGCGCAGATGGTGGTCGAGGCGGCGGTCGAGGAGTGCGACCGCTTCTATCCGGTGTTCCAGTTCATCCTTTGGGGCGACAAGACACCGACCGAAGCGCTCGCCGCCGCGATGGTGGATGCGGCCGGAGAGGCCTGAGACACGCGCTCAAGCCGTTTCCCCGACGCGGCCCTTGGCAGCGCCGGGCACCTGTCCTAATCGACCCCGACGACCGCTTCGCGACCGGAGGACATATGGACCGCTTTCAGAATATCCTGCTCGTCGGATGCGGCAACATGGCGGGAGCCATGCTTCAGGGCTGGCTCGCCGGCGGCATTCCGGCATCCCGCTTCACGGTCGTCGATCCCTGGCGCAGTGACGTGCCCGAAGGCGTGATGCTGCTTCGCGATTTGCCCGGCGGCCGCTTCGACGCGGTCATGCTGGGCGTCAAGCCGCAAGGGCTGGACGATGTCGCGCCGTCGCTGGCGCCGCTGGTCGGGGGCGGAACGGCGCTTTTCTCGATTCTCGCCGGTGTCGAGTTCGACAGCCTCGCCGGGCGTTTCCCGCAGGCGGGAGGAATCGTGCGGATCATGCCGAACCTGGCCGCCGCCATCGGCAAGTCGCCCATCGCGCTGGCCGCGCGCGGGCTTGACGAAGCGGGGCGCGCCGCCGTCACGGCGCTGATGGAGCCGCTGGGCACGCCGGAGTGGCTGGCGGACGAGAGCCTGTTCGATGCGGTCACCGCGCTCGCCGGGTGCGGGCCGGCGTTCGTCTACCGCTTCATCGATGCGCTTGCCGCCGGCGCGGCGGGGCTGGGCCTCGACGAGGGGCAGTCGCAGCGCCTGGCCCTTGCCATGGTGGAGGGCGCGGCCCAGCTCGCGGCGGCCCAGGCCGAGGCGCGGCCGCCGGTCTCCCCGGGCGAACTGGCCGACAGGGTGGCGAGCCCCGGCGGATCGACCCGCGCGGGCCTCAACGTGCTCGATGCCGAAGCGGCGCTGGCCGGCGTGGTGGCGGCCGCCATGCGCGCCTCGCGCGACCGCAACGCGGAAATGGCGGCCGAGGCGCGGAAAGGCTGATTTCGGCCGCTTACATTTTGATACAAGCCCCGATGTCCGGTTTTTCTTGAATATTGATCGGGCTGGCCCGATATTCAGCGCTGACCGGCCCATCGCATTGTGCGCGCGCCGGCAAAGGGAGTTTGAAATGGCGAATTGGAACGACCCCCAGCCCCGCACGGGCTTCGGTGCGTCTCCGAGCCTTGACGGACGCACGGCAGGCCGGGCCGCTTACGACGTGGGCCTGCGCGGGCACATGCTGTCGATCTACAATTACATGGCCTCGGGCGTCCTGCTGTCGGGCATCGTGGCGATGCTCTTCGCATCGTCCGGCATGGCCGCGCAGGTGCTGACGACACCGCTCAAGTGGGTCATCATGCTGGCACCGCTCGGCTTCGTCTTCGGCATGAGCTTCGGCGCCAACCGGATGAAGACCTCGACGCTGCAGATGCTCTACTGGGGCTTCTGTGTGGTCATGGGCCTGTCGCTCTCGGCGATCTTCCTGGTGTTCACCGCAAGCTCGATCGCGACGACCTTCTTCGCGACCGCGGCGGCCTTCGCGGGTCTCAGCCTGTTCGGCTACACCACCAAGAAGGATCTGTCGGGCTTCGGCACGTTCCTGATCATGGGGCTCGTCGGCATTCTCGTGGCGATGCTCATCAACGTCTTCGTGGGGTCGACCGTCCTGCAGTTGGTGATTTCGATTCTCGGCGTGCTGATCTTCGCGGGTCTCACCGCCTATGACACGCAGCGGCTGAAGAACCAGTATTTCGAGCTGCGTGGCACCGAGTTCATGGGCAAGGCCGTCGTGCTCGGCGCGCTCAGCCTCTATCTGGACTTCATCAACATGTTCCAGTTCCTGCTCAGCTTCCTCGGCCAGAGGGAATGAGCGGACGGACATCGCGGATGGCTTGTTTTTTCCGAAGCGAGTAATCCACAGTCCAGTTTCGAAGTGCTATAATGCCCGGTGCGGTTCGTCGCACCGGGCATTTCCTTTGCCGGCCGGGAGAGATAGGAACAGCGCACTTTCGTTGGAGAATACAAGGTGAAAAACCCGAGGTTGAAGGGACTGGCGCGCCGGGTGCCGTGGATGGCCGGCCCGGTTCTGGCCGTGGCGATCGCTGTTCTTTCCGGCTGCACGACCCCGCCGCCACCGCCGCCACCACCGCCCCCGGTCGTGGTCATTCCGCCCAAACCGACGCCGCCGATGGGCGCTCCGGACGAGATGACCATCCCACCGGCGAACGATCTGGGCGTGCGCCAGACGGTCAATTCGGGAATATCGACCTCGCAGGCGGTCTGGAACCTGCGCTCGGCCTACAATGTCGCGGCGCTCAACTGTATCGAGGTGCAGTACGCCCCGATCCTCGAAGGCTACAAACGCTTCCTCACTGTCTACGCCAAGGCGTTGAATTCCGCGAACAGGGAGATCGACAAGAGCTTCCGCACGCAGCACGTGGGGCGCGCGGCGATCGTGGCGCGCGAGACCTACCAGACCCAGGTCTACAACTTCTTTTCGCTGCCGCCGGTCGATGCCGGTTTCTGCCAGGCCGCGATGGACCTCACCACCGAGCTCCAGACTGTCGATCCCAGCCAGTTCGAGGCCTATTCCTTCACCGGCCTTGCCAAGATGGAGGCGCCGTTCAAGGCATTCTTCGACGCCTTCGAGCAGTATAGGGCCGATCTCGCGGCGTGGCAGTCGCGCTACGGCGGTGGCCTTCTCACGGTGCGCCCGACATTTGAACAGCAGGCCGAAATCGGACAACAGGCCGCGCAGCCTTCCGTGACGCTTCCGGCACCGACGGCGGCGCCGCCCCAGCCGGCCATAACGCTCCCGCAGCAGGCGATAATCTTGCCGCCGCAAGTGGTCGAATCATCGCAGCAAGGGGCGGATGCTTCAACGCAATAGGTTCCCCGTGCAGGGGAGGGACGAAAATCCGGCCCGCGCATTTTTGCTCTTTCAAGCGCGGGATCTCTTCGCTAAGGGGGCCGCTCGCGATGCGGGAGGCCCGCTTCGCGTCGATACTGGAACGGGGCCGTAGCTCAGCTGGGAGAGCGCGTCGTTCGCAATGACGAGGTCAGGGGTTCGATCCCCCTCGGCTCCACCAGTAAGTGCTGTTCCCGCTGACCGGCCGCACACTGCTGCGGCCGTTCGCGTTTTTATGGGGTGCGTTTGCCGCACTCGGTGTGCGGCACCGGCCCGGCGACGTAGCATCACCGCACTCGACACGTTTGCCAATCCGCCGGATAAGGACGCCATGCATTTTCTCGACCAGGCCAAGATCTACATCCGCTCCGGCGCGGGCGGGCCGGGGGCGGTGAGCTTCCGGCGGGAGAAGTACGTCGAGTACGGCGGCCCGGACGGCGGCAACGGCGGCAAGGGCGGCGACGTGATCTTCGAGGCGGTCGCGGGCCTGAACACCCTGATCGACTTCCGCTATACCCAGCACTTCAAGGCCCCGCGCGGCGGCCACGGCATGGGCAAGAACCGCAATGGCGCGGCGGGCAAGGATCTGGTCATCAAGGTGCCCGTGGGCACGCAGGTCATCGACGATGAGGATCGCGAGATGGTTCTGGCCGACCTGACCGAGGCGGGCCAGCGCGTGTCCCTGCTCGAAGGCGGCCTGGGCGGGCGCGGCAATGCCAGTTACAAGACCAGCACCAACCGCGCCCCGCGCCAGCACCAGCCCGGCATGCCGGCGCAGGAAATGTGGGTCTGGCTGCGCCTGAAGCTGCTCGCCGATGTCGGCCTGGTCGGTATGCCCAACGCGGGCAAGTCCACCTTCATCAACGGGCTGTCCAACACCAAGGCCAAGGTGGGCGCCTATGCCTTCACCACGCTGCGCCCGCAGCTGGGCGTGGTCAGCCACAAGAACCGCGAATTCGTGCTGGCCGACATTCCCGGCCTGATCGCCGGCGCGGCGGAGGGCGCGGGGATCGGCGACCGCTTCCTGGGCCATATCGAGCGCTGCCGCGTGCTGGTCCACCTGATCGACATCTCCAGCACCGACCCGGTCGAGGCGATGCATGTGGTCGAGGAGGAGCTGGGGGCCTATGGCGGCAATCTGGACGACAAGCCCCGGCTGGTGGCGCTGAACAAGGTTGACCTGGTGGACGATGCGCTGGCGGCAGAATACGCGAAGGAACTGCTCAAGGCCGGCGCGCATGAAGTGTTCCCCATCTCCGGCGCGACGGGCAAGGGCATGGCCCGGCTGCTCGACGCGGTGATCGAACACCTCCCCGCCGCGACCGTCACCGAGCGGCCCGAGGGCGAGCGGGAAGAGGCCGACGAGCAGCCCTGGTCCCCGATTTGAGCGAAGCCTTGCCCCGCCGGGCGCGGGACCGCGCGCAGAGTAATGGGCGAGGGGCGGTGTCGGAACGCGTGTGGCAGGTTTGCGCGACTTTCCGGTCATTGCCCAGGTGCGGCGCCTCTCCCGAAACCGGACCGGCAGCCGTCCCTGGTCTGGCCGATTGGATCGCGAAAAATAGAAGGGGGAAAGCGGACATTTCGTGGACATTCGAGCCGCGCCACCGCCCCAACATTTTGCGTAGGGCGCTTCGCTCCGATCTGTGATAGTTTCACCGTTTCTTCCGTGTTCGCCGGCAGAATCGATGAACGAGCGAACGTCGGGTATGGCTTTCGCACCGCGAGTCTCCGACTTCCGAAGGCTTCGGCCATGGAATTCTTTACGCCCTTGAAACCCGAATCATCGAGCAGCCTGGGGATGGCGCTCGTCATGTCGTCCAGCACCCCGCTGATCCTGCTGAACGAGCAACTGGTAGTGAAGGCCGCCAGCGGTTCGTTCTGCCGCAGTTTTTCGCTCGACTGCGACAGAGTGGTCGGCAAGGAGCTGTTCGCGCTGGGCGATGGCGAATGGGAAATCCCGCAATTGAGGTCGTTGCTGACGGCGACGGCTGCGGGAAGTGCCGCAATCAACGCCTACGAGATGGACCTGAAGCGCGCTGGTGACCCGACGCGCAATCTTGTCATCAACGCCCACGTGCTTGACCACGATGACGACGAGGCTCTGCGCCTCGTGGTGGCCGTGACCGACGTCACCGAGGCCCGTCAGGCCCAGCGCGCCAACGATACGCTGGTGCAGGAGAAGCACATGCTGGTTCGCGAATTGAACCACCGTGTCGCCAACAGCCTGCAGATCATCGCGAGCGTGCTCATGCAGAGCGTGCGCCGCGTCCAGTCAGAAGAGACGCGGGCCCACCTTCGCGAGGCCCATCACCGGGTCATGTCAATCGCCACCCTGCAACGCCAACTTGCTTCCACAGGCACGGGTGAAGTTGCGCTGCGTCCCTATTTCACCGAACTATGCGCCAGCATCGGGGCTTCGATGATTGCCGATCCCGGGCAGCTATCCCTGACGGTCGACGTGGATGACAGCGTTACCGCTGCCGACAGGTCTGTCAGCATGGGCCTGATCGTCACCGAACTGGTAATCAACGCACTCAAGCATGGCTATTCCGGCCAAGCGAAGGGCGCGATCAAGATCGGGTTTCACACGATGGCCGATGGATGGATTCTGACCGTCGCCGACGATGGGGTGGGAATTCAAGGCGACCACCCGAGTGGCAAGCCCGGCCTTGGAACCGGGATCGTGAATGCGCTTGCCGCCCAGCTCTCGGCCACGGTCGAAGTGACCGACGCCAATCCTGGCTACCTGGTGTCGATCATCCATCGCTAATCGTTTCGCCCCGCAGTCTGGCCAAAGGCTCCAGCCGACGGATTCGAAACGCGGAGATTGTCCGCAGTGGGTCGTGAGCCACCGTAACTTGGCAACCTGAATGTAGGGCAGCTATTTGCCCCAGTCGTCCGAAACCTGCCTGACCGGACCCGGCAACAAACCCGCCACACCCCCAAACCGTTTCCCACATCGCCGACGCCTGACTTAGTCTCGCCGCGCTCTTGCGCATCGTCAGCTTCGCCGTCCT
This sequence comes from Novosphingobium endophyticum, assembly GCF_014640675.1. Taxonomy (GTDB): domain Bacteria; phylum Pseudomonadota; class Alphaproteobacteria; order Sphingomonadales; family Sphingomonadaceae; genus Novosphingobium; species Novosphingobium endophyticum. The sequence goes on along the minus strand of NZ_BMHK01000003.1, from coordinate 133,463 downwards.
TTCCGAATTCGCGCCAGTTACTTTTCGGGAGGCGCCTTGTCGCGCCCGGTCCGGGAGGGGGAGTTTTTCGCTTCAGGACTGTGCAAACCTGACTGTCACCTCGCGACAACAGCGTGTCGATCCTGTTTCCCGGCGAACCGGCAATCGTTCTTCATCCACGACGATCGGCACGGATCGCGGCGCGCAAATGCTTCCCACCGCGCGGCAATTCTCCTAAAGGCTCGGCTTCCATGCCTATCGCCCGCCTTTCCGATCTTGCCGACCAGGCCCAGTGCCCGCTCCTTGTGGTCAAGGTCGGTTCATCGCTGCTTGTCGGGAATGGGGGCGTGCGGCGCGAATGGCTTGCGGGGCTTGTCGCGGAGATCGCGGAGGCCCGCGCGCGCGGGCAGCGGTTGATCGTCGTGTCCTCGGGCGCCATCGCCCTGGGTGCGGCGACGCTGGGGCTGGACAGGGGCGGGCGCGGGTCGCTGGCCGATGCGCAGGCCGCCGCCGCCGTGGGGCAGATCGCGCTTTCCGGCCTCTGGGCGGAACTGCTGGGCAGCCATGGCCTCACCGCCGCGCAGATGCTGCTGACGCTGGAAGACCTGGAGGACCGGCGGCGCTATCTCAACGTCACCGCCACGCTCACCCGGCTACTCGATGCCGGCGCGGTGCCGGTGATCAACGAGAACGATTCGGTCGCCACCAACGAGATACGCTTCGGCGACAACGACCGGCTCGCGGCGCGCGTCGCGCAGGCGGCACAGGCGAGCGCGGTGTTGCTGCTCTCGGACATCGACGGCCTCTATGACCGCGATCCCAGGCAACCGGGCGCGACGATGATTCCGGTGGTCGAAGGGGTTACGCCGGAGGTTCACGCAATGGCGAGTGCGGAGTCGAATTCGGGCATGGGCTCGGGCGGCATGGTCTCCAAGCTGCAGGCGGCCGAGATCGCCGAACTCGCCGGCATCTGCCTCGTCATCGGCAATGGCCATCACGACCGGCCGGTGGCGCGCATCGTCGGGGAGAACATCGGCACGCTGTTCCTGCCGCGCCGCAAGACCGGCGCGCGCAAGGCCTGGCTGGGCGGGCGGCTGCGGCTCAAGGGCAGCCTGACGGTCGATGCCGGCGCGGCGGCGGCGCTCTCGCGCGGGTCGAGCCTGCTGGCAAAGGGGATCACCGGGGTCGATGGCGAGTTCCTGCGCGGCGATCCGGTGGAGATCCGCGAGGCCGGCGGCAGGATCGTCGCCCATGGCCTTTCGGAGTACGACGCCGCCGAATGCGCGGCGATTCGCGGGCTTCATTCCAGCGAGCAGGCCGAAGTGCTCGGCTATGCGCCGCGCTCGGCGGTGGTCCACCGTGACCAGTTGGTCCTCAAATGAGCGATCCGGTGCCCGAGGACCGTCCACTTCTCGCCCTGACCGGAGGCACCGGCTTCGTCGGGCAGGCCGTGCTCGACGCGGCGATTGCGGCCGGATACGAAGTGCTCGCGCTGACCCGCCGTCCTCAGGCGCCGCGCCGGCACGTGCGGTGGATCGGAGGCGATCTGTTCGATACTGCGTCGCTGTGCGAGCTGACGCGCGGGGTCGAGGCGACGATCCACGTCGCGGGCGTCGTCAACGCCGCCGACCTTGCGGGTTTCGAGGCGGGCAACGTCAACGGTACGCTGAACCTGATCGAAACTGTGGTCGCCAAGGGTATACCGCGTTTCGTCCATGTTTCCTCGCTCAGCGCGCGAGAACCGGAGCTGTCCGCCTATGGCGCGTCCAAGGCCCGCGCGGAGAAGCTGGTGCGGGCGAGCCCGCTCGACTGGACCATCGTGCGCCCGCCCGCGATCTACGGCCCGCGCGACAGGGAAATGTTCGAGCTGTTCCGCGCGGCGAAGTGGGGCGTGATCCCGACGCCTGCAAGCGGGCGCGCCTCGATGATCCACGTCGAGGACCTGGCGCGCCTGCTGGTGACGCTGGTGCCGGGGGGCGAGGCGGTGACGGGCTGCACTTTCGAACCGGACGACGGCAAGCGGGACGGCTGGGACCACTACGAATTGGCCCGCGCGATCGGCTGGGCCATGGGCAGGCGCCCGAAAGTGCTGGGCCTGTCGAAGGCGGCGCTTGAGCGTGTCGCGAAGATCGACCGGTTTTTTCGCGGCACCAAGGCGAAGATGACGCCGGACCGCGCGGCCTACTTCAGCCATCCCGACTGGGTGGTCGGCACGGATGGCAGGATCCCGGCGGCGCTCTGGCAGCCGCGCATCGAAACCCGCGAAGGGCTCAAGGCTACCGCGCGCTGGTATCGCGAGAACAAGTGGCTCTGAGCGCCTGACGTCATCCCGGATGACGGTTATTCCGGCGGACGTGGAGCGCCGCGCCCCGCCGGCTCCAGCCCGCGCAGCGCCCATTCCGCCAGTTGCCGCACGTCGCGATGCCCGCCGCGCAGGCCCAGCGTCGCCTCGAAGCCCATCAGGTGCGAAACGTAGGTCAGCGCCATGATCAGGCCGAGCGGACTGTCCGGCGCGTCCTCGGGCAAGGCCGCGCCGATCCCGTCCCCGAGCCGCTCCACCTGCAACGCCCGCATCTTCTCGCCGAACGCGATCGTCTCGCGCCGGATCGCCTCGTTATGGTTGGCAAGGGCGAGGTATTCCATGGTCAGCGCGGCATCGAACGGGTCGGAGAATGCCTGCCACAGGGCGTGCAGTGGCCGGTCCGAGGCCATCGCGCGCTTGACCGTCTCCAGCACCTGCGCGGTGCGGCGGCGATAGGCCGCCAGCAGCAGATCATCCATCGCCGCGAAGTAGTAGTAGACCGTCTGCTGGTTGATCCCCGCTCGTTCGGCCACGCGGCGCGAGGTTACGGCGCCGTAGCCCTCCTCGCGCATAACCGCCTCGGTCGCGTCGAGCAGGGCCGCGCCGGTCGCCGAGTTGCGCGATCCCATCCGGCGGGTGGGGCCGACCCTGGTCGCCATCACGCTGCCTCGCGAAACGGCGACGGGTCGAAGGCGATCGGCAGGCTCCTTATCCCCCACACGCCGGCAAAGCTGCGCCACGTTGGCGGGGCGGTATGGCGCGGCCGCCTGAGCCGCTGGGCGATAAGGTGCGTGCCTTCCTCCACATTCGCCTGGGCGAGAAACTGGCCGAGGCAGATGTGCATGCCGCGCCCGAAGGCGAGCGGGGCGGTGCGGTCCGGGCGGTCCGGATCGAACCCGAGTGGATCGGAGAAGACTTCCGGATCGCGGCCGGAAATGCCCAGCGGGAACAGCAGCATGGTGTCCTTGGGAATGAGCACGTCGCGATAGACGATGTCCCTCGTGGTCACGCGGTAGGTGTTGGACGGGCTGGTCAGGCGAAGCTGTTCGCGCACGACCTTGCGGCAATAGTCGTGATCCTCGGCGCAGCGCTCCCAGATCGCGGGATACTCGATCATCGAGTTCATCAGCAGCGTGAGCAGGTTCTTCGACGTGTCGTAGCCCGCGCTGAACAGGAATACGAGCATCTGGCGCAGTTCCTTGCCGGTAAGCTCGCCGCGCGTGCTGGCCGCGATGAGATCGTCGAGCAGGTCGCCCTTTCCGGCATCGGGGCCGCGCTCCGCGATCAGTTCGTCGACGAAGCGCCAGAGCACCTGATAGGCGGCCTCGATCTTCGGCATGTCCTCGACGATCATGTTGAAACTCGATCCCTGGACTTCGAGCGAGGATATGATCCCCGGCAGCTTCGTGACGTCACCGCCGATCAGGCCGAACATGACCCGCACCGGGAAATTGGCCGCGAACACGGCGAAGTCGAAGGCGCCGCGCGGGGCCCATTCGTCGAGCAGGGCGGAAATCGTCCCGGTTATCACCGGGCGCATGCGCTTGACGTTGTTGGGGCCGAATGCGGCGCTGACGCTGGAACGCAGCCGGGCATGATCCTTGCCGCTTCGCACCAGCATCATTTCCTCGGCGAAGTCCCCCCATCCTGTGCCGCGCGCGCCCATCAGGTCGACGATTTCCCCGCCCGGCATCTTGAGGCTGTCGTCCATCCGCATGACATCGTCGATCGCGCGATAGGAGATGAAGACCGGGCCCAGATTGCAGGTCGCCAGCCAGGGATGCCTTGCGCGAGCCTTTTCAATCCATGGAGACGGGTCCGTGCAGAATTCGGGGGTTTCGATTGGCAGGTGCCCAAGGTCAAGCTCGCTTATGGTCTGCATCGCTCTTCTCCGCCCCGACATCTCCTGCTGCCAGTCAGTTTATTAGCATATGACCCCGAGTCGATCCAGAATAACAGAAAACTCGCGAAGTCGTGCGGGAATTGCTGATCGGTTTATCGGCAAAGGCCCGGTAAGAACCGGTCTGGCGTTCGCGGCCGGATTGCGAACTCCGGTACCGTGCGATCCGGTGTTCCCCCTAGGGGGCGGGCGGCTCACATTTACCAGCGCGGGCCTAGAGCCGTGCCCATGCTTCGGCGGGGTGTAAGGGAAAAACAATGGCAGTCGGGTCGATACCGAATACAAGCTGGTTACGTCGTCAATCGATCAATCGCAGACTGACGCTTCAGTCGGCCGCGGCTGCGGGGCTTGCCCTGTGTCTTGTCGTTACCGTTGTGATAGGTTCGATGGTGACGCTGCGCATTATGGAGAAAGACGATGCGACGGCGGAGCAGGCGCTCTTTGCCGCGCTGCTGGAGAAGGATTTCACTTCCCTCGAACGCGACGTTTACCGCCATGCCGTGATCCAGAGCGAACAGTCGCGTGAGGGTTGGGAGAGCAACGCCAGGGATCTGGAACAGTCTATCGCGGACACGCGCAGCCATCTGGAGCCGGCCGAGAAGGCAAATGCCGATCTCGTCAGCGCGAAGGCCCGGGAATACGTCGATGCCACCACAGAGGCCTTTGCTGCCGGCGAACCGAGCCATGATGTGCTCGACAGGATTTCGGACATGGGTTCCGGCGTTGACGATGCCATTGAAAAGATTCGCGACCCCGTCATCATTCGCAGCGAACAGCTTCGTGCCGCGCAGGAAAGCGTCGCGCTCTGGGTGATGGTGATCTCGGTCGGCATCGCCTTGGCCGCCGGTCTGGTCTCGTTCCTGCTCGCACGGGCGATCCGGATCAGCATCGGCGAGGAACTGGATGGCGTGCGTGACGCCATAGCCCAGATCGAGGCCGGTCAGCTCGATTGCGACATCGCGCATCTCGAACGCCGCGACGAAATCGGTGAACTGGCGCGAGCCGCCGCCCGTCTTCGCGACACTGTTGCCGCCAAGGCGCGAAGCGATGCGGAAACGCACGAAATGACGGAACTCGTAGGCGACAGGCTGGGGCGTATGGCGGATGGCGACCTTATGGTCGAACTGCCCGAACTGGGTGCCAGCTATGTCAAGCTGCGCGACGATTTCAACAGGACCGTGGCGCGCCTGCGCGAGGCCATGCAGTCGGTTTCGCGCTCGACTCACGCCATCCGCAGCGGGTCGATGGAGATCAGCCAGGCGTCCGACGACCTCGCCCAGCGCACCGAACATCACGCGAGCGAGATCGGCGCGGCCGCTGCGTCGGTCAGCCAGCTTTCGGCTGCGCTCCAGGAAACCGCGCAGGATGCGGCCGAGGCGCATCGCGGCGTCGACGCGGCTGTCACCGAGGCGCGGCGCGGCGGTGAAGTCGTCAGCCAGGCCATCGGGGCCATGGAACAGATCGAGAAATCGACCGGAGAGATCGGCAGCATCATCGCTGTCATCGATTCCATCGCCTTCCAGACCAACCTGCTGGCGCTCAATGCCGGTGTCGAGGCGGCGCGCGCGGGCGATGCCGGAAAGGGCTTCGCGGTCGTCGCCAACGAGGTTCGCGGGCTTGCCCAACGCTCGGCCGACGCGGCGAAGGATGTGCGCAACCTGATCGAAACCAGTTCGTCGCAGGTCTCGGTGGGCGTGGACATGGTCCGTCGCACGGGCGAGGCGCTCACGTCCATCATCGGGCGCGTGGACAACGCCACGGACGTCGTCATGCGCATCAGCAGTGCTTCGTCGGAGCAATCGGCGCGGCTGCTTCAGACCAACGCGACGATCGGCCAGATGGATGTCGTCACGCAGCAGAACGCGGCCATGGTCGAGGAATCGACGGCGGCCGCGCGCAGCCTTGCCGCCGAAGCGGACAACCTCGGCGAACTCGTCGGCACCTTCCGTATCGGCGAGAACAGCGTCGTTTCGTTCAAGAGTTCCGATACCGCCGCGCGCAAGGCGCCGCGAGCCCGGCAGCAACGCAATGCGCCGCCAGTCGCAGCCGGCAACGCGGCCGTCGCGCAGGTTGTCGACAACAGCGACTGGTCCGAATTCTGATACCGGCGCGCGCCGGGTCTGCCTGAGGCCTGCTCTCTTCCCCCGGCATCGCCTCTTGTCCCGTTCCGCGTCGCAGCGGGGCGGGACCGGCTATCGGGACGCCGGGGCGGTCAGTGCCGGTTGCACGGTGCCGATGCAGGGACCAAAGCCGATCGGGATCGCGCCCTCGGCCACGAAGCGGCCCGAAAGCATGAGTTCGTCACCGTCCTCAAGGAACGTCCGTGTTTCGCCGGTAGGGAGGGAAACGGGCTGTTTCCCGTTCCGCGTGATTTCCATCAGGCTGCCCCGCGAGCCGTCGTCCGGCCCGGAAATCGTGCCGGTGCCCAGCAGGTCTCCGGTCTGAAGCTGGCATCCGTTCGAGGCGTGGTGAGCCACCATCTGGGCGATGGTCCAGTACATGTTGCTTGCCGGACCATGGCTGAGCCGCAGCGGCGCCATGCCGGCCTCGCGCATCTTCACGCTCGACAGGTACGCTTCCAGATCGAGTGCCAATGCCCCCCTGCGCTGGTCGCTGTCGTCCCAGAGGTAGGGGAGCGGCCGGGGATCCCCTTTGGCGCGCGGTGGCTGCCGCCGGCGGAAGGGCGCCAGCGCTTCCATGGTGACGATCCAGGGCGAAACCGTGGTGAGGAAATTCTTGGCGAGGAAGGGGCCGAGCGGCTGATATTCCCAGGCCTGCACATCGCGCGCGGACCAGTCGTTGAGCAGGGTGAGACCGGCGACATGGTCCAGCGCATCGGCGATGGGGATGGGCTGGCCAAGCGCATTGCCGCTCGCCATCCACACGCCCAGTTCCAGCTCGTAGTCCAGGCGCTTGACCGGGCCGAAGCTCGGCGCCTGCGCGTCGGGCGCCCTGGTCTGGCCGCTGGGGCGCGTCACGGGCGCGCCGCTCGCCCGGATTGTCGAGGCGCGGCCATGATAGCCGATGGGGACATGCTTGTAGTTGGGCAGGAGCGGATTGTCCGGCCGGAACAGTTTGCCGATGTTGGTGGCATGGTGGATGCCGGCGTAGAAATCCGTGTAGTCGGGCACAAACGCGGGCATATGCATGCGCGCATCCGCCATTGGCACCAGCAGGGGTTCGATCTCGCGCCGATGCGGGCTGTTCTTTTCCAGCAGCGCGGATATCTGCCGGCGCAAGGCGCCGCGCGGGGCGGGGCCGAGCGCGAGAAGCGCGTTGAGCGTCTTGTTCATCCCCGTGCTGGCTGCGTCCAGCGCTTCGCCCTTGAGCAGGCCTGTCAGGGTCAGTGAGGGCAGATCGAGGATCATGTCGCCAATGGCGATGCCGCCGCGCGGCGTTTGGCCTTCTCGCGAGAATATGCCGAGCGGCAGGTTCTGGATGGGAAAGTCGGCGTGATCCTGCGCGGCCTCGACCCATGACTGGCGGGCGGTGTCGTGCGTTTCGTCGATGATCGGGTGGTTCACGGTCGCTGTCCCTTCCTGCCATCCGGGTGCCACAGGATGTGCGCGGTAACGAAGAACAGTCCGCTTCGCAGACGGTTCTGCACCGCGCGTGATGTCCTACGGACGACTGCCCCAAACGGAACGCCGCGCCAAGTCATTCCTGACGGGCTGCAGGATGCGCGCTGGATCAGACCATCAGGTGACTTCGTAGAGCGCCACGATTTCCTCTTCGGTGGCCTTGTGGCCGGGCTTCTCCTTCCCGGCGATCGTCGTGCGATGCATGATGCGGCCTTCGTCGGTATAGGGGACGACGCGGTGCATCACGCCCTGGTTGTGCCAGATGACAAGATCGCCCTCGGTCCACTTGTGGGTATAGACGAGATCGGGCTGGGCCGCCCATTGCTGCAGGCGGGCCAGCAGAGCGCGGCCGTGCGCGCCGGGCATTCCGACGATGCCGTCCGCGTGCGTGCCGATGAGCAGCGACTTGCGGCCGTCTTCATGCGTCCAGACCAGCGGCTGTTCCATCACCGCGGCCATGGCCTTGTAGCGGGCGCGACGTTCCTCGCTGGGGTGGCCGTGGACCGGCCGCACGGCGGCCTCGACGCAGTGGATCACCTTGAGGTTTTCGTACTCGCGCTTTTCGTCTTCCGGCAGCAGGTCCCACGCGGCGTAGAGGTTGGCGAATTCGGTCGCGCCGCCGGTGGCCGAGAGCTTTCGGGCGGACAGGACCGTGGCCTTGGGCAGGGGCTGGTCGATGGTGATGCCATCGATGTGCCAGAAGAAAGTACCGAGCACATAATCGGGTTCGGTATTGAGCTTGCGGTTCAGCGTGATCCTGTAGACGTCCGGCGTTTCCGCGTCGGAGCCGGGGACCTGACGGGTGAAGTTCACGCGCTCGCCCAGCTTGTCGGTAAAGGCCAGTTGCAGTTCGTCGCTGGCGTGGAGCTGCGGAAAGACCAGCACGCCCCGCACTTCGAGTTCCCGGCGGACGGTCTCTATCGTCTCGTCATCGAGCAGATGGTCGGCCGAAACATGCATCAGGGCGCCGATGTTCGGTTTGATGGGTTCGACGGCAATGGTCATGGCGAAGCTCTCCCGTGGCCCGTCGGCCGGATTCTTGTGCTGTACAAGTGTACAACTTGCATCCGAACCCGTCCGCTTGTCCATAGGCATATGTGCGGGGATCGAAGCCGGATCAGTTGCCCGCGGCGTTCCAGCCGTGGATCTCGGTCATGACGTAGGCCACGGGGCGTCCACTTTCGTCGCGGGCCGGGCGAAAGCGGAAATGTTCGGTAATGTACCGGCACGTGTGGGCGTCGAGTTCGGTGCGGCCGCTCGACACCAGGATCCGGCAACCGCTGACCCGTCCGTCAATGCCGATGCGATAGCGCAGCGTCAGTTCCGCGCCCTCGCGGGCACGGCGCAAGTCACGGGGCAGGTCGGAGAAACGCAGCCTGCCGCTGGTCTGCCGGGGGAGGGTGGGGGGCTGCCTGTACCCCTGTCCGCTGCCGTACCCTCCGCTGCCGTCGCCGGCGCCGCCGCGCCCTTCGCCGCTGCCGCCGCTGCCTCGGCCCGGGCCGGTGCGGTCCGAAGAGCCGGTCGATGCCGCCGCGCCGGTTTCAGGCTCCGGCGCGGCGGTTACCGGCGGCGGCTGGATCAGCGGCGGGACGCGGGGCGGGGGGGCGACCACGGGCGTGGCCTCGTTATCGAGATTCGGCGGCGAGGGGCTGCCTTCGGCGGCGGAGGCGTCCTGTTCCTCCGGCGGCGGCGGGGGAGGCGGTTCGGGCTCCTCGGGAAGGTCGCGGGTGGTGATGATCGTTTCCAGCGTCCGGGGCATCGAGGGCAGGGGCAGGCGGACGGCGAAGCCTGAGACGAGCGCCACGACCCCGCCGGCCACAATCAGAAGCGAGGCAAGCGCTGCCAGCATTCGCTGACGGAGCGATGCATGCATGGGGTGCGCCTTTCGTTGCCATCCGAAAGGTTAAACGAGGCAGTCCGGCGCCGGGTTTCGCGTGTCAGCGGCGAAACAGCCTTTTCAGCCATGCCAGCACACGGCCGAGCATCGAAAGCCGGATGGGGGATGCCGGCGCGGCGGTTCCCGCCGCCAGCTCGATCCGGGCCTTGAGCTGCTCCGCGAAGCCATTTGCGAACCTGGGCAGCACGGGGCCGCCCATCGCCTCCCACATTGGTGCCATCGGTCCGCTGCCATTGACGCGTACGTGGAGGATCACTTGCGTGCGGTCGTCGCCCTCGGGCAGCGCATGGTATGAGCCGGTACCCTCGACCGGATCGCCGCGCAGCCTGAACGAGAAATCGACCCGTTCCGGACCGGCCCATTCATCGACATGGACGTCGACCTTTACCGTGCGCACCAGTCCGCCGACGCCTACCTTGAGCACCCAGAGCGAGTTGTCGTCGTCGACGATCTCGCATGACTGGTAGCCCGGCATGATCTCGGCCCAGCGCTCGACGTCCCTGGCATAGCTCCACGTCGTATCGATGGGAGCTATGACCGAGACCTGCTGGCGGGTCTCGATCAAAGACCGAGCCTCTCGACTTCGCGCGCGAGCAGGGTGCTCGGCTGGCCGGCGGCGTGCCGCGCGGCAAGCCAGCCGTAGGTCATGCCGCGCGCATTGGAGATGCCCGATTGCATGACCGCGCCCGTTTCCATCCGCGCCTGCGAATTGCCCGCGACGTAAAGACCGGGCATCGGCCTGTCGTCCCAGTCGAGTGCGGCGCCGTGCATGTCGGTGAGGATGCCCGAGGAGGTGATCGCCGTTCCGCCCATGCGCTCGAGCCGGACCGCGAAGAACGGCGGCTTGATCAGCGGGCCAAGCACGGGGCATGGCTCATGGAAGGGGTCGCCGCACATCCACGTACTCCAGGGATGCTCGCCGCGCCCGAAATCGGGATCGACGCCGTTCTGCGCGTTGGCGTTGAAGCGCGCGACGGTTTCCTCCAGCGCGTCGCCGTCGATGCCGGTCTTGGCGGCGAGGTCACGGAGCGTATCGGCCTGCACGCCCAGCCCCTCCGGCCAGTCGGAGCCGGGCATGACCGATCCGAACGGGTACTTTTCGCGCACCTGGCTGTCGATTACCGCCCAGCACGGGAAGTTCGGATGGGTTTGCGTCGCCCCGTCGATGTGATCGATGGTGTAGTAGAAGCTGCGGTAGAAGGCCTCGTTGCCGAAGCGCTTGCCAGCACGGTTGACGACGATCGTGTGCGGCTGGCCGATTACCGGCAGCGCGCTATTCCACAGCGGGCGGCCGTCCTCTCCTTCCATGCCGGGAATGGTGAAGCCGAGAGAGGTGATGTCCGGCACGCTGGCGATGCGCGCGCCGAGCGGGCCGGTCAGGCGGAAGTTCGCACCGTCGACGGTCGCGAACACCATCGATCCCAGTTCGAGCTGCCGGCTGAGCGTCTTGTTGTAGTCCTGGTTGCGTTCATAGCTGCTGACCGCCACCAGCACGCCCTTGCGCGCGCGGATGCGGATATCCCGGCCGTCCTTCACCGCGCGCACGCCGACCACGCGCTCCCCGTCGGCGATCAGTTCCTCGGCGCTTGTCCCGGTCATCAACGCGACATCGCGGTCGAGCGCGCCCTTGACGAAATAGGCCGCAAGGCCGGGGCCGAGGCAGCGCTCGTCGTTGGTCAGGCGTTCGGCCATCTTGCCGAAGTCCCACCTGGCGATGTTCGCCGTGCCGCCGGCGGTGAACATGTCATGGTGCGTCATCCCGTAGGGCATTTGCGGCGAGATGCGCGTTTTCTCCTGCCAATCGCCCAGCGTGGCGGCGGGGAAGGGTGCGACTTCGAGCATGCGGCCTTCGGCAACCGCGTCATTGGAGTGTCCGTAATAGTAATCCGGGCAGTCGCGGATCACTTCCATCTTCAGGCCGATCCGGTCCTCGAAATACCGCAGCGCCTCGCGGGCGTGCGCAACCTTGTTGAGGATCGCGAGGTCCGATCCGTAGCCCATCGACAGGCGTTGCAGATAGCGAAAGCCGCTCTCGGTGCTGTCCTCGATTTCCAGAGCGGCGGCATGGTGGTTCCCCGCCACCCAGACCTCGCCCATGGACAAGGCGGTGACGCCGCCGACCTGGTCTGCACGCTCGAGAACGAGTGCGTCCAGCCCCAGTTCGCTCGCGGTGATCGCTGCCGAAAGGCCGCCTATTCCCGAACCGATCGATATGAAATCGGTCTCGATGTCCCAAGCCGAAGGCGCGTTGTCGAGCATGGCGGCATATTCTCCCAAATCCTGAGCATGCACGCCCCGCGCCTTGTGGCGGGGTCGCGCCGTGCCTGACCTGTGTAATTAGGCACCCTAATCGTTTCAATAGAATTCTTTTCTACCGGGCGACGTCGCATGGGTGGCCATTTTAAGCACCGAGTTTGTTTTAAATTGTCGCTGCCGGCGGGGGGCTCCTTTCCGTCGAAGCGACGAGCCGTTGCGGCATTGGCGGAACCATGACGGGGGATGACCGTTATCGATGTCAATCCAACAAACCGGAGACAGAGCCATGACTCTCATCCTTATTCTTCTTGTCGGCGGCATCATTGGCTGGCTGGCGAGCATTCTGATGCGGACCAACGCGCAGCAGGGAATCTTTCTCAACATCGTGGTCGGCGTCGTCGGTTCGCTGATTGCCGGCGTGGTCATCACGCCGCTGATAGGCGGCGCGCCGATCACCAGCGGCGGTTTCGATATCCTGTCGCTGCTGGTTTCGTTCCTCGGCGCCGTGGTCTTGCTGGCGATCGTCAACATGTTCCGCCGCGGATCGATCAGATAATCCGGCCAGCCCGGCTGGGACAGAAGGTTTGCGCGCGCCTTAGGAAAAAAACGCGCATTTTCTCTAACGATAAGGGAATTCTCCGCCATGAAAGCCATCATCATGCCGCGCTCGACGTCCGGTTGGACTGCACTGGCCCTGGCTGCCGTCTCTCTCGGCCTGGCGGGCTGCGACAGTCCGCGAGAGGACGCGCTCGAGCAGAAGGCCGATACGGTCGAAGAGGCGTACGACGCCCAGGCCGACCGGTTGGAAGAGCAGGCCGACACCATGACGGGCGCAGCCGAAGACAGGCTGGAGAACAAGGCCGAAGCCGTCGAGGAATCCGGCGAGGCCAAGGCCGACGCGGTCGAGGACAAGGCGGACCAGTACTGACCGGACCGATCGCTTCATAGCAGAACCGTCTTGGAGCCGGGCGCGGACCTCATCCCCCGCGTCCGGTTGCCACGCCTTGCGCAGTCGCGGCGGCGCGAAAGCCGAAAATGCCGTGAATAGGTGCTTGAAATGTCTGCGAGGGGAACAGACATAGCGGCGCGTGTTCTCCGGTCCCCCCGATCCTTGCCGGCAGAGCGCTGTCACCAATACGTCAGAACACCGAACAGGAAATTTGCCATGACTATCGCCCTGATGCCGCTGCCCTATGCCCAGGACGCGCTCGCACCGCATATCTCCAGCAAGACGCTCGAGATTCATCATGGCGCTCACCATAAGACCTACGTCGACAAGCTGAACGCCGCCATCGAGGGCACCGAGAACGCCGACAAGTCGCTGGAGGACATCGTGCGGTCGGCTTCGGGCCCGCTGTTCAACAATGCCGCCCAGACGTGGAACCACGGTTTCTACTGGCAGTCCCTGTCGCCGGAACAGACCGCGCCGAGCGAAAGCCTGTCCGCCGCTATAGATAATGACTTCGGCTCGATCGACGCGCTGCTCGAAGCGCTGAGCAACGAGGCGGTCAACCATTTCGCGAGCGGCTGGGCCTGGCTGGTCGTCGATGGGGGGAAGCTGAAGGTGATCTCCACCCACGATGCCGGCTGCGCGATCACGTCCGACGTCAATCCGCTGCTGACGATCGACGTTTGGGAGCACGCCTATTACATCGATCAGATGAACAAGCGTCCCGCCTACGTGAAGGCGGTGCTCGAAAACCTTATCAACTGGAAGTTCGCTTCGGACAATTTCGATCGCGGCACGGTCTGGACCTACCCGGCCTGAGGGGACCCCGACCGGACTGGTCAATGCAGAAGGCCACCCTTTCGGGGTGGCCTTCTTTTTTCGCGGCTCGCGTGACAGAGGCGGACGCCGGTGACGGTTACTGAGGTTGCTTCTTCCGGGCGTCCGTAACGCCGGGTTCGTCGTCCAGCAGCCCTGCGAGTTCGGCGCGGGCGCGAGCAACGCGGCTCTTCATGGTGCCGATCGGGCAACCGGCGATGTCCGCGGCTTCCTCGTAGCTGAAGCCCGACGCGCCGACCAGCAGCACCGCCTCGCGCCGCTCTGCGGATAGCTTTTGCAGCGCGGTTTCCATGTCAGACAGGTGCAATGGGGCTTCTTGGTCCGCGTCCATGATCAGCAGGCGCTCGACCGCGTTATCGTCCATATCGGTCTGGCGCTTGTTGTGGCGAAGTTCGGACAAATAGTGGTTGCGCAGGATGGCGAAAGTCCAGGCGCGCATATTGGTGCCGGGCGTATAGCGATCACGCGCGACCCAAGCCTTGATCGCAGCTTCCTGCACGAGATCGTCCGCAAAGTCGGCGCGGCCCGATAGACCGCGTGCGAACGCGCGGAGGTGGGGCAGGACCGCCAGCAGCTCTTCTCGGAAGGCTTCGTCGTGCGTGCTTGACGTGATCCGTTCAGGCATCGTCGCTGCCGTCGAGCTTCTTGAGGAGATCCTTGAAGCTGTCCGGAAGCGGTTCATCCACTACGGAGTTGTAAAGCTTCCTCAGCCCTCCGGCCCAGCCCGGCTCGCCTTCGCGGCCGACTGTCGGTCCAGGCGCGGGCACCTTTTCCGGATCGCCGTTACCCTTGGGCTGATTCAACTCGAACTCCTTTTCGTGTGGACTTCATGCGGCCAGGTCGGGGTTGGGTCAAGGTCAAGGTCCAGGCCGCCGCAGCGGACCGCCCTGCCCCCCTCCCGGAAGCCGGATCCGCCCGAATTCGTGCATTCCAACACCTTCGCCTCTGGAACCATTGACGTCCCGCTTGGTTCCCCCGAAGGAAACAGAAGGCAGTTGGTGTTGCGGGTGAGCGCGCCGGGTCGCACAGGGGCGTTCAAGGAGGGCAGGAATTGCAGGGTGATTGACCAGGCTCTGCTTGATCGGGTGCAGAAGCAGGCGTGGTTCCACAAGTATCCGCGTGGCTGGCCGTTTCTGCTTTTCGTCATCGCCGGCATTACCACCGCGGCGTCGGTCATGGCGATCGAGCGCGCGGATAGCCAGACGCGTCAGGTCGAGCTTGACCGGAACCTGACCGAGATCTCCTCCGCCCTGCAACGGCGCGTCACCGAGAACATGGCCCTGCTGCGCGCCGGTGCGGCGCTTTTCGCCTCACAGGATCAGGTGGATATCGCGCAGTTCAGGGAGTTCGCACAGGACCTCCAGAGCAACGGCAGGCTCTACGGGTCGCTTGGCATGGGGTGGGCGCCGCTGGTCGGGGTCGACCAACTGACGTCCTTCGAAGCCGCAATCCGGGAGGGCGGGCGGAGCAACTTCCTCGTCTTTCCGCGCCCCGGACCGGACCGCGACGTCATGGCGCCGATCGTCTTTCTCGAGCCCGGGGCCGGGAAGAACCGCAGGGCCATCGGTTACGACATGTTTTCCGAGGAGATCCGGCGCAAGGCCATGACGCGGGCCATGGAACTGGGCAAGCCGGTGGCGTCCGGCAAGGTTCATCTCATTCAGGACAAGAGCGATGATCCCGATGCGGCGGGCTTCCTGATCTATATGCCGGTGGTGGTCGAGAGCGGACGCGATCGAAGGGTAAAGGGATTCGTCTACAGCCCGTTTCGCGCCGACGTCTTCCTGGCGTCGGCGAGGGAGATCTACCGCAACGATCAGGTCGAGGTCTCGATTTACGACGAGCGGGTCGCGCCGGAGAATCTGCTGACGGAACGCGGGACCGAGAACACGACCGGACGGGCGATGCGGCGGCGGATCGACGTCGGTAGCCATTCCTGGGTCGTCCAGGTCAGCAACAGGAGGTCGGGCCTGTTGTCACCGCTTTCGCGCGTGGTCCTGTTCTTCGGCGCGCTGGCCTCGCTCGGGCTCATGGCGATCGGCCGCTTCATCACGAAGCGCGCGGCCGAGGACCGCCGGGTGCTCGAATGGTTGCAGGGCCAGGCGTCGATCCGTGATTCCCTGACCCGCGAACTCAACCACCGGGTCAAGAACACGCTTGCCAACGTCCTGTCTATCGCGGCGCTTACGCGGCGCCGCTCGAGTGACATCGACGAGTTCACCGATAGCCTCGCGGCGCGGATCCGCGCCCTGTCCGCCACGCACGACCTGCTTGCCCGATCCGACTGGAAGTATGCCGCGCTCGGCGAGGTCGTGCACTCGGAACTGGCACCTTACGTCGAGGATCACGGCGAGGGTCATGTTGAAATGTCGGGGCCGGAGATCAAGTTGGCGCCCAATGACGCGATGTCGCTGGGCCTGGCAATCCACGAGCTGGCGACAAACGCGGCCAAATACGGCGCGCTGAGCGCTCAGGGCGGCCGCATCCATATCGAATGGAGCACTCTTTCCCCCGACCTTGCGCAGGTTCATTGGCGCGAGGAGGGCGGTCCCGCCGTCAGCGAGCCGGAGAAACGCGGCTTCGGCCGCGACCTGATCGAGAAGATCGTCGCGCACGAACTCAAGTCCGCCGTGGATCTCAGGTTCAATCCCGGCGGGGTGGAATGCACGCTCAGGGTCCCCGTGCGTCAGGCGCGGGAGTTTTCGCTTCGCAGGTCGCCACCAGGCTGACCTAGGGAAACCGCACCCGTGACGATCGTTCCGGCGTCAGTCCTTCAGCGGCTTGCTGGCGCTGAAGAACAGGGCCTGGCTGATCGCGGCGCGGACCGTGGCTTCCTGGAACGGCTTGGTGACCAGATAGGTCGGTTCGGGCCGTTCGCCGGTAAGCAGGCGTTCGGGGTAGGCGGTGATGAAGATCACCGGAACATCACCGAATTTGAGCAGGTCCTCGACCGCGTCGATACCGGAACTGCCATCCGCGAGCTGGATGTCGGCCAGCACGAGGCCGGCCGGAGCGCGCTCGAAGATATCCAGGGCCTGCGCGTGGGTGGCGGCGGTGCCGACGACGGTGTGGCCCAACTCGGTGACGACGCCTTCCAGTTGCATGGAGATCAGCGGTTCATCCTCGATGATGAGCACGTCGGTCGAACTTTCGCTTTCGATCTCGGTGATCGCCTGCCGGACCAGGGTATCGACGTTGCCTGCGTCAATTCCCAGGATGTCCGCGACATCCTCACGCGCGAAGTCCTCGACCGTCATCAGAAGCAGCGCCTGACGGTGGACGGGCGTTATCGTCGCCAGACGGGCCTGCACGGCTTGTTCGCGCCGTTCGTCAGGTGCCGGCTGCTGGGCACCTTCGACGTGGCCCGTCGACCAGATCCGGGTGAAAGCGCCATAGAGCGCGGCGCGGCTGCGGGCGATCTCCTCGCGCAGCGCATTATCGGCAAGGGCGGCTTCCAGCGTTGCCCGCACATATGTGTCCCCCGAATCCTGCGATCCGGTCAGCGCGCGAGCATAGCGGCGCAGATAGGGAAGGTGGGGGGCGATCTGATCGGAAACGGACATTCTTTACCTCGGCCTTGCTGGGCTTTCCCGGCATTATGGGTGGGGCCTGCCGCGGCCCGTTAAGCCCTTATTGCTGGTGTGACGACGGAGACGGGCGAGAGCAACCGCAAAATTTTTTTCGGCGACGCTCGATTTTCGGGAACCCATTGCGAGTCATCGCGTTTGCCCTCCGTCACCACTGGATGCCCCCCACCCCCCGTAAACCGGTGGTGACCCGATCCCAGAGGCCTTCGTTCATTCCTGATGAACGGAGGCCTCAAAGTTTCGGGGTCCCAAATGTTCCCGGATCGCTGCAAATAGGCCGGCCGTGCCATTTACGAGCCGTGCAACGCGTGCGGTGATGCGTTGCCCCTTGGCGTCTTCACGTTCGCCCGGAGCGCAAATTCCCGCGGCCGTGGCGAAAATTTGGGAACCAACCGGGCCGTGCCGGCGTTCGATTGACGGTATGCAACCACGGGAGGCTATCGTAATGTCCGCAGCGGCCGAAGCCGGGGGCGACCCGGAGCACCAGCCCGTCACGACACTCAGCGACCGCGATTTCAAACGCGCCCTGTCCGATGTGGCTCCTCACCTTCGCGCATTTGCCCGCGGTCTTTGCGGATGCCGGGATCGCGCTGACGATCTCGCGCAGGAGGCGATGCTGCGCGCTTGGGCGGCGCGTGACAGGTACTCGGCGGGAACCAATTTCAAGGCTTGGATCTTCACGATCCTTCGCAATCATTTCTACAGCGAAATGCGCCGTGCGCGCTTTCAGGGCGAATATGACGAGTTCGCCGCCGAAAGCATTCTGCGCACCCCTGCCACGCAGGAACGCGCGGTCGAGTTGGCGGACGTGCTGCGCGCGCTGCGTGCCATTCCCGAAACGTACCGTGAGGCGCTGATCCTGGTCGCGGCGGGGCACCTGTCCTATGAAGAGATCGCCGGCATCTGCGGAGTCGCGCTTGGCACCGTCAAGAGCCGCATCTGCCGGGCCCGCGCAATGCTTTCCCAGGTCATAGAATCCGGGCAGCTGCCGGACTCTCGACATGACTTCGTCCGCACCGGAGAGACTATAGACGCCTTTTTCGCGGAGCTGGTCAAGATCGCCAATACCGACGAGCTTGCCAGCCTCGCCGCCTGACAAGGGATTTCACGCCGTGGGCCACACGCTTCGTAATTGCACCGAGTTGCCGGAAGGTGGCGCCAAGGTATTGATAGTAGAAGACGAATTCCTGGTTGCAATGCAGCTGGAAGACATAATTTCGGACAGTGGGTACGACGTGCTCGGAACCGTTGCGGACTTTGCCTCGCTTTCGGCTTTGGGCACGGCGCCCGATATCGCGTTCGTGGATCTCAACCTGCGTGATGGACTGACCGGCCCGGCTGTCGCCCGTGCTCTTGCGGGAAAGTTCGGCTCTCGTGTGATCTACGTCACCGCCAACCCCGGTCAGATCGGCATTCCGGCTGACACCGCCGTCGGTGTAGTCCAGAAGCCGTTCTCGAGCCGCGCGATACTGGCGGCGTTGACCTACGCTCTTTCGGATTGTCCTGAAGCGGCCCGGCCGGCAGGCCTGGAGCCGTTGGCGCGGAGCCCGATGTCGGCGCGCGCGTAAAGGGGCGCTGCGCGCATTCGACGTCGATCAGGCGCCCCGGCGTCGATAGGGTCGGACGTTGATAAGATCAGACGGAGCCGACCGCGTGTTCGCCGGCGCTCTCCTGATCTATCGGTTTGCCGGTAAGGAGACGGAAGGCCCCTTTGACGCCGAGGTGGGCGGTCCAGACTTCGGCATCCTCGATATCGAAGCGCAACATGACTACTTCCCGGTCACCCAGTCCCTCCGGGAACCATGCTTCGACCGCGTTGCTCCAGTGCTGGGCGCGCACTGCGGCGTCCGTTTCCTCCACAAGAACCCCCGATAGTGAGGCGAAGACCTCATGCTGGAGCGTGGCGACCTCGCCAGTAGCCGCGCCCCCGGAGGCGATCCGGTTGTTGCGCCGGGTATAGAACCAGATCGCGTGATGCGCATCCTGGTCAAGCTGGGCCGTCATCGGCTCGGCGTGTCCCGGGATATTTGCCAATCGCATCATGATGACCGGGCTGGCATGGAAGGCCCTCCAGAACGCTGTGCGCATATCCTTGTCCATCTTTCTGTCCATGGTGCGTCTCCTTTCCGTCCACAGGCATAACGTACCGTGTATCGCCGCGTTCCCGGCGGAAAGCTTCTTTCCACGCAGCAGCATGGTCCGGGCGAGTCATCCATCCCGCTAGCGATCTTGCACGATCTGCGCTGGAACTCGCGGCTTCGATGCCGTAATGAACACACCTGTTGGATAGTTGGGAGCTGCGGTCGTGAAGTCCGTCCGAAGACGGATGGCCGCCGGCAAAACGGAGATGCCAGGTGAACAAGCCAGAGAGTTTCGAGTCTGAACGCCTTACCGCCAGGGACATGGATGACGAGGTTCTCGCCACGTACCCCACCGAGGCGTTCCTTTCGCGCGACTATCTGGAGGCGGAGAAGAAGAAGCTCTGGCCGAAGGTCTGGCAGATGGTCGAACGCGAAAGCGACCTGCCGAACCCCGGCGACTGGATGACCTACAACGTCGCCGACGAATCGGTCATCGTGCTCAGGAAGGACGACGGCTCGCTCAAGGCCTTCCACAACGTGTGCCCGCATCGTGGCCGCCAGCTGGTCTCGGTGCCGGATTTGCTGCCAGGCAAGGTGCATGATGTACGGGGGAACAACCGCAAGAACTTCATCTGCGGCTTCCACGGCTGGACCTATGACCTTGACGGCAACAACACCTACATCCTCGATCCGCAGGACTGGGGGGGCAAGCTGACGCCGGACATGACCTGCCTTTCGGAGGTCAAGGTCGATACCTGGGGCGGCTACATCTACATCAACATGGACCCCGATTGCGTGCCGCTGAAGGAATGGATGGGCCGGGCGGGCGAGATCCTCGACTACTTCGAACTCGACAAGATGCGCTACAAGTGGCGCCAGTGGGCGATCTATAACTGCAACTGGAAGACCGCAATCGAGGCTTTCCTCGAGCCCTACCATGTCGCGGGCACCCACACCCAGCTGTTGGCTTATGGCGACTACTACGCGCTTTCGAAGCAATACGGCCTGCACTCGGTCAGCAGCTACGATACCCGCGACGAAAAGTTCCAGATGAGCGAGAGCTCCGGCACCACCCGCGCCGGCAAGGGCGATGATCCGCGCCGTTCCACTTACGAGCTCATCCGCGAGAACTATGAGACGGTGAACTACACCGCGTCCACGGAAACACTGGTCAAGGCTGCCAGTCGGCTCGTCGACGAACTGCCCGAGACGGCGACGGCGCAGGAATGCATTGCCCACTGGCTCAAATCCGCCAAGGCCGACGACGCCGCGCGCGGCGTGACCTGGCCGGAAGTTCCGCCCGAGATCAAGAAGGAGTCGGGCCTCGCCTGGGGGCTGTTCCCCAACCAGAACATCCTCCACGGCGAGACATTCGCGCTGTGCTATCGCGTGCGACCCTACGGCGACGATCCGAACAAGTGCATCTTCGAAAGCTATGCGCTGGAGCGCTTCCCCGAAGGCGAGGAGCCCGAGACGGAATGGGTTTATGCCGACCCTACCGGCGACAACTGGGGCTCGGTGCTGGCGCAGGACTTCTCCAACATGGAATTCGTGCAGAAGGGCATGAAGTCCAGCGGTTTTCGCGGTCCGCTGCCCAATCCGCACCAGGAGCAGAAGGTCATCAACCTGCACCGCAACCTTGCCGATTTCATGGAAGGACGCGGTGCTCCGAGGCGGCTTGACGTCGACTGAGGGTCACGTGCTGGCAGAGGCGAGCCTGCCGGGAAGGTTGGCGCGAAGGTGGGCGACCATCGCGCTGACCTTGGGCGAGAGGTGCCGCCGCTGCGGATAGACCGCCCAAATGGGTTCTTCCTGGGGACTGAGATCGGCCAGGACGGGCTCCAGCCTGCCTTCGGAGATGAGATTGCCGAGATAGAACGTGGGGAGCTGGCAGATGCCCATGTCCGCCAGAGCCGCCTCGAGCAGGGCATGGCCGCTGTTGCACCGCCAGCGGCCTTGCGGGCGGTAGGTCTTCGTATCCCGGAAATGCCACTGGCCGGACGAACCGATGAGGCATTCGTGCTTGCGCAGGTCCCCGATGTCGGAAGGTCGGCCATGCTTGTCGAGATAGCTCGGCGAAGCGAGTGTGACGAGCCCCCTCGATGCCACGCGTGTCGCCACCAGTCGGGAATCGTTGAGGTGACCGGTGCGGATCGCAAGGTCATAGCCGTCGGCGATAAGGTCGACGATCGTGTTGTCGAGATCGAGCGTCACCGTCAGGGCGGGGTAGGTGAGGGCGAGCTCGCGAAGCAGCGGGGCCACGAACTTCTCTCCCAGCGCATAGGAACAGGTCAGCCGCAGATGCCCGCGCGGTTCGCCCTGCGAGGCGACCGCGGCGATCGCCTCGTCGCGCTCCTCGATCAGGCGCTTGCAGGTTTCGAGGAAGATCTGCCCGGTCTCGGTCAGCCGCAAGGTGCGCGTCGTGCGGTGGAGGAGCTGCACCTGCAGGCGGCTTTCGAGCCGCGCCAGCGATCGGCTCATGTGCGTCACCGAAGCGCCATAGGCCTGCGCCGCGGCGGTGAAGCTGCCTAGCCGGGCAATAATGGCGAACTCCTCAATTCCGTCCCAGCTCCCCAGCATCACTTTCTCCGTGTAGGGATAATCCTTTTCTAGAGCGGCGCTTTATCACAGCATGCCGGAGTTTTACAAAGCGTGTCGATATAGAGGAGTTTTGCGCCATGAAGACCCGCGCCGCCGTCGCATTCGAAGCGAAGAAACCGCTGGAAATCGTCGAAGTCGACCTTGAAGGCCCCAAGGAAGGCGAAGTTCTGGTCGAGATCATGGCGACCGGTATTTGCCACACCGACGCCTACACGCTCGACGGCCTCGATTCGGAAGGCATCTTCCCCTCGATCCTGGGCCATGAAGGCGCCGGCATCGTTCGTGAGGTGGGGCCGGGTGTCGCCAGCGTGAAGCCCGACGATCACGTGATCCCGCTCTACACGCCCGAATGCCGCCAGTGTAAGTCGTGCCTCTCGGGCAAGACCAACCTGTGCACGGCGATCCGCGCGACGCAGGGGCAGGGGCTGATGCCGGACGGCACCAGCCGCTTCAGCTACAAGGGCCAGAAGATCTTCCACTACATGGGCTGCTCGACGTTCTCGAACTTCACCGTGCTGCCCGAGATCGCCGTCGCCAAGATCCGCGAGGACGCGCCATTCCAGACGTCGTGCTACGTCGGCTGCGGCGTGACCACGGGCGTGGGCGCGGTGACCAATACCGCCAAGGTGCAGGTGGGCGAGAACGTGGTCGTCTTCGGCCTCGGCGGCATCGGCCTCAATGTGATCCAGGGTGCGAGGCTCGCCGGTGCGAACAAGATCATCGGCGTCGACCTCAACCCCGATCGCGAGGAATGGGGCCGCAAGTTCGGCATGACGGACTTCCTCAACGTCAAGGGCATGAGCCGCGAGGACACCATCGCCAGGATCGTGCAGATGACCGACGGCGGCGCGGACTATACCTTCGACTGCACGGGCAACACCGAAGTCATGCGTACGGCGCTGGAATGCTGCCATCGCGGCTGGGGCGAGTCGATCATCATCGGTGTGGCCGAAGCCGGCAAGGAAATCGCCACGCGCCCGTTCCAGCTCGTCACCGGCCGCGTGTGGAAGGGCACCGCGTTCGGCGGCGCCAAGGGCCGCACCGACGTGCCGAAGATCATCGACTGGTACATGAACGGCAAGATCCAGATCGATCCGATGATTACCCACGTTCTTTCCCTTGAAGAGATCAACAAGGGGTTCGATCTGATGCATGCTGGCGAATCGATCCGCTCCGTGGTGGTCTATTGAATCGAGAATTGGGGAAACTGCGCATGTTTACGCATATCATGGTCGGCACCAACGATGCTCCGGCGGCCAAGGCCTTCTACGACGGCGTGATGGGCGCGCTGGGCCACGGCGAGGGCATGCTGATGAACGAAGGCGCGGCAGTGCTGTACCGCACTGAAACCGGCATGTTCATGGCGACCACGCCGCGCAACGGTGAGCCGGCCACGCACGCCAATGGCGGCACCATCGGCCTTTTCGCGGCCAGCCCGGCGGTGGTCGATGCCGCTCATGCGGCGGGCCTTGCCGCCGGCGGCACCTGCGAAGGCGAACCCGGCCCGCGCGACATCATGCCCGGCGCCTATGGGGCGTACCTGCGCGATCCGACCGGCAACAAGATCTGCCTCTGGCACATGGCCGCGGGCTGAAGCGATGGGCATGGAAACCGTATCGCGGAACAAGTCCTTCGGCGGCACGCAGGGCGTCTACCGGCACCAGTCGAGCGAAACGGGGACAGAGATGACTTTCTCCGTCTTCGTGCCCGAACATGCGCCGGGCGCGAAGCTGCCAGTTCTGTGGTATCTGTCGGGGCTGACCTGCACGCATGCCAACGTCACCGAAAAGGGCGAGTTCCGCGCCGCCTGCGCCGAGCACGGCGTGATCTTCGTCGCGCCCGACACCAGCCCGCGCGGCGAAGAGGTGCCCGACGACGAAGGCTATGACTTCGGCAAGGGCGCGGGTTTCTATGTCGATGCGACCGAGGAACCATGGGCCACGAACTTCCGCATGCGTTCCTACATCGAAAAGGAG
Organism: Novosphingobium endophyticum; assembly: GCF_014640675.1. Lineage (GTDB taxonomy): Bacteria > Pseudomonadota > Alphaproteobacteria > Sphingomonadales > Sphingomonadaceae > Novosphingobium > Novosphingobium endophyticum. Next base: position 109,517 of record NZ_BMHK01000003.1, on the reverse strand, counting down.
CTGTCGGCGCTGGTCGCCACCGAATTCCCCGTCGATATGGAGCGGCAGGGTATCACCGGTCACTCGATGGGCGGGCACGGCGCGCTCACCATCGCCCTGCGCGATCCGCGGCGTTTCCGCTCGGTCAGCGCATTCTCGCCGATCGTTTCTCCTCTGAACTGCCCCTGGGGCGACAAGGCGCTGACCGGATATGTCGGCGCCGATCGCGCGGCCTGGCGTGAATACGATGCCTGCGCCCTGATCGAGGATGGCGCGCGTCTGCCCGATCTGCTGGTCGATCAGGGAACCGCCGATGGCTTCCTGGAGGAACAGCTCAGGACGCACCTGCTTGCCGAGGCTTGCGAAAAGGCCGGTCAACCAGCGACGATCCGGATGCAGGAGGGGTACGATCACTCCTACTACTTCATCTCGACCTTCATGGCCGATCATGTCGCCTGGCATGCAGAGCGGCTGAAGGCCTGAACTCGCGCATGACCTTTCGGTCGTGACGTCCTATTACGGGGCAGGGGCTTGCGTCGGGCAGCCCTGATGGAACGGCCGGGGAGACAGGCGGGCATGCGCGGTACGGTAACGATCAGGGCCGAACGCAATGCCTATGTCTCAACCGGCGGTGAGGCGCTTTCCCTCGCCGTTCCGGTCGAGGCGCCAATTGCGATCGAGACCAACGGCATCGCTTATGCCGTGATGATGGCCACCCCGCTCGACATCGAGGATTTCGTGACAGGCTTCCTCATGGCCGAGGGTCTTGCCCAGGCCTCGGAAGTCGGCCCGGTGGCCGTCCACGCGGTCGAGAACGACGAATGGGGCACCGGATACGTCGCGCGCGTCAATCTGCCCGAAGCGCGCCTCGGCCCGATCCTCGAAAGGGCGCGCCGCCGCGTCGGGGACAGTTCCTGCGGGATTTGCGGGATCGAGGGCGTCGAAGCCGCGCTACGGCCGCTGCCCGGACTCGATCGGCCGAACCGGGCGACGCCCGAGGCGATCAGGCGCGGGCTGGATGCCCTGCGCGCGCGGCAGGAACTGGGCCGAAAGACCTCTGCCACTCATGCCGCCGCCTTCTGCCGGTCCGACGGCACAGTCCACGCCGTGCGTGAGGATGTCGGCCGCCACAATGCGCTCGACAAGCTGGTAGGCGGCCTCGCGCGCGAGGGCGCCGATCCGGGCGAGGGTTTCATCATCGTCACCTCGCGCTGTTCCTATGAACTGGTCGAAAAGACAGTGCGTGCCGGGTGCCCGCTGCTTGTCGCCATTTCCGCGCCGACCGACCTTGCCGTGCGCCGCGCGGCGGCGGCGGGGCTGAATCTCGCTGTTGTCGCGCGTGACGACACGATGCTGTGGATCGGCGCGGGCGAGGGGCAATCGAGTAACCGCTGACCGGTTCCGACCGGCGGCGGCAACTGTCCGCCTGTTTTCCTTGTGCTGGCCGTGAACCGAACCTAGATTCGCGCATGCCCGATAATGCTTGCACAAAAGGAACGCGGTAGATGGCGGTTGCTACGGATCAGGCCACGGAAGAGCTGAAACTGACTCCACCCGAACCGGTGCCCGCCGTAAAGCCCGAAAAGGCCGCTGGCCTCGTTCCGGTGAACGAGGAGCAGAAGTCGCGCCTGCAGGTCCGGGTGGAGGAATTCGTCGACGATCTCGTCTCGCAGGATTCGAATTCGCCCGAATTCGGCCGCCGGGTCGATCAGATCACCAACATGGGCCGCAAGGAAATCGCCGAGGCGGCGGGCCAGTCCAACCGCTTCCTCGATCGCCCGATCCGCGCGATGGACGAGACTACCGGCGTCGGCGTCGATCTGGCCGAGCTGCGCCGCACGGTCGAGGATCTCGACCCCTCGACCAAGGGCGACCTCACCGCGCCGCGCAAGCTCTTCGGCATCATCCCCTTCGGCAGCAAGCTGAGGAACTACTTCGACAGCTACAAGAGCGCGCAGACCCACATCAGCGCCATCCTCACCCGTCTGCAGGGCGGCAAGGACGAGCTGCTGATGGATAACGCCGCGATCGACGTCGAGCGCCAGAACCTGTGGAAGGCGATGGGCAAGCTGGAGCAGATGATCTTCATGTCGAAGGCGCTCGACGAGGCGCTGGAGCAGAAGGCGGCAGATCTCGATCACACCGATCCGGCCAAGGCAAAGGCGGTGCGCGAGACGGCGCTGTTCTATGTGCGCCAGCGCACCCAGGACCTGCTGACGCAGATGGCGGTCACCGTGCAGGGCTATCTCGCGCTCGATCTGGTCAAGAAGAACAACGTCGAACTGGTCAAGGGTGTCGACCGTGCCTCGACCACCACGGTCGGCGCGCTGCGCACGGCCGTCACGGTGGCGCAGGCGATGACCAACCAGCGCCTCGTGCTGGACCAGATCACCGCGCTCAACACCACCACAGCGAACATCATCGACGCCACCGGGCAGATGCTGAAAGACAACACGGCGAAGATCCACCAGCAGGCGGCCAGCGCGACGATCCCGCTCGAGACGCTGAGCCGGGCGTTCCAGAATATCTACGACACGATGGATTCGATCGACACCTTCAAGCTCCAGGCGCTCGACAACATGAAGCAGACGGTCGTCGCGCTCGAAGGCGAGATTGGCAAGTCCAAAGCCTACATCGCCCGCGCGCAGGGCCAGTCCGAAGGCGTGGCGGCCGGCGACGACAAGGCCGCCAGGTCGATGCTGGAGGCGCTGGACTGAGCATGCCGGGGACCGGGCATTCGAGAAACTATCCGTCATCCCGGGCTCGACCCGGGACCGCTGGCGTTCTTGAGGTGAGCTTGTGCCGGGGGCGCTCTGCACGGCCGTGCGTAAACACCGCCACCGGTCCCGGATCAGGTCCGGGACGACGATTGTAGCTCATGGCCGGCCCCCGCTCCCCCGTCCAGCAGGAGATCATCCGCGCGGCCCGCCGCCAGCGCGCGATCCGCCTGTACAACGCCCGCAAGGAGCGTTGGCGCTTCCGCTTTCGCCGTCTGCGCCGCGCGTTTCTGGCGCTGATGGGAATCGTGATCGTCTCGATCGGCGCGGGGCTCTTCCTGGACGGATTGCCGGATACGACCTGGCTCCTCACGATGCTGCTGGGCGTCTTGGTGTTCATCGTGTTGTCCATCTATCCCGCCACGCCGCGCCCCAGAACGGACCAGCTTTCCAGCGTCGAACTGGCCGAACTGGCCGGATCGACCGAACTCTGGCTGGAGGCCCGCCGCCGCTCGCTGCCCAATGCCGCGATCGACGCCATCGACATGATCGGCGTCCGTCTCGAACAGCTCGCGCCGCAACTCGTCACGCTCGAAGAGAACGGCCCCGCCGCGCGCGAGGTGCGCAAGCTGCTGTCCGAGCACCTGCCCGGCCTGGTCGACAGCTACACGCGCATCCCCCCGGCGCTGCGCGGCAGGGAACACGCCGGCAGCACGCCCTCGGAACAGCTCATCGACGGCCTCTGCGTGATCGCCGACGAGATCGAGGCCATGTCGCACGACCTCTCACGCAACGACCTCGACGCCCTGGCCACGCGCGGCCGCTTCCTCGAAACGAAATACATCGACCATGGTTGAGCTTTTGACGGCGCCGGAGAGCCTGCCGTTTTCAGCCGCGCTTGCGCTCATGCTGATGCTTGCGGTGCTCCAGATCATTGGCCTCGGCAACCTGCTTGGCGGCGAAGCCGATGTCGACGTGGATGTGGACGGCGAGGTGGGGGTGGACGCCGGCCTGCTCTCGCTGATCGGACTGGGACGTCTGCCCTTCCTCATGTGGCTGATGCTGCTTCTGGCCGTGTTCGGCGTGATCGGGCTTGCCGGGCAGCAGTTCCTCGCCGCGCTGACCGGGCATCCCTGGAGCGCCTGGTTCGCAGGTCCGGTCGCCGGCCTGGCGTCGCTTCCCGTGACGGGCGCGATCGCGCGCCCGCTGGGACGGATCATCCCGCAGGACGAAACGACCGCGATCGACGTGACCGCGCTGGTCGGACGGCAGGCGGAGATCGTCATCGGCACCGCCGTGCAGGGCAGTCCCGCGAGGGCGAAAGTGACCGACCGTTTCGGCCAGGTTCATCACGTCATGGTCGAGCCGGACGAAGCCGATCAGCGCTTCGAACAGGGCGACCGCATCCTGCTTGTTCGGCGTGAAGGAGAGCTGTTCAAGGCGATCGGGCGGGGCGACCGTTACTTGCCCCGGCTCGACGGGTGACACCGCGCCGCCGGGGTCAGATCACGGGCCATTAACATTCTGAAATCGGTATCGCGCGTTCCGGTTTTGCTATGCCGAAGATCGGCGTTTCGATAGATACTCTTGCTGTAGTCAACACGCCGACCATGCCCCGTCATGCGCGGCGAACAGGGGAGTATTACGAAATGGAAGCCTTCGTCGGTCCGGCGATCATTGCCGGTATCGCCCTTGTCGTGCTCCTGGCGTTCGGGGTCATGCTCGCGCGGCTCTACCGGCGCGCGAGCAAGGAAATCGCTTTCGTCCGAACCGGCGTAGGCGGGGAGAAGGTGGTGATGAACGGCGGCGCTCTCGTGCTGCCGATCTTCCACGAGACGATGCCGGTGAACATGAACACGGTGCGTCTGGCCGTGGAGCGCAAGAACCAGGATGCGCTTATCACGCTCGACCGTCTGCGGATCGACGTGAAGGCGGAATTTTATGTGCGCGTTCGTCCGGACGCGCCCGCCATCGCCATGGCAGCGCAGACGCTGGGTGCGCGCACGATGCATCCGGAGGCGCTCAAGGACCTCGTGGAGGGCAAGTTCGTCGATGCGCTGCGTTCGGTCGCGGCGGGAATGTCGATGAACCAGCTCCATGAACAGCGGGCGGATTTTGTGCAGAAGGTGCAGCAGGTGTCCTCGTCGGACCTTGCGATGAACGGGCTCGAGCTGGAATCGGTCTCGCTGACCGGGCTCGACCAGACCTCGATCGAGCACTTCAACGCGAACAACGCTTTCGACGCGGAGGGCCTGACCAAGCTCACCGAGCAGATCGAGCTGCGCAAGAAGGCTCGCAACGACATCGAGCAGGACACCCGTGTCCAGATCGAAAGCAAGAACCTCGAGGCCGAGCGCCAGTCGTTGCAGATTCAGCGCGAGAACGAGTTCGCCAAGCTGGAGCAGGAGCGCGAGGTCGAGATGCGGCGGGCGGAACAGGCCGCCGAAGTCGCTCGCGAACAGGCTTTGCGCGGCCGTGAAGCGGAAGAAGCGCGGATCATCGCCAAGCAGAAGGTCGATGCGCAGCAGATCGAGTCGGATCGTTCCGTCGCGGAAGCCCGGATCGCGCAGCAGCAGGCGGTCGAGCTGGCCCGCCAGGAGCAACAGATCGCGATCCAGAACAAGAGCCGCGAGGAAAGCCAGGCAAAGGCCGAGGCGGACGAGGCGCGCTCCAAGGCGGTCGCCGCCGAGGAGCAGGTCACGACCAGCCGGGAAACCGAGATTGCCGAACGCGCCAAGCGGATCGAACTGATCGAGGCGACCAAGGAGGCCGAGCGGCAGGCCATTTCGGTAAAGGTTCAGGCCGAAGCCGAAAAGGAAGCCGCAGCCAACCGCGCCGAAGCGGCAAGGCTTGCCGCCGAGGGCGAGGCCGAGGCCGAGAAGCTGCGCGCCGAAGCCGCACGCGTGCGCTTCGAGGTCGAGGCGGCCGGCCAGCGCGCGATCAACGAAGCGGCGAATATCCTGTCCTCGGACCAGATCTCGCTGCAGATGAAGATGGCGCTGCTCAAGGTGCTGCCGGAAGTGGTGCGGGAATCGGTGCGCCCGATGGAGGCGATCGATTCGATCAAGATCGTGCAGGTCGACGGCCTCACCCAGAAGGGCGGCGTTGCGAACGGAGCGTCCGCCGGCGGGTCGGGCAACCTTGCCAACGACGCGGTCAGCGCCGCGCTCGCCTATCGCGCGCAGGCACCGGTGATCGACGGGCTGATGAAGGAACTGGGTCTCGATGGCGCGTCGCTCGCGACGCTGGTGAAAGGCGCCGCGGATCTATCCGACACACCCGCCGCCGTGCCTAACGGCGAGGTCGAAGGCGAAGCGATCGCAAGTCAGGACTGAAACGCAAAGAAGGGGGCGCGGGTCGAAGACCCCGCCCCCGAACTGCATCATCGCCCCGGCGCGCCGCCGTGGCCTGCATGGCGCGGATTGCGATGGTATCCCGGCTCTCCAGCGGCTTTGTGCAGGGCGGCGAGAGCGAGGAGCGAACCATGGCCGGAACCGTCTTCAAGATTCTGTTGTTCATGAAGCGCCGCCCGGACATCTCGGTGGATGCGTTCCGTGAATACTACGAAACCCGTCACGCGCCGTTGGCGGAGAAATATTCGCGCGGGATCAGCCGCTATATCCGGCGCTACGTCGAGCCTCTGGTCCATCCCGAAACCGGCGAATGGACCGACGCGCCCGATGTCATCACCGAACTCTGGTTCGAGGACGAGCAGGTCTTTCGCGCCGCGCTCGCCTACATGACCTCCAGCGTGATGCCCGATGAGATCATCGAGGACGAGAAGAACCTGTTCGATCGCTCCTCGTTCCGCATCGCCACTGTGGTAGAGCGCGAATCGGAGACGGGGGGCTGAGCGCGCCTTACCAGCGCACGCCTTCTTCCCTGGGCTTGCACGCGTAGGGGCGGTCGTATGAAGGATCGTCCTTGCCCCACAGGCCCTTGAGGAAGCCCTTCACGGCCTCATCGTTTCCTACATGCCGAGCCGGCCGACGATACCGCCGTCCACCCTGATGTCGCACCCGGTGATGTAGGAGGCGGCGGGCGAGCACAGGAACTCCGCGACCGAGGCGATCTCGTCTCCTTCGCCGAGCCGGCCGAGCGGCGTCATCTTGATCATGGCGCGCATCTGCTCGCTGACCTCGGCCTCGGCGCGGCTCATCTCGGTGTCGATGAAGCCGGGCGCGATCGAGACGATGCGCACGCCGCGCTCGCCGAAGGCAGCCGCTTCGCGGGCCACGAGGCCGATCACCGCGCGCTTCGAGATGGCATACCCCGCGCCCGGATCGGTGGCGAACGCCGCGATGGCATCGCGCCCCTTGCCCTCCACAAGCTCTCTCGTGGCGGCGAGAACGGCCGGATCGCTGAGCATGTACGCCGAAACCGACGAGATCAGCACCGCGCATCCACCCTCGCTGAAGCGCGGCAGCAGTGCGGAAACCAGCCTTTGGGTGGCAAAGTAGTTCACCTCGAGAATCCGGTCCGCGTCCGCCATTGTCGGGGAGAGGCCGGCGGTATGAACAAGCGCGAAGATCGGGCTGTCGTTCAGCGCGGAAAGCAGCCTTTCGGGATATTCGGGCGCCGCAATGTCTCCGGCGAGGGTGTCGACTTCCCCGCCGGCGCTGCGCAGTTCATCCGCCAGTGCCTCGATCCGCTGGGCGTTGACGTCGCACAGCAGCAGCGGACGCCCTTGTGCCGCGAAGCGCCGAGCGGTCGGACGGCCCATGCCGCCGGCGGCGCCGGTGACGATGACCTTTCCTTCGAATCGATCCACGGCCTGTCCTCTCTTTGCCGCTTTGCGCGGTTTGAATGTGATTTGGTAGTTGCAGTGCCAACGTCGAGCCACAGGGCAGGGTGCGACATCGCGTGGGCGGAACATTCGGTGCAGCGCTGCATCGGCCAGGGTCCTTGCGCGCTTCGCGGACGTTTTGACGAAGGCGATAAGAGTTACTGTTTATCATAAGTGTTGCATCTCGCTGCGTTACGGAGTTCAATCGAACCGAACGAAAGCAATGTCGAATTTCGGGACCGGGAGAAAACGCATGCAGATGACCGGCGAGCAGGTGATTGCCGCCCCTCGCGAAAAAGTGTGGGAGGCGCTCAACGATCCGGCGGTTCTCGCCCGGTGCATCCCCGGTTGCCAAAGTCTCGACAAGGAGGGTGATGACCGCTTCGTGGCCGTTGCCGAAATCAGGATCGGTCCCATCGGCGCGCGGTTTCGTGGGAATGTCCAGCTTTCCGATTGCGATGCGCCCAACGGTTATACCATCACCGGTTCGGGAAACGGAGGGATCGCCGGAAGTGCCAGGGGCGGAGCCAAGGTCCGACTGAGCGATGCCGGTCCACGGGAAACGCGCGTTTCCTACGAGGTCGAGGCGGAAGTCGGCGGGCGCATGGCGCAGCTCGGCGGCCCGATCATCGACGCGACAGCGAAGAACCTTGCAGGCACGTTCTTCTCCCGATTCGGCGAAGTGGTCGAAGGCAGGGCGCCAGCGGCATCGGCCGTCGCCGGGGAGGTTCCGGCGACGCCTGCTTCCGCTCAGCTCGCTCCGCAGGCCGGGTTGCCGCAGGGACGGGCCGGCGTCTGGGGCTGGATTCTCGTTCTCGTGCTGGCGCTGGTTACCGGCTTCTCGCTCGGGCGGATGGAGGTGGCCGGCCTCGGTCTGCTGATGGTGGCGATCCTGCTGGTTGTGGCGGTTGCGGCGGGGTTCGAGGCAGGACGGCGCGGAGGCGGGCGATGAAGCCGGCTCCTTTCGACTATGAACGCCCATCGAGCATCGGGGAGGCCTGTCGACTGCTGGACGAGGCCGGCGGCGGTGCGACCGTGATCGCGGGCGGGCAGACACTTGTCCCTCTGCTCAATTTGCGCATGAGCCAGCCCTTCATCCTCGTCGACATCAACGGTATCGACGCGCTCAAGGGAATCAGCCGGGTGGAGGGTGGCACGCGCGTCGGCCCCGCAACCAGCCAGGCCGAGGCCTTGAGTGACGAGACGCTGGGTCGCCACCTTCCGGCACTTGTCACCGCGCTCGGCCACGTCGGGCATTACCAGACGCGCAATCGCGGCACGATCGGCGGCTCGGTGGCGCTGGGCGAGCCCGCGGCGGAAATGCCCGCCGCAGCCGTGGCGCTGGGCGCGACGATCGAGATTGCGTCGGTGCGGGGAAACCGCTCGGTCAAGGCCGACGAATTCTATCTGGGGCCATTCATGACGGTGCTCGAACCCGATGAACTGGTTACCGGGATCGTCTATCCGGACTGGCCGCCGGATCATGTCGTGCTCTTCCGGGAAGTGGCGCAGCGTCCCGGAGATTTTGCACTGGTCGGAATGGTGGGGGCGCTCGCGATCGCCGACGGCAAGATTTCGCGCGCCGGCCTTGCCTGGTTCGGCATGGGGCCTACGCCGATCAAGGCACGGCAGGCCGAAGTGGCGCTCATCGGTGCGGCTCCTGGCGAGGCTGACGCTCAGGCCATCGCCGAACTCGCCGTCGCCGATACCGCGCCGTTCGGCGATCACCGCGCCAGCGCCGAATACCGGCGCACGGTCGGCCGGCGGATCTTCGTCCGCGCCCTGCGCGAAGCGCTCGAAGCGAAGGAAACAGCATGAGTGAGCACCGCATCGAACTCACGGTCAACGGCCGTCCCCATTCGGCGCGCGTCGAGGCACGGATGAGCCTTGGCGAATTCCTTCGCGAAGAGCTTGGCTATACCGGCACGCACTTGGCCTGCGAGCATGGCGTCTGCGGGGCCTGCACCGTGTCGGTGGACGGGGTGGCGATGCGTTCGTGCCTGATGCTTGCGGTGCAGGCGGACGGCGCCGACGTCGGGACCGTTGAGGGACTGGCCGCGGCAGACGGCACATTGCATCCGGTGCAACAGGCGCTGCGCGACAACTTCGGTCTGCAGTGCGGCTTTTGCACGCCGGGCATTGCGATCACGCTGACGACCGTGCTCACGGACAACCCCCGGGCGAGCGAGGCGGAGATGGAGGCGGCGATGTCCGGGCATGTCTGTCGCTGCACCGGATATCAGGGCATTCGCAGGGCGATCCGCCAGTTGGCTGGGCATGGCGCGGGAGAGGCGGCATGAACGTGCAGCGGTCGGTCGGCGCCACCCGTTACGTAGGCCAGCGGACGGCGCGCAAGGAAGACGGGCGCCTGCTGGTCGGGCGCGGCCAGTTCACCGATGATGTGCGCCTGCCGGGGATGTTGCACGTCACTTACGTCCGCTCGGCCGTCGCGCGAGGGCGGATTGTCTCGATCGACACGGAGGCCGCGCGCGAGATGCCCGGTGTCCATGCGATTTACACGCAGGCCGATCTTGCCGCGCTGCCAGTGCAGATGCTCAGCTTCTTCTTCGCCCCGATAGAAGCGCCGGTGACGCTGCTTGCCGACGGCCGCGTGGCCTGCGTCGGCGAGCCGGTCGCGATGGTCATCGCGGAAAGCCGCGCCCAGGCCGAGGATGCGGCATCGCTCGTCGAAGTCACGATCGAGGAGGAGGCGCCGCTCGTCACGATTGCCGACGCCAGGACCGGCCCGCTCGTACACCCCGGAAGGGACGACAATGTTGCCGCCGAAATGGGGGACGAGGACGCACTGGATGCTATCCAGCCGCTGATTGACGGCGCGGCGCATGTGGTGACGCAGACCGTTCACCATCAGCGCATCGCCCAGTCGCCGATGGAATGCCGAGCCTGCGTCGCCTCACCCGACGGCACGGGCGAGATGACGGTTTGGATGGGCTGCCAGAGCCCGCATCTCGCGGCGCGTTATCTCTCGCTCGCGCTGGGTTTGCCGGCGGAATCGATCCGCGTCATCGCCAAGGATGTGGGCGGCGGCTTTGGGCTCAAGAATATTCCCTGGCGGGAGGAAGTCGCGGTGGTGGTGGCCGCCCGCCTTTTCGGTCGTCCGTTAAAATGGATCGAGGACCGTTTCGAGGCGCTGACCGCTTCAAGCCACGCACGCGAGCAGGAAGCCACCTTGACCGCCGGATTCGATGCGGAGGGCCGGCTGACGGCGGGCTGGTGCGATTATGCCTGCAACAACGGTGCATGGCCGATGGGCGAGGATGCGAACATCGCCGTGCACATGTTCATGTGGCCTGCCTACAAGCTGCCCGCATACGGGTTCATAACCAGGGGCTGGTACACCAATACCATGGGCCTGGGCGCCTATCGCGGGCCGTGGGCGATGGAAACGCTGTTGCGCGAGACGCTGCTAGACAAGGCCGCGCGCAGGCTCGGCATCAGTCCTGTGGAAATCCGCAGGCGCAATCTCGTCTATCTTTCCGATCAGCCGCACACGTCGACGCTAGGCGTCGAAGTCAACGACATCACGCCGGGCGAATGCCTCGAAAAGCTCGTCGCCAACGTCGATATCGCGGGCTTCCGCAAGGAACAGAAAGAGGCCCGGCGGCAAGGCCGTTACCTCGGGCTCGGTTTCGCGGCCTATATCGAGCCGACCGGAGCCGCCGGCACCATGGCGCCCATGACCGGTGAGACCGCGCAACTGCGCATCGAGCCGACGGGCAAGGTGACCGCCATGCTTTCCACGCATTCCCAGGGCCATGGTACGGCGACGACAATGGCGCAGGTCATAGCCGAGCAGCTTGGCGTACTCTACGAGGATGTGAGCGTGTTCGAAGGGGATTCGGCCATCGGTGCCTTCGGGCCCGGCGCGGCCGGCAGCCGCCAGGGCGTAATCGCGGGGGGCGCGACCTGGCGGGCCTCGCAACTCCTCGCCGAAAAGGTGAAGGTCGTCGCGGCGCACCTCTCGAATGCCGGTCCCGATGCCGTTACGATTTCCGGCGGCATGGTCCATGTGGAGGGTGCGCCCGAGATGTCCCGGTCGCTGAAGGAGATCGCCGAAATCGCCTATGGTGAGCCCGGGCGACTTCCCGAGGGGATGGCATCGGGTCTTGAGGCGCAGTTCCGTTACCAGCCGCCGCCCGTGACCATGACCAGCGCGGCGCACTGCTGCATGGTCGAGGTCGATGCCGAGACCGGCTTCGTGAAGATCCTGCGCTGGATATCGTCGGAGGATTGCGGGACGGTGATCAATCCCGGTGTGGTCGAAGGGCAGATCGCGGGCGGGCTTGCCCAGGCGATCGGGCAGGTCCTGCTGGAGGAGATGCCCTATGACGCGCGCGGCAATCCCCTCGCAGCGACGTTCAAGGACTACCTGATGCCGGCGATCAGCGATGTGCCGGATTTCGAATACATCCACGCCAACACTCCCGCCCAGACGATTGGCGGGATGCGCGGCGTGGGTGAGGGCGGGGCCATTATCGGCCCCCCGACGCTGGTCAACGCCATAGCAGATGCGCTGAGTCCCTTCTGCGAGATCGAGGAACTGACGTTGCCGCTGACACCGGCGCGCATCCTCGATGTGATCGAGCAGCGCGACGTTTCGGGGACCCGGGACCGCGCAAACCGGGACGAGGCTGCGCGCGCGCGCGACGAGATGGCCGAAGCGCCGCCGCTGGCGTCTGAGGTTTCCGCGCAGGGCCCACAGGCAAGCATCGACGGCGACTGGAACATGACCCTCAAGGCGCCGATGGGCGGACAGAGCTTCCTGGCCCACTTCGAGGCCGATGGCGCCGAGCTTTCGGGCTATCTTTCAGCGCCCGATGGGCGGCAGGACTTTTCGGGCGGCACTTTCGAGAACGGGCGGATGCAGTTCATGGTGAAGGTCGACAATCCGATGAAGGTCACGCTGAAGTACGATCTGCAGGCGGGCGCGGATACCATTACCGGCAAGTGCAAGATGGGCATGTTCGGCACCGCGAAGGTAACCGCTGTGCGCGTCTAGAGTGATGTCGAAGCAGGTGGAACCACCCTGCTGACTCGGAAATCACGGTAAAAACAAACAGATAGAATGTCGGCTTTGATGCAATCAAAGTCGACATTCTACAGGCCGGTGCGTCCGCCCATCATCGCGGGGTTTGGCCCCGGCCTCCAAGTGTTTACGTGCGATTTCGCGGCGTTAACGCGCACCAGCCTCATTCCAAGCCTCGCGAGAAGCTTGGAATGAGCTGCGTGGTGATTTGCCAGCCGCGCCGGAAAAACCGCAGGCGGCGGGATTACCAGACCAGCGAAAAGTTCTCTGGGCCGATGACGCCGCCGGGCCGGTATTCGATATGTGTTCCCGGCTTGAGCTTGAAGCTGGGGATGCGCTTGAGCCATTCCTGCAGCGCGATCTTCACTTCGAGACGTGCGAGGTGCGCGCCCATGCAGCTGTGCACGCCGACAGTGAAGGCCAGGATCGTCCTGCGCGGGCGGTCGAAGTCCACTTCCAGCGGGTTGGGGAAGACTTCGGGGTCGAAGTTGCAGGCGGGCAGGATGAAAGTGACGCGGTCGCCCTTTTTCATCTTCACGCCGCGCATCTCATAGTCCTGATCGAGCACGCGGCCCGAGAAGGTGACCGACCAGCGGCGCAGCAGTTCCTCGACCACCTTGTCGATGTCCTGAGGCCGCTCGTGGATTTCCTGGACCTTGTCCGGGTTCTGCGCGAGGTAGAGCCAGATGTTGTTCAGCGTGGCAAAGACGGTGTCGAGGCCGCCGATGAACAGGAAGCAGACGAAGCCGAAGATTTCCTTGTCGGACAGCGGCACGCCGTCGGGCGCGGCATGGGCGATCAGGCTGACGACGCCGTCGTCCGGATTTGCCTTCTTCTCGGCGATCGCTTCCTTGAGGTAGACGGTGATGCTCTGCATCGCCTGCCCCATGATCGCCCGGTCGTTCGAATGGAGCAACTGCATCGCCCAGGAGACGAAGGTGTCGCGCATGTCCTGCGGCAGGCCCATGATGTCGAGGAACACCGAGACCGGCAGCGGGCGGCCGAATTCCTCGGTGAACTCACACTCGCCCTTGTCGATGAACCCGTCGATCAGGTCATTGGAGCGTCGGCGGATCTGCTCTTCCAGCTTGAGCACGCCCTTGGGCGAGAACACCGGATCAACGATGTTGCGGTACTTGCGGTGGTGCGGCGGATCGATCTCGATCGGGATGAAATAGAAGTAGTCGTCCGGATCGCGCGGGAAAGGCGTTGCGCCTTCGTTGGAGAAGATCTCGGGGTGACGCAGCCCGAACAGCGCGTCCTCGTGCTTGAGCATGTGCCACATGTTGCCCATGGGGCTGACGTCGTAATAGATCGGTGGCTGCTTCTCGTGCAGCGCCGCCATGAAATCATGCGGGCCGGCGAGGAATTCCGGTCCGACGGTCAGGCCGGACTGGCGGATCAGTTCCGGCGGAACGTGATCGGGGACCTGATCCATGCCGACGTGGCGCGGAAAGGCGGGCGGAACCGGGTTTGCTGCGTCGATAGGCATCGGATCTCTCCCTGTGTTCGCGGTCGTCGGATCAGTACTGGGATTCGGGCATGTGGACGACAAGGCCGTCGAGCGCGTCGGTCATTTCGATCTGGCATGACAGCCGGCTTGTCGGCTTCACTTCGGCCGCGGCCGCTTCGAGCAGCTCCGCTTCGATATCGGAAGACGGACCGCCGACCTTCTGGGTCCAGGCATCGTCGATATAGCAATGGCACGTTGCGCATGAGAGGCCGCCGCCGCATTCGCCCACGATGCCTTCCACGCCGTGGTAGAGCGCACCGTGCATGACGTTTTCACCAACCGGAACATCGACTTCCTGCGCGTTGCCCGCGTAGTCGACATAAGTAACCTTGGGCATGAGCCTCTCCTGCAAACCTTCTCTTGAGAACGGCGTTCTCATGGTCTATACCGAACGCATGCTCCAAGTCAACGGAAATGCCCCGAGGAAACGTGCGACCGCTCATTCGCGGCCGGATACTGGACGGGCGCGGCAACCGGGCTTAGGCGATATTCATGCATAGTAGCCCCATCAGCCCCTTCCTTGAAAGCGACGTTTCGGACGACGAACAGGACCGCACGCGCATGCTCCTGAACGCAGCGTACGAGTTGCTCGACGAACAAGGTCTTGAAGGGCTGACGATCCGTGCGGTTCTGTCGCGGGCCGGTTTGGCCAGGCGCGCCTTCTACGAGCGCTTTCAGGGCAAGGACGACCTCGTTCTTGCCGTGTTCGACGGATCGCTGCGCTCCGCCGCGCGGCTGTTCCACGATATGACCGCGCAAAGCTCAAGCCCGCTCGAAGCGCTGCGGACGATCGTCACGAGGCTTGTCATCGGCCAGCTTGGCTATGCCGATGACGGCGGCTACCGGCGCGGCGCGGCGCTGAGCCGCGAGCACCTGCGGTTGGCGCAGTCGCGTCCGGGGGAACTGCAATCCGCGCTCGCGCCGCTGCTCGATCTGATGGGGGGCCATATCAGTGAGGGTATCCGGCAAGGCCTGTTCCGCGAGGCCGATCCGCAAACCCAGGCGCGCCTCGTCTACAACCTCGTGTCGACCACGATGCACACGATGCTGCTTCAGGAGGAGGAGGGCGGGGGCGCCGACCGCGCGGAACGCGAGGCGCTGGCCGATGTGATCTGGGAATTCTGCCGCCGCGCCATAATCGCCTGACACGGCCGCGAGGCGCGGTCAGAGCGGTTCGATCCGGGCCAACAACCGTTCGATGTCCTCCGGATAGGCAAGGGCATTGCCCGCGCGCAGGACCGCGGCGGAACCCGCCGCCAGGCCGAAGCGGAACGCCTCGCGTTCGTCCTTGCCCGACGCCAGCGCGAAGACCATCCCGGCCACGAAACTGTCTCCGGCCCCGACCGCGCTTGCTGCCTTGATCCGGGGCGCGGGCAGAAAGGCCGGCCCTTCCTCGCGGGCGAGGACGGCGCCCTCGTGGCCCATCGTCACCGCGACGAAGCGCGCCTTGCCGGCCTCGACGATTTCCATGGCCGCCTTGCCGATCGCGTCCACATCATCGAGCGAGCGTCCGGCATATTGCCGCAGTTCGCCCCTGCTGGGCTTTATCAGGGTCAGGCCGCCGGCGTCGATCCCGGCCGCCAGAGCCGCGCCCGAGCTGTCGAGCACGATCTCGATTCCGCGCGGGCGCAGTAGCCCGGCGATGCGGGCATAGTAGTCATCGGGAACGCCCGGCGGCAACGAACCACTGAGCACCATGTATTCGCACTCGACATCGGCCAGTCGGTCGAGGCATTCGCGCCATTCGCGCTCCGCGATATGCGGCCCCTGCGGAACGAAGCGATATTCCTTGCCGCTTTCCCGTTCGAGCACGGCGGAGGCTACGCGGGTCGAACCTGCAATCGGAATGCGCGTGCGGACCAGTTGGTGCCGGTCGATGAGGCCGTCGAGCGCCGGTCCCGTTGCGCCCCCGGAGAGGTAATAGCACCGGGCATGTCCGCCGAGCCTGACGAAGACCCGCGCGACGTTGATGCCGCCGCCGCCCGGCGCGTACCATTCGTTCTCGGTACGCATCTTGTGCGTTGGCTGCATCTTGTCCACGTCGTAGGACACATCGATCGTGGGATTCATCGTCAGCGTGGCGATGTTCTTCATTGCGGAAGTCTCCTCTCGCCAGGAAACTGCCGGAATAGTGCCTCGGTTTCCATGCTGTCCGTCAAATCGCGGAAGCCGAGGGAAACGATGAGAGGGTAAGCGCGCAACCGGCCGACAGGTTTCAGGCGGCGCTGCGCCGTTTCCCGGCGAGGCTGTTGCCGGGTTCTGCAAGGAGATGAGCGGGCATCGCACGGCCGAAGAGGTAGCCCTGTCCCTGCGCGCAGCCCTCACTGCGCAGGTAATCGCGTTCCATCTCGCGTTCTATGCCCTCGGCCGCGACAGTCAGGCCCAGGCTCCGCCCCAAGCCGATCACGGCGCGGATCACTGCCCGCGAGTTGGTATCGTTCTGCAGGCTGAGCACGAAGGATTTGTCGATCTTGATCTTTGTGAAGGGATAGCTGAGCAGATAGCTGAGAGACGAATAGCCGGTGCCGAAATCGTCCAGCGAGATGCCGATGCCGAATGCCCGCAGGTTGCGGATGATCGCGGCCGGGCGCGGCCCCTTTTCCATCAGCACGGCTTCGGTGATTTCCAGTTCCAGCCGCTCGGCGCGCAGGCCGGTGGCGGACAGCGCGTTGATGACGGTACTCAACAGATTGCCGTTGCGAAATTGCAGCGGCGAGACGTTGACCGAAAGCTTTACCTCCTCCGGCCACGAGGTTGCTTCACGGCAGGCGGACTGCAGGACGAAGCGGCCGACCTGGTCGATCAGGCCCATTTCCTCGGCAAGCGGAACGAAGATGTCCGGCGCGATGTAGCCGCGCTGCGGATGGCGCCAGCGGGCCAGCGCCTCGTAGCATTCGACGGCGCCCGTATCGAGATTGACTATGGGCTGGTAGTGGACTTCCAGTTGACCGCCGAGGATCGCCTGGCGGAAATCCTTTTCAAGCTTGTTCTTCTCCTGAACGGCCTCGTCCAGCCGCGCCTCGAAGCCCTTGCAGCTGCCGCGCCGTTCGGCCTTGGCGGCATAGAGCGCAAGATCCGCGTAGCGCAGCAGCGTTTCCGGGTCGCTGCTGTCGAACGGGGATGTGGCGAAGCCCACGGTGGCGCCGATGTGGATCATGTTGCCCTTCACCAGGAAGGGCTCGGACATGGCGGTGATGATCGACCGCGCTACGATTTCGGTCTGCGTGAGGCTCAACTGGCGAAAGATGATCGCGAATTCGTCTCCGCCGATGCGGCAGAGCAACGCCCCGGGCGGGATAAGCTCGCGCATGCGGATCGCCGCTTCGGTGAGGAGGACGTCGCCAAAGTAATGGCCGTAGGTATCGTTGACGGACTTGAAGTGATCGAGGTCGACAAGGGCGATCGTGACCGTGTCGTCCAGCTTCGCCAAGTCCAGGACCTCGCGCAGATGTTCGTGGCAATGGGCGCGGTTGGCCAGGCCGGTGAGTTCGTCGTGACGCGCCATGTGCGCCATGCGCTGCTCGATGCGGCGGCGCTCGGTAACGTCGAAGATCGACACGATCGTCACCGCATAGCCTTTCATCTGTGAAAGACGCGTCGAGATGACCGCCTCCACGCAATTCCCATCGCGGCGCAGCATTCGCCAGCAGTCATTGCTGCTGGCGCGTTCGGAAGTCAGCATTTCCTCGGCCAGCGCGCGGCACTCGTCGGGGAAGAGCGCGGCGACGGGCATTCCGGCCATTTCGCGGTCCCCGTATCCGAAGAACGCGCAGGCCGTCTCGTTCGCGGACAGCACCTGGCCATTGGCGAAGTCACAGACCAGCGTTGCCACGGGATTGCGCTCGAACAGCATGCGGAAGGTTTCTTCCTTCTGCTTCATTTCGGTGATGTCGACGCGAATGCCGATCGTGCCGCCGCTTTCGGTCTTGCGCTCCTCGATCATGATGCAGCGGCCGTTGGACAGGCGCTGCTCATGGCGGGCGCCGGGCTGGCGCAGGAGCGAGAGGCGGTGGGCGATCCATTCCTCCTCGCGGCCTGCGGCCTCGGGATAGTCGCCGCGCTCGACGCCGATGCGCAACGTGTGCTCGAGCTTCACGCCCGGTTCGAGCAGGTCCGCCGATTTCGAATAGATTTCCGCGTATTGGCGGTTCCACAGGATGTAACGGTTTTCCTCGTCAAGGAAGACGATGCCCTCCGGCAACGCGTCGACCGCCTCGCGAAGGCGCTGCTCGGCTTGCGAAGCCGCCCGCAGCGCGCGTTCCAGTGAATGTATGGCCTGCTCGTCGGCAGGTTCGCCGCTCTGCACTTCGTAACCCCCACATTCACGACACGACCCTGTGTGTGACGATGGCTACGTCGCAAAGGTTAATATTGTAATCATAATGACTTGGCGGCCAGACCATAGCGTTTCACCGATAAATGCGTCGAGATTCCCGATGTCGCTTCCGCGCAGATACGAAGCAATCGGCGCCAAATGGCCCGCCGCACGGGGGTGCGACGGGCCACGCTTTCCTCCCCAGGAAAACTCTCGGGCGCTTCAGCGGCGAACGGCGCTGCCAAGGCGGTGATAGAGGTTCGAATACTTGGAGGAGATCGGATCGTCCTCGTGGGCCTTCAGGTAGAACAGGACCGCTTCCTGCAGCAGCTTGAAGTCCTCGTTCGACAGCACGGCGCGCGAGCGAGCCGGTTCGCAAGTGGTGGTGGTCGTCATCACTTTTCTCCTTCTTTTCGCTCGTGGGTGCGGATTGGCCCGCGAACTGGTTGCTTCACTGCCTCATGCAGTGAACTCGGTTGCTCCCCGCCTCAGGCGGCGAACTGATTCATCGTGTTGTGCTCGCCGCCGGCCTTGAGCGCCGCTTCACCGGCAAAGTATTCCTTGTGGTCGTCGCCGATGTCGGAGCCGGCCATGTTCTGGTGCTTGACGCAGGCGATGCCCTGGCGGATCTCCTGCCGCTGGACGCCCTTGACGTAGCCGAGCATGCCGGCATCGCCGAAGTATTCCTTCGCGAGATTGTCGGTAGAAAGCGCCGCGGTGTGGTACGTCGGCAGGGTGATGAGGTGGTGGAAGATGCCCGCCTCGCGCGCCGCGTCCTTCTGGAAGGTGCGAATGCGCTCGTCGGCCTCTGCCGCCAGCTCGGTGTCGTCGTAATCCACGCTCATCAGCTTCGAGCGGTCATAGGCCGAGACGTCTTTGTCCGCCTCCTGCCACGCATCGAACACCTGCTGGCGGAAGTTGAGCGTCCAGTTGAAGCTGGGCGAGTTGTTGTAGACCAGCTTGGCGTTCGGGATCGCCTCGCGGATGCGGCGGACCATGCCGCCGATCTGGCCGATGTGCGGTTTCTCGGTCTCGATCCAGAGAAGATCGGCGCCATTGCGGAGCGACTGGATGCAGTCGAGCACGCAGCGGTCCTCGCCGGTCCCCGGGCGGAACTGGTAGAGGTTCGACGGGAGCCGCTTCGGCTTCATCAGCTTCCCGTCGCGGCTGATGAGGACATCGCCGTGGCCGAGGTTGGTCGGGTCGATCTCATCGCAATCGAGGAAGGAGTTGTACTGGTCGCCGATGTCGCCGGCTTCGCGGGTATAGGCGATCTGCTTGGTCAGGCCGGCGCCCAGCGAGTCGGTGCGGGCGACGATCAGGCCCTCGTCGACGCCGAGTTCCATGAAGGCATAGCGAACCGCGCGGATCTTGGCGATGAAGTCCTCGTGCGGAACGGTGACCTTGCCGTCCTGGTGGCCGCACTGCTTTTCGTCGGAGACCTGGTTCTCGATCTGGATGCAGCAGGCGCCCGCTTCGATGAACTTCCTGGCGAGGAGGTAAGTGGCCTCCGCATTGCCGAAGCCGGCGTCGATGTCCGCGATGATCGGCACGACGTGCGTTTCATGGTTGTCGATCGCGTTCTCGATACGGCGCGCTTCCACTTCGTCGCCGGCCGCGCGGGCCTTGTCGAGTTCGCGGAACATCATGCCGAGTTCGCGCGCGTCGGCCTGGCGCAGGAAAGTGTAAAGCTCCTCCACCAGCGCGGGAACCGAAGTCTTCTCGTGCATCGACTGGTCGGGCAGCGGACCGAACTCGCTGCGCAGCGCGGCGACCATCCAGCCCGAGAGGTAGAGGTAGCGGCCCTTGGTCGTGCCGAAGTGTTTCTTGATGGAGATCATCTTCTGCTGGCCGATGAACCCGTGCCAGCAGCCCAGCGATTGCGTGTACTGCGCCGGATTGGCATCATAGGCGGCCATGTCCTCGCGCATGATGCGCGCGGTGTAGCGGGCGATGTCGAGGCCCGTCTGAAGGCGGTTCTGCAGACGCATGCGCGCGACCGATTCGGGCTCGATTCCGTTCCACGTGGGTTCGGTGCCGATGGTTCGGCCGGCCTCGACGATCTTCTGCTGGTAAGTCATTATTCGCTGTTCCCCGTGAGCATTCGTTCTTGCGTTCGATGCTCTCCAGCTAGGCGCGAATGGGGGGGCGGGGAACGGCTCGCGAAGTCTCGTTGTAAAGCTTTACAGATTTTCATTGTAAAGTTGTGCAGTCCTGACAGTATGCTGAGGATATGGCAGAAAACCGCCCCTTGTACCTTGGCCCAAGGCTGCGTCGTCTGCGCCGCGAACTCGGCCTGACTCAGCAGGCGATGGCCGGCGACCTCGATATTTCGCCCAGCTATGTCGCGCTGCTGGAGCGCAATCAGCGGCCCGTGACCGCGGACATGCTGCTGCGCCTTGCGCGAACCTACCGGATGGAGATCACGGATCTCGCCAGCGAAGACGGTGAGAATTATGCGCAGCGGCTGAACGACATTCTGCGCGATCCGGTGTTCGACGACATCGACCTGCCTTCGCTCGAAGTCTCGGACCTGGCGATGAGCTTTCCCGGTGTGGCCGAAGCGCTGTTGCGGCTCCACGGCGCCTATACGCGCGAGCAGCAGGCGCTGGCCGAGCAGCGCGATGCAGAGCCCGGCGAGCAGGACAGCGACCCGGTGCGCGAGGCGCAGCGCTTCTTCGCGGCCTCACGCAACTATTTCCACGCACTTGATGCCCAGGCCGAGGAACTGGCGGGCGAGATCGATCAGGCCGGCGGGATGGAAAAGTGGCTGGGGAGCAAGGGCGTGCGCGTGCGCTTTTTGCCGCCGGACGTGCTGATGGACGCGATGCGCCGGTTTGACCGACATAATCAGCAGCTCCTGATCGACGACACGCTCGATTGCCCGAGCCGCGCCTTTCAGATCGCCACGCACATCGCCCATACGGCCCTGCGCGGCGCGATCATGCAGATCGTGCGGGGGCAGGATTTCGCCAGCAAGACTGCCGCCACGCTCATCCGCCGCGCGCTGGCGGGATATGGCGCGGCGGCGATCCTCATGCCCTATCGCAAGTTCGCGCGGGCGGTGCAGGCGCGCGGTTACGACATCGAGGCGCTGGGCGGTCAGTTCGGGATGAGCTTCGAGCAGGTCGCCCATCGCCTGACGACGCTCCACCGGCCGGGAGAGGAGCGCGTGCCGTTCTTCTTCATACGCGTGGATGAGGCGGGCAATGTGTCCAAACGGCTCGATGGCGCGGGCTTTCCATTCGCGGCGCATGGTGGCGGTTGCCCGCTGTGGAATGTCCATCAGGTGTTTCGCCGGCCGGGAGAGCTCCACACGCAATGGCTCGAACTGCCGGACGGCCAGCGCTTCTTCTCGATCGCACGTACCGTCACGGCCGGGGGAGGACGCCATGGTCGGCTGCGGGTCGTCCGCGCCGTCGCCCTTGCCTGCGTCGCCGAGGAGGCGGGCAAGCTGGTCTATGCCGGCGAGGCCGATCCCGCGTCCGCGCCGACGACGCCGATAGGTGTCACCTGCCGCCTTTGCCACCGCGCCGAATGCATCGCGCGTTCGGTCCCGCCGATCGGGCGCGAAATTCTCTCAGACGATCATCGCCGCGCCGCACAGCCTTACTCCTTCGCTGAGAGCTGATAAGGATGATTATCCGAAATATCGACTTTGAATTTGCAATGGCGAATTGCTAACAGCCCAGGCGAGGGAGCCGCAGGGCTGGACAAATGCCCGATCGCACTCATGATGCCAGCGGCCGAGCACGAGAAGCGAGAGAGGATGAGCAAGTGAGCATCGAGACGGATGCACCGGAAAACCCCGGCGCGGTGAAGACCTTTCCGCAGATGATCCGGGCAGCCGCGAGGGCTTATGGCGAGGACACCGCGATCGTTCTCGAAGACGATGGCGAGGCGCGCGAAACGATCAGCTTTGCCGAACTTGATCGCCGTTCGTCGCAGATCGCGCGCGGGCTGATCGCGCAGGGGATCGGCAAGGGCGCGCGTGTGGGATTCATTTTCGGCAATGGCCCCGGCTTTGCCCTGATGCTGGCGGCGGTTTCGCGGATCGGCGCCATAGCGGTTCCGATCAGCACCATGATCCGCGCAGCCGAGCTGGTCCGCGTGCTGCGCCAGTCAGACGTCCAGGGGCTGATCCTGCAACGCGAGTTGCTGGGCAAGGATTATCCTCGGCGCGTGCTGGACGCGCTGCCCGAACTGGCCGAGGCAGGCGAGGGGCCGCTTTATCTTTCGGCGGCGCCTTACCTGCGCTGGATCGTATCGAGCGGGGAGGGCTTGCCGCATCCGGTCAGGCCGATGTCGTTCCTTACCGATGCCGGCGCCGCGATCGCCGACGACTTGCTGGCGGCAATCGAGTCCGAAGTCCATCCAACCGACCAGATGGTGGAGATCTACACTTCGGGCTCTATGGCGCTGCCCAAGGGGGTGAAGCACCTGCATGGCCCGGTCATGTTCCGCAGCCACACCTTGCGCGAGATGATGGGCACGCCGCGCGGGCAGCGCTGCCCGGCGATGCTTCCCATGTTCTGGGTCGGCGGCATGATGATGTACCTCCTGCCCAATTGGGAATCGGGCGCGATCACCGTCTGCGCCGAGCGCACGCTCAGCAACAGCCGCTTTGCGATGGGCAGCGTGCTCGCCGAAGAAGACCTGAAGCTGATCCAGGGGCCTAAGCCCTGGTGGGGCCTGGGCATGAGCGAGACGCTGGGCCCCTATTCCTGGGGCGACGATTTCCGCGCACCGGGTTATCCGGTCTGCGCGCCGATGGACCACTTCGCGCCCGGCTACGAGATTCGCATCGCCGACGAGGAGAACCGCCCGGTCGCCAGCGGCCAGGTTGGCGAGATGCAGGTGCGCGGCTATCCGGTCGCGCCTTCGCTGCACAAGATCGAGAAGGCGGAACACTACACGCCGGACGGCTACTATCGCACCGGGGACATGTGCATGGTCGAGGACCGTCCGCAGGGGCGGCGCGTCCATTTCGCCGGCCGCGGCGGAGACATGATAAAGGCGGCCGGTTCCAACGTCTCGCCGGCGGAGGTGGAGATGGAACTGCAGTCGCTGGAGGGTGTGCACAGCGCCTATGTCGTGGGCCTGCCGGACAAGGAGCGCGGGCAGCTTGTCGTCGCGGCCGTGGTTCCCCGCGAAGGGGCGAGGCTCGATTTCGATGCGATCGAGGCGGAACTGCGCAAGCGCCTCTCGAGCTACAAGGTGCCGCGCGCCTATGCCGAATTCGCGCGAGAGGAGGTGCCGCTCCTGCATTCGAACAAGGTGGCGCGCCGCGAGATCGCGAAAATGATGGCCGAGCGGCTCGGGCGAAGCTGAGATAGGCACGGCCTTCCGCTTCCAGCCGCGCGGACTGGCGCTCCTCGCCATCGGGCGCCAACCCCAGTCAGGGGGATCCGCGCGGATCGCCTCGACATATTCCTCTTTCGACCGCTCCGCATGGGTGTCATCGATCCGCAGCAGGAATCGCCCGCCGGCCTTGCGGGCCAGCAGCCAGTTTATGCAGCGCGGTGCGGATATTGCCGACATGCAGGCGACCGGCGGGGACGGAGCGAAACGGGCGATGGTCGCGCAGCCGTTAGCGCGGCTACTCGCCTATTGCGAGAAGAGCGTGATGCTGCGTCCGCCGCCAGCGATATACCAGCCGTTTTCCGGTGTGCGCATGATGATTTTAGGCGCATCGAACACGGCCATTGCCGCCTCTTCCGCCGGATAACGCCCACGGTCGCAGATGGGATCGGGGATCGCCTGAGTGGCCAGTGTCCCGCCCGAATAGTTGTAGGTCCAGCGGGGCGTAACGCATTGCGATGCGAGCGCGATCGTATCGTCGTCGATCGAGACGGTAATCGCATGCCCTAGGTTTACATCCACACCATCGGCCCCGGCCACGCGAAACTCGCCCTGTGGCAAAAGCACCTCGCCGGCTGGCGCGTCGCCGGAAGACGGCGTGAGCTGCCCATCGCGCTGATCCGTCGTCGGCGCATACCTTGCCTCGCACGCACCCAAGGCAAATAGGGCCAATGGCAGAATTGCTGCGAGAAATTTCATTTTTGTGTCTCCTGTCCCTGCCGCTCCAACGCATGAGACAGAAAAAAGCCCCCGCCGAAACAGGGAGCAGTGGCCGGCAAATAAGCAGCTCTGACTATTGACGCGGCAGTGATTTCCAAACTAGGCGACAAAATTCGAAATTGTGAAAGATAAGATGTGTCGCGTTCATCTCCAGGCGTGCGCCGCGTCGCCGCAATCCTGAATTTCATTGCCGACCATCCCGGTCAGGCTTTCGCGCTGACCGACCTTGTGCGCGCGCTGAAGCTCAGTCGCGCCACCTGTCATGCGCTGCTGACCGGGCTGGTCGACGTGGGCTATCTCTATCGCACCACCGACAAGACCTATGTGCTCGGCCCGGCGCTGGCCGCGATCGGGCGCACGGCCGCGGAGCACTTCTCGCCGCTGCAGGTGGCGCAGCCGGAGATGCGCAGCCTCGCCGACGAGTTCGACATCGTGTGCGGTGCCTATTTCCTGGAAGGCGACACGATCCATTTGCGTGAGCGCGCGGCATCGATGAGCCATGTCGGATATCCCGTGCCCATGGGAACGCGCATGCCGCTGCGCTGGATTCAGGCGATTTCCTTCTTCGCCCGCTCCCCGCGCGATGCCGATGCGTGGATCACCCGGTCTGACCCCGTGCCCGGCGCCGATCAGGTGGCGCAAATGCAGGCGGGGATGGAATTCGTGCGTGAGCAGGGCTTCATCCCCCTTGTCCGCCGCCCCGGCAGCGCGCCCGAAGCGGAACCCTCGGGCATCCGCGCGGCAAGTGAGGATCCGCCGGTCGTTCCCGTGACCCGGTTCGAAGATGACAGGTCCTACCCCGTCATGGCGCTTATGGCGCCGATCTATGACAGCCGGGACCGCGCGACGATCTCGCTGGTCATGGCCGGCTTTGATAGCGCGCTGACCGGGCCCCAGATCATGCTGGCGGGCCGCCGCCTGGCCGAGGCTTGCGAGCGCATTTCGCGCTTCCTCTCCGGACGCCCCGCCGACCTCGACTGATCTTATCTCCCGCCGGGACCATACAGGGGCGAGCTTCGCTTGACCCGTCCGCTTTGTCGTCTTATCAAATAGGCGAAAAGATATTCGAAATGCCGAATTACATTGTCGGCATTCGGGAAGTCGGGAGAGTGAATTCGTGTCAGACGTGATCGTCGCGCCGGAGACCCGGGATCTGGATGAACTGGCAACCCGTCTGGCGGGGTGGCTCGGCACGCGCATGCCGCAGGCCAGCGACATCGCCATCGCCAATCTCGCCTACCCGCGTGGCGCCGGGCAGAGCCACGAAACGATCCTGTTCGACGCGCACTGGAGGGAAGCGGGCCGCGATCATGCCCAAGGCTGTGTGCTGAGGATCAAGCCCCGGTCGTTCACCGTCTTTCCCGACAACCTGTTCGACGAGCAGTACCAGATCATGAAGGTGCTCAGCGACGGCGGTTACGTGCGCGTGGCGCGCCCCCTGTGGTTCGAGGAGGACGCCTCGCTTCTCGGCAATCCCTTCTTCGTGATGGAGAAGAAACAGGGCCGCGTGCCCGTTTCGGTACCGCCCTATGCGCGCGAAGGCTGGCTGAGGGATGCCGCGCCCGAGCAGCGCCGCGTGTTGTGGCGCAACGCCGTTGGCCAGCTTGCCGCGATCCAGAAAGTGCCTCTCGGCGAATGCGCCTTCCTGAAGGGCCCGGACGGAGCGGAGCAGGGGCTTGAGCAGGAGTGGGAGAAGTACACCCGCTTCGCCGCCTGGCTGCAGGAAACGGAGACCCTGCCGGTGCTCGACGAGGCCCTGGCCCGCCTCAAGGCGCTCTGGCCGAAGAATCGCCCGGAGGGGCTGGTCTGGGGCGATGCACGCATCGGCAACATGATGTTCGATGAGAATTTCGATGTCGTCGCGGTGATGGACTGGGAACAGCCTTCGCTCGGCGGTGCGCTCCATGACCTCGCGTGGTTCTGCGTGCTGGCGGACACGATGCACGGGCCGCAGTCCACTTATGGCGCGCCGCTGGAAGGCATGGGCAGCCGCGACGAGACGGTTGATCTGTGGGAAGAAATCACCGGCAAGTCGGCCGCCGATCTCGGCTGGTACGAGGACTTCG
This sequence comes from Novosphingobium endophyticum, assembly GCF_014640675.1. Classification (GTDB taxonomy): domain Bacteria; phylum Pseudomonadota; class Alphaproteobacteria; order Sphingomonadales; family Sphingomonadaceae; genus Novosphingobium; species Novosphingobium endophyticum. The sequence goes on along the minus strand of NZ_BMHK01000003.1, from coordinate 83,013 downwards.
CGCAGTTCAAGATGACCTGCACCGGCATCCGCCTGGGGCATCTACGCGGCGCGCCGATGATGGACGAGGCGGCAATGAGGACGCGACTGAAGGTTGAGTGAGGCGCCGGGGGTCTCGGAGAGAGTGGTCGTTGCCCCCCGGTCACCCCGGCACGGGCCGGGGGCCGGCAGCCCACTCTTCAGGCATTGTACGGTTCAGCTCAGGCCGAGCAGCTTTCGGCAATTGCCGTTGATGATGGCCTTCACGTCCTCCTCGGGAACGCCTTCGAAATCGCGCTGGATGATCGCGCGTGAGTTCGGGAAGGTCGTTTCCGAATGCGGATAGTCCGATGACCACATGATGTTTCCGCCGCCCGGCAGGTCGCGGTTGAGAATGCCGGTGCGGTCCTGGATGAACGAGCCGAAGACGTTGCGGTCCATGTAGTAGCTGGGCGGGTTCTTCAGCTGGCTTTCGGTCCAGAAACGCTGCTTTTCCCACGTGCGCGTGATGTACTCGGTGAACCAGGCGAACCAGCCCACGCCGCTTTCCATGCTGCCGATCTTCAGGTCGGGGAAGCGATCGAAGATGCAGTTGAAGATGAAGATTCCGATGGGCTCGGCCATCGCCATCTTGGACATCGGCATGTCGGGCAGGAAATACTGCTTCTCGCCGAAGCGCGGCACGCGCGCGCCGAGGTGGAAGGTGACGACCAGCCCTTCGTCGCAGATCGCCGACCAGAGCTTGTCGAACTCGGGCTGGAAGTATTGCAGATCGCCCTTCTGCTCCCCGGTCAGCGCCGAGACTTGCCCGGCCTTGAGCGCCTTGACGCCCGAACTGGTTTCCCAGGCATTCTTGTTCTGCGGAAAGGCCGGCAGGTTGATCGCGCGAAAGCCCTTCTTCGCCAGACGGCGAACGTGTTCGATGGTCTCGTCAATGTCGCGCATCGGCACGTAGCCGACGGGGTAGAGCCGGTCGGGCGCCGCCGAGCAGAAGTCCAGCACCCAGTTCTGATAAGCCTCGTAGCTGGCGACGTAGAGTTCGTTGTCGAAGGAACCGAGCGGGCCGCCGCCAAACAGCAGCGCGGCGTCCATGCCGTCCGTATCCATGTCGGCAAGGCGCGTGGCCGGCTCCCAGACCTTGCGCTGGTCGGCAAGGCGGCCCTTCATCTTGAAGTTCTTACCCTCGCGCCCGGCCTGGTTGTTGATCATCATGAAGGGGCGGCGGTTGCCTTCAAAGCAGATGTAGTCGCCGTCGTCCGCGTGCTCGATGAAGGGGGCGCGATCCTTGAGATGGGAAGGCAGGTAGTTCTTCCACATGTCGTGCGGTGGATCGATGTGCGCGTCCGCGTCGAAGATCGGACCGTAATGCCATTCGGCGACACTGCCGCCCCGGATCGCGGGATCTGCCTCGCCCATCTTTCATCTCCTCTCGTGCCGATTTCCGGCCACTTCCATTAATTCGAAATAGAGAACTAAGTATCGCAATAGGGAATGATTTTGTCAAGAGCGCGACTCGACTCCGGCGCCGTCCGTTTCACGGGCAAGCGCGGGTATGTCTCGTCCTGAAGGGAGGGGGTGCCGAGTCAGCGTCTCAATCGCGCCGCAGGATCATCGCGCCGTAGCCGTAGCCGCCGTTGGAAATCACACAGGTCCGCGCGTCCTTCACCTGACGCCCGCCGCCCCGGTCCCAGAGTTGCACGGTCGCCTCGTGAATATGCCCATAGCCGTGGAAACGCCCGGCCGAGAGCTGGCCGCCGCCGGTATTGAGCGGTAGCTCGCCGTCCAGCGCGATGCGGTTTCCGCCTTCCACGAAGCGGCAGGCCTCGCCGCGCGGCACGAGGCCCAGGGCTTCCATCCACATCCAGACGTGGATCGAGAATCCGTCGTAGATCTGCGCGCAGTCCATGTCTCCGGGCCTGAGGTCGGTGCGCGACCACAGCATTTTTCCCGCCTTGTGCGCGGCGGGCATCGCGGTGAAGTCGCCCTCGTACTTGCCCACCCACAGACCGCCGACCGCCATGCCCATGGATTCGATGTGGAGCGGCGGGTTCCTGCCGTCCTTCGCGGCGTCGCGATGTGAAATCACGATCGCGGTCGAACCGTCGATGTGGCTGTCGCAGTCGAACAGGCGCAGCGGCGAAGAGATCACGCGGCTGGCCAGATAGTCTTCGAGGCTCAGCGGCTTCCGGTAGATCGCGTTCGGATTGTGCGCGGCGTTGCGGCGGTTGTTCACCGCGATCATGCCGAGCTGCTCCTCGTTCGCGCCGTACTTGTCGAAATAGGCCTGGGCATAAAGCGCGAAAGTGTTGATCGGCGAGAGCGCGTTGAACGGCACTGTCCAGGCATTGTTGCCCTCCACGCGGCTGCGTGAGGGCGACATCAGCGTGGAGGATCGCGAGGCCATGCGTGCCGTCGCCTGCGCCACCGAGCGAAACACCACCACATGCCGCGCGAGACCGCAGGCGATGGCGGTCACGGCATTGAAGATCGGTGCCATGTGACTGAAACCCTCGGCCGAGGCGAGGATCCACTTCGGGTCGATGCCCAGCACGGCGGCGGCTTCCGAGGGGCTGACAGGAGCGATCCCGCCGCCTTCAGAGGACTTGCCGGGGTAGCAGGCTATGCCGTCGATGTCCGCCGGCGTGAGGCCCGCGTCGGCGATTGCCTCAAGGCATGCGTCGGCCGTGAGTTGCAGCGCGGTGCGCGGGGAGGGGCGGCCGACTTCAGACTGGCCCGCGCCGGTGATGCAGGTGAGCTTTTCGGGAAGCTGCGTCATACAGCGCCTCGCGCCGGGCGAAACATCGGCAGCCAGACGTCCTCGTGCCGTTCGAACTCGACCTCTACCGGCATACCGATCCGTACAGCGTCGACAGGCGCGAGGATGTTGGTGAGGACGTAGAGCTGCGCCTGCTCGATGAGTTCCACCGCCGCATAGACGAAGGGCACTTCGAGACCGGGCACCCACGGTTCGTGATTGACCGTGTAGCTGGCGATCCGGCCCTTGCCCGACGTGGCCTGCGCCGCGACCTGCTCGCTGCCGCAAGCGGCGCAGCGGGGGAGGGGCGGATGTTGCCACAGACCGCAGTTGCCGCAGCGCTGGATGCGCAGATGCCCGTCCGCGCCGGAGGTCCAGAAGAATTCCGTCTCCGGCTCCAGCGCCGGGAGCTTGCGCGCGGGGGCCTCGCCCATCAGAACACGACTCCCTGCACCTTGAGGTCGATGATCTCGTCTTCGCTGTAGCCGAGGCTGGCTAGCACCGCGTCGCTGTCCGCCCCCAGTTCCGGCGAACGCGTGGAATCCAGCGGCGCGCCGTTGAACAGCATCGGGAGGCCTACCATTGGAATATCGGTCCCGTCACCATAATCGACATGCTTGATGTAGCCGTTGGCCTGCGCCTGCACGTCGTCCTTCATTTCACCGACGTCCTGCACCACGTCCCACTGACCCTGCTGGCGGGAAAGGATGTCCTTCCACTCCGCCAGCGTCTTCGACGCGAACAGCGCCTTTACCTCGGCATGGCAGGCGTCGATGTTCTCGCGCCGGGCCCTGGTGTCTGCGAAGCGCGGGTCGGCGGCGAGGTCCGGCCGTCCGGCTGTTTCGCACAAGGGCGCCCAGTACTTGTCCGCCTGCAGCATGCACAGCGCAACGAAGCGCTCGTCGGACGTGCGATAGTTGCTGACGAGCACGTTGTGCGGTTTGTCGGCGGGCGGCTTGGGGAATTTCCGCACGCCGTCGGCCGTCGCCTGGCAGATGTAGCGCTGCATAGACCACATCGCGGTGCCGAGCAGCGAAACATCGACTTCGCCCGCCTCGCCCGTCATCGCGCGCCTCGCGATGGCGGCACTGATCGCGCCGGCGAGCATCGCACCGGACAGCGTATCGCCAAAGGCCGGGCCCGGCGGGCCGACGGGATGCTGCGCGCCTTCCACGGTGAGCGAGGACGAAATGCCGCCGCGCGCCCAGAAGGTGATGGCGTCATAGCCGCCTTTCTCGCTCTCCGGGCCATTGGGACCTGACGCGCTGCCGCTGGCATAGATCAGATTCGGGAAGGCCTTGCGCAGCGTGGCCGCGTCTATTCCCATCGAGCGCCGCGCGGGCGGGAGCAGGCTGGTCAGGAAGACATCCGCATCCGCCAGCAGCTTGCGCAGCACCGCGCGGCCCGCTTCCTGCTTGAGGTCGAGCGTGATCGAGCGCTTGCCGCGGTTATAGCTTTCCCACGAATAGTCGATGCGCCGGCTTTCCTCGTTCAGGCCGCCGATCTGGAGGCCGCGCAGCGGATCGCCTGTTGGCGGCTCGATTTTGATAATGTCCGCGCCGAGGTCCGCGAGCATGCCGCCACAGGTGGGTACGAAGGCCCACATGGCAACTTCGACGACTTTGATTCCTTCCAGCGGCCTACCCATCGTGGTTCCTTGCCTCACTCGTCCGTTCGTTTGCGATGGCCTGCAACTGTCATCGCATGACCGGAGAAATTCTCTATTGCGAAGGATGGACCGAAATGGCGAATTAGGTCAAGGCAAAGTCCAGCCATTGCGAAAGGGGAGAAGAACGATGCAGACACCGGTGCGGCGCGTGCCATCGCAACCGAAGGTCAGGGTTCCGGCCACTCTCGAAGAGGCATTGGAGCCGGCCTGGCTGAGCGCGGCGCTTGCCGATGTTTCGGGCGGAAAGACCGTTACCGAAGTCGAAACGGTCGAAGTGATCCGCACCGTCGCGACCAAGGTGCGCTTTGCCGCCGCTTTCGAAGGCGAGACATGCAAACGCCATTTCTGCCTCAAGGGCCTGCTCGATGTCGACGCAATGACGGCGCGTGGCGGCCCGACTTGCGTGCTGGAGGCGGACTTTTACGGCAAGGTCGCGCCGGTCGTCGACATGCGCGTGCCCGAAGCGGTCGCCCTGGTCATTGACCGCGAGGCGCAGCAGGCGGTCACGATCATGCGCGACCTGATAGCCGATGGCGCCACCTTCTGTTCCGCGCTCGACCCCTTCAGGGCGGATGACGCCTTGCAAAGCCTCGATCAGCTCTCGCGCCTCCACGCGAAGAGCGCGTTCCTGGAAGGCGCCGACTGGATCCGGCCCCGCGCGGCGGAGCTGGCGAAGATGACCTATGTCACGCCGGCCATGCTTCAGGAGCTTCTCGACGGGCCGCGCGGGGACAATCTCTCGTCGCGCATACGCAGCGCCGCGCGCCTCTCCTCGGCGATGAAGGCGCTGGCCGAGCGCGATGCCGGCCGGCCGCAGTTCATGATCCACGGCGACGCCCATGCCGGCAACCTGTTCCGCACCGGCGACGGTACCGGGGTAATCGACTGGCAGCTGCTCCAGCGCGGCGGCTGGGCGCTCGACGTCGCCTATCACCTGAATGCCGTGCTGCCGACCGAGACCGCCGAGGCCGAGGAACGCCGGCTACTTGGCGAGTACCTGGCGATGATGCGCGGACGCGGCATGGCGATGCCGGACGAGGAACAGGCCTGGGCGCAGTACCGCGAGGCGGTGACCTACGGTTTCTACCTCTGGTCGATCACCCGCCGCGTCGATCCGCCGATCATCGTCCAGTTCGTCGACCGGCTCGGCAAGGCCGCGATGCGGCACGATAGTTTCGGATTGCTGGGCATTTCGTAGGAAAAGAAAAAGCCACGCCCGGCAGGGCGTGGCTGCAAGTCTGACCCGGAGGCCGTTCCCCCGCGCCACTCGGCAGGCGCGGGGGGTTTTGATTACCGGCCGAAGTTGTACTTCAGGCGCAGGCCGTACATGCGCGGCTGGCCGTAGGCAAAATCCTGGATGCCCGAGGATTCGAACCCGCCGCCGGACGTGACGCGGTACTTCTTGTTGGTCACGTTGTTGGCAAAAGCGGTGAGATCGAAGCCTGTTCCGCCGATATCGGTGATACCGGCATTGAGGCTGAGCAGGCTGTAGCCGGGGATCTTGTTGTTCCCGTCCACGAACTGCGACGACGTGTAGACGAACACCGCGCCGGCGGTGAACGTGCCGGCGTCGCCCACTGGGACGTTGACGTCGCCCGACAGTGTCAGCTTGTGCTTGGGCGAGTATGTCAGCGGTCCGCCTTCCATGCCGCGCGGTATGATCTCCTCGAACGGGCTGTCGGGGCTGAGCGTCGGCGCGATCAGATCCTTGAGCTCGGTATCGAGATAGGTGTAGCCCGCACCGAGCCGAAGCATGTCGAACACGGTCACGCCCGTATCGACCTCGATCCCCTTGATGACCGACTTGCCCGCGTTGATCAGCGCGGCACCGCCGGCAAGGCCGCTGTCGGGCTTCGCGATCAGCGCGCCGAAAATCTGCTGATCGGAGAAGTCGTTGTAGAAGGCGGCGACGTTGAAGTAGCCGGGCACGGCGCCGCGGAACGTCAGCTTGGCGCCGATCTCGTAGGCGTCGACTTTTTCCGGGCCAACGGTTTCAAGGCCGGGGTTGGTGAAGTTGACGGCGCCCTGACGATACCCGCGCGCATATTTGGCATAAACGAGCGTGTCGGGCGTCGGTTTGAAGTCGAGGCCGGCCAGCCATGTCGGTTTGTCCGTCTTGCTGACGATGCGTGTGCCGCAGGCTGAAACATCGCCGCCGTTCGCCAGCAAGTCGACGTCCGGGTGGTTCAGCACGTCGTTGCAGACACGGCTTACCGGAATCGTGCCAACGCCCGGAATGGACGCGAGAACCCAGCGATTGCTTTCCGCGTAGCCGACAATCTTGTCGAACGTCCAGCGGCCGCCCAGCGTCAATGCCAATTGATCGGTGAAGTTGTAGGTTCCCTGTGCGAAGACCCCGTGGTTGTCGAAATCCAGGCGGGTGCGCGATTCGGAAATGATCACGCCAGGCACCGTCACCCCCGGAGCGATCGGGATGAGCGGCAAGCCGCCGGTACAGTTGAGCGTTCCCGGATCGACGCAGTTGCCGAAAATGCCGGTGCGCTGCTGATTCCACCCGATGGGGCGGCTGAATTCAAGGTAGCCGCCGACAACGTAGTTGAACTTCCCGTCTGCGGAACGGCCCTGTAACTGCAGTTCTTCGGTCGTGGTCGATCCCGCTGCCGCATCATAGCCTGGCTGGGTTCCAAGCTGGATATAATCGAACGGCTGACCGGGCAGGGGGCCGCCCCCCATGGCCAATCCCTGCGTGACTGGCGTGTTCGGGACGAAGAAGTTGTCGCTATAGAGCTGGAACGCGGCCTGCTCGCGGTATTCGCCGTAGCTGACGATGTTCTTGAGCGTCATGGTGTCGCTCATCTGCCAGGTCGTCGTGTTGATGACCTGCCAGGTGCGGATGTAGATGCGCGGATCGGGATTGCTGACTTCGACGTCGAGAGGTCCGTCACCGCGCGCGGCCTGCCGGTCGATCTGGTCGCACGCTGCGAGCGAGGTGTAGTAGCGCGTCAGGCTGCCACCTACGAACGGCGAAGCGGGGTCGCGGTCGCAGTCCTCAAGCCGCGTGGCGTAACCGTTGGTGTCCGACTCGCTGTAGTGGAAGATCGTGTAGTTCTCGAGCTCGGGCGTCAGGTCGGCGACCACGCTGAGGCGGCCGTAGGTGTAGTCGACGTCGTTGTACGCGTCGGGGCCGACGCCCGAGTGGTTTTTCATGTAACCGTCGCGCTTGTTGCGGTCGACGGCGACACGCACCTTGAAGGTGTCTGCCAGCGGGACATTGAGCGCGCCCTGCACGCGTTTCTGGTCGAAGTTGCCGTAAGTGCCCTCGATGTAGCCCTCGAGCAGATCGGTCGGCTTCTGCGGGACGAGCAGCACGGCGCCGCCCGTCGTGTTGCGGCCGAACAGCGTGCCTTGCGGTCCTTTCAGGACCTGGACGCTCTGCAGGTCGGTGAAGGAGCCCGCGCCCACCGTGTTGCCGCCGGCGGTGCCGCCTTGCGAGCGTACGCCGACCACATCGGCGAAGTATACGCCGACCGTCGGCGCCGCGGCCGCGTCCTGGTTGAAACCGCGAATGGCGAAAGTCGCTTTCTCGGGGCCGAAGCGGGTATTGACCGATAGCGAAGGGGTGTAGGTCGCAAGGTCGGAGGCAACCGCGACGTTGCGCTTCTGGAGCTGCTCCTGGTTGTAAACGGTTATCGAAATCGGAACGTCCTGCAGACGCTCTTCGGTGCGCCGGGCGGTGACAATGATTTCATCGGCATTGAATGCCGTTTCCTGCGCAAGCGCTGGACCTGCCATGGATACACTCGTGAAGGCTGCTCCCAGCATCAGAGCGCTTCTGACATTCCTTGCAGTCATCTTTCTTCTCCCCTGCGGCAACATGGTTCTCAGCCGGCGTTGACCGGCTGCGAATGCCGGCCTTCTTCAATTTTGGCGGGATTCCAGGGAGCGATGCATGCCGACTATCGGTAGTCGGGCATTGTACATCAACCCTCATTTCCCTCCCATTTAAATTGTCGTGCCGCAGTTCGGCATCTTCAAATTCTTTTTAGATGTGTACATGCTACGAACCCAATGCGGAAATGCAAGTGCTTCTGAACGTGATTTGGCTCGCAATTGAGAATTGAGGCCAAGAGGTCGAATCTTCTGAAGATCATGCCGGTTACGTTACACACTGGATCACAATTTCTCACCGATGATTTCGTCCAAAAGTGCCAGTGTGCCCATCCAGGCAATTCGATGTGCCACCCGGTCGTAGGCGATGCCGTCGGCCAATCCGTCGTGATCGGAATCCATGAATGCATGCTGTGCCGCACTGAACAATGTAATCTGATAATTGGCCCGCGCATTATCGAGTTCGCTGCGCAGCGCATCGAGTTCGGCCACGGATACGTAAGGGTCTTGTCCGCCGGACCAGACGGCGATCCTTGCGCGTACCTTTCCCGGCCCGGCGGGTGCATGTGTGGCCAGCAGTCCGTGGTAGCTGATGACTGCCTGCAGGTCGGCGCCGCTGCGCGCGAGTTCAAGCACGCACCTGCCGCCGAAGCAGTATCCGATGGCGGCGATCCGCCGTGAATCGACGCCGGGAAGGGCGCGCACCGTGTCCAGCCAATGCACCGCCCGTTCCCGCAGCGTCGCGGGGTTGCCGAGGAGGGCCATGTAATGTTTGCCCGCAGCTGCGGGTGTCGAGATATCCGCGTCGGCTCCGTACATGTCGAGGCCGGCCACTACGTAACCCGCGTCGGCCAGTTCGTGCATGGCCTTGCGGAAGCTGTCGCCCGGCCCGGTCGCGCCGGGGAACATAAGGACCGTGGCCCGCGTTCCCTCGCCGGCGGGCCGCAGCAGCTGTCCCCGCAGGCGGACGTTGCCGTGGACACAGTCCAAGGGAGCGAAGCCTTTATTGGCTGCCGGCGTAGACATATCTTGCCTCCCGCATTCTTTATCTAGGATAGTCGCATATTTCGAAGCACTATTCGATTTGGAGAATGACCTTCCCGGCGTGCGTTGTCAAAGGCACCATTGCGGGAACGCGCCTTGCCGTGGCATCGAACCAGCATGACGAAGGCGGACCTCAAACCCGCGCGCCGGACGCGCCTTGGCGTCATTGCCCTTGTCGCGGGCCTGCATGTCGTCCTGATCGCGCTGCTGGTGCGGGCCTTCACGCCGCAGTTCGCCTCTTCCGTCGTCAGGGACCTGACGCAGGCCTTCACGGTATCGGTGGAGACATCGGCACCGTCCGAGCCGGCGCCGAGCCCGTCGCCCGCGGCCGCGCCGCCGCAGGAAGAAGGAGCGGCCGCGCCTCCCGGAAGGAAGGCCACGCCGCGCGACACCTCAGCGCCCGAAGCGGCGATCGCGCTAAGGCCGACGCAGGCGCCGCCGGTGGCCGGAAAGGGGCCGGACGATGCCTCGGGCGCGCGTGAGGAGGGGGAGGGCAGCGGAGCTGGGGGAGAGGGCCGGGGGACGGGTTCCGGCGCAAGCGGCTCGGGGCAGGACGGCGGCGGCGGGGCAAGTCCGCCGGTCAAGATCGCCGGAGACATCAATTCGGCCAGGGACTATCCGCGCGAGAGCCGCGACCTGCGTATCGGAACCGAAGTGATCGTCGCGTTGACGGTCGGCACTGATGGCCGGGTTCGCGGCTGCCGCATCGTCAAGCCCAGCCCCGATCCGCGCGCCGGAGAAATAACCTGCCGCCTCGCGACGAAGCGCTTTCGCTTTCGCCCGGCAAGGGACGCCTCGGGACGGCCGGTCGAGGGCGTATTCGGCTGGCGACAGCGTTGGTTTTATCGTGAGCCTGTTGTAACCCGGAGCGGCGAGGCCATGATCGCGCGCAAGTCATGAGGTTCAATAAGATGAGTGGTTCGCTGCCGATCCGGCAGGTCGAAAAGCCCTGGGGCAAGGACGTCCTGCCAGCGCCCTTCCTGGCTCCGGAAGGGAAAAGGATCGGTGAAATCTGGTTCGAACCGCCTGCCGAACTGCCGGAGCTGCTGGTCAAGTACATCTTCACGAGCGAGAAGCTTTCGGTTCAGGTCCATCCCTCGGACGCGCAGACGCTCGCCAAGGGCATCGGCCGCCAGGGCAAGGAGGAGTGCTGGCTGATCGTTGGCGCCGAGCCCGGCGCCACACTGGGCATCGGCTTCCGGGAAGATCTCACCGGGGAAGAGATGCGCGCCGCCGCTCTCGACGGCTCGATCGAGGATCTGATGGTCTGGCACGAGGTTTCGCCGGGCGACTTCTTCTACATTCCGGCCAACACGGTACATGCCATCGGCGCGGGCGTGAGCCTGATCGAGGTGCAGCAGAACAGCGACATCACCTATCGCCTCTTCGATTATGGCCGGCCGCGCGAACTGCACCTCGAAGAGGGCATGGCCGTCGCGAAGGGAGAGCCCTATGCGATGCGCTGGCACAAGCGGGTCGCGCCGCGCGGTTCGCAGGTCCTCGTGGACGGTCCGCTGTTCCTGCTCGACCAGATTGAGGGCGCGCCCACGGACGAAGTCGCGGCGCGCTATCCGGGCGCCCTGCTGGTTATTCCCCGCATGGGGTCCGTGACCGTGGCGGGAAGCGATGTCGCCCCCGGCGGGTGCGCGCTGGCGCACGGTATCGAAGAGATCGGTTTCGCGCCGGATGGCGTGTGCCTGCTCGCGCGCGGCTGCGCGGCCTGATTCCCGGTGGCGGCGGACAGTTCGATGATCGTTCAGACAATCCAGCTGGCGCTGACGCCGGTATTCGTCCTCGTGGCCATCGGCAATATTCTCAACATTCTCTCGACGCGGCTGGGGCGCGTCGTCGATCGGGCGAGGGCGCTGCAGGCGATGCATGTCGAGACCCAAGGCCCGGATCACGACATGGTGGTGCGCGAAATCCGTATCATCGACAAGCGCATCACGATCATCACCCGCGCCATTCGTCTCATGGTGCTTTCGGGCCTTTCCATCGGTACGACCGTCGTGCTGCTGTTCCTCGAAGGACTGCTGGCTTCCGATCTCAACCTGATCGCGGCGATCACTTTCCTTGCCTCGATTGTCCTGCTTCTGTTCGCGCTCGTGCTGTTCCTGCGCGAAACCCAAATCGCGGCAGAGGCGTTGCGCATCCCCCGCGACTACCTCGAACTTGAGCGGGACATCTGAACCGGGCCGGAGCGATATCGCCGAGTCGCCGGTGTCACGGCAATATTGCCAATTCCGCCTTTCGCCCTCGAGTTCTGCGTCAGGGAGGATTGCTGCTCGTCACGCTGCCGCTTTATCCACGGTGGCAGGACGAAACCGGGGCGGAGACCTTTTCCTGAGGTCCAACGCGCTGTACGCGGCCGCAATATTCGTAGCGGGAAGACGAGGGGCAGATGTGCGGCATTACCGGCTGGTACAGGCGCGGCGGCAGGCCGGTCCCGCGCGAGGCCATTGCCCGCGCCTGCGAAACCATCGTCCATCGCGGCCCTGACGACGGGGGCATCCACATAGACGGCGACCTCGGCCTAGGCCATCGCCGGCTTTCCATTGTCGACCTGGAGGGCGGGCATCAGCCGATGTTCTCGGCCGACGGACGCTGGGCGATCGTTTTCAATGGCGAGGTGTACAACTTTCCAGAGCTGCGCGAGGAGCTGGTCGCCTGGGGCTGGAAGTTCGCGACGCATGGCGATACCGAGACGATCCTTGCCGCTTACGTGCGCTGGGGCGACGAGGCCTGGCCGAAGCTGGAGGGCATGTACGGCCTCGCCATCTGGGACGCGAAGGAGCGCCGGCTGGTGCTCGCGCGCGATCCGCTGGGGATCAAGCCGGTCTACTATACGCTCCAGCAGGGCGGCATCGCCTTCGGCTCGGAAATTCGCACGCTGAGGGCGCTGTCCGGTCCCGAAGGGATCGGTCTCGATTTCACGGTCGATGAGCGCGGCGTGCATGACTTTTTCATGTTCGGTCACGTCCAGAAGCCGCGTTCGATCTGGCGCGAGGTGAGGACGCTGCCGCCCGGCCATGTGCTCCACATCGGACCCGACGGTGACCCGGAAATCCGCCAGTTCTGGCGGCCGCGATTCGAGGTGCGGCAGGGTCTTTCGGAAACCGAGTGGATCGAGGAGACGCGGCACTGGGTTTCGGAAACCACGAAGCGCCACATGCTCGCCGACGTGACGGTTGGCGCTTTCCTGTCAGGCGGCGTGGATTCCAGCGCGATCGTTGCCTCCATGGCGCGTCACGCGACGGCGCCCGTCAAGGCTTTCACCATGGGATTCCCGGGAACCTCGATCGACGAGACCGAGGCCGCCGTGCGCATCGCCAGGCACCTCGGCTGCGAGCACATTACCCTGCCGCTGGAACCGCAGGACGCGGGGATCATGCTGCCGGAGGTGCAGCGCAGCCACGACGAGCCATGCGCGGCCACGGCCGCCGTGCCGGTCTGGCACCTTTCGAAGCTGGCGGCCGAGCATGTGAAGGTCGTGCTTTGCGGCGAAGGTTCGGACGAGATCTTCGCCGGCTACAAGCGCCAGCGCACCGCGCTCGCCGCCGCGCGCACGGGGCCGTTCCTGCGCATGCTGGAACCCGTCCTGTCCGCCATCGACCGTGCGCCGGGCATGGGGGGCAAGCGGCTCAACTATCTGCGCCAGAACGCGCGACGCTTTCGCCAGTCGGCCATGCTGGAGAACAACTACCAGCGTTTCTTCCAGGGCACGCAGATCTCCACACCCTGGGTGCGGGAGGAGCTCTACGAACCGGGCTTTCACGCAAGGCAGGAAAGCGATCACCCTTTCGACGACCTCGAGCGTGAATACTTCGGCTTTAGCGGCGCGCGCGATCTCGATCCGCTGGCGCAGTTCATGCTGGCGGACCTGACGGTTCACATGCCTGCCTCGCTCCTCAACCGCACCGACCGCGGCTCGATGGCGCATTCGCTCGAAGCGCGCGTGCCGTTTCTCAGTCACAAGCTGGTGGACTGGGCGCTGACGATGCCCCGAAACATGAAGCTGCGCGGCAAAGTCGGCAAGTATGCCCTCAGGAAGGCCGTGGAGCCCTGGCTGTTCCCCGGCGCACTGGACGAGCGCAAGCTGGGTTTCCAGCTTCCATTCGCTGAGTGGTTCAGCGGCGGCTTCGCCAGCTTCGCGCGGGAGGCATGGACGTCCAGCGGTGCCTCGAAGAGCGGCTATCTGCGGCAGGACGCGGTCGAAAAACTGTTCGCCGAACATGCCGCCGGCCTCGCCAACCACGGGCGCATCCTCTACGCGATCGCCATGTTCTCCTGCTGGTGGGACCAGACGTTCGATGCTCGTTGATCTTCAGAAAAACCCCGAGGCGGTTGCCGACAAGCCATTCGACGTCTGCGTGATCGGCGCCGGCGCGGCGGGCGTCACGATCGCGCGCGAACTGACGCGCGCCGGGCATCAGGTCTGCCTTGCCGAAAGCGGCGGGACGGATTTCGAGGAGAAGACCCAGGCGCTCTACAAGGGCGAGAACATCGGCCACGAATACTATGACCTGGAGGAATCGCGTCTGCGCTTCTTCGGCGGCACGGTCTCGATCTGGGGCGGCCGCTGCGCGCTGCTCGACGAGATCGACTTCGCCAAGCGGGCCTGGGTGCCGCACTCGGGCTGGCCGATCACGCGCGGCGATGTCGTGCCCTACTACCGCCGGGCGCAGGATATTTTCGATATCGGCCCTTTCGAATGGGACGATGCCTACCGCCTTTGCGGCATTCCCGACCAGGGCTTCGATCCCCGGAAGCTGGCTACCGATCTCTGGCGCTTCGACGAGGCGACCGAGCGCTTTGCGGCCAGCCGGGCGAAGGACCTGATCGACGCGCCGAACCTCACGATCCTGCTCCACGCCAATGCCGTGAACCTGCAGGCGAGCACTAACGGAGCCGCGATCGAGCATGTCGAGGTGCGGACGCTCGACGGCCAGTCGGCCAAGCTGAAGGCGCGGCATTACGTGCTCGCCTGCGGAGCGATCGAGAATGCGCGGCTGATGCTGGCTTCCGACGATGTCTGCGCCGGCGGCATCGGCAATACGCACGACCAGCTCGGCCGTTTCTTCATGGAGCATCCCACGGGCCGCATCGGCAAGGTCGAGACCAATCGGCCCTTCGATCTCTGGGCCGCCTACCAGAAGCGTTTCATGAAATCCGGCCCGCCGCTGGCGCCGGTGCTGCGTCTCTCGGACGCGGTGCAGGAGGCGGAGGGGGCGATGAACTCGATCGTCACGTTCAAGCTGCAGCGCCCGCCGGAAAAGGGGGTGGCGCTGGGCAACAAGCTTTATGGCACGATCAAGCACTCGCTGAACCCGGACCGTACCGGTCGCAAGCTCGACCACATCTACCGGGGCCTGCGCGCCTGGTTCCACCGCGCGGTGCGTGAGAAGGTGGAGGCGGCCATGGCCAGTACCGGCATGACCGGCCTCTACATGATCATTCGCGGCGAACAGGCGCCCAACCCGGACAGCCGCATTGTCCTTTCAAGCACGCGCAACGCGCTGGGCGAGCGGCAGGCCGATCTCGACTGGCGACTGGACCCGCTCGACAAGCACACCGCCCGCGTCTTCGCCCGGGTATTCGGCGAGGAGTTGGACCGCATGGGGCGCGGTTCGGTGACGCCGAGCGAATGGATCGGCGATGCGGGGAATGACTGGCCGGTCGACCCGACCGTCGGCAATCACCCGATCGCCGGCTATCACCATATGGGCGGAACCCGCATGAGCGACGATCCCAAGACCGGCGTCGTCGATGAGCACTGCAAGGTTCATGGGGTGGCGAACCTGCACGTCGCCGGAAGCTCCGTCTTCGCGACGGCCGGCTGGGCGAACCCGACGTTTACGCTGGTTGCACTGGCGCTCCGGCTGGCAGAGCGGCTCGACGGCGAACTGCGCTGAAGGGAACATCAAGGCACGGCGCGAGTTTCACGCCATGCCATGACGGACCGATCGCCCGGTGCCCTGCGGGGTGAAGGCCGCAACGCCTTGAATCGCCCTTTCGGGATTACGCCGCACCACATTCGCGCAAGCCGCTTCGCCCGCTGGCGCACTCCGTTGGCCACGTTACTCATTCTTGTCGTGCTCGGCAGCGCGCTGCTCGGCTGGCTGGGCGGCGGCGGGGAACGGACCCTGCGCAAGGATACCCCGCTCGCCGACGTCACGATGCAACACGAGCCGATCCTGCGCAGCGGCAACTGGTTCGAGACCGTCGTAAGGGTGCGCCCCAAGCAAAACGTCGGCGATCTGGTGATCTCTGTCTCCGACCGTCTCTGGCAGGGGATGAGCATCGACACCCAGATTCCCGACGCGCAGAGCGCGGAGTCCATCGGCGGGCGCTATGCCTTCCACTACGGGCCGGTTGGCGCGGGCGAGGTTTTCATCCTGAAACTGGACGGCCAGATCCAGCCTCGAGGGCTGCGCCGGCTGACCGGCGAACTCGTCGTGGCGGACGGCGAGGAGCCGCTGGCCACTGTGCCGCTCACGTTGACGGTGCTGCCCTGATGGAAATCGTCCTGCGCGCCTCGGTCATGTTTCTGGTGGTTTACGGACTGCTGCGCCTGATGGGCAAGCGCGAGATGGGCCAGTTGGCTCCGTTCGAGCTGGTTTCGCTGATCGTCATGGGCGATCTCATCCAGCAGGGCGTCACGCACCAGGATTTCTCTCTGACCGGCGCGACGCTGGCGATCTTCACGTTCGCAGCCTGGAGCCTGCTGTTCAGCGTGATCGGACACCGCTTTTCCGGAGTGCGAGGCGTTCTCTCCAGTCCGCCGGTGGTGCTGGTCCGTCACGGCGAGATGATCCAGCGCAATCTCGACATCGAGCGCATCGACAGTGACGAACTGGCGAGCGAGATGCGGCTGGCCGGCATTGACAGCCTCGATCAGGTCGCCTGGGCGATCCTTGAATCGGAAGGCAAGATCAGCTTCATCCGCGCTGATAAAGGCGATGTCGACCCGCGTACGGGTGGCGAGGAGGTCGCGGCGTGACTGCGTCCCCGCTTCCTCCCCTGCCTTGAAGGCTCATGCCGCCAGCTTGAACGGCTCGATCTCGCCCGAAAGGTAGAGCTTCTTGGCCTTGGCGCGGCTGAGCTTGCCCGAGCTGGTGCGCGGCAGGCTCTTGGGCGGAATCAACTCGACCACGCAGTTCATGCCGGTGATCGAACGCACCTTGTCGCGGATCATCTCGCGCAGTTCGAGGCGCTTTTCGTGGTCCGAGACGCGGCAGTGGACGAGCACGGCGGGGGCCTCCTCGCCATTTTCCATCTCGATCGAGAAGGCGGCGATGTCGCCGTGGTTGAAGCCGGGAAGCTGTTCCACGGCCCACTCGATGTCCTGCGGCCAGTGGTTCTTGCCGTTGATGATGATCATGTCCTTGGCGCGGCCGACGATGAAGAGGTAGCCCTCTGTCATGTAGCCCATGTCGCCGGTGTCCAGCCATCCGTCGATGAGGCAGGCCTCGGTCGCTTCGGGATCGCGGAAGTAGGAGTGCATGACGCTGGTGCCGCGGCACCAGACCTTGCCGATCTGGTGATCGCCCAGCGCTTCGCCGTTTTCGCCGCGGATCACGACTTCCATGTCGAGCACCGGTTTGCCGCAGTTGACGATGGCGCGGTAGCGGGCGGGGCGGCTGAGGTCGCGCGGGGAGCCCGAAAGGCGCTCTTCCTCGACCAGTTCGACGCGGATGCCTTCGCCCGGCGGCATGATCGTGACTGCCAGTGTCGCTTCGGCAAGGCCGTAGCTGGGCAGGAACGCCGATGCCTTGAAGCCGGCGTCGGCGAAGGCATTGACGAAGTTCTGCATCACGTCCGGACGGATCATGTCGGCGCCGTTACCGGCCAGCCGCCAACGCGACAGATCGAAGCGGTCCGAAACCGGGCTCTGGCTGGAAATGCGGCGGGCGCAGATGTCGTAGCCGAACGTGGGCGAGTACGAGATCGAGGTGCCCTCGTTGCGGGTGATGAGGTCCAGCCATGCCAGTGGCCGGCGGGCGAAGTCCTCGGTCCTCAGGTAGTCGCCCGATACCTGGTTGGCGATCAGCGAGAGGAAGCAGCCGACGAGGCCCATGTCGTGGTACCAGGGCAGCCACGAGATGCAGCGGTCGGTATCGCATACCTGCATGCCGTGGCTGTGCGCGGCCAGGTTCGACATCAGCGAACGGTGTGTGACCGCGACGCCGTGGGGGAAACGGGTCGAGCCGCTCGAGTACTGGAGATAACAGATGTCGTCCGGCTGCGCCTTGCGCAGCTCGCAAGGCGCGGCATCGCGCTTGGCGAAATCGGACCAGGTGGCGTGCCCGCAGCCCTGGCGTTCGGCCGCCGTGCTGGTCAGATGCGCGATCTCGTCCGGGCCGATCAGCATGGTGGGGTCAGAGCTCTGGAGCTGGACCGAAAGCTGTTCGATGTAGTTGTCCTTGCCGCCAAAGCTGGTCGGCAGCGGCAGCGGAACCGGCCATGCACCGGCATATACCGAGCCGCAGAACAGCGCTGCGAAATCCGTCCCGGTTTCCGCGATCAGGGCGATCCGGTCGCCCGGTTTTACACCGCGCGCGACCAGTTCGTAGGCTACGGCCAGGGCGTCTGCGCGCAGTTCGCTGAAGGGATAGACGCGCGCCAGAGTCCCGCGCGGGTCGTGAAAATTGAACCCGCGAGAACCCTTTGCGGCATAGTCGAGTGCGTCGCAAAAGGTGTCGAAGTCGGCAAATCGACGGGGGAGGGAATCCTCGTTCGGAGTGGGAACAAGTACCCGTTCCACTTTCGGCACCAGCGTCAGGGTGTCGCTCATCTCTTTTTAACCCGTTGTTGTTATACCGTTTTCAGCGCGAAACTACGAGCTTCTAGCCGTTCAAACCTGAACTGGACATAGCTGTTTCCTACGACCTGGTTTCGCGCGCTCTCCCCATTCCGCGCCGAGTGTGGCACGAATAGGGCAAGATGTCCTCCAAGCGTCGTAATCCCCAGCCGTTGACCCAGTCCCGCCTTGAGGAACTGGCGCTCGCCTATGTTGCACGTTTTGCAACAACGCAAGCCAAATTGCACGCCTATCTCGTGCGTAAGCTGCGGGAACGCGGCTGGGCGGACGAGGGTTCCCCGCCGGTCGACGCGCTGGTGGGCCGCTATGTCGAACTGGGCTACGTCGACGATGCCGCGTGGGCGCGAATGAAGGCGGGAAGCCTGATGCGGCGCGGCTATGGTGCGCGGCGCGTCGGAGAGGCGCTGAAGGTGGCCGGTGTCGACGAAGACTTGCGGAACGATTTTCGGCCCCGTGAACTGGAAGAGCGGCGCTCGGCGCTGGTTCTCGCGCGGCGGCGGCGTTTCGGGCCTTTTGCGCTTCAGGTTCCCGACAGGCCGATGCGTGAGAAACAGGTCGCCGCGATGATGCGCGCCGGCCACAGGCTCGACATCGCGCGGCGGATCGTCGATGCCGACGATCCCGACGCGGTCGAGGAATGGGTCGAGTCGGCTTCAGGAGAAGATTCTTGCGATTGACCAGAGCGTTGAGTTCAGCCGCCGCGGCATTCCTGCTCGTCGCCACCGGCTGTTCGCAAGGCGGACAGGAGGCCGTCGCCAAGCCGAATGCGCCCGCGGTCCACCCGGTATCGGGCCTGCCGGTCGTCCCGTTGACGATTCGCTCGCAGGGCAGGACTCACGAATTTCGCGTCGAGGTCGCCCGCACGCCGGCCGAGCAGGCCAAGGGGCTGATGTTCCGCAGCGAGATGGGGCCGGACGAAGGCATGATCTTTCCCGAGGAACCGCCGCGTCGCCCTTCGTTCTGGATGAAGAATACGGTGATCCCGCTCGATATCATCTTCATTGGCACCGATCGCCGCATCCTCAATATCGCCGCCAACGCGGTTCCTTATGACGAGACGCCGCTGCCGGCGGCCGGCCCCGCGATCGGCGTGCTCGAACTGAACGGCGGCAGGGCGGCCGAACTGGGTATCGGGCCGGGTGACAAGGTGGAGTGGAAACAGCCCAAGGCGCTTGGCATCGCCGCAGAAGAACGCTAACGCGCGGCTCATGGGACTCCTTGGCAAGATCTTCACCTGGTGGGATGGCGCGACCATCGGCACTTCGCTCTGGAGCTCGCTCAACGGCGAGCACGTCGGCACCGACGCGCAGGGCAACAAGTACTACCGTGCGAAAAAGGCGAAGACGACCGAAGGGTACGAGCGCCGCTGGGTGATCTATGTGGGCGCCAACGACGCCAGCAACGTCCCGGCCGAATGGCACGGCTGGCTGCATCATTCCTATGACGGCATTCCCGAAAGTCACCTGCCGCCGCCGCGCATCTGGGAAGTCGACTATACGCCCAACGCCACCGGCACCGCGCAGGCCTATCTGCCGCAAGGTGCGCTGGAGCGGGGCGGCAGGCGCGCGGCCGCGACCGGCGATTACGAACCCTGGTCGCCCGACGCCTGAGCGCGGTTTTCGACATGCGGCCTGTCGGCTCAACACTACTTTTCTCCCTCGGGGTGTCGGTATGCCTGCTGACGCTTGCCGGGTGCAGCGGTGAGCCCGCGCCCGAAGCCGAAGAGACGAGCGTCCCGGAAGCCATAGCGGATATGCAGGCCGGTCCGGCACAGGCGGTGGAAGGCCAGCGCGTCGGCACGCCCAACGAGGAGCGCGTGGTCACGCTGGGTGTGCTCAACAAGCGCAACAACCTGACTCAGGACCTGACGATGAAACCGGGTGAGACGCGCCGCCTGGGCAATCTCGTCGTGAGGGTCGCCACCTGCGAAAAGACGCTGCCCTGGGAAAAGCCGCAGGAAGAAGGCGCTTTCGTTCAGGTCTTCGTCCAGGACCGCAGGACCGCGAAGGAAAAGCTGGCCTGGCACAAGGTTTTTTCGGGCTGGCTGTTCAAGAATTCCCCGGCACTCAACGTCGTCGAACACCCGGTCTACGACGTCTGGGTCAAGGCTTGCGAGATGAGCTTCCCGGGACTCGACGCCAGCTCGGCCGCCGCCGCATCCTCCAGCAGCGCGGCGAACGCGTCGGGCAGCGAGAGTACGCCGGCGCCGCCGCCCCCTGCCTCCGAACCCGCGCCGGAAACTCCGGCAACCCCGGAAGACTGAGCCGCCTTCAAGAGCGCCAGATAGCGCGTCTGCGGCATTTCCACCGCGCCCAGCGAGGCGAGGTGCGGGGTCATGAACTGGCAGTCGAGCAGGGTGGCGCCGCCGCGCCGCAGCGCCGCGACCAGCCAGGCCAGCGCGACTTTCGACGAATCGGTCTCATCCGAAAACATCGATTCGCCGCAGAACACGCGGTCGAACCCGACGCCGTATAGCCCGCCGACCAGCTTTCGGCCGCCGCCGGGGAGGTCCTGCCAGCATTCGATCGAATGCGCGTGGCCGAGGAAATGGAGGTTTTCGTAGCTCGCCTGGATGCGGTGGCTGATCCAGCTTCCGTCCTCGGCATCCTCCCTGACGGCGCGCGGGGCGGCGCAGGCATCCATGACGTCCGCGAAGGCCTGGTTGCAGGTGATCGTGAAGCGTCCGCGTCGCAGGGCGCGGGCAAGCGAGCGCGAGAGATGGAATCCGTCGAGCGGCAGGATCGCTCGCTGGCGGGGCTCGATCCAGAAGATCTCCGGATCGTCGCGGCTGTCCGCCATGGGAAATATCCCGCTACGGTAGGCGAGCATGAGCAGTTCGGGCTCGATCAGGTTTACGGATCGCGGTGCGTGCATGGGGTCCTGCGTTGATCCAGGGTGTCCTGCCTGATGGAACGAGGGGGGAGTCTAGCAAATCCCCGGCCGGTCGAATATCTTGTATGGCTCTTGTAATCCTTCGCGGCTCCATCTAGAGGCACCGGCGCCCGCAGGAGTGTAGCTCAGTTGGTAGAGCATCGGTCTCCAAAACCGAGGGCCGCGGGTTCGAATCCTGCCACTCCTGCCAGTATTTCCTGAAAAATCGTCGAAAACGGCACTGCAGCGCGGATGTTCCCTGTCCTGATTCGCCACGGGACCGCGCGAAGGGAATTTGCGACGAGTGGCATTCGGCTGTATCCGTGGCGGGCTTGCCAATCGGACGGGGGCGTTTAGGAGAACCGCGTCCTGCGACTCGGGGCGATATGCCGGTCGGGGTATCGCGTTCGAAGTGGCGTATCGGGGAAGATTCAGTCGCAGATGCACGGAACCGCGCGATACGACACGGACGAGGCGATCGTAACCGACGGCACGCGGCGCGACGAGGCGCTCTGGTTGGGGATTGTCCTGTCGTTCCTCGCCGCGCTTCCGGCGCTGCTGGCGTGGGCGCCGCAGATGACCGACTATCCGTCGCATCTGGCCGGCTACCAGATCATGGTCGACCATGGGCGCGACCCGTTCCTTACCAGATACTTCGAGTTCAAGTGGCATTGGACCGGCAATCTCGGCGTCGAATTGCTGATGGTGCCGATGGCGCCGCTGTTCGGCGTGGAGCGGGCCGGGCGCATCATCGTCGCGCTGATCCCGTTCCTGACCGGGCTGTCGATCATTTCCGTCGCCTGGACCCTGCGCAAGCGCGTGGCCGTGGGAGCCATTCTCGCTTTCGCGATGATCTGGTCGCCGTCGCTGCTGATGGGTTTCCTCAACTTCTCGCTCTCGATCGCGCTGGCGCTCTTCGCCTTCGCGCTCTGGGTGCGGTTCGACGAGCGCCCCTGGACGCGCAGGCTGCTGTTCATTCCGATCGGCTTCGTGGTCTGGCTGTGTCACGTCTCGGGCTGGGGCGTGCTGGGCGTGCTGGTGTTCGGCTACGAGTGGAGCAAGCGCCGCAGCTGGCTGGACTGGAGGCCTTTCCTCAAGCCCTGGCCGCTGACCTTCCCGCTTGTGCCGATGCTGCTCGGCATGGGTGCCAATTCCAAGGTCTCCTACGGGCATGGCGTGCTCGAATACAAGTGGAGCATCCTCTACCGGGCGATGCGCAGCTACGACTACCTGCTGGACGTCACCAGCGTCAGCGTCGTCGCGCTCGTACTCTTTGCCGCGCTGGTCACGAAGCGCATCGACGGGCGCCTGGGCTGGGCCGCCCTTATCCTGCTGTTCCTGACGCTGGCCGTGCCGCGCCAGATATTCGGCGGCGACTATGCCGACTATCGCCTGAGCACGACTGCGCTGCTGGTCGCCTGTCTTGCGATCAACTGGCCGGCCCCGCGCTGGGGGTTGGCGCTGGCCGGCCTTCTGTTCACCGTACGCCTCTCCATCACCGGCACCGTCTGGTACCAGGACGCCCAGACGGCGCGGCATATGATGGGCGCGCTGGACTACATCCCGCAGGGGGCCAAGGTCGCGACCGCCGTGGCCATCCCCCGCCGGCAATGGTTCTTCGGCCCGTTCGAGCATTTCGGCAGCTATGCCGTGGTCCGGCGCAGCGCGATGGAAAATTCCAACTTCGCGCTGCCGGATGTCCACATGCTCTCGATGCGCGAGAAGGCCTACCGTTTCGCCGATCCGACGCAGCGCATTCTCTATTCCGCGAACCAGCGCGTCGACCTCCGAAAATTCCGGCCGGCGTTCCATGCCGAATACCTCTGGTTCATCGGCACGACCAGGCCGGTGGCGCTTCCCGACGGCGCGCGGATTCTCTACACTACGCCGAATTCCTTCCTCGCGCGTCTTGCGTCGCCGCCGGACCTTGCAAATCCGGTCGGCGGAAGCTAAGTCCCCATCTCCTTCCGACATGCGGACATCATTTGCCCCTCCCGGCCCCGGCCGGGGCGGCGATGTCCCCTAGGCGGAAGGTACGAGAATTTGTCTCAGGCAAGAGTTACGAGAGCGACCCACATGGCCAAGACCAACCCCGGCGAATTCATCCGGCAGGTGCGCGCCGAAGCTTCGAAGATCCACTGGCCCTCGCGGCAGGAGACGGTGACGACGGCGATCTTCGTCGGCATCATGACGGTGCTGCTGGCAACGTTCTTCCTCGGGATCGACGCGCTGTTCGGCTGGGTCGTCAGCTCGCTGCTGTCGCTGCTGTGATCGCCTGGAAACTGGATTAAGAGAGAACAATGGCCCGCTGGTACATCATCCACGCCTATTCCGGCTTCGAGAACAAGGTAAAGGAAACCATCCTCTCCGAGGCGGAGCGGATGGGCCTTTCGCAGCTTGTCGAGGACATCCAGGTGCCGTCCGAGACGATCACCGAGGTGAAGCGCGGCAAGAAGACGCAGGTCGAGCGCAAGACCATGCCCGGCTACGTGCTCGCCAAGCTGAGCCTGAATGACGACATCTATCACCTCGTCAAGAACACCCCGAAGGTGACCGGCTTCCTGGGTTCCAGCGGCAAGCCGCAGGCGATAAGCGAGAACGAGGCCGCCCGCTACTTCGGCGCCGCCGAAGCCGCCGCCGCCGAACCGCGCAAGCAGATCAACATCGATTACGAGATCGGCGATTCGGTCAAGGTGCTGGACGGTCCCTTCGCCAGCTTCAACGGCATCGTCGAGGAACTCGATTTCGACAAGAGCCGGGTCAAGGTCTCGGTCTCGATCTTCGGTCGCGCCACACCGGTCGAACTCGATTTCGAGCACGTCGAACTCAGCAAGTAATCGCGCGTTTCCCTGAACGGCTGACCGGCTGAACTGGTCGCCCTTCAGGGGAGACCCCACCCGACCGCGGCTCCGCGGAATCCGCTTTGCGGGCCTTTGCGCGGTACCTTAGCCTGACCTTAACCAATTTGTTCGTATCCCTTCGAGAACCAATCGGGGGAAACGATCATGCGGCAAACGCAGGTTGCGTTTGGAGCAGGCATTGTACGACTGGGGCCGCTCGACGGTCTTCGCGGTATCGCGGCTCTGGTCATCGTGCTCGGCTATCAGGCTCAGGGGCTTTTCGCCGCCGGCTCGTTCGACGGTGCCGGATCGGTGGTGGAGTGGTTCCATGCCTGGGGCTGGATCTTCGCCGATCTGTTCTTCGTCATATCGGGCTTCGTCTTCGCGCACGTCTATGTCGGCGGACGGGGGCTTGGTAGCCGTGACGATCTGGCGTCCTTCACCGTCGGGCGCATTGCGCGCCTCTATCCGTTGCATTTGCTGCTTCTGATCCTCTGCACCGGGCTCTACTGGAACGCGGCGCAAACCAGCGTGCCGGCATTCATCGCGCACCTGTTCATGCTGCAGGCGGTCGTGCAGCCTGCGGTGCAGGCCTTCAACGCGTCGGCCTGGTTGCTCTCGGCGGAGGCGATCTGCTGCGCGTTCTTCGCGATCGCGCTCCACGCCGGCCGCCGCAGTCTCGCCATGGTGACCTTGGCGGCCATCCTGGTCAGCACGGCATTCCTGTTCTGGCGTGGGCTGCCGGGCGGTCCCTGGAACCAGGATCTCGTGGTGCGCGGACTTCTCGGCTTCTTCATCGGTCAGGCCCTCTGGGGCAGGCGCGTCGAGCTGCGGAGGGTTCCCGCCGGCGCTCTCGTTGCAATCGCGGCGCTCGGGCTCGCGCTCGCCATGGGCCAATGGAGCCCCATACCGGCGCTCTGCCTGCTCGTCTGGCCGTCGCTCGTGCTGCTGGCGCTGCGCGTTCCGCTGCTGGAAAGCCGGCCGCTGATATGGCTTGGAGACCGCAGCTATGTGATCTTCCTGCTGCATCTGCCGCTGCTCGACCTGATCGTCAGGATCACCGGGAAGCTGGAAGGCGGCGCGCCATTCATCCTGGCGGCGACGCTGGGCTACGGTCTCGCCGTGCTGCTGCTGTCGGAGGTGGTCTACCGGCTTGCCGAAGTGCCCACGCGGCGTCTGGTCCGCTCGCGCGGGCTGGACGTGCGCGACGTCGGGCTGATCGGCGGGCTGCCGGGGCGCGGTTAGCGTTTCGCGCGGACGATTGGCGCTCAGGGGCAGCGATTCCCGGTCCGGCTTTGAAGATCTTTGCCGCGCATGATCGGCCACCTCTTTCCTTTTCACCCGAACTCGTTTAGGGGCGCGCTCTTCGCGGCCGGGCTTGCCCGATGCGATTCCCGGCGGGAGGGCGCTTGTCGCGTCCGCTGAACCGCTAAACATGAGCGTTCGCTTGGGCGGGCGCGACAGTGTGAAAGGAGTGGCCTCATGGCCAAGAAGATCGAAGGTTACATCAAGCTGCAGGTGCCTGCCGGCGCAGCCAACCCCTCGCCGCCGATCGGCCCTGCCCTGGGTCAGCGGGGCGTGAATATCATGGAGTTCTGCAAGGCCTTCAACGCCGCCACGCAGGAGCTCGAGAAGGGCATGCCGATCCCGACCATCATCACGGTCTATGCGGATCGCAGCTTCACGTTCGTCACCAAGACGCCGCCCGCCACCTTCCTCATCAAGAAGGCCGCCAACCTCAAGTCCGGCTCGAAGGAGCCCGGCAAGGTTTCTGCCGGAAAGATCGCGCGCTCGAAGCTGACCGAGATCGCCGAGATCAAGATGAAGGACCTGAACGCCAACGATATCGAAGCGGCTACCCGCATCATCGAAGGCTCGGCCCGCGCGATGGGCCTCGAAGTGGTGGAGGGCTGATTCCATGGCAAAGCTGAACAAGAAGCTGAAGGCTCTGACCGAAAAGCTGGGCGACAACCTGAAGCACTACCCCGTGGGCGAAGCGCTCACGCTGCTGCGCGACCTGAAGACCACCAAGTTCGACGAGACCGTTGAAGTCGCGATGAACCTGGGCGTCGATCCGCGTCACGCCGATCAGATGGTGCGCGGCATGGTCTCGCTTCCCGCCGGCACCGGCAAGACCGTCAAGGTCGCCGTGTTCGCCAAGGGTGACAAGGCCGAAGCGGCTCTTGCCGCCGGTGCGGACAAGGTGGGCGCCGAGGACCTGATGGAAGACATGCAGGCCGGCAACCTCGACTATGATCGCGTCATCGCCACGCCGGACATGATGGGCGTCGTCGGCCGTCTCGGCAAGCTGCTCGGCCCCAAGGGCCTGATGCCGAACCCGAAGCTCGGCACCGTCACCCCGAACGTCGAGCAGGCCGTGAAGGACGCCAAGGGCGGCCAGATCGAGTTCCGCGTTGAGAAGCAGGGCATTATCCACGCCGGCATCGGCAAGATGTCGTTCTCTGACGAAGACCTGCGCAAGAACTTCGACGCTTTCGTCGACGCGATCGTCAAGGCCAAGCCCTCCGGCGCTAAGGGCAAGTACGTGAAGAAGATCTCGTTGTCCTCGTCGATGGGCCCGGGTCTCAAGATCGATACGACCGAGGTCGCCGGCGCCTGATCCTTTCGGGGCCGCACGAAACAGCAAAAGGGCCGGCGGGGGAAACCTCGCCGGCCTTTTTCGTTCGGCGGCCGCGCGCCAGTATCGTCAGGGGCCCGGTGCGATTTCGGGATGGCGATGGGTGGGGCCTGCAATCTTCCCCCGTTTACGGACCGCGTGTTCCGTAGTATCGGACGTGCTGTACACCTGTTCAGCACAGTGCCGGGAGAAGCAGCCGCCATGGCCATACGTTTCGAAGACATAAAGGAATTTATCGGCTCGCGTGTGTCGTGGGATGATCGCGCGGACCTGTTCACGCCCGAGGCCGCCAGACTGATTCGCGAGAAGGTGGAGGAACGCACGGTGCTCGTGTTTCCCGAGGTGAACCTCACCGACGAGGAGCAGCTCCGGATCACGCAGCTCATGGGCGAAAAAGTCCGCCTCACCGCGCGCAACAACGTCCAGAGCAACGACGAGGACGTCTATCAGGTCACGCTGGACGAGAAGATCAATCCGCAGCCCGAATATGTGCTCGGCACGTTCTTCTGGCACATGGATGGCATCACCGTGGACATGCCGCCGCCTTTCGCGACGCTGCTGTCCTGCCGCATCGCGCCGGACAAGGGCGGCGAGACGGAGTTCGCCAGCACCTATGCCGCGTTCGAAGGTCTGCCCGAGGAAGAGAAGCAGGCGCTCGAGGGGCTGAAGGCGGTGCATTCGGTCAAGGCCAGCCTTTCGCCGATCGCTGACGCCATCCCCGAAAAGCATCGCGACCGCGTGCTCGGAATCGGGCTGGTAAAGGAGCATCCGATCGTCTGGACCCATGCCTCGGGCCGCAAGTCGATGGTGATCGGCACCACCGCGGACCATATCGTCGGCATGGATATTCCCGCCGGCCGGGCCATGTTGATCCGCCTCCAGGAATGGGCGGCCCAGCCCGCGTTTTCGCTGCGTCACAAGTGGAGCAAGGGCGACTTCGTGATCTGGGACAACACCGGGGCAATGCACCGGGCGATCCCCTACGACAAGTCGACCGGGCGCATGATGCACCGGACCTCGATCGCCGGGAGCGAGGCTATCGCGGCCTGAATGCCTGCCCCTTCGGCTGCTCTCAGCGGCGGCCGGCGAGGTTCGCCGTGGTATAGCACTCTATGAGATAGGCGAGGGGGCGCCCGTCCGGCAGGACAAGCATCGCCAGGTGGGTGGAGATCGTCCCTTTGGGGCAGTTCTCCGCCCGGCCCGGCACGATTTCCAGGGGCCGCCGGCGAAACCGCAGGGGGGCGACGACCTTGCCGAACGGCGTATCGCTCCTGCGCAGCGTCTCGTTCATCTCCGGCGTCAGGCGGGAAGGGACGTACCAGTTCCAGGCGACCGAGAGCACGGTCTGTCCGCAGCGCAGCTCGACGTTGCGCATGGCGAAAGTCTCGCCGGGATCGAGATCGAGTTTGCTGCGCATGGAGCGCGGCGGATCGTTGCCGGCGGCGCTCACGCTTTGGGCGGTGATACGCGCCGGATCGGCAATTCCCCGGCTGGAGCACCATTCCTCAAGCGCGAGCGTCGCGCTGTCATGCCTGCGCAGCACGGCCTCGAATTCGTCGAGCGTCGGTTGGCCGCTCATCGCGCTCGCCGTTGCGGCAAGGGACAGCAACAAGTCAGATACCTCCCGGAACCGCCGGTTTGCCCATGCCTTCCAGTTCCCGCATCAGCGCGCGGGTGCAGGCGGCCAGATCTTCGGCGTTCACCGAGCGGATCACGAAGTTCGCGCCGGTCTTGCCTTCCGCCCAGAACGGATAGGAACCGATCTGGCAGGTTTCGAACGCCTTCTCCGTCTCGCGCAGCAGGTCCGCCACGTCGCTTTCGCCCACCCAGCAGCCGATCGTTTCCGAAAGCAGGGGCGCGCCGCCTTCGAGCTCGCCGGATAGGGCGTCCAGCATGCCGGCCGTGATGCTGGGCACGCCGGCCATGATGAAGATGTTGCCATAGCGGATGCCCGGGGCGCCGGTGTAGCGGTTGGGTATCAGGCTGGCCCCTTCCGGTGTGCGCGCCATGCGCAGGCGGGCCGCGGTGAGACCGCCGCGCGTATCGTAATACCGTTCCAGTATCGCGCGGGCATCGGGGTGGACGATTACCGGCACCCCCACCGCCTCGGCGATGGCATCGACGGTAATGTCGTCGTGCGTGGGACCGATGCCGCCGGTGGTGAACAGATAGTCGTTGCGCGCGCGCAGCGTGTTGACCGCCTCGACGATCGCCGGCGTATCATCGGCCACGACGCGCACTTCCCTGAGCCGGATGCCCTGAACCTGCAGCCATGAGGCGACCTGCGCGATGTTCTTGTCATGGGTACGGCCGGACAGGATTTCATCGCCGATCACGACAAGGGCGGCGGAATAGATTCGCGACGAACTGGGCATGGCGACTGGCTAGGACAATTGTGCGGCCAGGGCCAGACCCTCGCGCGTGTCTCGAGCCGAAGCGCGGGCTTTCATCGCCGACGGACCTTCAAGGCGCGAAGCGCCGAAAAAATGGGCCGGTCCGAAGACCAGCCCTTGGAAGTTTTGGGAGAGGATGCCTGAAAGGCCCCCTCCATATGCGCGTCCGGCCCGAGTCTCGCAAATGCGAAAACTTTTGTACCGGTTGCACGCTTTGCAATTGTAGTATCGCATAGCCGATGGCCTCAGCCCCGGCCGATGGCTCCGTAAAGGTCGTGTTCGTCGGCGTCTTCGATCAGAACCTCGACGATATCGCCGACCTGCAGGCCATTTCCGACATCGCGCAGGAAGACATTGCCGTCGATTTCGGGTGCATCCGCCTGCGATCGGCCGGTCGCGCCGATATCGCCGTCCTCGTCGGGCTCACCAATTTCGTCGATGATGACGGGCAGGGTGCGTCCGACCTTCGCGGCGAGCCTGGCGGCGCTGATCGCGGCGGTCTTTTCCATGATCCGGGCGTAGCGCTCTTCCTTGACCTCGTCGGGCACGGGGTCGGGCAGGGCGTTCGCGGCGGCACCGGCCACGGGTTCGAACCGGAATGCGCCAACGCGGTCGAGCTGGGCTTCGTCCAGCCAGTCGAGCAGGTACTGGAAATCCGCCTCGGTTTCGCCGGGAAAGCCGACCACGAAGCTCGAGCGGATGGCGATGTCCGGGCATATCTCGCGCCAGGCGCGGAGCCGTTCGAGCACCTTGGCCTCGTTCGCCGGCCTCTTCATCGCCTTGAGCACGGATGGCGCGGCGTGCTGGAAGGGAATGTCGAGGTAAGGCGTAAGCAGGCCGTCCGCCATCAGCGGGATCACCGCGTCGACGTGCGGGTAGGGATAGACGTAGTGCAGGCGCGCCCATGGCCTGCGGCCTTGTGCATCGGTGAGCTGGCCTAGCTCGCGAGCAAGATCGGTCATGTGCGTGCGCACCGCGCGGCCTTTCCAGGTCCGCTCCTCGTGACGCACATCGACGCCATAGGCCGAGGTATCCTGGCTGATTACCAGCAATTCGCGCGTGCCGGCCGCGACCAGCTTTTCCGCCTCGCGCAGCACGGCGTCGATGCGGCGGCTGTCGAGCTTTCCGCGCAGCTGCGGGATGATGCAGAAGGCGCAGGCGTGGTTGCAGCCTTCCGAAATCTTGAGATAGCTGTAGTGGCGCGGCGTCAGCTTCACGCCGGCCTCGTCATAGGCCTGGGGAATCAGGTCGAGATACGGCCCGAGGTCAGGCGGCGCGGCATCGTGCACGGCCTCGACGACGGCCTCGTACTGATGCGCGCCGGTGACGGCGAGGACGTCGGGGAATTTCGCGCGGATCGATTCCGCCTCATTGCCCATGCAGCCGGTGACGATGACGCGGCCGTTTTCGGCCATGGCCTCGCCGATCGCGGCCAAACTTTCCTCCTTGGCGGAATCGAGAAAGCCGCAGGTGTTCACCAGCACCACGTCGGCCCCGGCATAGTTCGGGCTCATCGTGTAGCCGTCAGCGCGCAGGCGCGTGAGAATGCGCTCGGAATCCACGAGCGCCTTGGGGCAGCCGAGGCTGACCATGCCCACTTTGGGCGGGGAGGGGAGTTCTATGGCCATGGGAAGCCGCGCCCGATACGCCAAATGGCCGGTCGAGTCACGAATTGAATGAAGATCGGGTTGCGCGATTGCCCACTTGCACATGGTGCAGCGCCCTGCGAGAATTGCCGGGGACGAATTTTCAACGAGATAGCGTCAATGAGGGAACGGAGCTTGCCATGGGACCTGTGAACTGGCTGGCGGTGTTCCTCGCCGCCGCGATTGCAGTGGCGATCGGGCTCGTCTGGACCGGCCCGTTGTTCCGTACCGGCCGCCAGCTTCTGCCGGGCAATTCCGTACGGACCGGCAATTTCACCGCAGTCGGGATCGTGTTCCTCATCAGCGCTGCCATGCTTGGCCACAATTTCGCGCGGATCGGCGGTGAGACGCTGGACGCGAGGCCGTGGCTCTACTTCATGCAGACGGGCGGTATCGCCGCGGCTTTCGTGATCCCGGCCGTCTGGCTTACCCAGGCGCGCAACCGCACCGAACCGTTGCGCAGGGTGATCGACTGCGCATTCTGGCTGGTCGCCTATCTGGCGATGGGGCTGGTGTTCTGGGTTCTGGGCTGATCAGCCCGCCAGATCGTCGTTGTGTGTGATCTCGACGATGACATCGCCCGGTTCGAGTGACTGCGCCGCGGGCTCCCAGAAGCCAATGGCGCGCTCGCCGCGATAGATCCTGAGGCCTTTTCCGGTCGCGATCTGCTCCAGCGGCCTGCCCAATTCCTCGGCACGCACGTCGCGCTCGACCAGTTGGACGCGGCCGGTGACGGAAGCCAGGTCCGAGAGGTATTCGGAGATGTGCCGCCCTTCCGCCGATCCTGCCAGTAGCAGGCCGGTGAAGCGTACGGGATTGATGACGTTGTTCGCGCCGGCCTGACGGGCGAGCAATTCGTTGTCGTTGGCGCGGACGACGGCGGTGATCGGCACGCCGGACGCCATGTGCCGCGCGGTCAGGATGATGAGGATCGTCGTGTCGTCGCGTCCGGCCGAAACCAGGATCGAGCGGGCCTTACCGATGCGCACCGCTTCCAGCGTCTCGTCGCGGGTCGCGTCGCCCTCCATGACGTTGCAGCCCATGTTCTCCGCCAGGACGAGCCGCGCGGAGCTGGGGTCGATGACGACGATGCAGGAGGGATCGGTGCCGCGCGCGATCAGTTCCTCGACGGCTTCCGAGCCGCTGACGCCGTAGCCCAGCACGACGATGTGATTCTCGAGCCGTTCCTGGATACGCTTCATGCGCCAAGTCTCCCAGCTGTGCTTGATGATGAAGTTGTAGGCGGTGCCGACGAAGATAAAGATCACCGCCAGCCGGATGGGCGTGACGATCACCGCCTCCACCAGACGCGACCTGTCGCTCACCGGCGCGATGTCGCCAAAGCCGGTCGTGGTGATCGAGATCATCGTGAAATAGACGACATCGAGGAAGCTGACGACGCCGTCGTGGGCGTCCTGCAGCCCTTCGCGGTCGGTCCAGTGGACGAGAACCACGATGGAAATGAGGCCGAGGACGAGGGCCAGCCGGATCGAGACATCGGCCCACACCGGTACCGGGAGGGCACGGCGGAGCGGCTTGAACAGCGCCGGATTGTGCCGCCTTTTGTACATGCCGTCCGGCTATGGAGCCTTGGGAAGCTCGCCCGTCGGATCGACAGGCTTGCCGTCCTTGCGGACCTCGAAATGCAGCTCGTTGCCCTTGGCGAGGCCG
Source organism: Novosphingobium endophyticum (assembly GCF_014640675.1). Lineage (GTDB taxonomy): Bacteria > Pseudomonadota > Alphaproteobacteria > Sphingomonadales > Sphingomonadaceae > Novosphingobium > Novosphingobium endophyticum. Next base: position 50,838 of record NZ_BMHK01000003.1, on the reverse strand, counting down.
GTGTTGCCGACCAGGCCGATCCGCTCGCCCGCCGCGACTTTCGCGCCCTGCTTCACGGTGATGCGGCTGAGGAAGCCATAGGCGGTGAACCAGCCGGCGCCGTGATCGAGCACGACGAGATTGCCGAACTGTTCCTTTTCCTGGCCGGCGAACTTGACGGTGCCGGCAGCGGCGGCGCGGACCATGGCTCCCTTGGGCGCGGAGATGTCCAGCCCATCGTGATAGTTCGAACCGGTGCTGTATTCGCGGCGGATGGACCCGTTCACCGGCCAGAGGAAGCGCGATGTGACGGCCGCCGGGCTGGCCGTTGCCGCCGCGACCGGGGCCGGCGTGGCGGCAGGCGTGGCGATGCCGGCTACTGGCGGATTGAGCAGGGTGGGGATCAGCAGGTTCTGGCCGACCCGCACCGGCGCTTCCGGATCGATCCCGTTGGCGGTCGCGATCTGCTCCCACGGAACCGCGTACTTGTAGGAGATGGAGAAGCCGGTATCGCCGGCCTTGACCTCGTGGCGGCGCGTACGCGGGATCTTCAGTTCCTGCCCAACCCTGACGGTGAAAGGCGGCGCCAGGCCGTTGGCTTCCGCGATCAGTACGCGCGGAACTTTGGCGCGCGCGGCGATGCCGCCGAGCGTTTCGCCCGGCGTGACGATGTGGAGGGTCTCCTCCTCGGGCGGAGTGCCGGTGGAAGCGCGCGCGGGGATCGTTCGCGCTGCTGTCCGTACCGTCGCCGCGCTGCCGCCGGTCTTGCCGGGGAGGCGCAGCTTCTGCCCGACGCGCACGATGTAGGGCGGCTCCAGCCCATTGGCCTCGGCAAGCGCCTTGGCGGAAACGCCGCTGCGGTTGGCGATGCCGATCAGCGTCTCACCGGAGGTCACTTCGTAAAATCCGCCGGCCCCGGCAGGCTCAGCTCCATCACGCGGGATGGAGAGCTTCTGGCCGATCCTGACCACATAGGGCGGGTCGAGGTCATTGGCCCTGGCGATTGCCGCGGGCGAGACTCCGGCGCGATTGGCGATCCCGTTGAGGGTCTCGCCCGGCTCCACCACATGAACGGCCCCTTCCGCCAGAGCAGGTGAGGCGGCGGCGGTCAGCGCGGCCGCGGCAAGGAAAAGGACGTGGAGCCTCATGCCTGATAGCGTTCCACCAGCGCCGCGATCGAGGCGTCATGCGTGAGATCGATCTGCAATGGCGTCACCGAGACGTATCCTTCCGCTATGGCCTCCAGATCAGTGTTATGGCCGGGCGTATGCTCAATCCCGTGTAAACCAAACCAGTAATAGGGAAAACCGCGCGGATCCATGCCTTCCACAACTGAGCCGCGCGCGTAATCGTGAAAGCCCTGCCGGGCGACGCGAATGCCCTTCACCTGCCCGGCGGCGAGCGGCGGAAAGTTGACGTTGATGAGCGTGCGCGGCGTGAAAGGCATGTCGAGCATCGGCTTCAGGGTCTTTGCCCCCCATTCCTCGGCGGCGGAGAAATCGACGGCGTTGCCGACGCCTTCCTTCGAATAGACCTGGCTGAGGGCAACCGAGCGGATGCCGGCCAGCGCGCCCTCCAGCGCGGCCGAGACCGTACCCGAATACGTGACGTCGTCGCCCAGGTTGGCGCCGCGATTGACGCCCGAGAGGATCAGGGCGGGCGGCTCGGGCATGACCTTGCGCAGGCCCATTGTCACCGCATCGGTCGGCGTGCCCGTCACCGAGAAGCGGCGCGGCGCGTGCTCGCGCAGGCGGATCGGACGGGTCAGCGTCAGGGAGTGACCGGCGCCCGACTGCTCCTCGCTCGGCGCGCAGATCCAGATGTCGTCGGAGAGCTGCGCGGCGATCTTTTCGAGGACATAGAGGCCCGGCGCGTTGATGCCGTCGTCATTGGTGAGGAGGATGCGCATTGGTTCTTGTTCCTTCGTCACCCGTTTTCTCGTCACCCTGAACTTGTTTCAGGGTCTATCTCTCGACTCGAACCGACGGGCTGATCGGCACAATGGATCCTGAAACAAGTTCAGGATGACAGCGGTGGAGTGGGCAGTCGGCCCGCATGTTCAGCCCTGTGGCGCCAACCTCTCGATCCCGCCCATCCATGGCCTCAGCACGTCCGGCACCGCAACCGAGCCGTCCTCCTGCTGGTAGTTCTCCAGCACCGCGACGAGCGTGCGGCCCACGGCGAGGCCCGAGCCGTTGAGCGTGTGCAGGAACTCGGTCTTCTTCGAACCCTCGGGCTTGTAGCGCGCGTTCATGCGCCGGGCCTGGAAATCGCCGCAGTTGGAGATCGAGCTGATCTCGCGGTAGGCCTGCTGGCCCGGCAGCCAGACTTCGAGGTCGAAAGTCTTGCGCGCGGTGAAGCCCATGTCGCCGGCGCAGAGCAGGACCTTGCGGTAGGGCAGCTCCAGCGCCTCGAGGATCGCCTCGGCGGCCCTGACCATGCGCTCGTGCTCGGCCTCGCTCTCCTCGGGCTTGCAGACGGCGACGAGTTCGACTTTCTCGAACTGGTGCTGGCGGATGAATCCGCGCGTATCCTTGCCCGCCGAGCCGGCCTCGGAGCGGAAGCAGGGGGTGAGGGCGGTCATGCGCAGGGGCAGGGCCTCGGCATCGACGATCTGTTCGCGCACGGCATTGGTCAGCGAGACTTCGGCGGTGGGGATGAGCCAGCGGCGAGTTGGAGGTGACGGCAGGGCGTTCCACACCTGGTCGTCAAGTACATCTGCCTCCAGGTGGAATCGTCCGTCCTTCTTCGCCTCGTCAAGTGCGTCTTGCTTGAACCCTAAATACTCGCGGTAGTCCAATGATAGATCGGTTCCGAAGAGATCCTCCTCGAACTTCGGCAATTGCCCCGTCCCGAAAACCGCATCGTCCTTCACCAGCAGCGGCACGTTGCATTCCATGTAGCCGTGGGCGCCCGTCTGCGTATCGAGCATGAACTGCGCCAGCGCGCGGTGCAGGCGCGCCATCTGGCCTTTCAGGAACGTGAAGCGCGCGCCCGAAAGCAGGGCGCCGATCTCGAAATCGAGGCCGAGGGCCGGGCCGATGTCGGCATGTTCCTTGGGGGTGAAGGTAAACTCGCGCGGGGTGCCCCAGCGGCCCACTTCGACGTTCTGCGTCTCGTCCTCGCCGTCGGGAACTTCATCGACCGGCAGGTTCGGCAGGCGGGCCAGTTCGTCCTGCAGCCGCGCGGTCAGTTCCTTCTCCTCGGCTTCGAGCGCGGGCAGGGTTTCCTTGAGCTGGGCGACTTCGGCCTTGAGCGCCTCAGCCGTAGCCGTGTCGCCCTGGCCCATGGCCTTGCCGATGGCCTTGGAGGCATCGTTGCGGCGGCTCTGGCCTTCCTGCATGCGCGTCGCGACGGCGCGGCGCTGCTCGTCGAGCGCGAGGATGGGGGCGGACAGCGGCTCCACCGCGCGGCGGGCAAGGCCCGCGTCGAAGGCGGCCGGGTTTTCGCGGATGAGGCGTATGTCGTGCATGGCGCCGGGCTATGCCGTCTTGGCGAGTCCGGCGCAAGCGGGAGATTTGCGAGGCTCTTGCGCGCCGTTCCTCGCGGGCGGGCGAGGAGGCCCCCGCGTTCAGTCCTCCAGCGCGGTAAACCGGAAATCGCGGAACTTCGCTTCGCCGGGGCCGGCCGCATAGAGGCCCGTACGCAGCATCAGGAAGCCTCCGCGCACATTGTGATGGTATCCCGAAACTTCCATGCCGCGGTCGAAGCGCGTCCACGTCTTCCCCCCGTCACCCGAGGTGTGGAAGGAAACGATGTGGCGGCGATTGGTCACGCGCATGCGCATGCGCCTGCCATGGGGGTTGGCGGGGCGGGTGCGCTCGATGCCGTACTGGTGGGTGACGAAGCGGGCCTGGTCGAAGCCGAGACCGGCATAGAGCTTGTCGTCGTAGAACAGCAGCAGCCCGGCCCGCCCCTCTTCGGAGACCTCGATGTCGCATTCGAACTGATAGCTGGTATCGCCGGCGATCAGCAGCAGCGGCGAACCGCTCGAAGGGGCGATGCCCCTGCCGGCAAGGTGCAGCGTGTTGCCCGCCACCCGCACTCTGCCGGCTTCGTCCAGTGTAGGACGGAAGAAGGACCATTTGCTGCCCAGGGCCAGCGGCTGTGAGAAATCGTCGGAAAGCGCGAGGCCGTGGGGGAGCAGCGCCTTTCCGCCTTTCGGCCTGGGCAGCGGGCGGGACAGGTCGCCGCCGGTCATGCGGAACCAGCCGTCATCGGTCCATTCGACGGCATCGAGCAGGCACTGGCGCCCCAGCGTCCAGAAATCCGCCTCGTACCCGTGATAGAGTGCGTACCAGCGCTTGTCGGGGCCTTCGACCAGCGAGGCGTGACCGCGCGACCACCAGGCCTCGGACATTTCCTGCGTGCGCACCAGCGGGTTGCCGGGATGCTGTTCCCAGGGGCCGTGGATGGAGCGTGAACGCGCCGCAATCACCATGTGCCCGGTCGGCGGCCCGGCGGTGCCGCCGACGGCGGTGAGCATGTAGAACCAGTCGCCGTGGCGGTGGATCTTGGGGCCTTCGGGAGAGAAACCCTCGACGTCCCAATCGTCCGGGTAGCGCCAGGGATCATAGACATGTTCGACGTCGCCCGCGAGCGAAAGGCCGTCGTCGGACAGGCGCACCCGGTCGCCGCCGGAAAGGAACAGCCAGCGTGAGCCGTCCTCGCCGACGACGTGGCAGGGGTCGATGTGATGATGAAGCCCCAGCGGCACGGGGTCGCTCCACGGTCCGTCGATATGATCCGCCCAGATGACGTGAATATCGTTCGGATCGGCCTTTACCGGGATGTAGAGGAAGTAGCGCCCCCGGTGCTTTTCCAGGCTCACCGCCCATACCGAACCGATGTTGCGGTGAAGCGCCGCGTTGCGCGGCCGCCAGTTCACCAGATCGCGGCTGTGCCAGATGGTGAGGCCCGGATAGGAATCGAAGCTGGAGAAGGTGAGGTAGTAATCCTCTCCGTCCTTCAGGATCGCCGGATCGGGCCGGTCGCCCGACAGGACCGGGTTGAGGAACGTCCCGTCGCTGAGATCGGGCACGCGCTGGTTGTCCAGCCCGCGCCGCCATCGGCGCGAGGATGCCGGGGCGGGCAGGAGGAGGGGGTTGCCCGCCCCGGCTGCGGCGACCGCGTCAAGCGGTGCCGACATGGTTATTGCCCCGAGCAGGGCAGTTTTCAGGGCCTCGCGCCGGTGGAGAGGCATCAGCCGAATCCCACGCCGCGCGCCCAGGCCCGCCAGAGCTCGGGCCAGACTTCGACGGGTTTGCCAATCGCCTTGCGCAGGCCGAAGCCGTGGCCGCCGCTCGCGAAAAGGTGAGTCTCGACGGGAATGTCGCGCGCCTTCAGCGCGGCTCGCAGGCGCATCGCGTTTTCGACCGGAACGACGTCATCATCCTCGGCGTGGAGGAGGAAGTGCGGGGGGGCGCCTGCCGGCACGTTGCGATCGGGCGAATGGGCGCGTTCGCGTTCGCGGCTGGGCGATGGTCCGAGCAAGAGCTGGCGGGAACCGGCGTGCGCAACCGCCGGGTCCATACTGACCACCGGATAGACGGGCGCCGCGCAGAAGGGTTTGGCAGAATGCCTGTCCGCGTCGTCGACCGGTTCGTAGACTGTCGCGGCAAAGCGCGCGGCCAAGTCGGCGCAGAGATGACCGCCCGCGGAAAAGCCCATGGCTGCGACCCGTTCCGGTTCCAGCGCGAAGTCGCGCGCCCGGTGGCGGATCAGCCGCATGGCGCGCTGCGCGTCGGCAAGCGGCGTGTCGGGGCCGCTAGACCAGCCCTCGCCGGGAAGGCGGTAGAACAGGACGAAAGCCGTGAACCCGCGCGCCGCGAGCCAGCGCCCCATTTCATAGCCCTCCTTGTCCACGACCACCCACCTGTAGCCACCGCCGGGCGTGAGCAGCACCGCCGCGCCATTGGGCCGGTCCGGACGGAACACGGCCATGCGCGGACGGGTGATGCCATAGACCGCGCGGTCGGAGACGAGACTGTCAGTGGAGCGTTCGTTGACCGTTTCAACCAGCGGCCGCGCCAGCGCCGCCGGCGCGCCGCCGGGCCAGAGGTCTATCGTTTCGACCGGCTGCGGCAGGCCGGGCGGAAGACCGCCGGAGGAAACGGGCGGCGGGGTTTGTGCCCCCGCCGCCGAACCCCGTAGGCCCAGCGCGGCGATAACCGATGCCGCCATGAACTGTCGACGCTCGATGGTCATGCCTGCATTCTCCTTTCCGCTCTTTCCGGGCCTGCGGTGCATCTTCAGTACTTGAATCGCGCGCCGAACAGGAACGTGCGCCCGTAGTGGTTGTTCTCGTAATTGCGGTCCGCGTCCCAGTCGGTAAAGCGGTAGCGGTAGGTGTCGAGCAGGTTGTTGCCTTCCACCGAGAGTTCGACCCAATCGGTGAGCTTGTAGCGCACCGAGGCGTCGAGGTTGGTGGTCGCGCCGAAACCTTCGAGCAGGTTGCCGGTGCCGCTTGCGCCCTCGTGATAGCGGCCGCGATAGCTTGCCATGACGCGCGCGGAAAACCTGCCGTCGTCGTAGTAGAGCGTGCCATTGAAGGCGCGCTTCGAGACGTTCTGGAGGGTGTTGGTCACCGTCACCCTTGTCAGCGGTCCGCCGGGGACCGTGGCCGGTCCCTGCAGTTCGTATTCGGCCGTCGAACTGATGAAGGTTGCATTCGCAAGGATGCCGAAGTTGCCGAGGAAGCCGTCCACGAAGGCGTTGAACGGGATCTGGGCGGCGATTTCCCAACCACTGAGCGTGGCGCCCTCGCCGTTGACGGTGGTTGCCAGAGTCCAGCGCGGCTCGAGGAGCTGCGAGGGGTTGAGCGCCGCGGGCGAGGAGGGGGTCAGCGCCGAGACCGGTGCGCCCGTCTCGGCGTATGTCAGGCCGGTGCGCGAATCGGAGCGGGTGAAAGTGTGGACGTCCTTCTTGAACCAGGCCACCGAGAGCACCGCCTGCGGAGCGAAGTACCATTCGACCGCGAGGTCGTAGTTGGTGGCGCGGTAGGGCTCCAGGAACGGGTTGCCCGTTGTTACGCGGTAGTTGAAGCCGTCGGCCGAGCCGCCTGGGGTTAACGAGCCCAGAGAAGGCCGCGTCACGACATCGGCGATCGCCGCGCGAATGATGAGGTCATGGCGCGGGAACAGCGCCAGGTTGGCGGAAGGTAGCCAGTCGTCATAGCTGCGCTTGACGGAACTCTGCACGCCGCTGACGAGACCATAGGAGCTTTGATCCGTCTTGACGTAGCGCACACCCGCGTTGAGTGCGTACTCAACCCCGAGAAGCTCGCCCTTGCCATCGACCTGGAAATAGCCACCCTTGGTGGTTTCCTGTACGCCTCGGGTATTGCCCGCCTCGACCCTGAGCTCGCGGTCATAAAGACCGGTGAAGTCCGTCGTCGCGTCAAGGTTCGGAACCAGCCATGAGTTGGTGTTGCCCGAAGGCTGCCCCGCCCTGCCGAGGTTGAACAACTCCGAGAGGGCCGAAGTGACCGGGAAGCCGTAGACGGCACCGGGACCGAACGTGCCGCTGGGAGAGCAGGTGAGGGTTCCCAGAACCCGGTCGAGCCCGCCGTTGCCGCAGACGGCCGTATCGCGGCTGAAGCCTTCCGTGTCGAAATTGAAGCGCCGCCAGACGCCGCCCGCCTTCAGTGTGAAGCCGTCTGTCACGTCCCATTCGGTACGCAGTTGCACGGTCTTGAATTTGTTGATGACTTGCGACGGGCGGTCGCGGATCTCGGCCAGCTGGAAGTTGGCCGGATCGGTCACGCTGGTGCCGAAGGTCAGGCTCGGGTGCTTCATGTCGGTATAGTCGAACGAATAACCCTGCGCGTCGCGGTCATCGAAGATCATCGTCGTCTCGACGGGGATCTGCGCGTCCGACTTCGAGAGGCCGCCCAGCAGCGTGAAGCGGAAATTGTCGCCGACGTCCTGGTCCCAGGTCGCGCCGAGTTGGTAGAACTCGGTCGAGCTTTTGCGCAGGTAGTGCTCGGTGCGCACCCATACGTCGTTGAGCGTGGCCGAGATCATGTTTCCGTTGTCGTCGTAAACAGGATCGACGACATCGATCGACCGCTCGTTCGAGCGAAGCAACACTTCGCCCCATCTTTCCTCGCGCGCGGCGTTGAATTTGGAATAGAGCCCGTCGAGCGACAGCTTCGTGCGGTCGGTTGGCGCGAACTGGATCGAGCCGGTCAGGCCGAGGCGTTCGCGATCATGGGCGACCTGGCCGTAGCGCGGGATCCGGGGGTGAAAGGCGAGGGCGGCTTCGTCGCAGGTGGCTACGCGGCCAGGAGTGTAAATGCCGCCCGAGTTCGGCCTGCCGGTCAGGTCGGCCTCGCTGTTGGTATAGCAGGCTACCCCGTCCACCGAATCGAACGGCGCCTGCGCCCAGCGGACCGTGTTGTTGCCCAGTTCGTTCACCTTCGTGCGCGAATAGGCGGCCGATATCGAGGCACCGAATGTGCCGGCGTCGTTGCGCCAGCTGACCAGGCCGGCGAGGCGCGGCCCGAGGTCTTTCGAAAGGTCGTTGTACGAACCGACCACCGAAGCCGCCGCCGTCAGGCCCGCCTTGGCCGCTAGCGGATTGCCGGTGTTGAGATCGACCACTGCGCCGAGCGAGCCTTCGTCGAGCGAGGCCTCGGCCGTCTTGTGGACCACGATCGAGCTGAACAGCTCGGACGCGAAGACGTTGAAGTCGAAGGCGCGGTCGCGGTTCGAACTGGCGCCATCAACCGAGGTGGCGACGGTCTCCAGCCCATTCACGCGCACCCGGGTGAACTGCGAGGACAAGCCGCGCACGGTGATCGCACGCCCTTCGCCCGCGTCCCGCTGGATGGAGATGCCGGGAATGCGCTGGAGCGATTCCGCCAGGTTCTGGTCCGGGAACTTGGCGATGTCCTCCGCGACGATGGCGTCGACGGCGGAGACGGAATCGCGCTTGACGTTCAGCGCGGCCTCGAGCGACTGTCGAAATCCGGTAACGACGATTTCTCCGTCGGCCTGTTCCGCGCCGGCATCGGCCACGTCCTGCGCGAAAGCCGTCTGAGGCAGCGTCAGCGCGCTTCCCGCGATGAGTGCGATCTTTAGAAATGAAACTCTGGAAACAGCCTGACGCATGTCCTCATCCTCATGATGGCCGTTGAGGCCCTTTGTGATACCGGTGTCAAAAGGAGTGACGGATATTCCGTTCTTTTCTTGGCAATCCTGATCCCCGCGCCTTGTGGCGCCTCTTGGCGATCCTCAAGAACGCTCTTGCCGGCGTTGGTAACCGGTGTCAATAGTAGTGCCGCAGGTGACCGACCCTGTCAAGAATCAGTATGAACGGGAGATCGACGGTGATTTCACACAGGCCCATAAGCCGGATTTTCCTGGCAATTCTCATGCTCTTTATGCTTCCGGCGACGGCCGTGGCCGAAGGTGTCGAGCCAACGCGGGGCGGCGAAGGGGGGCGAATCATTCGCGTCACCACGCTCGCCAAGGACGGACCCGGATCGCTGAAGGCAGCGGTCGAGGCGAAGGGCAAGCGCATCGTCGTGTTCGAAGTCGGCGGGGTGATCGACCTCGAACGCTCGATTCTGACGATCAGCGAGCCCTATCTCACCATTGCAGGTCAGACGGCACCTTCGCCCGGCGTGACGATCATCCGCGGAGGAATCGATCTCAAGGGCCACGACGTCGTAATCAGCCACCTGCGGGTTATGACGGGGGTCGATGGTCAGCCGCGCCTCTCCGGCTGGGAAGCGGATGCCTTCTCGGCGGTCGCGGCGCACAACGTGGTGGTGGAGCATTGCAGCTTCCTCTGGGCGATCGACGAGAACATGTCGGCGTCCGGTCCTCGCTTTGCGGGCAAGAACCTCTCGGAATGGCGCAAGAACACCAGCCACGACATCCTGTTCCGCGAAAATCTTCTGGCAGAGGGTCTGGCCAACGCCAGCCATCCCAAGGGCGAACATTCCAAGGGCTCGCTGATCCACGACAACGTCACCGGCGTCGTCTTCTATCGCAACCTCTGGGCGCACAACGTGGAGCGTGCGCCGCTGATCAAGGGTGGCGCCCAGGCCTTGCTGGTCAACAACATGATTTACGATCCGGGCCACCGCGCGATGCACTACAACCTGATGAACCTGGAATGGGCCGGCCACGAGTACGTTACCGGCGAGATCACGGCGGTCGGCAATGTCATGCGCGCGGGCAATTCGACCGAACCCGGTCTGCCGTTCCTGATGCTGGGGGGGGACGGCGATCTCGCCTATCACGGGCGTGACAACATCGCGGTGGATCGCTGGGGCAATCCCGCGCCGATGTTCGGCCGCTATGGCGTGACAAAGGCGAGGCTGATCGAAAAGCAGTCGCCGCTCGCCAGCCTGGACGGCTTCGATATCCTGCCCGCGTCCGACCTTGAGACGAGCCTGTTTTCGACCGTTGGCGCGCGTCCCTGGGACCGTGCGCCCGATGACATCCGTGTGCTGTTCTTCGTGGCCGAGGGGCGGGGCGAGATCATCGACGACGAGAAGACGCTTGGCGGCTATCCGCATCCGGCCATGACCCGCGCTCCCTTCGTCGAGAAAGACTGGGATCTCACCGCGATGACGCCGAAATCGGGCATCTATCCGGGCCAGAAGGCGGCCGCGCAGGAGACGCTTACCGCGCGGGACAGGGCCATGCGGGAAGGGGGGAGGACGAAATGATCCTTGCGCTTGCCCTGCTCGGCATGGCCGCTCCGCCGATGGCAGTGATAGACGAAACGAAGACCGTGCGTGAGGAAGCCCCTCCGCATGGTGCGATCGGCATGAGCACCGCCTATCGCATCTCCGACGCGGCCCCGCCTCCGCGCGCGATGGAATTCCGACGCCGCGTGCTTCACCTGGGCGCCGCCGTCGGGGAGCATCCGATCGACCACGACGAGGTCTACTATGTGCTTTCCGGCGAAGGCGAGGTGGTTTCCGACGGCGAGCGCGCGACGCTGCGCCCCGGCATGGCCGCCTACCTCTACAAGGGCGCCGTGGTCGGCATCTGGCAGCGGGGCGATGAGCCGCTTTCGCTGATTATCGCCTATCCCAACCCGGCGGACTGACGCGCGCCTCGCCCGTCAGCTTCCGGGCTGGACATAGGGAGCCAGCGCCCACAATTCGCGCTGCCAGCGGCGGGGATCGTTCTCGACACGCACCGCATCATCGAAGATCATCGTCGCCCGCTCCGGCAGGCGGTAAGGCGTCCAGTCGGCGATGCCCGGGCGCCCGGTCTTCGCCAATCCGGCAAAGGCGCCCATCATCGCCTGGCTCAGCCTTTGCGCAGCCGTGCCCGTGCCCGAATAGCTGCCCGGCGCGTCGAGCGTGCCGAAGACATAAGGGATATCGTCGGTATGCGCGGCCCCGCGCAGCGGATCGAGAGGCGATGGCCGGTCAAGCTGATAGACCCAGGTCGCCTCTGCTCCGGCGGCCGCGCGGGCATCGGCCTCTATCACCTGCCCCGGCCAGGAGCGCCCCGCCGTGGTCGCCGCGTAGAATATGCGCTCGACCGGCCAGTCGGGGTATTGCGCGCGATACTGCGCGCTCACCCACGCCGGATCGAGGTCGATCTTGACCTCGCGGCCGATCCGCTCGGCCAGATTGTCCCACGAAAGGCCCGCCAACCTGGCGCCTCGCGGATCGAGGAAAGCGCGCGTCTCGTCGCGGGTGTTGCCGAGGATCATCGGAACGCCGAGCGACTGCGGCGCGGCATCGGGCCAGAACGGGTGTCGCGGAAGATTGGTCATGTCCAGCACCGGGCCGAAATAGACCGGGCCACCGCCCATTTCCGGATCGGTCGCGCCCAGCCCTTCGACCAGCCGCTCGACCGGCATGGCGCGCAGGCTTTCGACATCGTCAGGCGCCAGCTTGAGCGCGGCCATGAAGGCCTGCGTGCGCGCCCGGGCGTGCATCGGGCCGCTGGCCTGTACCTGCTGACCACTCATCGTCGCCGCCGCGTGAAACAGGCCTCTGGCCTCAGGCATCGCCATGAGCGTGGCGATCTTGGCGCCGCCGCCGGACTGGCCGAAGACCATGACCCGCGCCGGATCGCCTCCGAATGCGGCCACCCGATCGCGAATCCATTGCAATGCGAGGATCAGATCGAGTTGGCCGAGATTTCCGCTGTCGGCATAGCGCCCCCCGAACGGCTTGAGCCAGGCATAGCCGAGTGCGTTGAGGCGATGATTGACAGTCACGACCACCACGTCGCCCCGCGCCGCCAGCTTCGCGCCATGCGTCAGCGGATCGGTCACCGAGCCGCTCGTGTATGCCCCGCCATGGAAATAGACCATGACCGCGCGGCGTGCCGCCGGGTTCGCTTCGGGCGTCCAGACGTTGAGGTAAAGGCAGTCCTCGGACTGCGGCTCATCCTTCATGCCGCGCTGCGGGCAGATCGGGCCGAACGTGGTGGCGGTGACGCCCGGTCCCTCCCACGGTTCCGGTACGGCGCGGGCGAAGCGCTCCGCCCGGCCATAGCGGATGCCCTTGAACGCCAGCACTCCGTCCTCGACCAGACCTGTGTAGCGGCCGACGCGGGGCGCTTTCGCGCTGCGCGCCAGCAGTGGCGACGGTGCGGCGGCCGCAACCAGCGCCGTCGCGCCCGTCTTCACAAGGGTGCGGCGGGTGCAGCGCCCTTCAAGCGGATCGCTGCTCGTCCTAGCGCCGCACATCGCCGCCACTGGCGGAAAAGGCATCGAGTTCTCCCTGTCCCACCCGGCACATGTCGCCCGGTTGCGAATGCTTGAGCACTGTGTAGGCAAGCCCCGCTTCGGCCATGGCGGCGATGTCCGCCCCCTGCAGCCAGCGGTGGAGCACACCCGCCGCGAAAGCATCTCCAGTGCCGATGCGGTCGACGATCCCGGTCACTTCCACTTCGGCCGTCTGGTGGGCGCCGTCGCGGGAATCGACGCGCGCCGCGATGCGGTGGTGCGCGGCATTGACCACATGGCGCGCGGTCGAGGCGATGAATTGCAGGCCCGGAAAGGCCTCGAAGGCGGCATCGGCGGCCTCGCGGCGCCGGTCGGCTCCGTCGCCGAAAAAGGTCTCGCCCAGCAGCAGGGAAATGTCGCGGTGGTTGCCGATCATGATCGCGGCCGATTGCATCAGTCCGGTCAGGATCCTGCGCGGGTCGCTGTCCCAGCTGTCCCACAGCAGTGCACGGTAGTTGCCGTCGAAGCAGATCGGTACGCCAGCGCGCTGCGCCGCTGCCACGGCCGCCTGGGCCAGAGCGCAGCCTTCCGGCCCCAGCGCCGGAGTGATGCCGGACAGATGCAGCAGCCGCACGCCGTCCAGCGCGGCGGCGAAGTCGAAATCGTCCGGAGAGGACGAGGCAAAGACGCTGCCTGCCCGGTCATAGATGATCGACGAAGGCCTGAGCCCCGCGCCGCTTTCAAGGAAATACAGGCCCATCCGGCCGGGCGCGCGGCTCACATGCCTGGTATCGACTCCAGCAGCCGCGACGGCGGAGCGCGCCTTGTCGCCGAGCGGCCCGACCGGCAGGCGGGAGACCAGCTTCACCTCGTGCCCGAGCGAGGCCAGTCCGGCCGCGACGTTCGCTTCCGCGCCGCCCACGACCAGATCGAGCGAATCCGATTGCACCATCAGCCGATGGCCGGGCGTCGCGAGGCGAAGCAGCACTTCGCCAAAGCATGTCACGTGTCCTGTCATGGCGGCGGCCTAGCGCGCGAGCCAACCGCCGTCGACGGCCAGCACGTGCCCGGTTACATAATCGGAGGCAGGCGAGGCCAGGAACACGGCAGCGCCCGCGATGTCTTCCGGCCGGCCCCAGCGCCCCGCCGGGATTCGCTCCAGGATCTGACGGTTGCGCGTCTCGTCGCCCTGCAAGGCGGCGGTATTGTTGGTGGAAATGTAGCCGGGAGCAATGGCGTTGACCTGTACGCCCTCTGCCGCCAACTCGTTCGCCATCGCCTTGGTCACGCCGGCGACGCCCGATTTCGCCGCGGCATAGCTCGGCACCCGGATGCCGCCCTGGAAGGAGAGCAGGGAGGCGACGTTGATGATCTTGCCCCGGCTCCCGCCCATGGCTCCGCCCTCCACCATCGCGCGCGCGGCGGCCTGGCTGAGGAAGAACAGTGTCTTGAGGTTGGTGTCGACCACCGCGTCCCAGTCTTCTTCCGAGAACCGCAGCAGATCGTCGCGCCGTATGATGCCAGCGTTGTTGACCAGTATGTCGATCCGTCCGAGGCTTTTCAGCGCTTCATCGACGATGCGCTGCACCGGTTCGATGCTGGACAGGTCAGCCTTGATGCTCACCGCCTTGCGCCCGGTTTCCTCGATCAGGCGCAGAGTTTCGGCCGGCTCGGACCGCCCCGCCACGGCCACGTTCGCGCCCGCCTCGGCCAGCGCGACGGCAATGGCCTGGCCGATCCCGGTGTTGGCGCCGGTGACCAGCGCCGTCTTGCCTTTCAGGCTGAACGAAATGGCCATCGTCAGTTGAGCTGGCAGATGTCGAGGACGTTCATGTCGGTATAGTCCAGGTTCTCCCCGCCCATCGCCCAGATGAAGGCATAGGACTTGGTGCCCGAACCCATGTGGATCGACCACGGCGGGCTGATCACCGCCTCCTCGTTGGCGACGAGGATGTGGCGCATTCCGTCGGGCTCGCCCATGTAGTGGAAGACGCGGTCGTTCTCTTCGGCAAGGTCGAAGTAGAGATAGATCTCGCTGCGCCGGTCATGCAGGTGCGGCGGCATCGTGTTCCACACGGAGCCTTCCTCCAGCACCGTCAGGCCGAGCAGGAGCTGCGCGCTTTCGCACACGCCGGGGATCACCAGCTGGTAGATCGTACGCTGGTTGGAATTGGCGAGGTCGCCCTTTGCCAGCGGATTCGCCTGTTCCAGCGTGATGTGCTTGATTGGACAGGCCTTGTGCGCCGGCACGGAGGCTATGTAGAACCGCGCGCCTTCGCCCTCAAAAATCACCTCGTCGCTGCCCATCGGCACGTAGAGGCATTCCTTGTTGCCCATCTCGAAGCGCTGGCCATCGACGGTGATCGCGCCGGGTCCGCCGATATTGACGACACCCATCTCGCGGCGTTCCAGGAAGGGGTGGCCCTCCGCGCTCGGCGGGTCGGTCTGCGCCGGCAGCCTCAGCGGACCGCCGCTGGGTACCGCGCCGCCGATCACGAAGCGCTCGTTGTGGGAATAGTTGAGCGTGACCTTGCCCGCCTCGAACATGCCGGTGACCAGATAACGGTCGCGCAGCTCGTCGTTGGTGACACTCTCCATCATGTCGGGATGGGTGGCGTGGTAGGTCTTGCAAAACACGAATAAGCTCTCCGGTAAGGAATTCACCGGGACTCGTATCCCGAATTGGAAACCGGTGTCAACGTCTCGCGACTTACTCTCGTGGCGGCACGGTCGACGCGCGCCGCACAAGGTCCGAAAGGAAGAACGAAGGCTGCGACGCGGCGTTGGCGGGATCGATGAGCTTGGACGCCGCAGCCTGCGCCATGGCCGCGATCGGCCAGCGCACGGTCGTCAGCGGCGGCCAGATGTGCGCGGCCGTCGCGGTATCGTCGAAGCCGACGATCGAGAGGTCATCGGGAACGTCGATCTGGCGCGCGCGGGCAGCGTGAAGTACGCCGGCCGCCATCTCGTCGTTACTGCAGAAGATCGCCGTGGGCGGCCGGTCGACCGACAGCAGTTGCGCTCCCGCAGCGAGGCCCGATTCGAAGCGATAGTCCCCTCTCGCCGCCAGTTCAGGTTCGGTCGCCAGGCCGGCGCGCGTCATGCCGTCGGCGAAGCCCAGCTCGCGCTCCCGGGCGGACCGGAAGCCTTCGGGGCCTGCCACGAAACCTATCCGCCTGTGCCCGAGTTCGGCGAGCCATGCCACCGCCTCGGAGACGGCCTGCCGGTCGTTCGAAGCCACGAGGTGCGCATCGTCGTCGAGGCGGGCCGAGCCCATGCGGACAACGGTACAGCCCAAGTCGCGGCACATCCGGGCAAGCTCGTCGTTTTCCGAGATCGGCGGGAGCAGCATCACCCCATAGAGGCGCTGTTGTTCGATGAAGTGGCGGATGTCGTCGAACATGGTCGGCGAGTGCCGGTCGACCGGGCGGACGACGAGGGCAAATTCGGTCTTGCGGATCGTGTCCAGAATGCCTTCCTGCACGCCCAGCACCATCTGCGCGTTGGGGTTGTCGTGGATCAGACCGATCAGGAAGTTGCGGCGAAGCGCCAGCGCGCGCGCCTGCGGGTTGGGGACATAGCCCAGGTCGGCAATGACGGCCTCGACCTTTTCGCGGGTGGCCTGGTTGAGCAGGGGCGACTTGTTGATGACCCGGCTCACGGTCTTCTTGGAAACCCCGGAAAGGCGCGCGACGTCGTTGATCGTCGGCTTTTGCCCGTCAGATTTGCTGCTAATGGCCTCTTCCCCTGCTGAAACTGTGCCCACGACTTGCCATCAGTCAGTGTTATAGGCAAGCTGACACCGGTTACCAGCAGAATCGGAAACACCTGGACTTTCGCGCGACCGATGCCGACGAACATCCCGTCCTCCTTGCGGATACATCCCCACGACACGGTCGCTGTGGCCTTGCGGCCGCTTTCCGCCGGGGAAAACCTGTGCGGACTGGTCCTGCGGGAGGATATCGCGCAGGGGCACAAGTTCGCTCTGGTCGATCATGCCCGTGCAAACACCGTTATCAAATACGGTCAGTTGATCGGGCACGCGACGCAGGCGATTCGGGCAGGCGAGCATGTGCATGTACACAACCTCGTCTCCGCCCTCGCGGGAGAACTCATCTATACCGCAGGGCGGCCGGGGCAGGCCGCCGCTCTCGACTCTGCGTCTCCCGTCGCCACCTGGCGCGGCTATCCGCGCGCGGACGGACGGGCGGGAACGCGCAACGAAGTGTGGATCCTGCCGACGGTCGGCTGCGTCGGGATAACCGCGGAACAGATCGCCCGCGAGGCACAGGCGCGGCATGCCGGCGTGATCGACGGCATTCATGCCTTCACCCATCCCCACGGATGCTCGCAACTGGGGGACGACCTAGCCGGCACCCGGGCGGTCCTTGCGGGACTTGCCGTCAGTCCTAACGCGGCCGGCGTGCTGCTGCTGGGCCTGGGATGCGAATCGAACCAGCTTGGCCGGCTTGTCGAGGCTGTACCCGAGCACGCGAGGGCAAAGCTGCGGGTGCTGTCCAGCCAGTCCGCAGGCGACGAGATTGCCGAGGCCGGCCGGCTGGTCGATGAACTGGTCGAACAGGCCGCGACAAGCCGGCGCGAGGATTTGCCTGCATCCGCGCTCACCGTCGGGCTCAAATGCGGGGGCTCCGACGGGTTCTCCGGCCTCACCGCAAACCCTCTGCTCGGGCGTTTCAGCGAGACGCTGTCCGCAGCGGGCGGACGCGTGATCCTGACCGAAATTCCGGAGATATTCGGCGCCGAACAGGCGCTGCTCGACCGTTCGGCCTCGCGCGAGGTGTTCGACAGGGCGGCCGGGCTGGTGAACCGATTCAAGCGCTATTACCTCGATCAGGGGCTGCCGGTTTCGGAAAATCCTTCGCCCGGCAATCTTGCCGGAGGAATCACCACGCTGGAGGAAAAGTCGCTGGGCGCGGTGCAGAAAGCCGGTTCGGCGCCGTTGGCCGATGTCCTCGACTACGGGAATCAGGCCGCGCGGGCCGGAATTAGTCTACTCGAAGCGCCCGGCAACGATGCCGTTTCCTCGACCGCCCTGGCCGCTTCGGGGGCGACGATCGTTCTTTTCACCACGGGGCGCGGGACGCCGCTGGGTTTCCCAGTGCCGACGATCAAGATCGCTTCGAATCGCGCGCTGGCTGAAGCGAAGCCGCACTGGATCGACTTTGACGCATCGCAGGCCCTCGAGGATGGGCCGGCGACGGCAGACGCCGCTTTCATGGCGCGAGTCCTTGCCGTAGCGAGCGGGGAGGCCACCGCTGCGGAGCGCAGCGGGCAGCGAGCAATCGCCGTCTGGAAAAGAGGAGTAACCCTTTGAAAAACAAAGTGTCCATCAAATTGGCTTGCGCATGACACCGGTTTCCTTTAGCGAGCAGCCGAAATCACTTCATGCATGCGGGGTTTAGATTGACCGATCAGGCGAAAGCAGTGGCAGAGGCCTTCGTGACCGCAAGGCGCGACCGGTGCGTCCTCGCTCGCTACCCTGGCGAGGCCCCTTCCGACATGGCGGAGGCCTACCGCATCCAGGACCTTGCGATCGATTTCGACGGCCGCCCGATTGCGGGCTGGAAGGTCGGCCGGATCAATCCGCCGGATGATGCACGACTGGGCGCCAACCGCCTTGCCGGGCCGATCTTCGCGGACAGCGTTGTCGAGGCGCCGAGCGGCGAATCTCCTGCGATGCCCGTCTTTGCCGGGGGCTTTGCCGCCGCCGAGGCCGAGTTTCTGCTCCATGTCGCACCCGGCTGGGATGGCGCGGTGCCGCAGGACGATGCAGGCACTCTCGCACTTCTCGACGCGGTGCATGTCGGCATTGAGGTCGCGAGTTCGCCGTACCCCGGCATCAACGCAGATGGTCCCCCGGTCACGGCGTCGGACTATGGCAACAATTTTGGCCTCGTCGTCGGTCCAGGCCTTGCCGGATGGGAAGCGATGGATTTCGACGACGTCACCGTGCGCCTCGAGATCGACGGAGCGCTCGCCGGCGAAAACACGACGGCGGCCATGCTCGACGGCCCGCTTGGCGCCGTGCGTTTCCTGCTCGGCAATCTGGTGGGCCGCGGGATCGACTGCGGCAGTGGCACCTGGGTGTCTACCGGAGCGGTTACGGGCGTTCACCCCGTGCGTCCCGGCGAGCAGGTGACGGCCTCATTCGGGCAGCATGGCGCAGTGCGCTGCGCCATAGTTGCCGCATTGCCGGACAGATAGCAGTTTCTGGAAGTTTCTAGCAGGCGGGTCGAAGAATTCCCGCCGCCAAGGGAGCAGGGTCAATGGATGCAGGAGCCCGCGTGGGACAGTTGGAAAGCGGAGCCGGCGCGCCGAGCGTCAGGATTGGGCGTTTCCGTTGGGTGATCGTTGCGTTGCTCTTTGCGGCGACGGCAATCAACTACATCGACCGGCAGATGATCGGTGTGCTCAAGCCGACGCTGGAGGTTGAGTTCAGCTGGAGCGAGTCGGACTTCGCGGCGATCGTGTTCTGGTTCCAGCTCGCCTACGCGATCGGCTACATCTCATTCGGCAAGATCGTGGACGCGCTGGGCGCGCGGCTGGGCTACACCATCGCCATTGTCATCTGGACAATAAGCCATGTGGCGCATGGTTTCGCCAGTGGCGTGACCTCGTTCGCGATGGCGCGCTTTGGCCTCGGCATAGGCGAGTCCGGCAACTTCCCCGCCGGGATCAGTGCCGTGACCGACTGGTTCCCGCAGAAGGAACGCGCCTTCGCCATCGGTCTGTTCAATGCCGGTGCCAATGTCGGTGCAATTCTCACTCCGTTGATCGTGCCGTTGCTGGTGCTGTGGTTTGACTGGCGCATGGCCTTCTTCGTCACGGGGATTTTCGGCGTGGCCTGGCTTGTGGTCTGGTGGGCGGTCTATCGCCACCCTTCCGAACACGAGCGCGTGGGCGTGGCCGAGCTTGCCTGGATCCAGCAGGACCCCGCGGATACAGGTGAGAAGATCGGCTGGACGCGCCTGCTGACCGTGCGTGAAACCTGGGCTTATGCTCTGGGCAAGTTCCTGATCGACCCGATCTGGTGGTTTTTCCTGTTTTGGTTGCCCGGTTATCTGTTCGAACGCTATGACCTCGATCTCAAGACCTTCGGCCTGCCGCTGGCGGCGGTCTATCTTATCTCCGATGTCGGCAGCGTCGCGGGGGGCTGGCTGTCCTCGAAGCTGATCAAGGCGGGACGCACACCCAACTTCGCACGCAAGGTAACGATGCTGATCTGCGCACTGTGCGTGCTGCCGATCTGGTTTGCGCAGAGCATCGACAATGTCTGGACCGCGGTTCTGGTGATCGGCATAGCGACAGCCGCACATCAGGCGTTTTCGGCCAATCTCTACACTTTGCCTTCGGACGTGTTCCCTCGCGGTGCGGTGGGTTCGGTCATCGGCATCGGCGGCATGCTGGGCGCCTTTGGCGGAATGGGCATGTCGCTGTTCGCCGGCTACATCCTGGACGCAACCCACAGCTACGAAGTGCTCTTCGCGCTCTGTGCATGCGCCTATCTGCTGGCATTGATTGTCGTGCACGTGCTCAGCCCCAGGCTGGCTCCGGTTTCGATCCGCGCGGAAGGCAGATAAGCGGGTTTAGGCCGGCGATGGCCCGCCCCGGCCGGCACGGGTCGTGCGGCGCGGCCCACGGCGCCTGCGAGTCGGATTGAAACGACCTGCGATCGCGATCCGGCTCCTGGGCGAGGAGGCGCAATTGCTCGAAGTACAGGCCCGGTGCCATACCGATGGCGCCCGGCCTGCAACATGCCGTGCCCCCCAAATGTTCTGGTTTCGGTTACCCCGGAACCTGTGGTATTATGCCGTGCTTCGAACTGATCCCGGAAAATCGCATGGGATGGGGGTGAGATCCCGTGCAGGAGGAGACGCCCCATGGACATGAAAACCGGCGACGACCCGCTACACGGCAGCCCCATGCAGGAAGGCGCTGCGCTGCGCACGCTGCTCGGCCGCACCAATCGCGACTGGTGGCCAAACCAGCTTTCGCTCGACATCCTCCGCCCGCACGGTGCCACTGCCGATCCATACGGCGACGATTTCGACTATGCGGAGGCGTTCAAGAAGCTCGACTATGCGTCAATGAAGAAGGACCTGACCGCATTGATGACCCACAGCCAGCCCTGGTGGCCGGCGGATTACGGTCATTACGGCCCCTTCTTCATTCGCATGGCGTGGCACTCGGCCGGCACCTACCGTACCGGCGACGGGCGCGGCGGGGCCAACTCGGGCCAGCAGCGCTTTGCGCCCCTCAATTCCTGGCCGGACAATGCCAATCTCGACAAGGCGAGGCGGCTCCTGTGGCCCATCAAGCAGAAGTACGGCCGGAACCTGAGCTGGGCGGACCTGATGATCCTGGCTGGCAATGTCGCGATCGAGTCGATGGGCGGCCCCATCTTCGGCTTCGGCGGCGGCCGCAAGGATGTCTATGAGTCAGAGCACGACGTCTACTGGGGCTCGGAAGAGCAATGGGTCGGGAAGGGCGCCGAAGCGCGTATGGGTGAGGATGCCGGCAAGGCGATGGAGAACCCGCTGGCGGCAGTCCAGATGGGGCTGATCTACGTCAATCCGGAAGGCCCTGGCAGCAAACCCGATCCCTTGGCCTCGGCCAAGGAAATCCGCATGACTTTCTCGCGCATGGCGATGAACGATGAGGAGACCGTCGCGCTCACGGCCGGCGGCCATACTTTCGGCAAGTGCCATGGCGCGGGCGACGCGGCAAAGATCGGCGCCGAACCGGAAGGGGCGGACATCGCCCAGCAGGGCCTGGGCTGGCAGAGCGGGCATCAGAGCGGCATCGGAGACGATACCATAACCAGCGGGCTCGAAGGTCCCTGGACGCCCACGCCGATCAAGTGGAGCATGAACTATTTCCGGATGTTGCTCGAATACGACTACGAGTTGGTCAAGAGCCCGGCCGGCGCCTGGCAGTGGCAACCCAAGGACCAGAAGCCGGAGGATATGGCCCCGGCGGCGCACACTCCCGGCCGCAAGGTCCCGACGATGATGACCACGGCCGACATGGCGTTCAAGATGGACCCGGAATTCCGCGAAATCTCGGAGCGGTTCTACAAGCATCCCGACGCATTCGCCGATGCCTTCGCCCGGGCCTGGTTCAAGCTGACCCATCGCGACATGGGCCCCAAAGCGCGCTATCTCGGCCCCGAAGTGCCCGATGAAGACCTGATCTGGCAGGATCCGGTGCCCGCTGGCTACGTGCCGAGCGACAGCGAGGTCACCGAACTCAAGACAAGGATACTGGGCAGCGGCCTCACCGTCAGCGAACTGGTCAAGGCCGCATGGGCTTCCGCCTCGACTTATCGCCAGTCGGACCATCGCGGCGGCGCCAATGGCGCGCGGGTCCGTCTCGCGCCGCAGAAGGACTGGAAAGTCAACGATCCCGACGAGCTTGCCAGGGTGCTGGCCAGGCTCGAGGAGATCAGGGCAGGAATCAGGCTCTCGCTTGCCGACATGATCGTGCTCGGCGGCTCGGCGGCGGTCGAGAAGGCGGCGAAGGATGCGGGTTACGATGTGACGGTGCCGTTCACCGGCGGACGAGGAGATGCCAGCGAGGAATGGACCGACGCGGAGAGCTTCGAACCGCTCGAACCCAAGGCGGATGGCTTCCGCAATTACCTCGGCGTGCGCTTCAACGTGCCCACCGAGGAGCTATTGGTGGATCGCGCTCAATTGCTCGGCCTTTCGGCGCCTGAAATGGCGGTGCTGGTGGGCGGCCTGCGCGTGCTCGGCGCCAATGCAGGCGGCTCCCGCCACGGCGTGCTGACCAACCGCGTCGGACAGCTCACCAATGACTTCTTCGTCAACCTGCTTGATATGGGCACGGCGTGGAAGCAGGTGGACGACGAAGGAGACGAGACCTTTGTCGGCACGGACCGCAAGACCAACCAGCACAAGTGGACCGCGACGCGTACCGACCTCGTGTTCGGCTCGAACTCGCAGCTACGCGCACTGTCGGAAGTCTATGCGGCAAACGATGCCGGCGAAAAATTCGTCAATGACTTCGTGGCGGCCTGGACCAAGGTGATGAACGCCGACCGCTTCGACCTCGCCTGAGCACGGCCTGGGGCCAGTCTGCGTACCGCGCGTTCTATTCGTCGGTATCGGCGCGTCCAAGCGCCCGGCGAAGGTTCCCGCCCGCAGAACGCAGGGATATCGCACTCTGTTCGGGTGTCTGCCCGAGAGCGATCAGCACGGCCCGCTTGATGCCGCCGGCCGCCTGATCGAGCGCATCTTCGGCGACCTTCCCGTCGACCCCGGCTATTTCCCCGATCATCGCGACCGCGCGCTGCCGCAGTTTGGCGTTCGATACCCGCATGTCGACCATCAGGCCCGCGTGGATCCGGCCCAGGCGGAGCATGATTGCGGTCGAGAAGAGGTTGAGGGCGATCTTCTGGGCTGTCCCCGCCTTCATCCGTGTCGATCCCGTCACGACCTCGGCGCCCGTATCGAGGAGGATCGGGTGCGTCGCCAGAGCGAGCAGGGGGGCTGCGGGATTGTTCGCGAAGCCGACGGTCAGCGCGCCGTCTGCGCGTCCCTGAGCAAGCGCTGCGACGGTGTAGGGCGTCGTGCCGCTGGCAGCGACCGCCACGATCACGTCAGAAGCGGTCGGCGCAAGGTCGCGCATTTCCCGCTCGCCAGCCGCAGCATCGTCTTCCGCCCCTTCGACGCTCGAAACGAGCGCGTCCCCGCCTCCCGCAAGGAGGTAGGCGACCCGATCTCCGTCCCAGCCATAAGTCGGCCCCAGCTCGACTCCGTCCTGAACGGCGATGCGCCCTGACGTGCCCGCGCCGACGTAGATTAGCCGACCTGCTGAATCGGCGAGCCGGGCCGAGGCCTCATCTGCGGCCCGGGCGATAGCTCTGGCCTGCGGCTGTACCGCCGCCGCAGCGGCAAGCTGCGCCTCCAGCATGGCCTCGACGGCCGCGTCCGTGGGCCAGAGATCGAGATCGGCGTAGCGGGCGCTTCTCGCTTCGGTTGTCATCCAGGCCTCTCCTTGCTCGCACGCCGGGGCTGTCCTGCCTGTCCGTAAACATGTGCTGGCGTTGGCGAGATTGTGTCACAAGATCGTGCTATCCAGGCCGGCAGGAACATTCGAGGAAGCCATGGAACTGTATATCGGAATAGACGCCGGCGGGACACATACGCGGGCCAGGCTTGTTTCGGGCGATGGAGAAGTCCTGGGTTTCGGAGAAGCCGGCGCGGCGAACACGCCTTTCGGTCTGGAGCGCGGTTTGCAGGCGGTTGAGAAAGCCTGCGCACAAGCCGTGGCCGATGCCGGACTGACCGGGAAGGACCTTGCCTCGATCAACGCCGGTCTGGGGATGGCCGGACTCAATCGCCGCGGGATGCTCCAGGGGCTGAAGAATCACGAATTTCCGTTCAAATCCATCGCCTTCGCGAGCGACGCGGCCATCGCGAACCTTGGCGCCCATGCGGGAGGAGACGGCGCCGTGGTCATCGTCGGCACCGGCAGCATCGGGTTTGGCCGCGTGGGCGAGCGGATTTTCACGATTGGCGGCTATGGCTTTCCCGTGTCGGACGAAGGAAGCGGCGCCGAACTGGGCCTGCGCGCGATCAAGCGGGCCTTGTGGGCGCGCGATGGACGCACCGAGCATTCCTCGCTGACGCGCGAAGTGCTCGCCCACTTCCATGGCTCCGCCGGGGAGATCGTTGACTGGACGGCAAGCGCGACCCCGGCCGACTACGGAGCGTTCGCGCCGATGGTGCTGGACCATGCCTATGCGGGCGACGCGATCGCTGAATTGATCGTTCAGGGGGCCGCGCGGCGTATAGATGAAATGATCCGCACGCTGTTCGACCTCGGTGCTCCCCACTGCTGCCTGATGGGCGGCATCGCGGAGCGAATAGGCGAGTGGCTGGCCGTCAGCGTCCGCAAGCGCCTGCGCGCGCCGCTTGGCGATGCCCTCGACGGCGCGATATTCCTGGCCCGCCATCGCGCCGGGCAGGAATAGCGGCGCTCTTGGCCGCTACCGGCCGGGGCGCGTCGGCTCCCCGCGAATCCAGCTTTCGATGACGTCCATGTCCGGGCCGACGAGAACGAAATCGGCGCGCAGTCCGGGCGCGATGGATCCCACTTCATCGGACAGCCCGATCGCGGACGCGGGAACGGCGGTGGCCATGCGGATGGCCGTCGCATCGTCGACGCGCATCATGCGGCAGGCATTGCGCACGGCCTGCGCCATGTTCACGTTGGAACCGGCCAGAGTCCCGTCAGGAGCCATGCAGTAGCCGTCGCAGGCGGCGATTTTCACCCCGCCGAGCTGGAATTCGTTTCGATCCCATCCCACCGTCGGCATGGCATCGGTCACCAGCGCCAGGCGTTCGGCGCCGATGGCGGCGAGGGCGATGCGGAGCGAAGCCGGGTGGACGTGATGGCCGTCGACGATCAAGCCGCACCACGTTCCGCAGCCGTCCAGCGCGGCGCCCACCGCGCCCGGTTCCCGGCTTCCGAGCGGGCTCATCGCGTTGAACAGATGCGTGAAACCGCTCAGCCCTTCGGCGATGCCAACCTGGATTTCCTGATAGGAAGCCGCAGTGTGTCCGGCGCAGACGATCACGCCCCGGTCAACCAGCGCGCGGATGGCGCCTGCGGGAGCCAGTTCCGGTGCAAGCGTGACGACGGTGCGGCCATGCCGGAGCGATGAGAGCAGGGCGATGGCTTCTTCGTCCAGTATCCTGAACTTGGATGCATCGTGAATGCCCTTCTTTGCCGGATTGAGGAAAGGGCCCTCGATGTGGATGCCGAGCACGCCGGGCATGCCGCGCGCGATGGCGGTATCCACCGCGCCGATGGCCGCTGCGACGACTTCGAGATCGTCGCTGATTATGGTGGGCAGGAAACCGGTAGTGCCAAAGCGGCGATGTGCCGCTGCTATTGCTGCGATTCCTTCCATCGCCGGGCGATCGTTGAAAAGCACCCCCGCGCCACCGTTCACCTGCAGGTCGATGAAGCCGGGCAGGAGATCACCCGCCAGCTTCCTTGCCGGGACGTCCGGCGGACATTCGCTTGCTGGCAAGACGCCGGCAATGCGCCCCTCGCCGACGACGACGCAGCGGTCGCTCTCAAATCCCGCCGGGGTCAGGACGCGTGAAGGCATGAACGCGATGCGGCTCATCGGGTCTCGGTCACTTTGCGCAGATGAGGCGGGCGATCCGGATCCCGGCCTCGCGCGATGGCCAGCTCGGCAACGAAGCGATAGAAGCTCTGGATCGTGGCAAGCGGGGCAACCGCCGGATGCAATTCCGTCAGGAATGGCAAGGACAACGTGCCGGAATGCGGGCCTCCGACGACGATTACCGGGGCGCCGCGACGAACGAATTGATCCGCAAGCCGTCCGAAGTCCTCCCGTCCCTTGTCACCGGGCGTCAGCATGAAGACCGGAAAACCGGGGCCGACGAGCGCTGCCGGACCGTGCTGCACCTCGGCGGCACTGAACGCTTCGGCGTGCAGGCCGCAGGTCTCCTTCAGCTTGAGAGCCGCTTCCTGCGCCGCGGCAAAGTTCAATCCGCGACCGAGCACAAAGAGGTTGTCCGTTCCGGCCAAGGCGGTGACCGCCGGCGACCAGTCAAGCTGCCAGGCGTCGCGGAGCGCCTGCGGTACGGTTGCCTGAGGCCGCCGCAGTTCTTCGCTCCCGGTCCAGGCGGCGACGAGCCCCATGATCGCCAGCAGCGAGGCGATGAACGACTTGCTTGCCGCCACGCTCCGTTCCGTGCCGGCGTGCAAGGGTATCGCCACGTCCGATGCCAGCGCCAGCGGCGAGTGCGGGTCGTTGACCAGAGCCACCACCAGCGCGCCGGCCTGACGCGCCGCCCGCGCCGAGATCACGACGTCGGGACTATGCCCCGACTGCGAGATGGCGAGGAAGAGCGTGCCTTCCAGCTTGCGCCAGTGGGTTTCGTACAGCGAGGAAACCGAGGGAGCATAGGAAGCCACAGGGGCAAGGGCATGGGTTTCCACAAGGTACTTGGCGAAGGTCGCGGCGTGATCGGAACTCCCCCTGGCGCACGTGAGGACCAGCGGCGGATCCAGATCGCGCAGCTTGCGGCCGAGAGCGTCAAGCGGAACCTGAAGCTCGGCGATCTGGCGCTCCGCAACGGCCGCCCCTTGCGCCGCTTCCGCAAAGATGAGCGTCTGTTCCGCGTGCATTTTCATCGCTCGAAACGTGCCTGAATATCAGGTGTCTGGACCATCGAGCTTACGCGGCCGGAGCATGACCGTCCAGCACGGCGCACCGAAGTTCCGCTCGTCAGCCATTGGCATGCGGGCCGCGGTTCCTATCTCGATTGAATGGACCAGGTTCGCAGATCCATTGAAAGGCAGGTTCATCAGCTGATCGGCTTCGGTTCGGGCGAGGTCGATCTGGATCGTCCCGCCGGCGATCACGGCCTGTTCGGTCCTTCTTCCGTGACATGGCGGGTTCATGGCGATTTCACGGCGATGATGATCGGCGGGCTCTCGGCGCTGCTGCTGCAGATGCTTCATCCCCAGGTGCTCGCGGGGGTCTGGGATCATTCCAATTTTCGCGAGGACGCTCTTGGAAGATTGCGCCGCACGGCCCAATTCATTTCCGGCACGACCTACGGCTCCACCCGGCAGGCGCTGCTGCTCATCGACAGGATCAACGAGATACACGGCCGGATTCAGGGGCGGCTTCCTGATGGCACGCCGTATTCGGCCCGCGATCCCGATTTGCTGACATGGGTGCATGTCACTTCGACGTCGAGTTTCCTGCGCGCCTACGTCCGTTATCGCGATCCGATGCTGCGCTATGCCGACCAGGATCGGTATCTTGCAGAGATGTCCGATATCGCCCGTCGGCTGGGGGCGGTTTCGGTGCCCGTCACGCTCGGGGAAATGGAAGCCTACTTCAGGACCGTCCGCCCCCGGTTGCGGGCCGACGAACGAACGCGCGACGTCGCGCGCGCATTGCTGGAACCTCGCTCCGGCAGGCTGGAAGCATCGCTGTTCCAATCCGTGACCAATAAGGCCGCTATCGACCTTCTGCCTGCGTGGGCGGCGCGGATGCACGGCTTCGCACTCCACGAACCCGAGCGGTTGCTGATCCGTGGCGGTGCGCAAGGTGCGGCGGCGGTTCTGCGATGGGCGCTGCGTGACACCTCCGCCCGCCGCGCCAGAAGAGCATCCAGCACGTGAAGACCGGCGCGACGTGGCGCAAAGGCCGCGCGCCGGCAACGGGCAACGACCGGAGCGTTATGCCTCCGCCTGTACTCGGCCTTCGTTCCACTCGGGATAGGGGCCAAGACCCACGATCAGCAGCCCCGAGATGATGGCTCCTGGAATGCCGGCGATCAGGAGCGGCGTGTAGCTTCCCGCCATGTCGTAGATTGCGCCGGCAACGACCGGCCCCAATCCCGCACCGACGGTAACCAGGATCGACATCGTTCCGAAAATCTTGCCAAAGCTCTTCATCCCGCCGTAGCGGCTGGTCAGATAAGTGGTGATCTGGAAATTGGCCCCGGTCGAATAGCCGATGATGATCATCGCGACCACGATCAGGGCTGTGGTTCGAAACGGCTCGAGCAGAAGCAGGAACCCGATCGCGGCTGCGGACAGAGTGAAACCGCCGATCCATCCGCTGGTGAAGCGATCCATCAGCCAGCCCGTCGTGATCTTCCCGACTATTCCCGCAATCCCGGCGAGACTGGCCAGCAGGGCCGCGCTTTCGCGGGAAACCCCGGCGTCGGTCAGGATGGGGACCTGATGCACGATGACCGCGATCCCCAGGAACATTGTAATCAGCGTGGCAAGCGCAATCCGGAGCAGGGCAGGATCTCTGAGCGCCTCCTTCAGGTCGAGCCCGTACAGCACCGGCGGGGCTTTGGCCCGGGGGTCTTTGGCGCGCTCGCGCGTTCGTTCGTGCGCGCCGTAAAGGAAGAAGACGCTGGTAATAAACGCCAGGGCACCCCATCCGAACCCGAGGATGTACCAGGCCTGCCTCCAGCCAAAGTCCGCGATCAGCCACTGGGCGAGTGGCGGAACGATAGTCTGGGCGACGGCAGTGCCGGCGAGTGTGAGCCCAAGGGCAAGGCTGCGCCCCGCATCGAACGTCCCGGATACGGCCGCCGTCCAGACGGTGGATTTCACGCTGAGGGAAATGAAGGCGTACATGACCCAGAGCGCCAGCCACTGCGTGACCGATCCGCTGGCAAGCCCGAACGATGCTACCGCACCCGCCGTGAGGACGAGTCCGGGAAGGGCCAGGCGCCGCGCCCCCCACCGATCGATAGCCGCGCCCACGACAGGTGCGAGCGGTACGGTCATGAACGCGGTGAGCGAGAGGCCCGCTGTAATTTCGGCTCGGCTCCATCCGAATTCGGCGTTCAGGGGCTCGATGAAGAGACCAATTGCATTGGATACAACGGAGTGAAACGAAAAGCCGATCGCAGCGGCGAGCACGAGCGGCCAATGGGACCGCCATTCCGCGGCCGCCGCTGGTTGCTGCGATATCAAACCTCCCATTTTCAACTCCCTAACGCGCTGTAGCGCTTATCCGAACGCCGAGCCCAGCCGTTCACGCAGGGGCTTGGCGAGGGGCTTTCCCGGTCTCCCCAATGGCCTCGATCCGTGCCCTCATGAGGTTCGCCAGAAGGCTCTCGGGGGTGGTCGATAACCTGAATTTATACGGCGGTCGAGCTAACATCGCGGACCGGCAAGGCCTGGCTGTCGCCCCAGCCGGAGCCATCGCGGCGCCTGCCACCTCCTGATCCCCTGCCCATGGCCGCGCGACGAAGCAGGCGCCGGTTTGGTTGCAAATCTCAAAACTCCGCAGGGACGATGGTTGTGTTTTTGCGCTGGCGACCTCATTGCATGACGTATGGAAGTCGGGAGCTGATCACAGTATGCAAACGACATGACACTGGAAAGAATCGACCTCACCCCGCGGATCGGCACCGAGCTCAAGACTGACGCTGAAACGCTTGCGTCCGGCAAATATGGGCCTGAACTCCGCGAGTTGCTCGAACAGCGCGGCGTGCTCGTCGTTCGCGGCCTTCACATGACCAACGAGCAGCAACTGGCGTTCTCCCGTTCGCTCGGCAAGGTGCAGCCGCAGGGGGAAGGCGGGGTGTTCAAGGTCACGATCGACCCCGACGTGAACCCCGGAGCGGAATACATCAAGGGTGCCTTCTTCTGGCATATCGACGGCGCGAGCGACGACGTTCCCAACCTCGCAGCGACGCTGAATGCGCAAAGCCTGTCGAAGACAGGGGGGAACACGCATTTCGCGAACACTTATGCCGCCTGGGATGACCTGCCCGAGGAAGACAAGCGCCGCTACGAAGGCCTGAGGGTGGTCCATAGCTTCGAGATTTCGCAGCGCTACGTGAACCCGGAGCCCACCGCCCGCGAGCTGGAGTTCTGGCAGATGCGCACGCCCAAGGTGCATCCGTTGGTGTGGACTCATGGTTCCGGGCGCAAGTCGCTGGTCCTTGGTTCGACCGCGCATTACGTCGAGGGAATGGATCCGGCCGAGGGGCGCATGCTTCTCACCAAACTGCGCGAGTGGGCCACGCAGCCGCAGTTCGTCTATACCCACCGCTGGACCGAAGGCGACATGCTGATCTGGGACAATACCGGTACCATGCACCGCGTCGACCAGTATCCGCTGGAAGAAAATCGCCTGATGCACCGCACCACGATCGAGGCGGAAGAGCTGCTGGTCTGAGCGGTCGGGCGGCCGCGCCCTTTCGCGTGCCGCCTTGCAAGGCAACCGGCGAGGCCTGTTTCCGGCGGCCATGGTTTTCCGCCGGAACATTGCTTGCAAGGTTTACCAGGCAACCTTCACGCTGCCGCGCAGGGCCAGATTGACATGGTCGTGCCGGTCCTCGGCCGAGAGCTCGCCGCCCAGGACGAAGCCGGCCGATCCGCCGAAGGCCCGCAAGCGTGCGAACCAGCCGCTGCTCGCCTTTTCTCCATCGAGCGTGAATGCCTCGCCTTCCTCGAATCTCGCAGTTGTCGAACCAAGCCCGCCGCTCAGGATCTCGCGCCAGCCGCCTTCCGTTTCAACCCGGAACCAGTTCGCGTCACGCGCGCCCATGCCCATCAGGTCGACGCCGAGCGTCATGCCGCCGTTGATCCCGAATTCGTCGCTGGTTCGCGAATTGACGGTAAGATCGAGCGCTTCGCCGCCCGTCTCGGTGTAGCCGTCCTCCTTTAGCTGGACATAGTCGACCGAGACCGCCGGGCGAAAATAGAAGTATCGGCTGCCGCCTTCCGCCGAAGCGCCAGCGGCGAAGGTCACGAAGTCGCCATTCCAGTCGCCGTCGATGGTGCGCTTCACGTCCTCGGCCCCGGCCGTACCTGCGAATTTGCGTTCGCTTTCGAAGTCGGCCCGGCCGATCGAGGCGCGACCGAAGCCGCTGAATGCGCCCCAGTTGCCGCGCCAGTGGCCCGCCAGTTCCCATGCTCCTGACTTCACTTCACTGGCGGGGCCCCTCGTGTGCCGGTTCCAGTGATGCGCGACTGTAGCGCCGAAGCGGCCGATGCCGGTTTCGTATTCTCCGGTGAGGGACCAGGAATAGCCGGTGAGATCGTAGGAAGCGCTGCTTCCCGTGTCCTTGTCGCTGCCCCAGAAGGCAAGGTTGACGGTTGCGCTCATGCGTCCGCTCGCCACAAGAGGACTCTGCGGATCCTGCAGCTGGCGCGCCAGCGTGCGCGCGCCGAGGCTGATGCCCTCGAAGGCACCGCCCGCGTGATCCGGCAGCATCTGCCCCACGGCTTCGCGGAACCGGTCGCCGTCGGTGATGTCGAGGAAGACTCCCTCAATTTCGTCATCGTTGCCAAGCACCGCGAAAACTGCATCGTAGGCAGAGGCCTGCGAACGGTTGAGGCCCAGTTCCGCGACCGAGCGCCTGGCCACGTCGACGACGATCGTGTTCGCTGCCGCGCTTTCGTCCAGCTCCGCCTTGAACATGAAGGGGACGAGGTCGGTAACCCTCTTGAGGTCGTCCAGTCCCTCGATCGCTGCGGCGGTGAGCACCTGATAGCTGCCTTCCGCTGTCGAAACATCCGCCAGGCGGATGGAGAGCTTCGATCCTTCGGCGAAGGAGGCGGTTCCCGCGACGGTGTATGCCGAACCGCCGGCCTTGTTGAGCGTGACCGCCAGAACGCCGCTTTCGCCGACCGAGAGCGAGGCGATGCCCGAAGGCGCGCGGACGTCGAGCGTGCCGCCCTCGACTGTGACCGCGAGGTTCGCAGCGTTGGACAGGCTGCCGGAGAACAGCGAGCTTCCGGAAATCGTGAGCAGATCATTGCCGCCGCCGAAATCCGCCGCGCCAGTGAAGCTGGCGCTTCCGGTAAGCGTTATCGTATCGTCGCCTCCATCGAAGGCAATGGCTCCCTTCTGCGCGGTGTCACCCGACAGGCTCAACCGATTGCTGCCGCTGCCGAATGCGATATCGCCCGCCAGAGCGCCATCGGCGATATCGACCACGTCGTCCCCGCCGCCAAGGCGAATGTCGCCGGTGATCGACGGGGCCGCGAAGCCCGAAGCCACCTGCGTCTGCCTGACCGTGACACCGCCGGCCGCCGACGAGAGATCGATGGCGATGTTGCGCCCCGAGCCCGTCTTGGCGCCGCCCGCCGAAATCGCGCCGCTGTTCTCGACCAGCGTTACCGTGCCGCTCTCGTCAAGGATGGCAGCGGCCGATCCGGTCTCGCCCACCGCTGTCGCCTTGATGGTGCCGCTGTTGCGGATCGCGGGCAGCGAGGCCCCTTCGGCGACGTGAAGTGCCCTGGCATGCGTCGTAGCGGTATTGCCGCCGCTTGCCGTCACGCTGCCCGAAACCCGCAGCACCGGGGTCGAAGCGCCCGAACCAATGCTGACGGCTGTCGCGCTCGCCCCCTTCGCTTCGGCGAGTACCGATCCGGCAATGCCGATGCCGCCTGCGATGGAAACATCGCCGCCGCGACCGCCTATGGCGAGGCCTGTGGCGCCGACGCCCGAATAGAGCCCGCGCCCCTCGACTGCACCGTCGATCAGCAACCCGAACTGGTTCGCGGTACCGGCAACCGGTCCGATTGCGATGTCCCGGCCGGCGGCGCCGACCATCATGGCCGGAGCCGCGCCAAAGGAGACGACCTTTGCGGCGCCCTCCTTGGCGTCCTCGATGCCGTCCGCGTCCTCGTCGGCATTGTTGGGATCGCTGTCCTTGGGCGCCACCGCGAGGATCACGCCGCCCGAAACATTGCCTTCGATCACCAGCGCCGAACCGCCCTGAAGCAGGTCATCGGCGTCGAGCTTCGACGTGTCGCCGGGAACCGTGGTGTGGCGATACCCGGTCGATACGACGGCGCCCTGCACGGTCACGGCGCCATTCACATCCCCCGAAATGCGGGCGCCCACGGCGCCTTCGCCTTTCGCCGCAACGCTGCCGGCAAGGCGCACGTTGCCGTTGATCGCGCCGGTTTCGATACCTACGCCGTGATCGCCCAGAACCTCGATCTTGCCGTCGTGAATGAAATTGCCGGTCAACGTGCCTCCCAGGGAGATGCCGGCGGAGTTGTTGCCCTCGATGATGATCGTGCCGCTGCTGGCGATCTTACCTGTATGGGCGCCGTCGGTGCGAATTCCGTAACGGTTCGATCCGAGCGCGAAGGGACCGTCGAGATCGCCGTCCTTGTCCTCGTCCGTCGCGCTGTAGGGTTCGTCGATCGTAATTGTGCCGGTATTGACGATGTCACCGCTTGTTCCGGCCACGGCCCGAATACCGATCGCACCGTTCGCGTTGCTGATGGTGACCGCGCCGGCGTTGCTGACCGCGTGGTTGCTGTCCATGGTGACGGCAGTGCCGCCGGTCAAAACGACCGAGCCGTCTTTCGTGATGTTGATCGTGTCCGCGCCGCCGCCTTTGATGGTCGAGGTGCGCAGGGGGCTGGTCTTCTTGGTGGCAACGTCTTCGGCACCGGCGCTCGTGGCGGCGACGAGGGCAAGCAGTGCTGTGGAGGCAAGCAGGTAGCGCGACATCTCAATCCCTTCAGGTCGGTATCGACCCTTGAGACGGAGACGCGCGTCGGCAGCCTTGGAAAAAATTTCTAGAAACGCGTGTCGAGACCGATCCGCACGGTACGCGGCCGCAGCGGCGTCATCTGGTCGCGGCCCGTACTGAACGGAGTGCCGAGCGAAAAGCGGTTGCCGCGCGAATTGGCGATATTGGTGAGGCTGAGTGTCACGCCCAGCCCTTCGGAACCGGCGCGGAAAGCAAGGCCGCTGTTGAGGTAGTCGCCCTGCGGCTCGCCCAGTTCAGGCCCGATCCCGAGACGCGACCGGCCGACATAGCTCACCCATCCATTCGCCGTGAGCCGCAGGTCCTCGCCAATCTCGTGGTCCCAGGTGAAGCCCGCGCGTCCGGCGATATGCGCGATGTTGGGCACTTGCATGGTCCGGGTCAGCAGCGCAAGCGGCGGCTTGTCGATCTTGCTTTCGTTCCAGGTCAGCCCGGCCTCGAGCCGAAGGCCGGGCGTGACCGCGAGCCCGCCCGTGGCGCTCGCCGACCAGACGCGGCCATCGCCGATGTTGGCCGTGCTGGGCAGGCCGATATCGTCGATGAAGTCTGCCTGGATATCCTGCCAGCGCGTATGGGACAGGCTGAAGGAGAGATCGAAAGGCCCCGTACCAGGACGCCCATGGCGCGCGCCGATCTCGAAGGTTGCGGTGTGGTCGTTGCGGAAACGGCGGACGAAGTCGCTCTCGATGGCGAAACCGCCGGGCCGGAAGCCCTCCTGGTAGCGCACGTAGAGCGCGCTCTCCGGCCCCAGTTCGGCATGGAGTGCCAGTGAAGGCAGAAAGGTCGCGAGCGTGCGATTGGCAGTGACCCGGGCATTGGCGAGGGCAATCGCGGGCAGGACGTCCTCGCCCTCGCCACCGAGCCGCGAACGGGTGAGGCGTCCGCCCGCCGTCGCGACAAGGCTTCCCATCACGCGCAGGCTCGCCTCGCCGTAGATCGTCGCCTCGTCGATCGTGTTGCGTACACCTGTGGCGGCACTGCGCGTGTTCGCGGTCTCGAACGTGCGCGTCAGTACCGTATTGTTGTGCGTGAAACTGGCGCCGACGAGCCACCCGAAGCCGCGGCGCTCCGGCATCCAGAACCGTGTCTCATTGGCGATCATCCGCGTGCGATTGGCCTGCGCGAAGGTGCGTGGCGGGCCGTCAGGCAGGCTGGCGTCGTAGCGTTCGTGGAGATGCTGGCGGACCAGCCCGGTCGTCGAGCGGACCCTGATCTCGCCGATGTGTCCGGAAATGACGAACTGCCCCATGGCATAGTCTGCCTCGGAACCCTCGCGCACCCGCGCGGAACTGGCCAGCGGTGCGCCGCCGCGGTCGGCGTACTGGCTGTCGACGGCGTGGGTCGTCTGGCCCAGCGCAACCAGTTCGACCGACCAGTCCGGCGCGATCTCGACGCGTGCACTCACGCGGCCGCCAAGGATGTCCGTGCGGTTGACGTTGTCGCGGCCGAGTACGGGCTTGTCGATGTAGCCGCCCCGCCTCGTCGCATCGAAGGTGGCCCGCAGCGCCGCCCTCTGCCCGGAAACCGGCAGGTTGACGGTCGCGCTCAGGTCGCCGCCGGGGTCACCGTCCTGCGTCAGCGAGCCGCCGATTATGCCGGATGCGCTCGCCACACCTATGACCGGGGGATGGGGCACGAGCCGGATGATCCCGCCGAGCGAACCTGCGCCATAGAGCGTCCCCTGCGGCCCTTCGAGCACTTCGACGCGGGCCATGTCCGACAGGCGCAGGTCCGGATCGGGCGCATTGTAGGTGAGGCGCAGGTCTCCGAGATACTGGCCTACCGTCGCCTGCGTCGGCCCGGTGAAGCTCGAATCGGCGATGCCGCGGATGAACACCTTGTTGCGCCCGCTGCCGAGGTGCGTCGAGGACACCGTGGCGAGCCGCTGCGTGATCTTGTCGGTACCTCCCACACCGCCGGACTCCAGGACCTTGCCGTCGAGGATCGAAACCTGGCCCGGAACCTGCTCGAGCCTGAGGTCACGCTTGGATGCCAGCACCACGATCGGTTCAGGCCGAGATTGCTGTTGTACTTCGGTGTCGGCGCGGGGTGCCGGTTTGCGGGTCGATGTCAGCGGCCGAGCGTGTCCCGGCGCCGGCTCGATCCGCCATGCGGAGGGGCCGACCGCGACCGCGCGCGCGCCGGCGGCGCGAGCCAGCCTCCTGATCGCCTCGGCCGCGTCCATGCGTCCACGCAAGGACGGAATGGCACGCCGGGCAATGTCCGGGTCGGTGATGACGATACTCGTGTCCGTCTGCCGCGCCAGCTCGCTCACTGCATCACCGGCCGTCCCCGCTCGCGTCGCGACGGCGGTCTCGCGCGCGATAGCAGGAATGGGTGCGACCAGCAGCACGGCCAGTATCCAGCGCGAAGCCCGCATGGTCAGCGCGCGCCGATGATCCAGCGATCACCCTCGGCATGCACTGCGAGACCCAGCAGCGGCCCCAGGGTTCGCGGATCGTCCTTGAGCGGCGCGATCAGAACCGAGCCAGAGACGGGCTGTCCGCCGCTTCCACGCGCGACCACGAAAACAATGCCGCTGGCACGCGTGAGATCGGCGGCAACCTGCTCCAGCGGGGCATCGGTGAAGGTCAGCCGTCCCTCGCGCCATTCGCCGACCCGAGCGGACGCAATCGGGCTGACCACGTATCCGCCGCCGTCCTTGTGCGTCTTCAGCATCTCACCCGGCGAAAGGCGTATGTTTTCGCCATCGGGATTGAACTGCACCGCACCCTCGGACACGGCGACACTCAACCCGGTGCGATCGTTGCGCACATCGAAGACGGTGCCCATGTCGACCAGCCTGTTTTCGCCTACGGCCACACGGAACGGATCGGCATCGTCGTGACGGATCGTGAAGAGCGCCTGCCCCTGTTCAAGCCGGGCAAAGCGTACGTCGTCGCGGTCGAGTTCGATCGCGGAGCCACCCGCCAGATCGATACGACTGCCATCATCGAGCGCAATCGTGTGGATCTGTCCGGCC
The DNA here is from genome assembly GCF_014640675.1 of Novosphingobium endophyticum. GTDB lineage: Bacteria > Pseudomonadota > Alphaproteobacteria > Sphingomonadales > Sphingomonadaceae > Novosphingobium > Novosphingobium endophyticum. The sequence continues at coordinate 14,130 of NZ_BMHK01000003.1, read as the reverse complement.
ATGGTCTCGATCCGGTAGAGATCGCGCCCGCTGCCGTGCCACAGCGCCAGTCCCGAAACCAGCGCTATCGAGGCGGCGAGGGCCCCGCCAAGCCAGCGCCGGCGCGCGACTGATCGCACTTGAGGGGCCGCGTCCGCTTCCTCGACGGTATCGTCATTCGCTGGGGCGACCGCTATGAGCTCGGTTGCCTCGGTCACTGCTCCGGCGACCTCGTCGTAGGCGCGCGCGTGAGATGCGTCCTGTTCGAGCCAGCGGGAGAATCCCTCCCAATCCTCGAATGCAGGGTCGAGCGCGCGCACGGCCCAGTCGAGAGCCTGTTCGCGGGTCGTATCGTCATTCGCCATCGCGCACTCCTTCCGCGACGAAGACGGAAACGATCGGCTCAAACCTCATCGCCGCGCTCCTTCCATGTGCTGAGGGCCCGATAGGCGGTGCGCAGATCGCTTTCTACCGTGCTCAGACTGACTCCGAACTCTGCCGCTATCTGTTTTTGCCCCACTCCGTCGATGCGATGGCGTCGAAAGACAGCGGCCACGCGCGGGCCGAGGCGGTCGAGCATCGACAGGACCCGCGTCGCTTCCTGCGCCGCCGCGATGCGGCGCTCGGCGGAAGGCTCGGGCGAGGCCCCGCCTTCAGCTCCGACGTTGATTTCGGTCCAGTCACGATCGCGCTTTTCGGCCTGCCGTATCGACCGAAACCGGTCGACCATGAGCATGTCGGCAACGCGAAACAAATAGGACAACGGCGAGTCCACCGCTCCCGTCGGGAGCGCCGAAATCTTCAACCAGATTTCCTGCACGAGATCCTCCGCCGCATCACCCGCGCCGCGCGCGCGCAGGAATCTGAACAGCTTCTCCCGGTGATCGAGAAACGCGGCTTTCAGGCTTGTGCGGGAATGATGCGAAGTCACGACTGCCCGATAGATTCTGCTTCTCCGGCCGCCAGATAGAGCTTCGGCCGCCCAGAAGAAAGGATGAGGCGCGACATTTGGCGTCTTTGAGCGTAAGCGCCGATGGAACCCGGCCTTGCGAGGAATGGGAGCGGCGTGAAGTTCGGGGGGCAGATGGAGGCCTTGGATTTCAAAAATCAATCAGATGGAGCTGGCATGAGAGGCTTTCGTAGTAATTTGGCAGTGTTTGCCCTGCTGATCTGTGGTGCGCATAGCGCAGTATACGCGCAAAGTCCTGCGGATGGGGCATCATCTGAAGAGGTTCCCCAAGGAAATATTTCTTTGGATGGGCAGCAAATATCGATAGCATATTATAGAATAAAGCCTGGAAAACAGGATGAATGGCTTTCTCTATATAAAAACTATCACTTAAAGTTTTTGCGTGAGCTGACATCATCAAGTTCCGGTACCAAGCTTTACAAGGCACAGTCTCATAGGGTCGATGGATGGGATTTCGCGGTGGTGAGCATTTACCCCCGAAGTGCACCGCGTAATGGTATGTCGCGTGAACGGAGCGTATCGATCATTAATAAGCTGTTTGGCAGCCTGGAATCTTTTATAGATGCGGAGAATAGGCGTTGGGAGTTAACTGAATCGCATTGGGATGAGGGTTTCGTAGAAATGGCTTTGGAAGACTTCCCTGTCACCTTACGTATTCCGTAAGGTTTGATATGGTGCGATTGTATATTATTTATGGTATTTATTGTTAGAAATATTGATTAGCGGCGGGCATGTTTTTCATATGCTTATTGATCTATGCTCTAGCGCCGTATGAGAAAGACCAGGAACAAGTTGTTGCCCAGAATTGGTGAGGCGCAAACATTTGGCGAGCCCCGCGCAAATTGCCTTTGCGGACCGGGAACGGTTGCCAAGGGCAAGATAACGGCGTGACGTATGATGCAATCGTCCTGGGAGCAGGCGCGGCAGGCATGATGTGCGCCATGACCGCTGGCGCTCGTGGCAAGAAGGTGTTGCTGGTCGATCATGCGAATGCGCCGGGGAAGAAAATCCTGATCTCGGGCGGCGGGCGGTGCAACTTCACCAATCTTGGCGCCGCCGCCGACCGCTTTCTTTCGGCGAATCCGCATTTCGCCAAATCGGCGCTCAGCCGCTACACGCCGCGGGACTTCATAGAACTCGTCGAGAGCCATGGGATTGCCTGGCACGAGAAAACGCTGGGGCAACTGTTCTGCGACGGCTCGGCCCGGCAGATCGTGGACATGCTGGTCGAGGACTGCGCGAGGGCCGGGGTCACGATGGCGCTCGGTCATCCGCCGACCGCGATCGAGCACGGCAGCGAGGGTTTCCGGGTAACCATCGACGGGAAGGAATTGCATGGCCGTGCGCTGGTCCTCGCAACCGGCGGGCCCTCGATACCCAAACTGGGCGCGACCGGCTTTGCCTATGACGTTGCACGCCGCTTCGGCCTTGCAGTGGTGCAGCCGCGCCCGGCGCTTGTGCCCTTGACGCTCGGCCCGGACTGCGCGCTGTTCAAAGAGCTTTCGGGCGTTTCGACGCATATATCGGTGCGTTGGAACAAGGTCCGCTTCCGCGAGGCCGCGCTGTTCACGCATCGGGGTCTCTCCGGACCCGCGATGCTGCAGATTTCCTCCTACTGGCAGTCCCGCACACCCATCCGCGTCGATTTCCTGCCCGAGGCGCCGTCCGATTGGTTGCTTGCGGAAAAGCGGGCGCGCCCGCGTGTCAGCCTGCGCCGTGTGCTGGCCGAGAGGCTGCCCGAGCGTCTCGTCGACGCGCTGCTCGATCGCATGGGGCTCGGCGGCGAACTCGCCAATCTGCCCGACAAGGCATTGCGCGCCGCGCAGTCCCGGCTTTCGGACTGGGTCTTCGCACCGAACGGCACCGAAGGTTTCGGCAAGGCCGAGGTGACCGCAGGGGGCATCTCCACCGCCGAGCTTTCCTCGCAGACGATGATGGCGAAGCGCGTTCCCGGCCTCTACGTGATTGGCGAGGCGGTGGACGTCACCGGCTGGCTCGGCGGATACAATTTTCAATGGGCGTGGGCCAGCGGCTGGGCGGCCGGACAAGCGTTTTAGCACTTCCCCGAAAAGCAGATGACGCCGGTAGGCCTGATGCAACGAAAAGCCCGAGCGGTGGCCACGCGGTCCTTCCAGCCGTACGGATCGGATCACTCACCGGCTTGACTTCATATCGACGGCCCGGTTGCCGATAAACGCGCGAGGCGCCTTCAGCAGGGCAGGCTTCAGTGCCCCCCGTGGGCCTTGGTTTCCGGCGCGATCAGGAACATGCGATCGAGCGCCACGCCTGAGCTTCGTGCGATTACCGAGATTTCGTGCCGGCCGGGAGGCAGCGGATCGGACGCCCCGACGCGCAGGAGATTGTCGAGGACGGCCTGCGACCATTCGGGCGTCTGGGCCTCACGCGGGATCTCGATACGACGGGGCGCCCCGTCATCGACGGACACGTCCAGCACCAGCGCACTTTCCGAGGCGTTGGGAAAAAGAGGAAGCAGGCCGAGTTGGAGACTGCGCGCCTCGCCGTCCGGCACCGTAACGCGGAACTGCATACGCGCGCCGGGACGCTGCGCCATCATCGTCCCTCTGCCACGCCCCAGACCTTCGACGATCCGCCACGCGCTGCTGCGGGCATAGTTCTCGGCTTCGACGATGTCCGCTGGCGGCGTCAGGTCGGCGCGCGCGATATGGTCCAGAAATGGACGCGCTTCGCCCGCGAGTCCCGGCGCGGGCAGGGCGATGGGCGCCGTGCGATATTGACGCCATTGATTGTCGGCCGGCTCCTCGGCCATAATCCAGCGCCATTTGCCGTCAAGCTGCTCATTGTATTGCCGGGTTAGGCGCTTGATCTGTTCGTCGGCAGCGATCGCGGCGGCGCCGGCGGAACGGGCGAATGCCGGTTCGTCGTCGATACGCTCGGCATAGCGCTCGGCGCCAAAATAGCGAAGATTGGCTGCAGCGGAGGCGCGGATCGGGTATTCGATCAGTTGGAAATAGGCATCTGCGAGGCTCGGCGGCACGCGCTTACGAAGGGCGATGGTCGCGGATTCCAGATCGCCCAGGCGGCGAAGGCGCGCATCGACTTCGGCGGACGAGAAGGAATGGGAACGCTCGCGCAGGTTCTGCCACCAGAGATGTTCGGGCCGCCGCTCGAAGTTGAGCCGGAAATAGCTGTCCAGCAGCCCGCCAATCGCGCGGCCTGTGTCACTGTCGAAAGTCCGGCTCGCCCAGTCGTCGAGATAATTCCGCTGGGTGTGACCGCGCCAGCGGCCGATGTCCCATGCCAGGTCGAAAAAGTGGCTCATTCCGATCTCGGCTGGCTTGATGTCTCCGACATTGGCGATCCAGATGGTTCTCGCACCCTGATCGTAAGCGCGGGTCATCTCCTCCTGGACCAGCGCCGGCGGTGTCGTCGAAAGCCAGAGATAAGAAAGCGGCGCGCCGAGATAGCTCAGGTGATAATAGACGCCCGATCCTCCCGGCCGCTTGCGCTCGTCGTCGCTAGGAAACTGGCGGATGTAGCCGAAATTGTCGTCGGGCCAGACGATCGTTACGTCCTCTGGCACCTTGAGCCCGTTCCGGTAGAGTTCGAGCACCTCCTTGTAGGGCACGAACATCTGCGGCGTCCGGCGCGGATCCGGACCGATGATGTCGTGCAGCATCTTGCGCTGATCGGCGATGATCCGGTCGAGCAGCGCAACCCGATCGGCAATGCCGCCGCCTCCTACCATGCCGGAATCGTGAATGCCCCGCATTCCGAGCGTCCACAGGCTTTCGTAGCTGGCATTTTCGCGGACGCGCTCTTCCCAATAGGTGCGCACGCCCTCGGCGTTGGTCGCATAGTTGTACTGGTCGGGGGCATCGTTCCATTCGCCGACATTGTTGCGCAACATCGGCTCGGCATGCGATGTACCCACGACGATGCCGTATTCGTCGGCAAGTCGGGCATTGGCCGGATCGGCATTAAACGCGGCGGTCGTCTTGTGCATCGCCGGCCACAAGGTGTTGGCCTTGAGCCGCAGCAGCAATTCGAACACGCGTTCGTAGGTCTTCGGGCCGATGTTGCCGCCCTTCGGATCGAAGGTCCGCGCCGACCAGGGGAAGAGCCCCCAGTCCTCATCGTTGATGAAGAGGCCGCGATAGCGAACCGACGGCGGACCGAACTTGCGCGTACCGGCGGGAACCACCAGCGTTTCCTTCCGCTGCGGGGCGACATCGGCCCACCACGACCAGGGCGAGACGCCGATCGCCTCGCTGAGTTCATAGACGCCGAACGCCGTACCGCGCCGGTCACTCCCCGCGATCACCAGCGCCTGCGCGACCCCAGGCGCTGGATCGGCGACGGTGGCAATGATGAAACTTTCCCACGCTCCGCCCAGCTTGGCTGCGTCCAGCTTGCCGCTGGAGACAAGGCGGTCGATGGGAGCGCTGTGTCCCAAAGTTCCGATGATGATGACGGACGGCTTCCCGGCGGGGCTGGTTACAACGTCCGGCCGAACGCCCGATACGGCGGCAAGGTCCTCGGCGAAATCGGCGGCGGCATGAACGATGAGCGTATCATCGCCCCGGTCGATCAGAATGGGCGTTGCCGCACCACCCGACACGAGCGCGAAACCGCCTCGTGCATGAGTGCTGACAACGAGCGGGTTTTCCGTTCCCGAACCGGCACCGGCGAAAGCAGGTTGCGCTGCGACGAGGCCAAAAGCGGCCGCGACGATCCGGAACAGGGTTGCAAACCGGCGTGAGCCGGGAACGAGATTTCCGCCCATTACTGACGCCCTCCATGCACGGACCACTTGCCGCTAATTATCATATCAATACTATAAAGAAGATTCTCTCATTATCGGAGAGGGGCCGGGTGTCAACTCCGCGCATCAGCAGCGCATCGGTTTGAACCCGACGTTCTCCGAGGTGGATGCGCTTGAATGCCTCATTGACGATACGGATATACTCCGACAAATACAATAGATCGAAAGCCTGCTCCCTTGATCGAATCGGGAGGCGGGAGCCGCAATTCAAACCAGGGTGGACAACCCCTAAGGAAGGCAGCATGCGCAGTACGACTGTTTCCAGATTGATCGCCGGAGGGTTCGTGCTCGGTGTCGCGTCGGCCGGGATGGCCAGCGATGTTCCGTTGCCCCTCCAACCCCAGGTCTCTGCCGATCGGCCGGATTGGGAAAATCCGGCGGTTTTCGCGATCGGCAAGGAGCCGGCGCGGGCCACCGGCTTCCCTTTCGAGGATCGGGGCAAGGCCATGGCAGCGGATATGGCCGCCTCGCAGCGTTTTCAGACGCTCGATGGTCAGTGGAAATTCCGGTTCTCGCCGAACGTGGATGGCAGGCAGAAGGGTTTCTGGCGCGACGATTACGACGTTTCCGGCTGGGATGAGATCAAGGTTCCGGCGAACTGGCAGGCAGAAGGCTATGGCCAGCCGCGCTACAACAATATCAACCAACCTTTTCCCGCCAATCGTCCACTTATTCCCCACCAGATCAATCCGGTAGGTTCCTACCGACGCGACTTCACGGTGTCGGCGGATTGGCTGAACGATGACAGCGATGTGATCCTCCACATCGGTGCGGCGGGATCGGCTTATTATGTCTGGGTAAACGGCACCAAGGTCGGGTACAGCGAGGACTCCAAGCTCCCGTCCGAATTCGACATCACGCGATTGCTGCGTCCCGGCGCCAACAATGTCTCGATCGAGATTTATCGCTGGTCGGACGGCAGTTATCTGGAAGACCAGGATTTTTGGCGTGTGTCGGGGATCGAGCGCAGCGTCTGGCTGATGGCCGCCCCCAAGGAGCGTATCCGGGATTTCTTCGTCCACGCGGGGCTGGATCGGCAGTACCGGGACGGTGTGCTTGGTGTGGACCTGTCCGTGACGCCGGGAAAGGCGGCGAGGGCGCGCATGAGCCTGATGGACGGGGAAAAAGCGCTTCTTACCCGCGAGACGGCGCTGCCGGCGGGGAGCAGGGGGCGGAAGCTGACGCTCAAGGCCAATGTCCCGGCCGCCAGGCAATGGACGGCGGAAACGCCCAACCTCTATACGCTCGTGGTCGAGCTGCTCGATCACGATGGAAAGCTCATCCAGTCCACGGCCCGCCGCATCGGCTTTCGAACCGTCGAGATCAAGGACGGCCTGGTCATGGTGAACGGGCGTGCGATCCGCATCCGCGGCGTCAATCGCCACGAACACGATCCCGATACCTTTCATGTGATTTCCGAAGCGGACATGCGCCGCGACATCGAACTGATGAAGCGCAACAATATCAATGCGGTGCGCACTTCGCACTATCCGAATGCCGAACGCTGGTACGAACTGGCGGACGAATACGGCCTCTACGTGATGGACGAGGCGAATATCGAATCGCACGACTATATGGAGGCCGGGAACAAGGATCCTTCGCACCGTTCGCGCTATCAGATCGGCTTTGATCCTGCATGGGAGGCAGCGCACGTCTCGCGCGTCGCCAACATGGTCGAGCGCGACAAGAACCATCCGTCGATCATCTTCTGGTCGCTGGGCAATGAGGCGGGCATCGGTCCCAATTTCGAAAAGGCCGCCGCCTGGATCCGCAAGCGGGATCCGAACCGTCTTGTCAGCTATCTCGGTTGGGGAACGCTGGGGGCGGAGCATCGCCCTAACAGCTACGTCGACATTTATGCGCCGATGTACGACAGTCTCTGGAAGATGCAGGACTATGCGCTTGATCCGGCTATGAAACAGCCGATGATCCAGTGCGAATATGCCCATATGCAGGGCAATAGCGGAGGCAACCTCCAGGACTACTGGGATGTCATCAACGCCCATGACAAACTGCAGGGCGGCTTCATCTGGGACTGGGTTGATCAAGGCATGAACGGTCGGACGGCCGACGGAAGCTTCTATTGGAAGATGGGCGGCGACTATGGCCCCAATCCCGGCGGTGACATCGAGTTTGGAGACGGTCTGGTCCACGCGGACCGGCGGCCCAATCCGCATCTCTTCGAAGTGAAGAAGGTCTATCAGCCCGTCACTTTCACGGCGGCGGCCCCGGCCAGCGGCACGATCCAGCTTACCAATCGCCAGGACTTTCGCGACCTGTCCGGTCTGAAGTTCAGCTGGACCTTGCTTGACGATGGACGGCCCGTGGCGGAGGGCGATTTGCCCACGCCCGAGGTGACCGCTCGCGGGACCGGCAACATCCGCATTCCACTTCCGGACAAGGCCAGCCGGGACGGCGGGGAGCGCATCCTTACGGTGCGCGCCGAAGCCAGGAATGGGGCCTATGCGCTCGTGCCGGCCGGCGAAACCCTCGCTTGGGAGCAGTTCGTCATTTCCCCGGCAGCGGAGAAACCGGCAACCTTCGCGGGCAGCGGCAAGGTCGCGGCCTCGGAAGCTGGCGGTGCCATTGTGTTGGCGGCGGGCAAGGCGCGATTGGAAATCGACCGCGCGACGGGGCTTGTCAGCCGGTATAGCCTTGATGGACGGCAGCTTCTTGCGGGCGGCACTCCCAATTTCTACCGCGCCTTGACCGACAATGACATCGGCACCGGGGTGGAGAAGACCCACGCAATCTGGAAGCAGATGAGCGAGGAGCGCCGTGTGGCGGGCATTTCCCTGGACCGGGACAATGCGGCAGTCACGGTGACCTATGCCACCGGCGCCGGCGCCGTGAATTTCACGACGCGGTACAGCATGGCAAGCGATGGCAGCCTCTCCGTGGAAGGCGAATTCGAGCCTTTGCGCGATAACCTGGTCGGCCCGCTGCGCGTCGGTTTTGCCTTCAGCGCCCCGGAAAGCATGACCCGTCTCGCCTGGTACGGTCGGGGGCCGCAGGAAAGCTATGCCGATCGCAACAGCGGCGCGGCGCTGGGCATCTGGACGGGCCGCATCGCCGATCAGAACCACGATTACATGCGCCCCCAGGAAACCGGCAACAAGACGGATGTGCGCTGGCTGGAAATCGCCGCCGACAAAGGCCCGGGCCTTCGCGTCGAAGGCGATCGACCGCTATCGATCAACGCGCTGGCATTTCCTTACGATTTGCTTTCCCGTCGCAAGCCCGGCACCTGGCGCAGCTCGGACGTTGTGCCAGGAAAGCAGGTTTCGCTGCTCGTGGATGCCGTGCAGGCGGGCGTGGGCGGAGACGATGCCTGGAGCCCTGACGGGCGCCCGCACGGCAAGTACAGAATACCCCTGAAGCCAATCACGTTCGGGTTCAGAATCGTGCCGTTCGCCTCGGCTCCGGATGATGCCGGACAGGGCGCGCAGTGATGCTCGGCGGTGAAGTATGGGCTTGTCGGATGTCCGAAAGCCCATACTTCACCGCGATGCGATTGGTCGTTTCCTTGCTTGATTTCGATGGCGGCCGTTCTCCGAACGCTTCAGTTGGGATGAAGCGGGAGGAGAGAGGTCCGGTGAACGGCCGCCAATCGCCGACCGGGACGGGTATGGATGCCCGCCTCGGCCGGTAGGGATCAAACGGTGAAGCGAACCTTCACCGGTCGCGATTGCGAGAAGCGCCGGGACGCGCCGAACACGATCAGCCTTCTGATGCCGCCGCGTCGGACCACGCGGCGACGAGTTCGCGCGCCTTGGCGGCGACTGTGACCGCGTCATGGCCCGGTTTGTAGAGGCTGCCGCCCACGCCGATGCCGAACACTCCCGCCGCGCGGAACTCGCCGATATTGGCTATCCCCACGCCGCCCACGGCCCAGATGCGGGTGCCGGGGGAAAGGACTTCGCGGATTGCCCTGATGTAGCCGCTGCCCAGCACTGTCCCGGGGAACAGCTTGAGGTCGCGCGCGCCGGCGCGCACAGCGGCGAATGCCTCGGTAGGCGTCAGGAATCCGGGCAGGACGTCAAGCCCGCGTTCGAGCGACCGACCGATCACTGCCGGTTCGACATTGGGCGAAACCATGAAGGTTCCCCCGGCGTCGGCCAGAGCGTCGGCAAGCTCGGGCGTCGTGACCGTGCCACCCCCGACGGCAGCGCGGCCACCCAGCGCCATTGCCATGGCGCGGATCGATCCGGCGGGGTCGGGGGAATTGAATGGAACTTCGATCAATCGGATACCGGCCTCGATCAGCGCTTCGCCAATCTCTACCGCCTCCGCAGTCTCGATACCGCGCAGGATAGCCACGATCGGCGGGGCTTCATCCGCAAGTGCCGCGTTGATCTTCATGCCTTCATTCTCCTTGCCATATCGAGACCCGCAACCACGGCCGCATCGCCGTCGATACGGCGGATGGCGCAACCGGCGTGTGCCAGGGTGCGTTCATAAAGATGGGAAAGCGCCGCATCGCCGATCACCACGACGGCCGGGCGTGTTCGCGCTTCCATTCCAACCTCGCTGCCGATCAGCAGGCCGGAGAGGTAACCCGACGACCAGTCCTTCGACCGTCGATCGAGCATGCGTGCCGCGCGTGCCTCGAACAGCGCTGCCGTCAGCGGTTCTCCGCAGCGTTTGAGGCCGCGCGCGAAGCCGTCGTCGAACGTGCCTTCGCCAGGAGTGTCGGTGCCGGTCAGCGTCGACTTTGCGGCCAGCAAGGCAAACAGTTCGCCGGTGGGGTGGGTGCGGAACCGCAGGATCGTGCCGTCCTCTATCTCCACCCACTTCGAATGCGTGCCGGGCAGCACGATCAGATGCGTGCCCTCGCTTAGTTCCGGATGCAGCGCAAGAGCGCCGAAGACCTGGGTTTCCTCCCCGCGCATCACTTCGGGAACATTCGCCGCGCTCCGGCAACTGAGGCCGGGCAGGACCTGGACGCCGACGCCTCTGATATCAATCGGCGTCAATGACTCAAGCCATGTACCGGGTGCGGCGGGGCAGGCGGCATATCCGGCCTCCACCAGCGCTCCGGGCGCGCCCGCCATGCCGCAAAGCGTAACGTCGGAAATCGGGCCTTCGTCCAGCCAGACGCTGAGGCGTTCGGCCAGCACAGTTGCTGCGGGCGTGTCCAGCACCCCGGCTCCGGGACCGTCGAGACGGCCCGTCAACTGCCCATCGGTCATCCGATAGAGCCTGAGGCGGCTCGTGCCCCAATCGCCGAGTACGTATGTATCGCTCATCGCAGTTCGAGCACCGCAACGGATTTGGCGGGCAGGGTGACGACGAGATCGCTGCCTTTGATGCGCGCGCCGGTGAATGCTGCCGGCTTCACCGCTTCGGGAGCCTTGAACGTGTTGTGCGCGTTTATCGAACTCGCCGTGAGCACGCGTCCCGAGATGATCGATGCCTTGAGGCCGTCGAGCCTGATCGTCACCGTGTTGGGCTGATTGGGGTCCAGATTGGACAAGGCCACGTGGATCTTGCCGTCCTTGCCTCTCACTGCAGATCCGCTGACGGCAGGCATCGTGTACTCGCCCTTGTGGTACCGGGGCGTCTGGAAGTCGATCGGCAGCACCGTGGCGTCCTGCCATGGCTTGTACATCTCGAAGACGTGATAGGTGGGCGTTAGGACCATCTTGTCGCCATCGGTGAGGATCATCGCCTGCAGCACGTTCACCATCTGCGCGATTGCCGTCATGCGCACCCGGTCGGCGTGCCGGGCAAAGATGTCGAGATTGACCGAGGCGACCAGCGCGTCGCGCAGGGTGTTCTGTTGACGCAGAAAGCCGGAGTGCGTTCCTGGGTCCTGCCCATACCAGGTGCCCCACTCGTCGACGGCCAGGAATATGCGCTTTTCGGGATCGTACTTGTCCATGATTGCGCTGTGCCTGGTGATGAACTCGTCCATGCGCATGGTGTTATGCAGCGTTTCGGCCCAGGCCGCTTCGTCGAATTTCACCGGATCGGCTTTGGGCGGCCAACCGCCGGGCACGGTATAGTAGTGGAGCGACAGACCATCGAGCGTCTTGCCGGCGACGCGCATCATGGTCTCGGTCCAGTCGTAGTCGCCCTCGCTGGCGCCTGACGCGATTTTCATGATCAGGGTGCCGGCAGGCGCCTTGACGTACGTGGCATACCGGCGGGTCATGTCGGCGGCGTATTCAGCACGCATGTTGCCGCCGCAGCCCCAGAGTTCGTTGCCGATGCCAAAATAGGGAAGCTTCCAGGGCTCCTTTTGGCCGTTCTTGCCCCGCTCCTCCGCGAGACTGCCGGCGGGTGCGGTCATGTATTCGACCCACTCGGCGGTTTCCCGCGGTGAACCGCTGCCGACATTGCCTGAGATGTAGGCTTCGGCGCCGACCTGGCGCAGCAGTTCGAAGAACTCATGCGTGCCGACGCTGTTCGGCTCGGTCACGCCGCCCCAATGGGTGTTGACCTTGACTGGACGCTGGCTCTGCGGCCCCACGCCCTCGCGCCAGTTGTATTCGTCGGCAAAGCAGCCGCCCGGCCAGCGGATCACCGGCACTGAAAGCTTTCGCAGCGCCGCTACAACGTCGTTGCGAAAGCCGTTGGTGTTCGGGATCGCGCTGTCCTTGCCCACCCAGAGACCGCCGTAGATGCCGGTGCCAAGGTGCTCGGCGAACTGGGTGAAGATGCCCTTGTCATAGACCGGGCCGGGCTGGTTGCCATGGATCACCGCCGAGGTCGGCTGCCCGTTGGTGTCGGCGTGAGCTGAGCCGGACGCCAGCACGCAACTCAGGAGCAGTGCGGCGGTGGCGCGGCGAAGCCGGGCGTTCATGGAAAGTTTCATCGGTCCCCTCGGAAAAAATCAGTCGTGAAATGCGGCGACGATCTCACGACGCCCGCGCAGTATGGTCTTTTGCCAGACATTATCCCATCGCGCATGAACTCGGCGAACAGGCGCACCTGGCGGACCGTGCGGCCCCGCCTGCCCTCCAGACGCGCGCGCGGCGAAACAGTTCCGGTCGTGGTCGTTCTGATCGTGTAATCGTCCAGATCAAGATTTTCTGCCGCGATTCGTTCGGGGGAAGGGGGGAATGCCTCACGCGCGGCGGCGCGGCAGATGTCGAATGCGGCGTCCGCTGCGACGCAGGGGGGACGCTCCATCGGCGGGTGCGTGAGTCGAAAGCGGCTTGCCATAGGCTCACCGGTTTCGGCGATCACGGAACGGAATTCGATCATCTGGAGACTCTCATTTACTCCGACATATTATGGAATGAGGGGAAGCGCAAATGTTTGTCGTTTCTTCAGGTCGCGGGCGCTGATAGGGGCTATCAAGGAAGGTAGTTGTGACCGAAGCCAAGCTGGTGAAAGATGAAGTGACTGCAAAACAGACCGAAGTGGCGCGTGGTCCCGGGCGGCGGCTGCATGGCGCGATCGCCCACAAGCTGGGAACGGATATCTTGTCGGGCAAATATGTCCCGGGTGACATCCTTTCCGGTGAAGTGGCATTCGCGGAGGAACTCAACGTCTCGCGCAGCGCCTATCGCGAAGCGATTCAGGTGCTTACGGCCAAGGGGCTTGTCGCCAGCCGCCCCAAGACCGGAACGCGGGTGCTGCCGCGCGATCGCTGGAATCTGCTCGATCCCGAGGTTCTTGGCTGGGCCTTCGCCGGTGAGCCCGACATCGAATTCGTTCGCAACCTCTTCGAACTTCGCGCCATCGTTGAACCGGCCGCTGCCCGCCTCGCCGCGCAGCGGCGCGACAAGGCTGACCTGAAGGCGATGAAGGACGCGCTCGCGGCGATGCGTCAGCATACCCTGACAACTGAAACAGGGCGAGCGGCGGACCGCGACTTCCACAGCGCGATACTCCATGCCACACGCAATGAGGCACTCATAGCGCTCAGCGCCAGCATCGGTGCGGCGGTCAACTGGACCACGCAGTTCAAGCATCGCTCCCCCACGTTGCCGCGTAATCCCCTCCCTGATCACGTCCGCGTTTACGACGCCATCGTGGCCGAAGACCCTGAGGCCGCGGCTGAGGCCATGAACGTGCTTGTCGACCTGGCGCTTGAGGATACGCGCAACGCGATGGAGGCCTGAGCGCCACTGCATACATGGATATAAAAGGGGCAGCGTTTGCGGTGCTGCCCCCTTATGTTTTACCCGATGGCGCGGTTCTGGCCGGCGCCGTCTTCTGCGACCACGAGGGCTCGGGCAGGACTTATCTCGGCTTGCTTCCCCTTAGGGCATGCAGGACATAGTGCTCGCAGGCGGCCGTCAACGGGAACGTGGTCTGCGGGCAGGGCAATCGGGTGAATTAGCGCGTGACATTTGGTGAGAGTGCTGAATCTGTGAGTCCCCAATTGTTTGATGGGGAGATTTCGGAGATGGCGACGCGGGTC
>NZ_BMHK01000002.1 GCF_014640675.1 Novosphingobium endophyticum | reverse complement strand
CGCGATCCAGCACCTTGCCGGCATGAAGGATTCCAAGACCATCATCGCCATCAACAAGGATGAGGACGCCCCCATCTTCCAGGTCGCCGACATCGGCCTCGTCGCCGACCTCTTCAACGCTGTGCCGGAACTGACCGGGAAGCTCTGAGCCGCCATTAAGAGATTGTAATCACATACCCCCGGCCAGAAATGGCCGGGGGTTTTCTTTACTTTCGCCCACTGGTTGCGCCGCACGCACGAGCCGGAGGGTATCGGGCTTGGACGGTCGAGTGTGAACGTCTTCCGGTCCGGCGAAGCGGATCAGCCCGGCACGCGCTCATACAGATCGAGCACCGCCGCCTGATCCTCTTCCGGCGCGTGGCTGTCGTACCGGACGAACCCCAGCGCCGCCGCTACCCGTTCAGACGCCGTGTTGCCCTGCTCGATCATGCAGACGATCCGCTGCCGGCCGTGCGTCTCGTCGAACCATGAGAGGACGGCGCGCATGACTTCTCCGGCAACTCCCTGGCCCCAACAGTCCCGCCGCACGATCCAGCCGGCCTCGGGCACATCGTCCATGCCCTTGCCGAAGCCGCGCCAGGAGTGGAACACGCCGCAATTGGCGATGATCTCGCTCTCGCCCCGGCGGCGCACGTAGAAGCTTCCGTAGCCGTAGAGCGCCCAGCTTCCTGCATTGCGCGTGAGGCGCTCGTACTGCGAGATGGCATCGGCGCGCGATGGCCCCAGAAAACGGGTCATATCCTCGCCTTCCAGCAGACGGACGAGGCCATCGAGATCGCCGGGCGCGGGTCTGCACAAGTCGAAGCGGTCGGTTTTCAGGAAAGCGCGCGCAGTCACAGGAGGCGGTCTACCGTGTGGATCGCCATGCCCACAAGGCCCCCGACCACCGTGCCGTTGACGCGAATGAACTGGAGGTCGCGGCCTACCGCCCCTTCGATACGGTCGGAGACGGTCCGCGCGTCCCAGCGTTTCACCGTTTCCGAAACCAGCCGCACGATTTCCGAACCGTAGCGGGACGCGACGCCGACCATGGTGCGGCGGGCGAAGCGGTTGACGAGCACCTGCAGGCGCGGGTCCTCGCCAAGCGCCCGGCCGAGCTGCGAGATGGAATCGCCGAAGCTTCCCGCCAGCGCCTTGTCCGGATTGCGCATGGTGTGCAGCAGCGACTCGCGCGCGCGTTCCCACATCGAGTCGATCCACGCGCTCAGCGCCGGGTTCTCCAGCAGTTCGAGCTTCGCGCGCTCGACCTTGAGGCGCATCGCCGGATCGTGACGCAGATCCTCCGACAGCTTTGCCAGCGCATCGTCGATCTTGCCGCGCAGCGGGTGGCCGGGATGGACGATCACTTCGGCCAGAAGGCGATAGGCGCCGTCGAGCACGCCATTCGCCAGCTTCTCGTCGAGGCCGGTCAAGCGCAGGATCGCGTTGGCGCGCTGGTGGATCATCTCGCGGATCATCGGCTCGTTCGCCTCGATCGTCTCGCCGATCTTGCGCAGCACGCTTTCCAGCACCGGCAGATGGCGCTGGTCGGCAATGGCATTGGCGAGCATCTGGCCGAGCAAGGGCGCGAGGTCGATCCGCGCAAGCTGGCGGCGCAGGCCGGCCTTGACCATGCCGCCCATCTGATCGGGATCGAGCGATTCGAGCACGTCCGCCAGCAGGCCCGCGGTGCCCGCGCGCAGTCGCGACTGCTCGTCGCGACGCGGATCGGCAAGGAAGGCGCCCGCGCTGGCCGCCAGATTGAAGCCGTGCAGGCGCCGGGCGACGACTTGCGGCGTCAGGAAGTTGTCACGCAGAAACGTCGCCATCGAATCGGCGATGCGGTCCTTGTTGACCGGTATGATCGCGGTGTGCGGGATCGGCAGGCCCAGCGGACGGCGGAACAGCGCGGTCACCGCGAACCAGTCGGCCAGTCCGCCGACCATCGCGGCTTCGGTGAAGGCGATGGCATACCCGAGCGCCGGGTCCCATTCGGGCCGGACTTGCGCCAGTTGCTTCAGCGCAACGAACGATACCGCCATGAGCAGCAGCAGCCCGGTCGCGATCAGGCGCATGCGCCGGGCCCGGTCCTGCGGAATCGCTAGCGTGCTGCGCCCTGCTGGCGGCAATTGTTCTCTCTCACCTATTCGGCCGGAACCGCATTTCCATCGCCCTTGCCCGGCGCGCCGGTCTCATGAGCGTGGTGCGGCTCGAAGGTCAGCAACGACTTGCGCAGCTTCGGGCCGACGCGCTTCTCGAAGCCGTCGGCAAGACTGAAGGCCGCCGGGACGATGATGAGCGTCAGCAATGTCGAAAGCAGAAGCCCCCCGATCACGGTTATGCCCATGGGCGCGCGGAACGCGGAATCGCCCGAAAGCGAGATCGTGGTGGGCACCATGCCGGCGGTCATCGCCACGGTGGTCATGACGATCGGCTGCGCGCGCTTGTGGCCGGCATCCATGATCGCGTGGAGCTTGTCGACGCCGCTCGCCATCTCCTCGAGGGCAAAGTCGATGAGCAGGATCGAGTTCTTGGCGACGATGCCCAGCAGCATGAGGATGCCGATGTAGACGGGCATCGAGACCGGCTGGCCGGCGACGGTGAGCGCGATCATCCCGCCCAGCGGCGCCAGCAGCAGCGAGGCCATGTTCACCAGCGGCGAGACGAAACGCTTGTAGAGCAGCACCAGCACCGCGAAGACCAGGAAGATACCGCTGATGACCGCGATGACGAAGCTGTTGATCATCTCGGCCTGCCACTGATCCTCGCCCACCGGCGCGTTCGACACGCCCGATGGCAGGTCCTGCATGATCGGCAGGGCCTGGATCTGCTGCATGACCGGCCCCTTCACCTGGCCCGCGCCAAGGTCTGCACCCACGAACACGCGGCGGGACTGGTTGTAGCGCTGGATCTGCGTCGGCCCGGCGCCGAAGCGGATTTCGGCCACGCGGCTGAGCGGCACCGAACCGCCGCTGGCGGTCGGCACCGGCAGGTTTTCGATGGTCGCGAGGTCGCGGCGCGACGCCCGCGGCATGATGACCCGAATCGGGATCTGCCGGTCCGTCAGCGAGAACTTCGCCGCATTCTGGTCAATTTCGCCGAGCGTGGCGATGCGGATGGTCTGGCTCAGCGCGGTGGTGGTGACGCCCAGTTGCGCGGCGAGATCGAGGCGGGGAACGATGACCAGTTCGGGCCGCTTCAGGTCGGCGGCGATGCGAGGAGCGACCACGCCGTTGATGCCGCGCATCTGTTCGACGAGCTTCTGGGCTGTCGCATTGAGCAGGTCGGGATCGCTGCCGGAAAGCATGATCGAGATGTCGCGGCCGGTGCCGAAGCCTCCCGCCTGGCTGGCGAAGGAGACGCGGGCGTCGGCGATCGTCTGGAGCTGCGGCGTCATCCGCCGTTCGAATTCGACGCTGGTCGTGTCGCGTTCGCTCGCCGGCTTCAGCGAGACGTAGAGTGTCGCATTGGCCTCGCGAGAGGCTTCGAGCACGTGCCGGACTTCGGGCTGTTGTTCGATGAGATCGGTCACGCGGCCGGCGACGGCAGCGGTCTGTTCGATGGTCGTGCCCGGAACCATCTCGATGTTGACCTGGCTGGTGTCATTGTTCTCGTTGGGCTGGAACTGCTGCTCCGCGCCGGCCAGCAGTGCGAAGGTGACGACCAGGGCGTAGACGCCGCCGCTGAAGGCAAAGAAGCGGTGGTCGTGCATGCGCGCGAGAATGCGATCCGAGAAATACCGATACCAGCGGCCGAAATGGCCGAAGAACGCGGCCAGGAAGCGGAACAGCTTGCCGATGAGCCAGCCGGCGACGGGCACGCCGATGGGGGCGATGATGGCGGCGATTACCAGAGCGCCCCGGTCCAGGCCCGCCAGCGTCAGCACCGGGTGCAGCACATAGTAGACGCCGTACGCGGCTCCGCAGCCGATGGCGAGGATCGCGGTCAGGAGCAGGATGCCCACGGGGTAGTACCAGAACCGGGCCGCAACCGGCTTCAGAAGCGCCTTGCGACGCAGCGATTCGGAGCTGTCCAGCGTCCAGGCCAGGACCTTCATGTAAATGTCCATGGCCTTGCCTTCGCCATGCGCGGCGTGGCCGTGCGCCTTGAGGAAATAGGCCGCGACCATCGGCGTGATCAGGCGCGCGACGGCAAGGCTCATCAGCACGGCGGCAACCACGGTAAGGCCGAAGGCCTTGAAGAACTGACCGGGAATCCCGGGCATCAGGCCGACTGGCAGGAATACCGCGACGATCGAGAAGGTCGTCGCCACGACGGCCAGGCCGATCTCGTCGGCGGCGTCGATGGAAGCCTGGTAGGCGGTCTTGCCCATGCGCATGTGGCGCACGATGTTCTCTATCTCGACGATGGCGTCGTCCACCAGCACGCCCGCCACCAGGCTGAGCGCCAGCAGCGAGAGGAAGTTGAGCGTGAAGCCCAGCATGTCCATGAACCAGAAGGTGGGAATGGCCGAAAGCGGGATCGCGATTGCCGCGATGAAAGTCGCGCGCCAGTCACGCAGGAACAGATAGACGACGACGATGGCAAGAACGGCGCCCTCGACCAGCGTTTCCATCGAGCTGGTGTACTGCTCCTTGGTGTAGTCCACCATCGAGAACAGCTCGGTGATGTGGACGTTGGGATTGTCCTTCTTGATCTCTCCCAGCGCCTTGATCGCCTCGTCGTAGACGGTCACTTCCGAGGCGCCCAGCGCGCGGTCGAAGCCGAAGGTCACGACCTCGCGGTCGTGAAGCTTCGCGATGCGAGACTGCTCGGAATAGCCGTCATAGACGGTGGCGATGTCCGACAGCTTGACCGAGCGGCCTCCGCCCAGGTTGATCCGGGTCTGGGACAGGTCGAAGGCGGTATCGGCATTGCCGAGCACGCGGACCGATTGGCGCGAGCCCGCGATCTCGGTCTGGCCGCCGGCGGCATCGACGTTCACCTGGCGCAGCACGTTGTTGATGTCGCGGGCGGTCACCCCCAGCGAGGCCATGCGGTAAGGGTCGATGACGACGCGGATTTCGCGGTCGACGCCGCCGTTGCGGCTGACCGAGGCAAGACCCTCGATCGACAGCAGGCGCTTGGAAATGGTGTCGTCGATGAACCAGCTGAGCTGCTCCATCGTCATGTCTTCCGCGCTCACCGCGAAATAGGCGAGTGCTCCGTCGCCGCCGGCCTCGACCTTGGTGACCTGCGGTTCGAGGATTCCGTCGGGAAGGTCGGAACGGATCTGGTCGACGGCGTTCTTGACCTGGTTCGTCGCGACATCGGCGTCGGTGCCGATGGCGAAACGCACGAAGGTCACGGAACTGCCCTCGGATGCCGTGGACTGGATTTCCTCCACGCCGCTGATGGAGCGGCCCGCGCCTTCGATCTTCTGCGTGATCTGGGTTTCGATTTCGGTGGGGGCCGCGCCGGGTTGCGACACCCTCACTATCACGCCGGGAAATTCGACGTCCGGCATGTTGTTCACGTCCATGCGCGCGAACGAGACCATGCCGGCGATCATCACGCCGATGAAGAAGACGATCGGAATGATCGGATTGCGGATCGACCAGGCCGAGATGTTGCGCAGGCTCATTTGTCCGCGCCCCCGTCAGTTCGCTTGGGCGACGAGTTGAGGCTGGACCTTGTCCCCGTCGTTGAGGAACCCGCCGGCGCGCACCACGATCTTCTCCGTCCCGTTCAGGCCGGTCTTTATGGTGATGCCGTCCGCCGTCACCGTGCCGGTGGTCACGTTCCTGCGATGCGCCACGTTGTCGCCGCCGACGACATAGACGAAGGCGCCCCTCTCGTCGTTCTGGATCGCCGATTCCGGAAGCATCGGCGCCACCACCGCGCCACTGGCGATCGTCGCCTTGGCAAAACCGCCGGGCCGCAGTTCCCTGGCATAATCAAGCGCGATGCGCGCGGTGCCCTGGCGGTTCTCCGGATCGATGACCGGAGAAATCTGCCAGACCTGACCGGTAAAGGTCTTTTCCGCGCCAACAGGCCTCACTTGCGCCGTCACGCCGACATGCAGCTTCGCCAGATCGTCTTCGCTGAGGTCGGCAAGCAGCTCCATTTCGCCGCCCTTGGCCAGGCGGAACAGCACGCCGCTGCCGCCGCCGACCACCTGGCCGGGTTCGACATTGCGTTCGAGCACGAGGCCCGCTTCCGGGGCGACGATGTTGAGTCGCGCGGTCTGGGCCTTGAGCTGGGCGAGCGTGGCCTGCGCCACCCGCACCCGCGCGTTCGCGGCGTTGCGTTCGGCCGTCAGCCGATCGACGTCGGCCTTCGAGATAAAACCGCGATCGACAAGCTGCAGCGCCCGGTCGAGGTTGGACTGCGCAAGCTGCGCATCGGCGCGGGCGACGTCAACTTGCGCGGCCTGGCTGGCGATCTGCTGACTTTGTACCGAGCGGTCGACCAGCGCCAGGACCTGCCCCCGTTCGACCCAGTCGCCGGGTTCGACCAGCACCGAACGGACCTCGCCGCCTTCGCCGACCGAGCCAACCGGCATCTCGCGCCGCGCCGCCAGTGTGCCGGTGGCGTTGATCTCGCCCTGTATCGTGGACTTGCCGGGCACGATGACTGTCACCGCCGGCGTCTGGACGCTGTCGTCGGCAAATTCGTTGCCGCCTTTCCCGTGGGTGAGGAACCAGATGCCGAGAAGCAGGACGAGCGCGATCGCGCCCCAGACCAGGACGCGGCGTAGCCGGGCGCGGTCCTGCTCCGCGTCGCCGGGAAGCGGACTTTCGATTTCGGCAACACCCTCGTTGGCAACAGGTTCAATTTTGGTGTCGTAGTTCATCGGTTCACCGCAACAGCCCCGCACCGCCCGTTTCTGGCCGATGTGGCGCGATTTGCCGCTTCAAGCCCGGAAAACGACAGTCCGGGCCGCTCGTGCGGCAGAATTTCCTGCGAGCCGCCATATACTCGTGGTAACCGGCTGGCAACTTGCAGTCGGTTCACCGTGTGATCTGGCTCGACGAATGTTGATGCGCCTAAATATCCGGGATTGTAACCGGAAATCGCGGTGTCTGGCATCAAAAACGGCGGCAAATCGTGGTTTGCCGCCGTTCGATAACTGTGAGGTCCGACGCAACCGGACGGATATTCAGTATTTCTGCTGCCGCTCGTAGAGATCGCGGTAGTGTTGAATTCGAGTAACACGCAGCCCCTGCATGCCCGAACGATCCACGGCGCGCTGCCACGACGCGAATTCTTCCAACGTGAGCTGATAGCGTTCGCAGACTTCGTCGATCGTCAGCAGGCCGCCATTGACGGCCGCAACGACCTCTGCCTTGCGACGCACGACCCAACGTGTCGTGCTCGGCGGCGGCAGCGACTCAAGCGTCAGCGGCTCACCGAGTGGCCCGATTACCTGGGCAGGGCGAATCTTCTGGTTCTCGATCATCGTTACCCTCGTTCGCCGGCGTCTGGCTTGCCGGTGACTGGAGTGACCTTGCCCCCGTCAGACTTGCCATTGCTTGAAACTTCTAGGTTAACGGGCCTTGAGGATATTTCGTAAGTATTGAGCAACGCCGCGGTGTCGTCGGCGAAGCTGCCGCGAGTCCGCAGTCGCGCCGGCGCCCCGTCACCGGCCAGCGCGGTGCGCACTTCGTACACCGCGAAAAGGCGGGAGCGCAGGTCCCTCCAGTCGGGTGCTGCCGGAAAGCCCGCGAACTGCTCGCCCGCGCGGCCCGGCGCATGTCCTGCTCGGCAGGTTTCACGATCGACAGCCATGTTCATGCCCGCACCTTAGGCCCGACAAGGTGAAAGGACGGTAAAGAGGCCTCACAGGGAGGTAGGAAAACCGCGCGCGGGGCTGTATGGGGCCGGGCATGACCATCATGCCCCAGATCTCCGGACTGCCGGCCGGGCTCGATGCCGGCGCGCTGTTCCAGCTGTCGGGGCCGCTGTCCGGGCGTCGGATCGTCGTCGCGATGTCGGGCGGCGTCGACAGCTCGGTTGTCGCCGCGCTGGCCGCCGCGAGCGGGGCCGAGACGATCGGCGTGACCCTGCAGCTCTATGACTATGGCGCCGCGAGCGGCCGCAAGGGCGCCTGCTGCGCGGGCGACGACATTCGCGATGCGCGCGCCGTCGCCGATCGGCTCGGCATCGCCCACTATGTCTTCGACCATGAGAGCAGCTTTCGCGAGGAAGTGGTCGAGCGTTTCGCGGACGATTATCTTTCCGGCCGCACGCCGATTCCCTGCATTCGCTGCAACATGGGGCCGAAGTTCACCGACCTGCTGGCCATGGCCCGCGAACTCGGCGCCGATTGCCTGGCGACCGGGCACTACGTCCAGCGCGCGGAGGGACCGGCGGGAGCCGAACTGCACCGCGCCGCCGATCCCGCGCGCGACCAGAGCTATTTCCTCTACGGCACGACCGAGGCGCAGCTCGATTTCCTGCGCTTCCCGCTCGGCGGCCTGCCCAAGACCGAGACGCGGCGGCTGGCCGAAGCAGCAGGCCTGCGCGTTGCCGCCAAGCCGGACAGCCAGGACATCTGCTTCGTGCCCGACGGCGACTATGCCCGCGTGGTCCGCCAGGTCCGGCCCGAGGGCGAGGCGCCGGGAGAGATCGTGCATGCCGGAAGCGGAGAAGTGCTCGGGCCGCATCGCGGGATCATCCACTATACCGTCGGCCAGCGCCGGGGGCTCGAGATCGGCGGCCAGAGCGAGCCGCTCTACGTGGTGCGCCTCGATGCCGAAACGCGGCGCGTTCTCGTCGGCCCGCGCCGTATGCTCGGCGTCGCCGCCGCGCGGCTCGTCGAAACCAACCGGATCGGCCCGCTTCCCGGCGCGCCGCTGACGGCCAAGGTCCGCTCGCTGGCGAAGCCCGTCGCGGTGACCCTCGAAGGCCCGCTGGGCGAAGGCGCGGCAACCACGATCCGCTTCGCCGAGCCCGAATACGGCGTCGCGCCGGGGCAGGCGGCGGTGATCTACTGCGGCGAGCGCGTGGTCGGCGGCGGCTGGATCGACAGCACCGAGCCGGCGATGGAGATCGGCGGCCCCGGCGAATCGTGACGAGCGGCCGCTTCGCCGGCCCGGTCAGTCATCCCAGGGTTCGAGCTGGCAGCCGCTGCTTTCGGCGTAGGTCGCGCTCTCGCCGGCGAGCAGCGGGACGCTTGCGCGGACCGTCTTCGTGTCGCTGTTCTCGGACAGGCGCATCAGGCGCGCCGTGCGGCCCAGGCTCGCCGCGACGATGTCGCCTTCGCAGCTTTCCAGCGACCGGTTCGAGACGAAGCGGCATGTGCAGGCCACGCGCGCGCCATAGGCGGTGCTGATCCGCGCCTCCTCGCGCAGGCCGCCCCAGGAAAAGGCCAGCGCCGCGCCGGCCGCCAGCAGCACGAGCAGAACCGCATTGCGTTTCCAGCGCGAGGGCTGCCTGTCACCAGTCCAGTTCATCTTGGCGGTTGCCATCCCTTCGCGCCTCGCACATCACACCGGGCGTCATGCCGGTGCGCCGCCTCCCCCATATCCTCGCCTTGCTCGTGCTGCCAACCCTCTGGGCCTGTAGCGACAGTGGACCGGCCGTGCCGCCCCCGCCGAGCGTGGAGGCGCAGGCGGCGATAAAGGATGATGGCGGCGCTCCCCGCGATGCGCTCGGCCGTGCCCTCGATCGCCTCTTTGACGGCGAGCACGTGGGCAGGACCGACGCGCTCGTGGTGTTGAAGCGCGGGACGGTCATCGTCGAACGCTATGGCGAAGGAATCACGGCGAAGACCCCGCTTCCCGGCTGGTCGATGGGTCAGTGCGTGACATCGCTGATGATCGGCCAGCTCGTCAGCGACGGACGGCTGCGGCTGGACGAATCGGCGCCGGTGCCCGCCTGGCAGCGGCCGGGCGATCCGCGCGGCGTCGTCACGGTCAGGCAGCTCCTGCAGATGCGTTCGGGCCTGCGCCACGCGGAGTCGGACGGCATCGTGGAGGGCGGCCCGGAACAGCAGTCGGACCGCATCCGCATGCTGTTCCTCGACGGTCGCGACGACATGGCCGCCTATGCCGAGGCGCAGCCGCTCGAAGCACCGGCGGGGCAGATCTTCGAGAACTCCTCGGCAAGCGCGGTGATCCTCTCCGACCTCGCCGCGCGGGTTCTTGCGGAGAACGGGGATCCGGCCAGCCGCCGCCGCGCGGTGCAGGAATATCTGGGCAACCGTGTGCTCGACCCGCTCGGCCTCGCGACGATGCGGCTCGAGTTCGACCGTGCCGGGACCATGATCGGGGCGGCGATGGTCGATGCATCGGCGCGCGACTGGGCCAGCATCGGCGAATTCCTGCGCCATACCGGCTCGGTCAAGGGCGCGCAGGTCCTCCCGCGCCGCTGGATTCAGTTCATGCTCACGCCCAGCCCCCGCAATCCCGGATATGGCGCGGGCGTGTGGCTCAACCGCGCGGGCGCCGACGAGGGGGGGCGCCTGTTCCCCGGAACGGCCAACGCGGATGTTTTTGCCTGCCTGGGCGAGCGCGGCCAGTACGCGATCGGTTCGCCGCGGCAACTGCTGACAGTGGTTCGTCTCGGCGCGAGCGATGCCGCGCAGGAGCAGGCGCTGCATCGCGAACTGGGCGCGCTGCTGACCCTGTTTCCGTCGAACTGACGTAGGCTGTAATCGGCTTAGTCGGTTCCGTTGATGCGGATCGGCGGCAGGACATCCTTGCCCGCGTCGCCGACCTCGTCGACGAGACCGTCGGGATCGGTGTGGATGAGGACTTCCACTTCCGGGAACTCGGCGTGAATGCGCGCCTCGAGCTCGTCCATCACCCGGTGTGCCTGGCGCACGGTCATCTGGGCATCGACCCAGACGTGGAACTGGACGAAATCCTTGTTGCCCGAGGTGCGCGTGCGCAGGTCATGGACGCCGCTGATGTCCGGATTGAGCGCGATCAGTTCGAGCACGCGCTGCTTTTTCTCGACCGGCCATTCGTGGTCCATGAGCTGGTCGAGCACCGCCTTCGACGCTTTCCAGGCGTTCCAGCCGAGCCAGAGCGCGATACCGAAGCCGAACAGCGGATCGGCGCCGCGCAGCCCCGCGTACTGGTCGAGCGCGAGCGCGGCGATCACGGCGAGGTTGAGCAGCAGGTCCGACTGGTAATGGACGCTGTCGGTATGGATCGCCAGACTGCCGGTCTTGCGCAGGACATGGCGCTGCCAGGCGATCAGCGCGAAAGTCACGAGGATGGCGGCGAACGACACGCCGATGCCGCCGGCCGCCGCCTCGACGCGCGCGCCTGACAGGAACTGCTCGACCGCGCGGCTGGCGATGACGAGCGCCGAGATCGAGATCAGCACGATCTGGAACAGCGCCGCGATCGCCTCGGCCTTGCCGTGCCCGAAGCGGTGCTTGTCGTCCGCCGGCTGCGCCGCGATCCATACGCCCAGCAGGGTGGCGAGGCTGGCGATCAGATCGAGCGTGGTATCGGCCAGGCTGCCGAGCATCGCCGTCGATCCGGTCGACCATGCGGCCCAGCCTTTCAGCGCGAGCAGGAATAGCGCGGCCGAAATGCTGGCGATGGCGGCGCTGCGGTTGAGATCGGCCGCGTGCTGGACGGGGTGTGCGCTCAAGCCTCGAACCTCACGGGTAGAGCAGGGTGCTGGTCCATTCGCCCGCGGTGCCGTCGGCGGCCACGTCGCGATCGAAGCGGCGGCGTTCGTGCAGGCGATGGGGGCGATCATGCCAGAATTCGATGACTTTGGGTACGACGCGGTAGCCGCCCCAATGGGCCGGGCGCGCGACGTCGAGCCCCGCGAATGCGTCGCGTGCGGCCTCATATCGGTGGAGGAAGGTCTCGCGGCGGTCCAGCGGCGCCGACTGGTCCGAGGCCACCGCGCCGAGTTGGGAATCGCGGGCGCGCGAGCGGAAATAGGCGTCGGCTTCCACGCCGCTCACCGGCTGCACGGCGCCTTCGACGCGGATCTGGCGGCGCAGGCTTTTCCAGTGGAACAGTAGCGCTACATTGGGGTTCTCCGCGATCTCGCGGCCCTTGCGGCTGCGGCCGTTGGTGTAGAAGACGAAGCCTGCCGGGCCATGCCCCTTGAGCAGGACCATGCGCACCGACGGCACGCCGCCAGGCGTGGCCGTGGCGAGCGCCATGGCGTTGGAATCGCCGGGCTCAGTTTCCCGCGCCTCGTCGTACCAGGCCTGGAACAGGGTGAAGGGGTCGCCGTGCGGGATAACCTCGCGGGCTTCATCAGCGTCCATGGTGTTTTCCTGTGGGATTCGATCCACTCCCATTCGTCCGATCACATGGCAAGCGCCTTGATCGTGGGCAATTCGGAAGCGCGAATAAGGGCATATGACCCGAAATAGCTTTCGGCCCCGCGATAGGAAAGCCGTAAGGTGCGCAATTGCACAGAGCGCTTGCCGTAACTCGCAAGGACACCTAGCTAAACGGGATCATGGCAGTAGACCCTTATTCCACCCTCGGCGTATCGCGCGGCGCGAGCGAGAAGGAAATCAAGTCCGCCTATCGCAAGCTCGCCAAGGAGTTCCACCCAGACGCCAACCGCGACAATCCCAAGGCGGGGGAACGATTCAGCCAGGTGACCGCGGCTTACGACCTGCTGTCGGACAAGAACAAGCGCGCGCAGTTCGATCGGGGTGAGATCGACGCCGACGGCAACCCGACGATGGCGGGCTTCGGCGGCGGATATGGCGGTCCCGGCGGAGGCTTCGGCGGTTCGGGCGGTCAGCGCGGGTTTGGGGGAGGTTTCGGCGGCAACGACGGGATCGACCTCGAGGATCTGTTCGGCGGCATCTTCGGCGGGGCCGGGCAGCGTGGCGGCCCCGGCGGCGGCTTTGGAGGCGGGCGCAATCGCGCCGCGCCGCGCGGGGCCAATGTCACCTATCGCCTTGCCGTCCCGCTGACCGATGCGGCCGAACGCAAGGAGCAGCGCATCACGCTGGCGGACGGCAAGACGATCGACCTCAAGCTGCCCGCCGGCGTCGACGACGGCACGCAGATGCGCCTCGCGGGCAAGGGCGAACCCGGTCCCGGCGGTCCCGGCGACGCCACGGTGACGATCCAGATCCAGCCCCATCCCTTCTTCCGCCGCGATGGCGACGACCTCCGGCTCGGCCTGCCGATCACGCTCGACGAGGCGCTGGCCGGCGCCAAGGTCAAGGCGCCCACCGCATCGGGCGCGGTCATGCTCTCGATCCCGCCGGGGTCCAGCTCGGGCAAGGTGCTGCGCCTCAAGGGGAAGGGTTTCTCGCGCAAGGACGGATCGCGCGGCGATCAGCTCATTACGCTGGAGATCGTCCTGCCCGAAGAGGACCAGGAGCTTGCCAGGCGCCTCGAGGGTTGGCGCGATACCCGCGACGTGCGCGGCAGGCTTGGGGTTTGAGCGTGCGCGCCCTATGACGGCGTGGTGCAACTGGAACCGCCGATAGAGCAGGCCGACCCGGCCGATCTCTCGCCCGAGGCGAGGCGCCGCGATGCACTCAGGCGGGGGGAGCGGCTGCGGCAGCGTATCCAGCGCAACGCCGGGCCAGGCTCGCGCTTCTTCGCGGTGATGCGCCGGGTGCTGACAGGGGCATGGAACGACGGTTTCATCCATGCCGGCAACCTTGCCTACATGACATTGCTGGCGCTGTTCCCGTTCTTCATCGCGCTCGCGGCGATCTTCTCGGCGCTGGGCGAGCAGGCGCGGCTCGATGCCTCGATCGATGCGCTGCTGGTCGCGATGCCCCCTCGGGTCGCCGAAGTGATCGGGCCGGTCGCGCGCGACGTCGTGGCCGCCCGCCACGGCTGGCTGCTATGGGTCGGCGGCCTCTTCGGCCTGTGGAGCGCGACCAGCCTGATCGAAACGATCCGCGACATTCTCCACCGCGCCTATGGAATCCGCAAGCATCGCGGCTTCTGGCATTACCGGCTGTTCTCGACCGGCCTCATCTTCGGTTCGGTGCTGCTGCTGCTGATCTCGCTGTCGCTCCAGGTGCTGATCGGCGCGATCCAGCAAGTGTTGCTGGCGCTGTTCCCGAGCCTCGATTCGATGATCGACCAGATCATCGTCTCGCGCGCGATCATCACGGTCACGCTGTTCGGCTCGATCTACACGCTGTTCTACCTGCTCACGCCCGAGGCCTACCAACGCCGGATCTACCCCAAATGGCCGGGCGCGGCGCTGGTGACCGGCTGGTGGCTGCTCGTGCTGTGGGCCCTGCCGCAGATCCTGAGGACCTTTTTCGTCTACGACCTTACGTATGGAAGCCTGGCCGGAGTGATGATCGCGCTTTTCTTTTTCTGGCTTGTGGGCCTAGGGATGGTCGTCGGTGCCGAACTCAACGCGGCGCTGGCGGAATCGCCCGAGGAGCGAAACATCCGCGAGCAAGCCGCGGCGTCCTCGGAGCCAGACGACAACGAAGTACGGGGTGAATGCGAATGACCGGTCTGATGCAGGGTAAACGCGGCCTGATCATGGGCCTTGCCAATGACAAGTCGCTGGCCTGGGGCATTGCCAGGAAGCTGCGGGAACACGGCGCCGAACTGGCCTTTTCCTATCAGGGCGAATCCCTTGCGAAGCGGGTGAAGCCGCTGGCCGAAAGCCTGGGCAGCGATTTTCTTTTTGATTGCGACGTGTCCGACATGGATGCGCTCGATGCCGCCTTCGAAACGCTGAAGAGCCGATGGGAAACGATCGATTTCGTGGTCCACGCCATCGGATATTCGGACAAGAACGAACTGCGCGGCCAATACGTCGATACCAGCCTCGAAAACTTCCTGATGACGATGAACATCTCCGCCTACAGCCTCGTCGCGGTAACGAATCGCGCGGCCGCGATGATGCCGGACGGCGGCTCGATCCTGACGCTGACCTACTACGGGGCGGAGAAGGTCGTGCCGCACTACAACGTGATGGGTGTAGCCAAAGCGGCGTTGGAAACCTCGGTGAAGTACCTCGCGAACGACCTCGGCCCGCGGAACATCCGCGTCAATGCGATCTCGGCCGGCCCGATCAAGACGCTCGCCGCCAGCGGCATCGGCGATTTCCGCTACATCCTGAAGTGGAATGAACTGAACGCCCCGATGCGCCGCAACGTCACCATCGAGGACGTGGGCGGTTCGGGCCTCTACTTCCTTTCGGACCTGTCCTCGGGCGTGACGGGAGAGACGCATCACGTCGACGCCGGCTATCACGTCATCGGCATGAAGCAGGAAGACGCGCCGGACATCGCGCTGAGCTGAGGCAACCATTATCGCGACAGGAAAAAGGGCCGGAGAAAATCCGGCCCTTTTTCATGCCCGGCTCATTCCGGACCCGGCGGAAGCAGGGCCGGGCGCCGGCGGGGAGCTGTTCCCTTCTATTGCGCTGCTGGCTCTTCCACCGGTGTTGACACCGTCGCCTCGCCGCTTTCGTCCTCCACGGCGGCCTGCTCGGCCTGCTGGCGCTGCTGCTGTTCGAAATAGGCCTTTTCCGCCGCTTCGACGCGGGCCTGCTGTTCGGCGGCCTCCTCGTCGATCTTGGAAAGTCGCCTCTGGCGTTCGGCGGCGATCAGCTCGCTGAAACGCACGTCGGTGGCGTTTTCCTTCTCGGCATAGGCGCGGTCGATCAGCTGCTGCGTGCAGCCCAGCGAGCCGCCCGGGCCGACCGGCGAACAGCTCAGGGTACCGAATGCGCCGACGGTTTCGTAGGCCTCGACGCGGTTGGTCCAGGCTTCGGACTTGGGCGAATCGATACCGCGCAATGGCGCGGGGATGCGGTAACGCTCGCCTTCGGGCTTGCGCGCGCAGACGGTGATTTCGTTGCCGGTCGATGCGGGGCAGGGGTCGTCGCCATAGACGATCACCTGATTGACGCGCTCTCCGTCCTCGTCCTGCGCGGTGGCCGGCATGGCGGCCAGAGTCAGGCCCGTGGACAGTGCTGCAACGGCAGCGGCGGCAGTGAGGAGGCGGGCCATCGGATATGCTCCATGCGAAAATCTTCGGGTACCAAGCGGGATATAGGCCCGCTCGGGCTTGAACGATAGGTTAAGCGCCGGCGAATGCCGTGACACCGATCAATAACTGGCCGGCGGTCAAATCCGTTCCGAAAGCCTGATCGCCACGCGGCAGCCCAGCCGGATCGCGCCCGACAGCAGCGGATAGGCGGGTGCCCGCTCCGCTCCGGCGGCCAGCGCCGCATCGCGATGTTCGCGCTCGTCATCGCGGAATTCACGGATCGTCTCGCGCAGTTCGGCGTCCTCGTCGTCCTCCAGCGCCTCGAGCTGCTCGGTATAGTGCCGGTCGATCTCGGTCTCGATCGCGGCGGTGCAGGCCATCGCAGCTTCCGGCCCGAGCAGCGCCGTCGCCGCCCCCAGGGCATAGCCCGCGGCCGACCATACCGGCTGCAGCAGCGTGGGCCGCACACCGCGCTTCGCCATCATCGCGTCGAAGCGGGCGCGGTGATCCTCTTCCTGGGCGGCCATGCCGGCGATCTCGGTCGTATGCGGGCCGCGCGTGCCCATGACCGCCAGCTGGCCGGCGTAGATCCGCGTGGCGCCGAATTCGCCGGCCTGATCGACGCGCAGCATGCGGGCGTTGCGCTTGGACGTCATGGGGTGTTCGGAAGTCATCGGTTCACTTGCTCCTGCCGCTGCCGCTGCGGGCGATGAGCGCGAATATCACCAGCGCCCCGCCGGTCGAGACGAGGAAGTTCCAGCCCGCCAGCGAAATACCCCAGAGGGTCCATGGCGCCACGTCGCAGCGGATCACCGGTGCCTGCATGATCGCCGCGAGCGGATCGCCCCCGCCGTCGAAGACGCTGGCGGTGCATTCGGTCACGCCTTTCCACCAGCCGTATTCGACGCCGGCGTGAAAGCCGCCGATCAGGCCCGAGGTCAGGATCGCCAGCGCGGCCACCGCCACCAGCGGCGCCACCGGCCGCCAGAAGAAGGCGAGCAGCGCGAAGGGGATCGCGATCATGTGCGGATAGCGCTGCCACCAGCACATCTCGCAGGGATAGAGCCCGAAGCCGTACTCGCTGACATAGGCGCCGCCGAGAAGCAGGGCGGGCAATGCCAGCGCGAGGACGCGGGCGGCGCGCAGCGGGGAAGCGACGGAAACGGGCATCGTTCGGCGATCCTCGGGCGAACGTCAGTTCTTTCCGGCTTGCGCGGTGGCCAGCGCGGGCTTTCCGGCGGTGCGCTGGAGCGTCGATACCGCGTAGTGCAGCTGGAAGTCCTCGATACCCTGCTTCTTCAGCTCCTCGGCGGACACCTTGAAGCGCGGGTCTTCCATCTTGTCGGTTTCCAGATCCTTGTCGTCCAGCGAAGCCTCGTTGATGAGATGGCCGCGCAGGTCGGATTCGCGCACCGCCCGCGCGGCGCGCGCGCGCGCATCCGGGTCGGAAAGCTGCGGCACCCTGATATCGGGCGTGATTCCGCCTTCCTGCACCGAATGGCCAGCGGGCGTGTAGTAACGCGCGGTCGTCAGCTTCACGGCGCTGTTCTTGTCGAGCTGGATGAACGACTGCACCGATCCCTTGCCGAACGTGCGCTCGCCCATCACCACCGCGCGGCGCTGGTCCTGCAGCGCCCCGGCGACGATCTCGGAGGCGGAGGCCGAACCGGCGTCGACGAGGACGATCACCGGCATGCCCTTGACGATGTCGCCCATGTACATGGTCTCGGCCCGGTAGATCTGGTTCTCGTTGGCAAGGCGGCCGCGCTGTGAAACGATCGTGCCCTTGGCGAGGAACAGGTCCGAAAGCGCCACCGCCTCGTCGAGCGATCCGCCCGGGTTTGAGCGGAGGTCGAGCACGAGACCGGTCAGCTTCTTGCCTTTGGTTGCGGCCTGCTTGCGCAAGTCCACGATGGCGGTGTCCACGTCTTTGCCGACATCGCGCGAGAACTCGTTGACCGAAATGACGCCCACGTCGTCCTCGAGCTCCCAGGTGACCGGTTCCAGCTCGATCACGCCGCGCGTCACGGTGACATCGAACGGTTCGTTGCGGCCGGGGCGAAAGATGGTGAGCTTGATCGAGGTTCCCGCCGGTCCCCGCATCTTGGCGACCGCTTCGTCGAGGTCGCGTTCGTAGTAGAGCACGCCGTCGAGGTGGGTGATGTAATCGCCCGCCTTCAGGCCGGCCTTTTCCGCCGGGCTGCCCTTGAACGGCGAGATAACCTTGACCGCGCCGTCCTCTTCCACAACCGAAAGGCCAAGGCCCGAATAATTGCCGTCGATCATCGTCTCGAGCCGCTGCAGCGAGGCGCCGTCGAGATAGTTCGAATGCGGATCGAGGCTGGAGAGCATGCCGTCGATGGCGCCCTTGATCAGCTTGTCGTCGTCGACCTTGTCGACGTAGTTCTCCTTCACCAGCTCATAGATGGTGAAGAGCTTGCCGAATTCCGGATTGACGCGGCTGTCCACCGCGGCGAGCCCGCTCGTCGCCACCGGCAGCACCGCGACGGCGGAAACCAGCAGGCTGGCGCGCAGGAAGGATGCGATCTTCATCGGGCTTGTCTGCCTCTCGTCTTCGTCACGCCGGCTCCGGGCGGACCTTGGGTACGTCCCCGTATTCTACCGGGGCTTTGCGGCAAAGGCCAGCGCCCGCGCACTTCGCCGGGATTCGGCGCGTCATAGCGATCTGACGAATTGCACGGGATTGACCGGCGTGCCTTCGCGGCGCAGCTCGACGATCACCTGCGGCTGGCCCGGTCCGGTTATCCCGAGCGGCGAACCCGCGACGACGCTTTCGCCGACCTCGACGTCGAGCCGGGCAAGGCCGGTGACCAGCGAAGTCCATCCGCCCTCGTGCTCGATGATGACGATGCTGCCGTAGCCGCGATAGGGTGCCGCATAGGCGACGCGGCCCGGCGCCGGGGCCACGGCCTGGGCATTGGCCCGAGTCGCGAGCGTGATGCCGCGCGAGGGGGCGAGGCCGGGCGCTTCCTCGCCGAACCCGGTCACGATGCGTCCGGTGACCGGCAGGATATAAGTGGGCAGGCCTTCCGGCGGGGGCACGAACTGCGAAGCGGCGATCACGCGCGCCTCTTCGGGTTTCGGCGGGCGCATGATCGGGCCGGGCAGGGCGGCAAGTTCCCGCCGCAACGCGCCCTGGCGATCGATTTCCTCGACGAGATCGCCGAGATCGCGTGCCTTTTCGGCGAATGCCAGCGCGCGCGTGCTCTCGCGCGCGGCGATGCCCGAGGCCTTGCGGCTGGCGAGGCGCTGGGCCGATTCGATCGTCGCGAGTTTCGCGCGCCGCTCGCGCATCTGGGCCTGCGCCTGCCGCAGGTCCTCGGCCGCCGCCTGGGCATGACGCTCCAGCGTCCGGCCGCGCTCTATCTCGCCGCGCAGCGAGGCCGTGCGCCGTTCGACCTCGGGCAGCATCCTGTCGAGCAGCGCGCGCATGTACACCGCGTCGCGCACCGAGCCGGGGCGCAGCAGCGCCAGCAGCGGCGGGCGGCGCGTCAGCCGCTGCAGCGATCCGGTCAGCCGCGCGAGAGGGGCCTGCCGTTCGGCGAGCAGCGCCCGCAGCTCCGCGCGCTGCGAGGCGATGAGCTGCACCTTGGCGGTCTGCGCCGCGATCAGGGCTTCGGTCTGCTGGATGCGCGCCGCCACGGCGGCGGCCTCGTGCGCGGTCTTCTCGGCCTGCCGGGTGACGTTGCGCGCCTGCTTTTCCAGCTTCTCCGCGCGTTGCCGCGCCGCTTCGCTTTCGCGCCGGGCGGCCAGCATGTCCTCTTGCGCCCTGGTGGCGTCGACAGCGGGATCGAGCACCGCAAGCGCGCCCGCCTGCGTCATGCCCTCGCCCGCGAGCGCGATTGCGCCCAGCGCGAGGCAGCCGGCGGAAAGGATCAGGATCGTGCGCGAATTGGGCTTCACGGCGCCTTAACTAGTGCGGGCGCGGGGAAAAGGGAATGTCGGCGGCCGGCCGTCACCCGAAAGAAGAAGGGACCGGCGCACTCGATACCGGCCCCTTCTTCGTCCCGTGAGCGGGATTCCTGGAGTGTTTCCGACTTTGATTGCATCAAAGCCGGCACTCCATGTATTTGTTTTACAGCGATTTCCGAGTCAGCAGGCGGTTCCACCTGCTTCGAAATCACTCTAGCGCGCGGCGGCGGCGTCCTCTGCGGTCACCGGCGTGATCTTGATCTCGACGCGGCGGTTGAGCGCGCGCCCTTCCGCCGTCGTGTTGTCGGCGACCGGATAGTTCTCGCCCATGCCCTGCGTCTGGATGCGCGCGGAGGAAACCCCGCGCGAGATCAGGTAGCGGGCGACCGAGTCCGCGCGGCGCTTCGACAGATCCATGTTGTAGGCCTCCGAACCGGTGGAATCGGTGTGCCCGTAAACGTCGATTAGGCTGTTGGGATACTGGATCATGCTCTGCGCCACCTTGTCCAGATTGGCCTGGAACGAGGGGCTGATCGCGGTGGAATCGACGGCGAACGTCACGTCGGGCAGGTTGACGAGGATGCCGTCGCCTTCCTGGGTGACGTCGATGCCCGATCCGGCGGTCTGTTCCTTCAGCTCCTTGATCTGCTTGTCCATCTGGTAGCCGACAACGCCGCCGGCGACGCCGCCGATGCCTGCGCCGACGATGCGGGCGGTCTTGCCGCCAATCACGCCGCCCAGCAGATAACCCAGTCCGGCACCGCCGATGCCGCCAATGGCCGTGCGAGAAACCTTGCGCTCGCCGGTGTTCGGATCGGTCACGCAGCCGGAGACCGCGATGAGCGAGAGAGCGGCGGCAGCCGATGTGAAGAGGCGCGATCGTTTCATGGTCTTGGCCCTTTCTTATTGAAAACCTTGCACGAGATGGGGTGTGTGCCAGTGAATATGAACGACGAATGGATGATTTGCGTTACAACGCACGCCGTTCGCTGCTGTTCCACGGGGGGCGGCGGACCTCGCGCGCGGGCTGTCCGATGACGCGGCGCTTCGCTATTGCCGCAATCTCTGCTAGCGCGGGTTTACTGTGACCCCCTTTCCCTGGACCGACCTTCTCATCATCGCCGGCCTGATCCTGCTCAACGGCCTTTTCTCCATGTCCGAACTGGCCATCGTGTCCGCGCGCACGGCGCGGCTGAGGGTCTCGGCGGACAAGGGCAGCGGGGCCGCGCGGACCGCGCTTGAACTGGCGGCCGACCCCGGCAAGTTTCTTTCGACCGTGCAGATCGGCATCACCCTGATCGGCATCGTCGCCGGCGCCTATTCGGGCGCGAGCCTGGGGGGACCGGTCGGCGAAAGGCTGGCCCTGCTCGGCATCCCCGCGCAGTATGCGGGCACGACCGGCTTCGCGCTGGTAATCATCGCGACGACTTATGCCAGCCTCGTCGTCGGCGAACTCGTGCCCAAGCAGCTCGCGCTCAGGGCGGCGGAGCCGATCGCACTCCTCATGGCGCGGCCGATGCTGCTGATGGCCCGGCTGATGGCGCCGTTCGTCTGGCTGCTCGACAAGTCATCGGGCTTGCTCCTGCGGCTGATGTCGATACGCGGCGGCGGCCAGGAGCAGCTCACCGCGGAGGAGCTGCAGATGATCTTCGCCGAAGCCACCCGTTCGGGCGCGATCGACGAGGACGAACGGGCGATGATGGCGGGCGTCATGCGCCTTGCCGACCGCCCGGTGCGCGAGCTGATGACCCCGCGCAACCAGCTCGACTGGATCTCGGTCGATGCGAGCGTGGCCGAACTGCGCGCCCGGATCGCCGAATCGCCGCATTCGCTGCTGCCCGTGGCGGAAGAGGACGCCTCCGATCAGGTGCTCGGCATCCTCAAGGTCAAGGAAGTGCTTGCCGCGCTCGTCGACGGCCGCGCAATCGACATCCGCGCGATGATGAAGAAGGCCGAGGTCATTCCCGACCAGCTCGACGCCATGGATGCGCTGCGCAAGCTGCAGCAGGCCGAAGTCTCTATGGCCGTGGTCCACGACGAGTACGGCCATCTCGAAGGCATCGTCACGCCTTCGGACGTGCTGGCGGCGCTGGCGGGCACTTTCGTCAGCCATCAGGACGAGGGCGACGAGCCGCTGGTCGTCGAGCGTGCCGACGGCTCGCTGCTGGTGTCGGGCGCGATGCCGGCCGACGCTCTCGCCAATCGCCTCGACATGACGCTGCCCGATGACCGCGAGTTCGCCACTGCCGCCGGCTATGTCCTTGCCGTGCTCAAGAAAGTTCCGCGCGAAGGGGAATTCTTCTCCGATCAGGGCTGGCGCATCGAAGTGGTCGACATGGACGGCCTCAGGATCGACAAGCTGCTGGTCGAGCGCGAGGATGACACGGCAGTGGACGATGGCGTTTCGGAGGACGGGTGACGCGATCTTCCCCTCCGCTTCATAAGGAGGGGAGCCAACGAAAAAGGCCGGACTCTCGCCCGGCCTTTTCGATTTTCGCTGGCTCGACGCCTACCCCCCGATCGAGGTCTGCGCGTATTGCCCGTCACCTTCGGGCGCGGCGAGGATCGAGCGGGTGACCTGGCCCTTGGCCACGGTGTAGGTCGAGGGATCGCCGACGGTCGAGCGGATCGCCGGATCGGGCGTGCCGGCCATGCCCAGCGTCGTCTTCTCGATATCGCTGCGGGCCTGCGGGCCGCCGAACAGGGCGTCCAGCGTCTGCTGCTGCAGGGCGCCGTCGGTCGGGCGCGGCTCGCCCTGCTTTGGCGGGCTCAGCGTGAAATCGGGCGGCACGACCAGCGGCGACTGGCGCTGCACCGCGAATTCGTCGGGACGGCTGCGGTCGAACAGGCCGGTGCTGCCGCAGCCGGACAGGAGCACGGCGCCTGCCGTCATGAGGAAAAGGGCTCCAGCTTTCATCTTGGGCATCAAATCAACTCTCCGGGGCCGTTTCGACCGCTGAATCGGGCTTTTCGCGCGAAAACAGCGACCGGGCAAGGATAATCAGGACGCCGATAGTAATGGCGGCGTCGGCGATATTGAAGATCAGGAAGGGGCGGAAATTCCCGAAATGCAGGTCGGCATAGTCGATGACGTAGCCGAACAGATAGCGGTCGCGGATGTTTCCCGCCGCGCCGCCCAGGACGAGGGAGAGGGCGGCGATGTCGGCCATCTTGCGTTCGCGCATCATCCAGATGAACACGAACAGCGCGATGGCCGCCGTCATTGCCACCAGCGCCCAGCGGCCCTCGGTCGAACCGGCGGTGAACAGGCCCAGCGAGACGCCGAAGTTCTGCGTCCAGCGCAAGTCGAAGAAGGGCAGCAGTTCGATCAGCCCGACCTCGCGGAGCTTCAGGTCCTTGACGACCCAGCCTTTGAAGCCCTGATCGACGAGGAAGACCAGCGCCGCGATCAGCAGCCCGATGAGACGATTGCGCAGAGTAGGGCTCACGCAGAGGTTTCCACCGCGCCGACGACGCCCTCGCAGCGGCCGCACAGCGCGCCGCCCTCGGAGACTTCGGGCAGATGCCGCCAGCAGCGGCCGCATTTGTGGTGGGTGGTGCGTGTTACCTTCACGCCCTCGCTTTGCTCGGCAGTGACTGACGAGACGATGAACAGCTCCGCGAGAAAATCGTCGTTGATGAAACCGCCAAGGATCGCTTCGAGGTCATAGATCCTGACGTTGGCCTGCAAGCTTGAGCCAAGCGTCTTGTCCCGGCGCAGCGGCTCGATGGCTTCGGTGACTTTCTCGCGAAGAGTGCGCAGTTCGGCCCACTTCACCATGTCGGCTTCCACCGCGGGCACCTCCGGCCACTCCAGCAGATGCACGCTCCCGCCCTCGGGATAACGCGTGCCCCAGACTTCCTCGGCGGTGAAGACGATCACCGGCGCGGCGTAGCGGATGAGCGCGTGGAACAGGGTGTCGAGGACGGTGCGATAGGCGCGGCGCTTCGGGTCCGAAGGGGCGTCGCAGTAGAGGCAGTCCTTGCGGATGTCGAAGTAGAAGGCCGAAAGGTCTTCGTTGCAGAAGTCTATCAGCGAGCGGACGTATTCGTTGAAATCGTAGTCGGCGACCGCCTGCCTCAGTGTCTGGTCGAGCTTGCCGAGCAGCGCCAGCACGTAGCGCTCCAGCTCGGGCATCTCGGTGACGTTCTGTACCGTCTCTGTGTCGCTGTACCCCTCCAGCGCGCCCAGCATGTAGCGGAAGGTGTTACGCAGCTTACGGTACTGGTCGGCGACGCCTTTCAGGATCTCGTCGCCGATGCGGTGGTCCTCGGTGAAGTCGACCGAGAGCGCCCAGAGGCGGATGATGTCCGCCCCGTTGGTTTCCATGACCTTGAGCGGGCTGACCGTGTTGCCCTTGGACTTGGACATCTTCTCGCCTTTGGCGTCCATCGTGAAGCCGTGGGTGAGCACCGCCTTGTAGGGCGCATGGCCGCGCGTCGCGCAGCTTTCGAGCAGTGAAGACTGGAACCAGCCGCGATGCTGGTCGGAGCCTTCGAGGTATAGGTCAGCGAGCGGGCCGGTGTGGCCTTCCGGGCGCAGCAGGTCGGGCCACTTGCCCGATTCCAGCACAAAGGCATGGGTCGAGCCCGAATCGAACCAGACATCGAGAATGTCGGCGACGCGTTCGTAGTCCCCGGCCTTGTAGTCCGGCCCGAGCAGGTCCTGCGCGGCTTCGTCCGACCAGGCATCGACGCCCTTCTCGCGAATGGCGGCGACGATGCGGGC
This sequence comes from Novosphingobium endophyticum, assembly GCF_014640675.1. Lineage (GTDB taxonomy): Bacteria > Pseudomonadota > Alphaproteobacteria > Sphingomonadales > Sphingomonadaceae > Novosphingobium > Novosphingobium endophyticum. Next base: position 263,496 of record NZ_BMHK01000002.1, on the reverse strand, counting down.
GTTGACTTGCGGATCGACGAGGTATTCGCCGGTCTCGCGGTGGACGAAGAGTGTGATCGGCACGCCCCAGGCGCGCTGGCGGGAGAGCACCCAGTCGGGCCGCCCCTCCACCATGGCGCCGATGCGGTTGCGGCCCTTGTCGGGGACGAAACGCGTGTCGGCGATGGCCTTGAGCGCGGTCTGGCGCAGGGTATTGCGCGCGACGGGAGAGGCGAAGCCGGTGCCGGCATCGGGCGTGACGGCAACGTCATGGACCAGCGCGACCACGCGGCCGTCCGCTTCGGCGCTGGCGCCTTCCAGCAAGGCGCCCTTGATGAGTGCGACCATCTGGAATTTCGCGCCGATGCTTTCGAGGTAATCGAAGGCCAGCGGTTCGCAGACCACGTGCTGTTCCTCGCCCACCTGGAGCACGAGGTAGTCGAGGCTGCGGTTGTAGGCGACGGTCTCGCCCACCGGACCGGCGACCACGATGCGCGCGCCTTCGAGGTCCGCATCCTGCGGAACCTGAGAAAGCGGCACCGTCGAGACCGTTTCCGCCCCGGCGCCCGCGCCGCCATCGCGCGGCTTGTCCATCGGCACGAACCACTGCGGGGTGCAGCGATAGATCACCTTGGCCTTGGAGCGCCACGAGTGCGGGTAGGAGTGCTTGTAGTCGGCCGAAGCCGCCAGCAGTCCGCCACCCGTCTTGGCCGCCTCGCGCAGGTCCGAGCAGATCGGGCCATGGGGCGCGTTGAATTTCGGGTTGATGACCGAACCTTCGCCGCCCAGCCAGAGCCAGTCGGTGCGGTACTTGCCGTCGGCCTCGACCGCGAATTTCGGGGCGATGTGGTGCGCCTTGCAGAGGTCGAAGTCGTCCTCGCCATGGTCGGGCGCCATGTGGACGAGACCGGTGCCGCTCTCGGTGGTGACGAAGTGACCGGGCAGGAACGGCCGCGGCTCGGCGAAGAACCCGCCGAGGTGGTGCATGGGATGGCGGGCGACGGTGCCTTCGAGTTGGGAGCCTTTGATAGTCATTTCGACATTGCCCGGCGCAAGCCAGCCGTATTGAATCCGTGAGTGAAATTCCTCCAAAAGCTCTTTTGCAACGAGATACTTGAAATCCTTAAGGAGGCGATTCTCGGTAGGATTTGAGGTCGGCACGCCTACCGCTGTCTCGACGAGGACGTACTCAACCTCCGGCCCAAAGGCCAAGGCCTGGTTCACCGGAATCGTCCAAGGCGTCGTCGTCCAGATCACTGCATAAGCGCCGACCAGTTCCGGGATCGGGGATTCCATGATCTCGAACGCCACATCAACCTGCGTCGAGACGATGTCCTCGTACTCGACTTCCGCCTCGGCCAGCGCGGTCTTTTCGACCGGGCTCCACATCACCGGCTTGGCGCCGCGATAGAGCTGGCCGGTTTCGGCGAACTTCATCAGCTCGGAAACGATGGTCGCCTCGGCTGCAAAGTCCATCGTCAGGTAGGGATTGTCCCAGTCGCCGCCGATGCCCAGGCGCTTCAATTGTTCGCGCTGCACGTCGACCCAGTGGCGGGCATAGGCGCGGCATTCGGCGCGGAATTCTTGCGGAGGAACCTCGTCCTTGTTCTTCTTTTTCTTGCGGTACTCTTCCTCGACCTTCCACTCGATGGGCAGGCCGTGGCAGTCCCAGCCCGGCACATAGGGCGCGTCCCTGCCCAGCAGCGTCTGGGTTCGCACCACCATGTCCTTGAGGATGTGGTTCAGCGCATGGCCGATGTGCATGTCGCCATTGGCGTAGGGCGGGCCGTCATGCAGGATGAACTTCTCGCGGCCCCGGCGCGCGTCGCGGGTCTTCTCGTAGATCTTTTCGGCCTGCCAGCGCGCGAGAATGCCCGGCTCCTTCTGGGGGAGCCCGGCTTTCATGGGGAACTCGGTCTTCGGCAGGAAGACGGTGCTTCTATAGTCGCGCTGCTCGGTCATGATCGGCGGGCACTAGAGCAAATGGCTTAACGTTGGAAGAGTGCGACTTGCGTGTTCGGGCGGCACGAGCAGGTAAGGAAGGTTACGCAACGTCATCCCGGCGAACGCCGGGACCGCTGGCGGTCGTTCGGCACGCCCTATCGGCGGGGCAGCGCGTAAACACAGCCACCGGTCCCGGGGCAAGCCCGGGATGACGAGTGCTTCAAGTCGCTGCCAGCAATTCCCGCGCCTTGTCGCAGTCCGCCGCGATCTGCGCGATCAGCGCTTCGAGCGAATCGAACTTCGCCTCGCCCCGCAGGAAATGGTGGAAGACCACTTCGATTTCCTGACCGTAGAGGTCACCGGAAAAGTCGAAGAAGTGCGGTTCCAGCAGTTCCTTGGGCGGATCGAAGTGAGGCCGGATGCCGAGGTTTGCCGCGCCGGGCATGATGCGGCCGTCCGGCAGGCGGCCGGTCACCGCATAGACGCCGTAGCGCGGACGCAGGTACGCGCCGAGTTCGAGATTGGCGGTGGGAAAGCCGATCTCGCGGCCCAGCTTGTCGCCGTGCAGCACCGTGCCGCGAATGGCGAAGGGGCGGGTGAGCAGGCGCGCGGCGGTCTCGCAGTCGCCGGCCTTGAGCGCTTCGCGGATGCGGCTGGAGCTGATTGGGCCGATCTCGTCGTGGACCGCGCCGACCGCGCGCACGGAAATGCCCAGCGCGCCGCCGACATCGCGCAGCACGGCCGGATTGCCGCCGCGCCCTTTGCCGAACGTGAAGTCCTCGCCGGTGACGACGCCCGCCGCGCCGAACTGTCCCGCCAGCGTGCTCTTGATCCAGCTTTCCGCCGTCATGCCCGCCATGGCGCCGTCGAAGTGGAACACCAGCATGGCGTCCGCCCCCGCGGCCGCGAACAGTTCCTGCCGCTGGTCGAGCGTGGTGAGCCGGAAGGGTTCGACGTCCGGATTGAAGTGGCGCATCGGATGCGGATCGAACGTGGCGACGACGGCGGGGCGCCCCTCGGCCCGCGCCCACGACACGGCTTCGCCGACCACGGCCTGATGGCCCTGGTGGAAACCGTCGAAATTACCCAGCGCGATAACCGCGCCGCGCAGGGAATCCGGGAAGGGGTCGCGGTTGTCGAGGCGAATCATGGTTTGTGCTTCCAGCGCAGCACGGAAGCCCCATCTTCTCCCCTCCCGCTGGCGGGAGGGGCTGGGGGAGGGATTGTCACGACAGAGCACATGGTGCGCATCACATGCCCTCCCCTGCCCCCTCCCGCAAGCGGGAGGGGGAAAGCCGCAAGAGCGTCACGAAAGCATGGGCGGGGCGCTCACCTTCCGCGGGATGCTCTTCGCGCGCCGTTTCGCGCCATTCGGGGCCGAGCGGGGGCATCACGGTGTCGCCCTCGTAGTCGGCATGAATTTCGGTCAGCTCGATCCGCGCCGCCCTGTCTTGCAGCAGCGCGTAGATCTCCGCGCCGCCGATCACCGCGACTTCGCCCTCGCCCGCGCGCGCCAGTGCCTCGTCCACCGAATGGGCGACTTCGGCCCCAACGGCCCGCCATGCCCGGTCGCGGGTCAGCACGATATGGCGCCGGCCGGGCAGGGGGCTCGGGAAGCTCTCGAAAGTCTTGCGGCCCATGATCATCGGCTTGCCCATGGTCAGCGCCTTGAAGCGCCTGAGGTCGGCGGGCAGGTGCCAGGGCAGGCGCCCCTCGCGGCCGATCACGCCGTTGGCGGCGCGCGCATAGATGAAGACGAGCTCCTGCGTCATCGGCGCCCCTTTCCCCCCGTCATCCCGGGCTCGACCCGGGACCGGTGGCGGTCGTTCGGCGGGTCTTCGCGGCTGGGCCGCGCGCAAGCACCGCCACCGGTCCCGGGGCAAGCCCGGGATGACGGGGGGAGGGCAGGACTTTTCATCCGAGCGTCAGGCGGGTGACGTGGCCCATCTTGCGCCCGGGGCGGGCCGCCGCCTTGCCGTAGAGGTGCAGGTGATTGGCCGGATCGGAAAGGATCGCCGGCCAGTCGTGCGCCTCGTCGCCGATCAGGTTGCGCATCTCCACCCCTTTCGCGGCCAGGCGCGTGTCGCCGAGCGGCAGGCCGCAGATGGCGCGCACATGGTTTTCGAACTGGCTGGTGAGCGCGCCCTCGATGGTCCAGTGCCCCGAATTGTGGACGCGCGGGGCCATTTCGTTGAACACGGGACCGTCCCCGGTCGCGAAGAATTCCAGCGTCAGCACGCCCACGTAGCCGAGCGTCTCAGCGATCCTGGCGGCGAGTTCGCGCGCGGCGGGGACTTGTGCCTCGACCTCGGGAGCGGCGGGCACCGTGCTCACGGAAAGGATGCCGCCGGCATGGACATTCTCGGGCGAATCGAAATAGCGGATGTCCCCGTCCGCGCCCCGGCACAGGATCACGGAGAATTCTGCCAGGAAGGTGACGAAGCCCTCATAGATCAGCGGCTGTTCGGGCAAGTCCAGACCGTCCGCGTCGCCGGGCTCCATGATCCGCCACTGGCCCTTGCCGTCGTAGCCCTCGCGGCGGGTCTTGAGGATGCCGGGCGTGCCGATCCCGGCCATGGCGGCGGCAAGGTCCGCCGCCGACGCGACGGGGGCGAAGGGGGCCGGCCTGCCGCCCAGCGAGACGACGAAGTGCTTTTCGGTCAGGCGGTCCTGCGCGGTTTCCAGCGCGCGCGGATGCGGATGCAGCGGTACGTCGCCGATCGCCGACAGCGGGGCCACCGGAACGTTCTCGAACTCATAGGTCACGACCGCGCAGTCGGCGGCGAAGCGGGCCAGCGCTTCGGTGTCGTGCCACTGCGCGTGGGTGAACGCCGCGCTGACCTCGGCGGCGATGGAATCGGCTTCGGGCGCGTAGATGTGGCAGCGGTAGCCGAGCTGGGCCGCGGCCATCGCGATCATCCGGCCAAGCTGGCCGCCGCCGAGGATGCCGATGGTTTCACCGGGGGGGATCATGCCGGCACCCGCGTCACGATGGCCTTTCCGCCACCGAAGCGCTCTGCTCGGCCCGGAAGGTCTTGAGGCGCTCGGCAAGCTCGGCATCGCCGGTCGAGAGGATCGCGGCGGCAAGCAGCCCGGCATTGGCCGCGCCCGCCTCGCCGATCGCCAGCGTGCCGACCGGAATGCCGGCGGGCATCTGCACGATAGAAAGCAGGCTGTCCTGCCCCGAAAGCGCCTTCGACTGCACCGGTACGCCCAGCACCGGCAGGTGCGTCATCGACGCGACCATGCCCGGCAGATGCGCGGCGCCGCCGGCCCCGGCGATGATCACCTTGAAGCCCTCGGCCTCGGCGCCCTTGGCGAAGGCCACGAGGCGGTCGGGCGTGCGGTGGGCGGAAACGATGCGCGCGTCATAGGCGACGCCCAGCTTGTCGAGCATCGCGGCGGCTCGCTGCATGGTCGGCCAGTCGGACTGGCTGCCCATGACGATGGCGACAGGCGGGGCGACAGGTGCCGGTGCCTCGCTCATCTCAGCGCTCCGAGAGATAGTAGCGGTCGGTCACCGTCAGGTCGTCGGCCATTTCGTAGATGATCGGCTGGCCGGTGGGAATCTCGAGCCCGGTGATCTCCTCGTCGGAGATGCCCGAGAGGTGCTTGACCAGCGCGCGCAGCGAATTGCCGTGCGCGGACACTATGACGGTCGCGCCGGCCTTGAGGTGCGGGACGATCGAGCCCTGGTAATAGGGCAGGGCGCGCGCGATGGTGTCCTTGAGGCTCTCGGTCTGCGGTACGTCGATGCCGGCATAGCGCGGATCGGACGAGAGATCGAACGTGCTGCCCTTTTCCAGCACCGGCGGCGGCGTGTCGAAGCTGCGGCGCCAGATGTGGACCTGCTCCTTGCCGTGCTTCGCCGCGGTCTCGGCCTTGTCGAGGCCGGTCAGGCCGCCATAGTGGCGCTCGTTGAGGCGCCAGTCCTTGGTTTCCGGGATCCACAGGATGCCCGCGGCCTCGAGCGCGATGTGCAGCGTCTTGATCGCGCGGGTCTGGACCGAAGTGAAGGCGATCGAGGGAAGGATGTTCCTTTCCCTGAGCAGTTCGCCGGCGGCGCGCGCCTCAGCCTCGCCTTTTTCGGTCAGCCCCACGTCCCACCAGCCGGTGAAACGGTTCTCGAGATTCCATTGGCTCTGGCCGTGGCGAACGAGGATCAGGCGAGGCAAGGCGTGTATTCCTTATCTTGCGGCGCTTTTTGGCCGGGGAGGCACCCTTCGGTTGTTCAGGCCGCAGCCCCTAGCTTTCCGGGGGCGATTTGGAAAGCCTGCCCGATTCGTTTTCCTGCGCGTCGTCCTGTGTACCGGAAGCGCCGGCGCCCAGCGCCCGCGCCTGCGCCTTGCGCCGCCGCAGGTTCTCGCGCAGCTTGGCGGCCAGCCGTTCCTCGCGCGTCATGCTCGCGTCGTTTCCCATGGCAAGCGCAATGCCGCCGTGGCCCCGAAAGCGCAAGGCAGCGCTTGACAATCGGCCCCCGCGAAGACAATAGCGCGCCCCTGTCCCGGACTATCGGGACCAGCGGGCTGCTGTAGCTCAGTGGTAGAGCGCACCCTTGGTAAGGGTGAGGTCGGGAGTTCAATCCTCCCCAGCAGCACCATTCTCCCAATATAATCAACCCCTTAGAGGGGCGCCGATTTCTGCCTCGCAAACGGGGTATAGAGGCGGGGGTAGAGAGCTTTCGATGATCTCTCAACCTAAGCGCATAGCAGAAATGTTCGACGGTCTCCCGCAAGGTGCTCGAGACGCTATCGCTAGACGCGACGGCAAGGGCAATCACACCGCGTAGGGGCTCACGTCTGCATTTGCGCAGGGATATCCGCAGTCGGCGTCATTCTCCGGTGAACTTGGTGGGGATGATGGAGAAGGCGAGGATAAGGAGTAAAAGAGATGGCCAGGCCATAAAGCCCATGGCGCGCCACATGGCGGAGAGGATGCCAGTGCTGGCGCGAGCGGCGGCTTCCTGCCGAAGCCTAAGCGCGTGGATTAGAACGCCGGTGACCGCGAGGCCGGTCAGCGCCGCGCCGCACAGGAACCAGAGGATTCGGGTCGGCAGACCGCCCCAACTGCCGAAGTGCAGCGGATCGGCCGCTTCGGAAATGCGCTGGTGGAGCGACAATTCCTCGCCGCGCACGACCTCGACGACAGCCTGACTGTTCGGATCGATCATCACGGCATTGGCGCGTTCGCGCACCAGCAGTGCTTCGGCGTTGCCCATGACGATGAGGCCGCCGGGCTTGCCCTCTGGGAAATAGATCGAGGTGATGCGCAGTTCCGGATAATGCCGCTGCGCGAGCGACACTGCCTGGTCGAGCGTCGGGCCGTCGGCCTGCGCCTGCGGCAGGGTGATTGGCGGGCGTGGAACTGGGGCCTGCCCGCCGCCCCATTCGGTCAGATACCATAGCCCGGTGACACCGATCAGCGCCACGAACCATAGGCTCCAGAGTCCGGCAAAACGGTGCAGGTCGCCAGTGAAGCGGCGGCCGTCGTTGCGCCGGTCTTTCCTGCGGCGGGGCAAGCGGAAGAAGCCGCGCCACCACTTCTTGTAGACGAACAGCGCCGTTATCACTGACGCCAGCATCGGGACGGACAACGCGGTGACGATGGGGATACCCCACTTTGGTGGTAGCATCAGGTGCCGGTGCAGTTCCCGGAAAAGGCGCTGCGCATTGAACCAGGTCGAGTATCCCTGAACCTTTGCCGTCCAGGGATGAAGCTGGATGCGAAAGCGCTGGCCGTCCGGACGCTGGGCAATGGTTTCGGCAGCGAACCAAGGATCGAGCGGCGCGCTGATCCGCTCGATCCGCGCGTCACCTGCCGCCGCGCGCGCCGATGCGGCAAGTGCCCCCCAAGATGCCGGCGCCCCTTCCTGCGGCGCCACCCTCATAGCGGGCGTCAGCAGCCAGTCGATCTCATGGGAGAGCGTCGCGATCGTTCCGGTCGCCAAAATGAAGGCAAGGAGCAGGCTCAGTTGCAGACCCGCCCATTGGTGGACGCGCCACCAGAGCGAACGCTTGGCCTGGCGCTTCGCCTGCGTTCCGGTGGCGACGACCGATGCCACTACAGCTTCCAGCGCAACTCGGCAAAGACGGTGCGCGGCTCGCCGGGGAAATGACCCGTACGGTCAATGAAGCCGGATGCGGCATAGGTCTTGTCGAAGATGTTATCGACACGCAGCAGGACGCTGAGGTGCGGCGTGATCTGCTGGATCACCGAGGCGTCGAAAATGGCGTAGGGCTTGACCGTCTGCCCTGAAATGCTGACGCGCTCGCCGATATATTCGCCGCCCAGCGCCACTGCCGTTCCGGTCGGGCGGAACTGATAGCGGGTCCACAGGCCCGCCTGATGCTTCGGCGCATTGGCGAAACGGTCGCCAACCGCATTGGTCAGCGACTGACCGGGCACGGTCGCGGTAATACGCGCGTCGTTATAGGCGTAGTTGGCGGTGAGCACCCAGTCAGGCGTCAAGTCGGCTGCAATCTCGATCTCGAAGCCCTTGCTGGTCACTTCACCGATGGGCGCAAGGTCATCGAAGCCATCGGAGCTGTCACCGTTCGGATCGGCCTGCAGCATATTGCGGCGCTTGATCTGATAGACGGCAGCATTCGCTTGAAGTTTGCCACCCAGGAGCGCCAGCTTGACGCCGGCTTCGATCTGCTCACCGGTGATCGGCACGAACGGTCCTCCGGCGAGCGGGTTCTGCGAGTCCACGGATTGGGGCTCGAAGCCCTGCGACCAGCTTGCGTAAAGCGAGGTGTCGGAACGCGGCTTGAAGATCAGGCCGCCCCGGAAGGTCCAGTCGCCGTCCTCATATTCCGTCCCGCCAAGCAGGTCGGTATCCTTGTAGCGGTCGTAGCGCGCACCGCCGACGACGATCCACTGGTCCGACAGGCTCAGTTGGTCCTGGAGGTAGAAGCCGTAGCGCGTGCTGCGCGTCTCGGTCGGGCGCTTGGCGATTGCTTCCAGATCGTAGAAGGAGGCGCCGGACAGGCCATAGACCGGATTGGAAAGACTGAGCAGCGGAATATTCGGATGGGTCACCGTGCGGCCCCAGAATTCGGCATCTTCACGATACCAGTCGGCGCCGATCAGCACGCGATTGTCGAGGCCGGCGATGGGCTGGTCGATGGTCGCATTGCCGGAAAAGGTCAGCCCCTTGGTGATGCGTTCCTGATCGCGCAGTTCGCGCCGCGAGGCGTCCACGATACCGTCGGCATCGGTGTCGACCAGGCCGCGCGCCTCATGATATTGCTGCCGCTCGCGCGCGTCGAAATAGCGGGTCGCCAACTCGACCGCGATACCATCGGCCGGTTCGGCCTGCAGGCGCGCCTGATAGACGGTCGCGCGCAGGTTGAGGAAATCACTCTTCTCGTTGGTGTTCCAGCTTCGGCTGGCGAGGAAATTGCCGTCATCGTCGGTGGGAACGCCGCGCAGCCGCGCCGCACGGTTCTTCTGGTCATAATGCGTCACCTGACCGATGATCCGCGCGTCCTCGCCCAGCTTCGCTTTCAGGCCGCCATCGAGGATCAGGGATTTCTCGCGCGTGTTGTTCCGGAACGGGTCCATCTGCTCATAATAGGCCCCCGCCCGCCCCAGCAGCGCGCCATTGCCCGTGATCGGCCCGGAAATCTCGCCCGATGCGCCGTAGCGTTCATAATTGCCGAGCGTCAGGTTGGCCTGCGCCGCCAGCTCCTCGGTCGGCGTCTTGGTGACATAGTTGATGAGGCCACCCGGCTCGCCGGGGCCATAGAGCATCCCTGAAGGGCCTTTCAGCACCTCGACGCGCTGGATGTTGAACAGCCTGGGCACCGAGAAGGCGATGAAGGGATCGCCGCGCAGATTGTCGTAGAAGACCCGGTCCTGCCTGAAGCCACGGAATGTGACGCCCGAATAGCTGAAGGTCGTGACCCCGGCGATATTGCGATAGAGATCGGTCGCGTCGCGCGCGCCCTGATCGTCGATCAGCGATTCGTTGATGACCGTCACCGACTGCGGAATGTCGCGCGGGTCGCTCGCGCCGCGCGCCACCGATGTCGATTCCACCCGGTAGAGCGCCTCGGCCCGGCCGGTGACGATGATCTCCGACGCGGCTTCGTCAGCCTCTGCAGCCCTCACGGCATATGGCGCGGTCAACAAACCCAATGCGGTGGAGATGTGGCAAATGCGGATGATTCTGTTCATGTAACCCCCTGTTGGGGTCGCCATTAATAATAATTAGTCGCATTAGCAAGAGTTCGCATGGAGAAAACGACATTCTAGCGCACAGCCCGCACCCACAGGGTGAGGGCAAGGAGGGTCGCAAAAAGCCACGAGCCGACGACGACGGTGACACCCAGCGGGATCGTCGGCAGCTCTCCCTCCAGCCCCCAACGCAGCATTTCTTCATGCGCGAAGGGGACGGATGCACCCAGGGCACACGTGGTAGCGGCGTAGGCCGCCAACACGGGACCACGGCGTTCCGCCATGCCATGCCTCTGCTGCCGCTTCGCCTGGAGGTATGCCCCCGTGAGGCATAGCCCGGAAAGGCCGAGGCCGAAGAGGAACCAGACGGCCTTGCTCCACAATCCTCCGAAGTTCCCGAAATGCAATGGATCGGCCGTGTCGATCCAGCGATGGAGCGGGCGCATTTCAGCGGCGCGGCGGATGCCGATGGTGCTACCATCGCGCGCATCGAGCCACACGCGGACGCCCCGATCGCGGACCAGCCACGCACCGTCCTGGCCCTGCACCTCGAACAGGCCGCTGCTCATCTGGTCAAGCACGACCGTGCGGATGTCCAGGGCCGGATAGGCTTGCCGCGCCCGAGCAACCAGCATTTCCACGGGGAGTGTCTGAGATACGCTGCCCTCGGCTGCCGGCGGGTCAGGCGCTGGCGCTTCGGACGTGACTTTCCATTCCACGAGATACCAGATGCCCGTCGCAGCGATGAGGGCGACGAACCAGAGGCTCCAAAGCCCAGTGAGCTTGTGCAGGTCGCTCCAGAAGACCTTCGCGCCCTTGCGCCGCTCGAGTTTGAAGAAACCGCGCCAGAAGCGCCGGTAGAAGATCAGGCTCGTGACGAACGAGGTCGCCAGCACGAAGGCGGCAAGTCCGACCAGCCAATAGCCAAAAGGTATGCCCCAGATCCGCCACCCGTCGATGAACAGCGACATATGGAAACTTCGAAAGAAGCGCTGGACATTGAAATAGCTGGTCGTGCCCAGCACCTCGCCGGAAGCAGGATCGGTCCATACCCGGTGCCAGATGTCATCCGGATCGGCAATCCACACTTCGGCCGCGAAACCGGGATGGAGCGGCGCGCTGATGGCAAGGATATGCCATCCGGGCTTTGCCGCCTCCACCTTCTCCTCGATCGTCTGCCACGCCACCTGCCGGGCCGGCGGCGCGCGCAGGCGCTCGTCCGCTAGCCAGTCGAGCTCGTGGCTGAACACGGCCACGGTGCCCGACCAGCAGATGACGAAGAGCAACAGGCCGGCGGTCAGCCCTATCCAGCTATGCCAGGCAAAAAATGTCCGCCGCCGCAGCCCCAAATCAGAACCGAGCCTTATAGCCGACCGTCACCCGGCGGCCTTCCGCCTGATAGTAGAAGAAGCCCACACCTTGGTCAGCAACGCTCACATATTTCTCGTCCAACAGGTTGGATGCGGCGACGAACAGCTCGCCCTTGCCCAGCTGGTAACGAATGCTCGCATCCATCAGGAACGTAGACTCCGTATTGACGAAACCGGCCGCTTGCTCGGCGGCGGTATAATAATCCGCCGCACCATAATAGGTACCCTGCAGCGACAGGCTCAGCGGCTCAATCGGGCGATAGCTCGCCGACCCGGTGAGCCTGAACGGCGCGACGGTGTCGGTGCTGTATTCAATGAAGCGTCCCAGACCCTCGTCGAAGATCTTGCCGCGCTGCCAGGTAACGACGGCGGCAAGGTCGAGCTGATTGCTGACCTGCCAGTCGGCGCTGCCCTCGAAGCCCCAGAAGCGCTGGCGCGCCCGCAGCGGAACGAGGGGACAGAGCGTTTCGCCGGCACAGCTCTGGTCCTCCTGTAGCAGCGACGCCCGGTCCGAAGTCGACCGGAAGCCTGCGACCTCGAAGCGCAGCCCTCCCGTTCGGCCGCGAATGCCAAGCTCGAACTGGTCGGAGGTGGCCGGTTCTGGAGTAATGAGCGACGGATCGGATTGACCGCGGGCCGCGCGCCCGAGCTGCGCGATTTCCGCGCCCTGGCTGAAGCCGCCATAGAGCTGGACGGCATCGGTCACATCGAACACCGCCCCCAGATTATAGAGCGCAAGATCGCTCTTGCCCAAATCGCCCGGCGTCGCGGAACCGGGAATTGCCGGGTCGAAGTCGCGGTCTCCGATCTCGCCGCGATACCATTCCTGTCTTGCGCCGCCGACCAGGCGCAAACGACCGAAGTCGAGTTCGATCTGCCCGAACAATGCATAGGTGTTGAAGATCACCTCTGGCGAGACATAACCGAAGATCGCGTCGCCCGCTGCCGGATCGATAGCGGGGCGATAATAGCTGTTGTAGGTGTAGTCGAAGCCGTAGCTGCCGACGAATTCGACCGCGCCGAGGTTCGCCTTCTTGACCAGCGTAGAACGGAAGCCGAAGCGGTCATGATAGGAATCGGACGCGAAGAAGTCGTTGCCGAAGGTGAGATCGAAGAAGTTGTCGCGCTGCCGATAGAGTTGGTCCTGATAATAGCCGCTGACGGACAGGCTGTGGCCCAGCACATCGGGATGATCGTAGAACAAGGCGACCGTGGTCGAGCGCATCACGCCCTCGTCGAGCTGCGGATGGCTGTCGACCGGGATGACGGGTGCGAAATTGCCGATGTCCTGAGTGCCGTCGGCAGAATACTGTTGCCCCTTGTCCTCGCGATACCAGGTGCCCGTCACGCGCAGTTCGCCACCTGCCAGATCGACGCCCAGCGAGCCATTGAATGCCACACTTTCATATTCGCGCCCGGGTACAAGTCCGCCATTGGGCGTGCGCTCCACGCCGCCATCGGTATAGGCGGCGCCTACATAATAGTCCCAGCCGTCGAGCTTCTGCCCCACGCCGCCGTAGAGATCGGTCGTGAACGTGTCATCGAGCTTTGAGGTGTTGAAGCTGGTCTGCGCCACCACATCGACCTCAAGCTGGCGGCCCTTGGCGCGACGGGTGATGAAATTGATGACGCCGCCCGGAGAGCCCGCGCCGTAGAGCGCCGTACCGCCGCGCAGCACTTCGACCCGCTCGATCGCGAATGGGCTGAGCTGGTACATCTGGTCGCAGGTGCTCTGCCGGATGTTCTCGTTGACCGGAATACCGTTGACCTGGATCGACGTCTGACGGCCGCGGATATTGGGAGAACAATTGCTGCGGGATTCGCGCTGCGGCGCGAGGCCGGGGATCGCGAACTCCAGCGCGCGCATGACGTTTGTGTTGAAATCGAGCTGCTGGGACAACTCCTCCTCGCCGACCACCGACACCGAGGTGGCGAGATCGACAAGGGCCGTACCGCTGCGCGTGGCGGTGACGATGATCTCATCGCGGTCCGAAGATTCGGCTGCCTGGGCTCCCGCGATCGGCGCAGCCACGGACAAGGCAATCAAAGACGCTGAACGGCAAAATCTCATATGTTCCCCCTGTTCGATTCACCGGCCCACTAGGCTCTGATCGTAGCTAATGCAAGTTATTCGCATTAGAGGGGGTCGCAGAGAACTCACGATCAATCAGCTGTCCATGATCCTTGGTCGCTGCAAAGCAGATGGTAAGGCTTTTCAGGGTCAGCTGGCTTATTCCGCGCATCGTTGAAGCCATCATTCTGGGCGTGCAGCCACGGGGCGGCCCAAGAAGCAGATCGACGCATACACGACGCAGGCTCAATACAAGGTCGCCTTCTCGGCGCGGCTAGGTCACCGACTCATTATGGCGCAACCCGATACGACAAACGCGACGACAAAGTCCTCGCATCCGTCCAACTCGCCTCAATCAGGGTCTGGTTGCGCCATAATGAGTCGGTGACTAGAGGTCGGACTCGGCCACGAGCGGCAAGGAAAGCGTGAAGGTGGTGCCCGCGCCAATCGCGCTGTCGCACGTTATGAGGCCGCCATGGCGCGCCGCCACCGCCTGGACAAAGGCGAGCCCCAGACCGGAGCCGCGTGTGTATCTGCCGGCGGGACCGCGCCGGAAACGCTCGAACAGCGTCGCCAGCAGCTCCGGGGCCATGCCTTCACCCTGGTCGCTGATCAGGCAGTTGGCGACGGGAATGCCGCCGGCTCTCCCTGGCAGCACCGAGCATTTCAGATGGCCGCGATCCGGGCTGAATTTTACGCCGTTATCGACAAGATTGATCAGCGCCCGGGTCAGCAGGGATCGCTCGCCCAGGACAGGTACGCTCCGGTCCGTGCCGATCAGTTCGACCGACAAGCCCTTCTCGCCGATTTGCGGCCAGAGCTCGTCGACCGCTTCGATGAGCAGATCGGCCAGATTGAGCGGCACCGGCTCGTAGTTCAACGTCTCCGCCCGCGCGAGATGCACCATGCCGTCGGCAAGGGCTAGTGTCCGCCGGGCGTACCGCTCGATCCGCTGTGCCAGACCGGCGGCGATGTCGTCCGCCTTCGCGCTCGACGTGAGAGCCAGGATCGAGGCCTGCGGCGAGCGCATGTCATGTGTCAGGTAGTGGAGCATGTCGTCGCGTTGCCGCTGCGCCATACGAATCGCGCTGACGTCGCTCATGCGCAAGATCCAGCCGGCCGCGCGACCTTTATCGTCGCGATGCTCGCTGAGCCAGATGTCGAACACCCGCCCGTCGGGCGCCAACGCTTCGTGGCGCCCGCCCGCGCCGGGCGGCGGCCAGCGAAGCGCGCCGCCGTCGCCGATGGGCTGAAGCCACTGCAGCAGAGCGACGAGGCGGCCCTCTTCGTTTGGCGAGGCAGCGTGGAGCAGGTTCTGCGCGTAGCGATTTGCGAGTGCGATCGAGCCCTCCCTGTCGACGACGAAAACGGCGTCGGGAAGCTGATCCATGCTGTCGGCAACAAACCGCCGCATCGTGCGCAGCTTCGATACCGCATCGCCCAGCAGCATTGCCTCACGCGTCACCGGGTCGGTTGAAGCATTCGGGCGGGCCAGCGAGGGCAGCAGTTCGGGCTCGCCGCGCAGTCGCTCAAGCTCATGCACCATGTAGCTGTTTACGCCCACCAGGCGCCGCCATCCCCAAAGAGGATAAACCAGAACCAGCCCCACAAGCGCCGGCGTCGGCGGGATCCATGTCGCGAAGAAGTGGAACGCGCCTGCGCTGAAAGCAGTCACAAGCGCGATCAGCCCGCCCAGCACAAGCATGGTGGTGCGCGGACCGAACCTGCGCAGCGCCAGCAGCAGCAGCCAGAGCGGCATCAGCGCCGCAAGCGCGCGAACGGCAAGGCTGCTTTCGGTCGTGAATGTCCCCCGCAGGAGGCCGTCAAGCAAGTTGGCCTGGATCTCGACTCCCGACATGCCTCCGTCGATACCACTGAGCGGCACCGCGTAATGATCTCCGAGGCCCGACGCCGTCGCGCCCACCATGACGATCCGGTCGCGCAGCAATTCGGGTGGAAGCTCGCCTCGCAGCACGGCATCCGCACCAATGGCGGGAAAATGCCCCGCAGGACCGGCGAAAGGCAGCAGGACGGCGCCTGCAGATTCGGTCGCCTCGGGTGCCTTCGAATGCGGATCGACGTATCGCGATACGAGTTCCATCAGATGAGGCCAACGCCTGTCCCCGTCCGCTTCGAACAGCCTGGCCCTCCGGATCACGCCGTCCGGATCGGGCAGCAGGTTGACGTGGCCCAGACCGGTCGCTGCGCGCCGGATCGGCGGCACCGGCAGCATCGGTTCCAGTCGGGCTCCCTCCTGGTCCGGGGCGGCCAGGACGATGGGAAGAAATACGGGACCGGCCCGGCTGATTGCCTGGCCGAGCTGGGCGTCACCGGGGCCGGGCTCGACGAACAGCACATCGTAGGCGATCGCGCGGGGGTGGCCGCTGGCTATCCGATCGAGCAGTCGGGCATGCGCCTCACGAGGCCAGGGCCAACGGCCGATCTCTCTCAGGCTGCGATCGTCGATAACGACAAGCAGGATGCGAGGGTCCGGCGCGTGCACTTCCAGTTGCAGCAGTGCGTCATAGGCGAGGTCGTCCAGTCGCTCGGTCGCGCGGGTGTGGACCAGCGCAAGTACGAAGACGCTGGAGAGCAAGGCAACGAGCCACCACTCGGTGGCCAGGCGGCGCAGCCGGATCGCGAGCTTCATTCGTCGCGCGAGATCGTCAGCCGCTCGATGGGCGACCATTTCGAAAAGGCGCCGCCATCCGCGAACTGGATCGACATCACGCGCCAGTAGTAGGTACCCGGCGGCAGATCGGTTATAACGAAGCGGTCGGCGACGAGGCCGACCTCGTCGACCATGGGCGCGGCGTCGGGCCGATCCTTCATGAGCTGGAACCGATACCGGCGAGTGCCAGAGCCCTCCACGATCCAGCGGAAAAGATACTCGCGGTAGCGCCCGGCCCGTCGCCGCTCGAGCGCGGTTTCGATGCGTTGCAATCGGCGCTCGAAGCCGTAGGTGGCGGGCAGGCCCTCGATTCCGGCGTCGCCGATCGCGGTTGTCCGGACGAACCAGGTGCCATCGGGAATCGAGGGCAGCGTGATGCTCTCTCCCGGCGTGGTTGCTTCCGAGATCACGTCCAGAAAACCGGCGTCGCTCGCCACCTGCACGCGATAGGCAGCGGCATCGCGGAGGGGAGTGACCTCGAAGGCCAGCTCGGATTCGTCCTGAACGCGGCCGGGCCGTTGCAGGGCTGGCGACGGGAGGAGCGCGATGGCATCGGCCGTGCCGCTCGCCGTGGCTACCGTGCCGAAACCCGCCGCCACGGTGAGGGCCTTCTGTTCCGCTCCCTCGACAGCCACCGAGACCCGGCCTTCAAGCACTTCAGTCGCCGCGCGGGCAGCTTCCTCGTCATAGCGCGCACGGAATTCCGTTCCGCGCACCGCCGACACGGCGACGGGTGTCGAAACGCGAAAACTGTCATCATCATTTGCGGCGGGCGTGACGATCGCCCGCGCTCGCCCGCGCTCAAGCGCGAAAAGGCGTTCGATCCCGCCGGTCAGCAGAATTCGGCGCAGCCGGCGCACGCCCACCTGGCTTTGCGAAGGCAGCGAGACGACGGAACTGTCCGGCAGGCGCAGCGAGACAAATGCGTTGTTGGCCGTGACGATTTGGTCGCCTTCCCGCACCGTGCTGCCCGCCTTGACGGCGCGGACCTGACCGCCGCTCCGGATCGCCACCGGGCCGCGATGCGCGATCACGGTGGCGGTGAGCGGCTCAAAGCGCAGCAGGGCGCGGGGAATTCGCAGAACGCGCCCGACGGGTAGCCGGTAGGGATCGCTTACGTGGTTCAGGCGCTGCACGCGGACATAGTCCTCGATGCGGGTGAAATAGCGGCGGGCCAGGGTGTAGAGATTGTCGCCGGCCCGCGTGGTGTAAAGCACCGGATCGGTGGGAACTGCGGCCGGGGCAGCGCGCGGGGATGCAGCGGCACCGATTGACGGCAGCAACAGCAGCGCCGCGACTGCGGCTACCATCCCCTTGAGAATCATGCGGTTTGCTCGGTCATCGCCTCCAGCCGGTATCCGTGGGCATAGACGGGGACAAGCCTGAAACCGCTGCTCGCCCGCAGACCCAGTTTCGTCCGCACCTTCGAGATGTGGGCGTCGAGGGTCCGTGTCTGCAGATCGGGGTTGGCGCCCCACAGCGCCTCGAAGATATAGGAGCGCGACAGGCTGCGGTTGAGGTTGCGGAACAGCATCAGCGCAAGCGCAAATTCCCTGGCGGTGAGCTGCACCGGCTCGGTTTCCACGACAACGGTCTGCGTTCGCGTGTCGAAAAGGTAGTCGCCGAAACGCTCCGGCTCGGCCGGGTTCGGCTGCGGATAGACCCGCCGGCACAGGGCGTCGATACGTGCCAGCAGCGCGGCCGGTTGGATCGGTTTCACGACGTATTCGTCGGCGCCCGCTCTCAGGGCGGTGACGATGTCCTCCTCGGCAGTCCGGCTGGTCAGCACGACAATCAGGGGATTGCGCGTGGCACTTTGCCGCGACCAGCGGATCACATCGAGGCCCGAAACGTCCGGAATGTTCCAGTCAAGCAGGAGCAGGTCCACCGTCTCGCGGGAGAGAAAGCCGATCAGCTTTTGTCCATTGTCGAACACGAAACAGTTGTGGCCGGCCGTTGCCAACAGTGTGTGGAGTTGATCCGCCAGCGCCGAATCGTCCTCGAGAATGCCGACTCGCATCGTTTGTCTGTCTGTCTTCTAAATTGGAACACTGCGCACGCCATTCCGAATCGGCCGAAAAAACGCAGCGCGAATAGGAGCTTGGCGAGGGGGCCATAGCAGGATTGTCCCGTTTGGGGGCGCTACGATGCCCGGAATTCACATTTTTTTACAATTCCGGACCGGATTGCCCCTGACGGCCACCCATTTAATCTGGAGCGGCTGTTGCATCATGAATGAAGATTCCACCATTTCGGAGTGTACCAAAGAAAAATCCCTGCATAGGTTGTAGAAGAATCGCTAAAAGTAATGGTTAATTATTGGGAGAAATTCATTAATCTTTGGATTATGTTAGCCGGATGTCGGCGTCAGCAAAGCGTCATAATTTATTGATTATAGACATTTAACAATTCGCCCGTTGACGGAGTCCGCGTTGCCTCCATAAAGATGCGCTTCGAACGAAATGACTGATCTCCAACGGAATTTCGTTTTGATACATACGGGGGCATCCACAATGAGTATTTCGCTCAACCGACCTTGCGCGTCTTCCCTGAACTGCGACGCAAATCGCGCCGGCAAGATCGCCACTATTCTTGCGCTCGTCTTGGCCTTGCCGGCGCAGGCCGCCGCCGCGGAGGCTGCGCCGGCCGCGGCGGGGAAGGCGTCCGAGGCGAAGCCCGATCTGTTTGCGCAGCAGGCCGGCCAGCTTCGGGCAAATGCCTGCGCGGGCCTTTACTCCGCGCTCGGCAACGGCGCTGTGGCGGGCTCGACCTACACGCTGAGAACCGAAGCCGATCCCGCCGCGCCCGACGCTCATACGGTACAGGGGACGGTGGGGATGACCTATAATCTCCCCGACGCGAAGGGTCAGGCCGCCGCCCTCGTTTCCGCCGCCCCCGTGGGCAACAGATGCGAAGGCCAGTTCGTCCGCGTCGTGCCTTTCCAGACTGGCTGTAGCCAGGTTCTCCGTGACTTCCCTGAGGGAAGCAGGCCGATCGGCAACCTTTCCGGCGTCCCGCTCTATCAGCTGGGCGGCAACGGCGGGCAGGTGCTGACGATCCCGAGCGGCGAAACCTGCGTGGTTATCTCGATCGTTCAGGGCCAGCAGCAACTGTAGCCCCGGGGCGGGTCGGTCCCTCCTCCCCCCTCCAACTGGCCCGACCCGCTTCCAAACCCACCAGATCACAATCGACAAACGCGCCCGAAGCGCAGGGAAGACCTGTGCCTTCGTTCCGCGCGCCCTCCAAGCTTGCATCAGGAGAGTACATCGTGAGGAACTTTAAGATCGTCGCGAACAGGCCCCGCCATGCCGCCTTCATCGGCAGCTGGACCGCAGGAGCGGAGGGCGCAAGCTGGTCTCAGCGCCGCCGCCTGATGGCCGTGCTGCGCATGGCGCACCGGGTACTTGGGATGAAAAGAGACAGGCTGGGCGTTGGAACGCTCGGAACCGGTGGCTCCGTATCGTCTTCGGACATTTCGAGTGCTGCTTCGGCGGCGACGCAGGGCCCCGGTTCTTTGAGCGCAGAGAAGGCGCTGCTCTATGCCGGCGCCCTCTCGATGCTGCTGGCCTCGGCCAGTTCGAGGAGCGTGATCGGCGGACTGATCGCCGCCGCCGCCTTCGGCGTCGCCTCGCCGGCCTTTGCGCAATATCAGGCGGGCGGCGGTTCGGCGACGGCTCCCAACTCCATCGCCATCGGCATCGCGTCGGCATCCGGATCAGGCTCGATTGCCGAGGGCGTCAACGCCAATGCCAGCGCCACCAACGCCATCGGGATCGGCGTAGGGGCGACCGCATCGGAGGTCAACTCGATCTATCTCGGCGCGCGCACGGTGCCCGGCACGGGCGCCACGGGAGCCGGAGCTATCGCAATCGGCACGGACGTAGAAGCAAGCGACTCATGGGCCATCGCGATCGGGCTTCAGAGCGCAGCCTCAGGCCCGGGCGCTGTAGCACTGGGCCGCCTCAGCATAGCGTCAGACAGTGCCGCCACCGCCGTTGGCAACCGCGCCCAGGCGACGGGGAACAGCGCGACCGCACTCGGTGCGCAGGCCTTGGCCATTGGTGCAAGCACCGTTGCCGTGGGCCAGGGTGCCGGCGCCGGATCTACCACGGGCAATGCCAGCTCCGTTGCGGTTGGCATTGCTGCCGGCACGCTCGTTCAAGGCGCGCAGAATACGGCAATGGGCGGCGGCATCGCCAGCGTGATGCGAGGCGCCGGTTCCGGCGTTACGGGGACGCGCAATATCGCCCTCGGGACCGGCGATGGCACCGTTGCCTACGATGCTAGCCTGTCGGCCTCCGCAGGCAGCCTGGTTACGGGCAGCGACAATGTCGCGATCGGAACCAATGCAGGCATCGGCGTCGCTGCCAACGGGACAACATCGATCGGCCACAATGCTAAAGCCAGCCAGACCAACGGCACTGCCATTGGCTTTGGAGCAACAGCCACCGGCGTGAACGCCATCTATCTGGGCGGACGCACCGGCGCCGGAACGGGTGCTCTCGCCGAGAGCGCCATCGCCATCGGCACGGACGTGACGGCAAACGTGGCCGACGCCACCGCGATCGGACGCCAAAGCGTGGCATCGGCCCAGTTCGCCGTTGCGATCGGAGTGAATTCCCGTGCGTCGGGCATAAGCTCATCAACGCTCGGCCCCAACGCAGACGCTTCGGGCAACTTCGCGCTGGCACTGGGCAATGCTGCTGTGTCGAGCGCAATTGGCTCGGTCGCAATTGGCTCGGGTGCCCAGGGTACAGCCGATGCCGCCGTAGCGCTCGGCAATGGCACCCGTGCGACCCTCGCGCGCTCGACCGCGCTGGGGGTTAGCGCATTGGCAAGCGGGGCGAGCGCGCTGGCCATGGGCGACACCGCGAACGCGAGCGCCCAGAATGCGATCGCCGCCGGCACGAATGCGGTCGCCAATTCCGCGGACTCGGTCGCCATCGGCACCAACACGACCGCCACCGGCGGCAAGGCCGTGGCAATCGGCGCCGGCAACGTCGCCAATGGCGACGGCGCAGTCGCGATCGGCGATCCCAGCACCGCGACCGGTGACGGCGCCATCGCGCAGGGCAAGGACAATACCGCCACCGGCGACGGCTCGGTGGCGCTGGGTAACACCAACATGGTCGGCGGCGGCGGGCAGGCGATCAGCACGCCCGGCACGGCGGCGCAGGGCGCAGTCGGCATCGGTTACCAGAATACCGTGATCGGCCAGGGCTCGGTTGCGATCGGCAATACCAGCAGCGCGCTGGCGGCCGGCGCCGTGGCCTTTGGTGACACCGCTGTCGCCAACAATGCGGGCGACGTGGCGCTGGGCTCTGGCAGCACGACCGACGTCGCTGTTGCCACCACCGGAACGACGATCAACGGCACGGCCTATGCCTTCGCGGGTACCGCGCCCACCTCGACGGTGAGCGTGGGCGCTCTCGGCACGGAGCGCACGATCACCAACGTGGCGGCCGGCCGCATCGGCGCCGGCTCCACCGATGCGATCAACGGATCGCAGCTCTTCGCGACCAACCAGGCGGTGGAAACGATTGGGCAGGGCTGGTCGATCACCGCCGAAGGGGCCAACGCGACCAATGTCGGGGTCGACAGCGCGACCGGCAACAGCCTCGATCTCAACAATGGCGACGGCAACATCGTCGTTGCGAAGAGCACCACCAGCAATGACGTGGCCTTCGACCTTGCCGACGATATCACGGTCAACAGCCTCACGGCGGGCGGCACGCTGCTGAACACTGGCGGTCTCACCATCGCCGGCGGGCCGAGCGTGACGACGACGGGCATTGATGCCGGGAGCATGGTGATCGCCAATGTCGCGCCGGGCGTGGCGGGCACCGATGCGGTGAACGTCGATCAGCTCACCACCGCTACCTCCGGCCTGACCACCACGGGAATGGATTTTACCGGCAACGACGCGACCGCAGGCGTGGTGCATCGCAATCTCGGCCAGACGCTGGCGATCCGGGGCGCCGCCACAACCGCCGGCACATATTCGGGCGGCAATATCAGGACCGTCACCGATCCCATCACTGGCGCGATCAACATCGAGATGGCCGATGCGCCGACTTTCGGCACTGTCACCGTCAACGATGGTGGCTCGGGCAAGATCACCGGCGTCGCAGCCGGCGACGTGACGGCAACCTCCACCGAAGCGGTCAACGGCTCGCAGCTCAATGCCGTGCAGCAGGTGGCGAGCGCCGGGTGGAACATCAGCGCCCAGGGCTCCAATGCGACCAACGTAGCGCCGGGAGAGACCATCGACCTGAGCAACGTCGACGGCAACATCACCGTGTCGAAGAGCCTGGCGAGCGACGACGTCACCTTCGAGCTTGCCGACGACATCACGGTCAACAGCGTGACGGCGGGCGGCACCGTGGTAGATACCACCGGCCTTACCATCGCAGGCGGCCCGAGCGTCACCACTGGTGGCATCGACGCCGGCAACATGGTCATTACGAACGTGGCGCCGGGTGCGGTCAACGGCACGTCGACCGACGCGATCAACGGCTCGCAGCTCTTCGCCACCAACCAGCAGGTGACGCAGAATACCACCGACATCGCCAGTCTGGATGGCCGCGTGACGACGGTCGAGGGCGACCTCACGAACCTTGAAAGCACTGTCACCAACATCAACAACGGCGCGGGCATCAAATACTTCCACGCCAACTCGACGCTGGCCGATTCCCAGGCTCTGGGAACGGATTCGGTCGCGATCGGTCCGAATGCGGTTGCCAACAATGCAGGCGATGTGGCGCTCGGCAATGGTTCGGCCACCAGCGCGGCCGTAGCCACCACCGGCACGACGATTGGCGGTACAGTCTATGCTTTCGCGGGCACGGCGCCGACCTCCACGGTCAGCGTGGGCGCGGCAGGTTCCGAGCGGACCATCACCAACGTAGCGGCCGGCCGCCTTGATGCGACCTCGACCGACGCGATCAACGGCTCGCAGCTCTTCGCCACCAATACGCAGGTGACGCAGAACACCACCGACATCGCCAGTCTCGATGGCCGCGTGACGACGGTCGAGGGCGATCTCACCAACGTCGGCGATACGATCACCAATATCGCCGGTGACACTTCCGACGCCTATACCGACGCGAATGGCGACGGCATCCGCTATGCTCGCACCAATGAGGCGGGGCTTCCCGAAACCGATGCGTTCGCGCAAGGCATCGGCTCGACGGCACTTGGTTATCAGGCAATGGCAAGCGCCGACAGCGCGGTGGCACTGGGCCGGGGAGCGCAGGCCAGCGTCGATGGCTCGCTGGCATTGGGCGCCGGTTCGGTCGCCGATCGGGCACTCGCCCCGGCCAGCGGGACCATACCGGCGGGGACGGGGTTCGTGCCTTTCAATACGAGCGATGCCACGTTGCTCGGGTCGGTATCGGTCGGCGATGCAACCACCGGCTCCTACCGCCAGATCACCAATGTCGCGGACGGCACCCAGGCTCAGGATGCCGTGACGGTCAGGCAGTTGCAGGGCGCGATCAGTTCGGTCACCGCCACCGGCACCAAGTATTTCCACGCCAACTCCAGCGCCGGCGATTCCCTTGCCGTCGGGCAGGAATCGGTGGCGGTCGGCCCGACCACGGTGGTCAATGGCGACAACGGCATCGGCATCGGCAACGGCGCGATCGTCGACCAGACCGCGCCGGGCGGTACTGCCATCGGACAAGGCGCCCATGTCTCGCAGGCCGACGGCATCGCTTTGGGCACGAGCTCGACCGCGGACGGCATCCAGTCGATTGCGATCGGCGCCGGCGCCAATGCCAGCTTCTCGGGCAGTGTCGCGCTGGGCGCCGGGGCAACGACGAGCGTGGGCTCGCGGACCGGCTACACCGGGTACGGCCTTGCCGCGCCGCAGAATTCGGCAGGCGAGGTCTCGGTCGGTTCGGCTGGCGCCGAGCGGCAGATCACCAACCTCGCCGCCGGCTCCGCGCCGACCGACGCCGTCAACGTCAGCCAGCTGAACCAGGTCGCGCAGAATACCGCGAGCGGGCTGGGCGGCGGCGCCTCCTACGACCCGACGACCGGCGCCTACACCGGGCCGACGTACAATGTGGGCGGAAACACCTACGACAACGTAGGCGATGCCCTGGGCGCGCAGGACACGCAGATCACCGGCCTCGACAATCGGGTGACCACGATCGAGGGCAGCGTAGCCAATGTCGACGGGCGCGTCACCGCGGTAGAGAACAACGTCACCAATCTCGGCAACAGCACGGCCGCCGGCCTGGGCGGCGGATCGACTTATGACCCGGCGACCGGGACGGTTACGACCGCGCTGAATGTCGGCGGCAACACCTATAACAGCGTCAACGAAGCGCTGACGGCGGTCAACCAGACGGCGGGTGCCGGCTGGAACGTCCAGGCGAACGGCGGCCCCGCGACGAACGTACCGTCGAATGGCACGCTCAATGTGACGGCCGGCACCAACACGGTGGTGACGCTGAACGGCAATCAGCTGCAGATCGCGATGGCGGACAATCCGACGTTCACTGGCGTGGTGAATGCCGGCGGCGGCCTCGCCGTTGGAGAGAACACGACGGTCAACATGGGCGGCAATGTCGTGCAGAATGTCGGCGCTGGCGCGGTGACGGCGGGATCGACCGATGCGGTCAACGGCTCGCAGCTTTACGAGGTGCAGCAGGTGGCCGCCAACTCGATCCAGTATGACAACGCCAGCCGCACTTCGGTGACGCTCAATCCGGGCGGCGACGCCGCGGTCCTGCACAATGTCGCGGCAGGCGTCGCGCCGACCGACGCGGTCAACGTCGCTCAGCTCAACAGCGGCATCGACAGCGCGGTCTCGAGGGCGAATGCCTATACCGACACGCGCCTCGCGGGCATCGAATTCGACCTGGGTAACGCGCGGCGAGACTCCTTTGCCGGCACGGCGGGCGCCCTTGCGGCGGCCGGTATGCCTCAGGCGTTCGAGCCCGGCCGCGGCATGGTCGCGTTCGGAGCGGGCACCTATCGTGGGCAATCCGCCTTCGCGGTCGGCGTCTCGCGGGTGATGGACGACGGCAAGACCATCATCAAGCTCGGCGCCACTTATGACACCCGGGAGCATGCCGGCGCCAATGCCGGTGTCGGCTTCCAGTTCTGACCCAATCAAGCCACCACAGCATCAGGAGGGCACAATGAACGCCAAACAGATCGCACTGCCCCTGCTTTCGGTCCTGGGCCTCGCCAATGTTGCGGCCCGGGCGGAGGAAGCGCCGATTTCCACCGCCTATGCCGCAAGGGTGGACCCGGCCGCCTTTTCCGACCGCGCTTCCGACAGCAGAAAGCTCGGCGTCACCGCCAGCCCCGCGACCGTGCGGCTGATTACGCCTGGAGTGGACAAGTTCAGCATATACAACCTCATCGGCCCGCCGCATTTCGACGAGGGCATTACCCGCAGGTGGAACTACGTCCTGCTTTTCCCGACAGAGCCGGGCGGAACGGAGAGGCTGCGTTGCCGGATGGAGATACGCTTCGGACGAGACAGGAAGGACGGTTACAATGTGACCGTTTCCGAGGTCGTGTGGCAGGATCAGGCTTGCGCCGACCGGGTTGCGGCCGCGGACTGATCGGGTAACAGGCGGAGATATGCGCTTGATAAGACTTGTCTCCGCCGCTCTGCTTGCCTGCACGGCCGCCTCGCTTTCGGCACAAACTTTCGGCCCGCCGGTCGCAGGGATGTGCCTGTTGTCGCGCACGGCCGCCATCGGCGCCTCCCGTGCGGGCCAGTCGATGCAGGCCCGGCTCGGGCAGATGCAGACAATGCTGAAAGGCGAGCTCGCCCAGCGCCGGGGCGCCATCGACCAGAAGCGCCGGGCGCTGGAAGGGCGACGGAACGCCACCGCACCGATCGAATACCAGCGGCAATCGGCGTTGCTCGACCAACAGGCGCAAGCGCTGGAACAGCAGCAGAATGCCCGCTTCATTGCCGCGCAGACCCATGGCCAGCAGCAGATCGACCGAGCGCTGGGCGAAGCCCTGGCGCGAGTGATCACCCGCCAGGCTTGCGGTGTCGTCCTCGAGAGGGACCAGTCCTATGGCTGGAACAACGCGATGGATATCACCGGCGCTGTGACCAGCGAGATGGACGCCATTCTGCAGGCCGTGACGATCCAGTAATCCATTACTCAGAGGACGGAAACCGAGTGACTTTGCTCGGCGTGGATGAAGGGGTGGAACGGCGGGACGAAAAACGGGGTCTGCGAACTTGCGGCAATTTCAGCTAGTCGGGCGTGCAATGCGGTCCAACCTGATCGGTTCGCGTCGATATCAGACCACGATTTTTTGAATTGCGTGAACAAAGGACCGCTTCCTCGCATTCTACCCCAGAAGGAGCCGTTCCGGATGGGCCAGTTGCCGTTCGATGGCATCCGCGTTCCACAGCCTATTCCGTTGAGCAGCGTGGCAGCCATCGCGCGAAAGCCATGGGCGGTCATCTCGTCCTTGCCGTAACCCATGCGGCGAAGGGCCGCGTTTCGCTGCAGGTCCATCAAATGATCCATCAATTGATTGAGAATGGGTGGAGCGTATCCGGAACTTCCCGGACATTATATCACCGAAAAACCCGCAGAAAACCGCCACTTATGAGGCGTTTTCGGACCCCCTGAGAGGCGGTGTTGGAGCGGGTAGCGGGAATCGAACCCGCATAG
This sequence comes from Novosphingobium endophyticum, assembly GCF_014640675.1. Lineage (GTDB taxonomy): Bacteria > Pseudomonadota > Alphaproteobacteria > Sphingomonadales > Sphingomonadaceae > Novosphingobium > Novosphingobium endophyticum. The sequence continues at coordinate 236,616 of NZ_BMHK01000002.1, read as the reverse complement.
CCAGCTTGGAAGGCTGGAGCTTTACCACTAAGCTATACCCGCTAAATCAGCCGCTTGGAGCCAATTCGGCAGCCGAACCCTGCAGCGCGTTTTTAACCGGCCGCTGAGGCGTTTGCCGATTGCCATGACTGTCGCCGCCTCGTCAACGTATCTTTTTGCCCACGGCGCGTTCGGGGGGGCGGCCGCGCGCCGGATCGGCGGATCGCACCGGCGGCAACTGGACGAAGCGCCTCGTGCGTCCGTTCAGTCCGGCTTGTCACGGATCGTTCGCGCATTTCATGATACTCTCGCACATGCAGCAATGATATGGTGGAGCGGCAGTGAGATGAGGACGCCCCTAGCAATGAACACAGCCCGGACGCGCAAGCAGAACGATTCCCAGCCCTCAGCCAGGCGGCGCAATCCGCTTGACCTGTTGATGAATTCGGGTCTCGGCAAGCTTCTGCGCGGTATCGGCGTTGCGCCGCGGCAGGACAGCGGCGAAAGCCTGCTCGACATTGCCGACGCCCTGCTTTCCTTGCGCGGGCGCGCCTCCGGGCCGGCGCTGGCTTCCGCCTTCTTCGACCTTTACGAGGCCACCGACCTCAAGGCGCGGCAGGATTTCCTCGCCAAGGTTCACGACCTCCATCCCGCTGACTCGACCGCGATCGACAAGGCCATTGCCCTGTGGAACGAGAAGCAGGACGAGGCGTCCGCTCTCGCGCTCAACGAGGCGACCGAATCGCCATGCCGCCGGCTGATCAACCAGCTCAATCTTGCGCCGCAGGGTACGCCCCGCCTGATTAACCTGCGCGAGGATCTGCTCGCCGTGCCCAGGTCCGCGCGCTCGGCCGGCCTTGCCGCGCTCGACCGCGAACTGGAGGGCGCCTTCACCGCATGGTTCAACGCCGGCTTCCTCGAACTGCGGCGAATCGCCTGGGATTCTCCGGCCTCGCTGCTCGAGCACATCATCCGCTACGAGGCCGTCCACGAGATCGCCGGCTGGGATGATCTGCGCCGCCGCGTCCAGCCCGCCGATCGCCGCTGCTATGGCTTCTTCCATCCGCAGATGCGCAACGATCCGCTCATCTTCGTCGAAGTGGCGCTCACCGCGCAGTTGCCGGGGACCATCCGCGAGATCATCGCGGAGGAGCGTGAATCGGTCGATCCACTGGAAGCAAGCTGCGCGATTTTCTATTCCATCAGCAACTGCCAGGTCGGCCTCAAGGGGATTCCCTTCGGCAATCACCTGATCAAGCGCGTTGTCGGGCTGCTCAAGGAAGAGCTGCCGCATCTCGGAACTTTCGCCACCCTTTCGCCAGTGCCCGGCTTCGCCAGGTGGCTGGCCAAGGAGCAGGGCGCCGATGCAAGGGTGCCGGGACCGGGCGAGCTGCGTGCGCTGGCTGCGCGGTACCTGGTGAATGCCAAGGGGCAGGGCAACCAGCCGCTCGATCCCGTCGCACGCTTCCATCTCGGCAATGGCGCGCGGCTCGAGGCGGTCCATGCCAATGCCGACCTTTCTCCCAACGGGCAGAAGCAGGCCCACGGCGTGATGGTCAATTACCTCTACGACCTGGACGAGATCGAGACGAACTACTTCGCGCTCACCGAACTCGGTACGGTCGCGCATTCCAAAGCGGTTCAGGCGCTTTTCGAGGAGACCGAGGGCAAGGGCGGCAAGAAGCCGGGCAAGGCCAAAGGGCAGGATACCGTTCCGGCCTGACCCAGCCGCGTCCCGGAACGCGGAGGGGGCCGTGAGCTCTGTCCGCGCCCCGGTCAGTGGCCGGGGAAGTCGATCAGCCAATCGACGGTGACGCCCGCCTCGCGTAGCCTTCCCGCGCCGCCAAGGTCTGGCAGGTCGATGACGAAGAGCGCGCGCTCGACGAGGCCGCCCGCCCGTCGGATCAGTTCGGTGGCGGCGAGAGCGGTGCCTCCGGTGGCGATGAGGTCATCGATCAGCACGACCCTGCTGCCTTCTCCGATTGCGCCGGGGTCGATCTCCAGCGTGTCGGTTCCGTATTCCAGCGCGTAGTCGATCGCGAGAGCCGGGACCGGCAGCTTGCCGGGCTTGCGCACCGGAACGAAGCCGAGGCCCGTCCGCGCCGCGACCGCCGCGCCGAAAATGAAACCCCGCGCCTCGATGCCGGCGATCACGTCGGCCTCTGCGGCCAGCGCCTTCTCGCTCAACATGGCAACCGCCGCCGCGAAGCCGGGGCCGTCGCCGATCAGCGTGGTGACGTCGCGGAACAGGATTCCCGGTTGGGGGAAGTCGGGAATGGAGCGGACGAGAGCCTTGAGGTCATCGCGGGTCATGTTCGTGCTCCCTAAAAAGCGAAGCGCCCCTGCCATCGCCGGATGGAGGGGCGCTCGCATTTCAGTCAATCGACCGGATCTCAGTGCTTCTTGTCGGCCCAGATGTTGCGGTACGACATGTAGCCTAGGATCGTGGCGAAGAGCAGGAAGCCGAGGACCGGCCAGCCGGTCTGCTTGCGCTTCTCGAGCTTGGGTTCGGCGGCCCAGGTCAGGAACGCCGCGACGTCTTTCGACATCTGGTCGACGCTCGCCTTGGTGCCGTCGCCGTACTCGATCTGACCGGCGGCGAGCGGCGGGGCCATCGCGAGGTTCAGGTTGGGGAAGTACGGATTGTAGTGAAGGCCGGCGGGCGTCTTGGCATCCGGGAACTCCTTCAGGAGTTCGGCGGGCTGCTCCTGATATCCGGTCAGCAGCGAGTAGACGTAGGCGCTGCCGTGGTGGCGGGCCTTGGTGATCAGCGAGAGATCGGGCGGAATCGCGTTGTTGTTCGCGGCGCGCGCGGCAACATCGTTCGCGAAGGGCGAGGGGAAGTAGTCGGTCGCCATGCCCGGACGCAGCGTTTCCTCGCCGGTATTCGGATCGGTGCCCGGAACCTGGAAGCCCGCCGCGATCGCCTTCACTTCAGCCTCGGTGTAACCCAGCGCGGCAAGATCGCGGAATGCGACGTGCTTGAGCGCGTGGCAGGCCGAGCAGACTTCCTTGTAGACCTGGAAGCCGCGCTGGAGCTGCTGGTTGTCGAACTTGCCGAACGGCCCGTCGAACGAGAAGTGGACGTTCTTGGGGGCCACGTGGAACTCATGTTCCACCATCGCCGGAGCGGGTTCGGTCGCCGCCGTGATGGCGCCGAGAACAAAGGACCAGGCCAGGGCTACCGTGAAGAACAGCCCGACGAGGATCGAGAGAATGCGTACCATGTCTTTCGTCTTTCGTTCTAGCTGTTGATCACGCCGTGGCGGTCTGCGCCGGGGCCAGCTGAGCGGCTTCGTCCTTGCCGAGCACAGACTCGGTGATCGAGTAAGGCAGCGGCAGCGGCTTCTCGATCGCGGAGACGATCGGCAGGATGATCAGGAAGTGCGCGAAGTAGTAGAGCGACGCGATCTGGCTGAGCATGACGAAGGGTTCTTCAGCCGGGGCACCGCCGCAGTAGAAGAGAACCGCCATGGCCGGGATCAGGCCGAACCAGAAGAACTTCTTGAACATCGGGCGATAGGTGCCCGAGCGCACCGGCGACTTATCGAGCCAGGGCAGGAAGAACCAGACCAGGATCGAGCCGAACATGGCGAGCACGCCCATCAGCTTGGCCGGAATGAAGAAGAAGTCCTGGGTGAAGGCGCGCAGGATCGCGTAGAACGGCCAGAAGTACCATTCGGGAACGATGTGCGCCGGCGTGCTCATCGGGTTGGCCGGAATGTAGTTGTCCGGGTGGCCCAGCGCGTTCGGGAAGAAGAACAGCACAGCGCAGAACAGGAAGGCGAAGGCGCCCACGGCCCAGCCGTCCTTGGCGATGTAGTAGGGGTAGAACGGGATCGTGTCGCTCTCGCTCTTCACCTCGACGCCGGTCGGGTTCGACGAACCCGGGATGTGCAGCGCCCAGATGTGCAGGATAACCACGCCCACGATCACGAAGGGCAGCAGGTAGTGCAGCGAGAAGAAGCGGTTGAGCGCGGCATTGTCCGGCGCGAAGCCGCCCAGAAGCCACTGCTGGATCGGCTCGCCGACGAGCGGAATCGCCGAGAACAGGCCGGTGATGACCTTGGCGCCCCAGAAGCTCATCTGGCCCCAGGGAAGCACGTAGCCCATGAAGGCGGTGGCCATCATCAGCAGGAAGATGACGACGCCGAGCAGCCACACCATTTCGCGCGGGGCCTTGTACGAGCCGTAGAAGAAGCCGCGGAAGATGTGGATATAGATGACGACGAAGAAGGCCGAGGCGCCGTTGGCGTGCGCGTAGCGCATCAGCCAGCCCCAGTTCACGTCGCGCATGGTGTGCTCGACGGTGTCGAAGGCGACCTGGGCGTTCGCGGCGTAGTGCATCGCCATGACAATGCCGGTGACGATCTGCAGCGTGAGGCAGACCAATGCGAGGATGCCGAAGTTCCAGAAATAGTTGAGGTTACGCGGGACGGGATAACCGGAACCGACCGAGTTGTAGACGAGACGCGGCAGGGGCAGCTTCTCGTCCATCCATTTCATGAAGGGATGTGACGGCTTGTATTCGTTGGCCCAGGGAAAGCTCATGATCGTGATCCTCTCTCTTGGCCTCAGCCGATCTTGACGACGGAGTCGGAGGTGAATTCGTATTCCGGAACCTCAAGGTTCGTGGGCGCGGGGCCCTTACGGATACGGGCTGCGGTGTCGTAGTACGAACCGTGGCAGGGGCAGAAATAGCCGCCGAACTCGCCCCTGGTTTCACCCTCGCCGGCACCCAGCGGCACGCAGCCGAGGTGGGTGCACACGCCCATGGTGATGAGCCAGTTCTCCTTGCCTTCCTTGGTTCGCTCGGCCAGCGTCTGCGGGTCGCGCAGCGTGTCGAGAGGAACCGCGTTCGCTTCCGCGATCTCCTGCGGAGTCAGGTTGCGCACGAAGACCGGCTGCTTGCGGAAGACGGCCTTGATGGCCTGGCCCGGCTGAATCGCGGAAATGTCGACTTCGGTCGACGATGCCGCAAGCACGTCGGCCGATGCCGACATCTGGCTGACCAGGGGAATAACCACCCCAACGCCAGCGACACCCGCCGCGCTTACCGCGGCGATATTGATGAAATCGCGCCGCCGCACGCCAACTTCTTCTGCCATGTTAGCCCTTGCCTTGCTTTAGACGTCTTGCTTTTGACAACCCGCTGCCGGGGACCGACAACGGGCCATGTGCCTACCAATGGTACGCCTGGTAACCCCCTTGACGACGCCCTGACCGGACGCATTCCGGGCCGGACCCGACTTGGGCGGCCTGATATACGCGAAAACCGGCGCTGCCAACCGCCTTTTTGGCCTATCGTGAAAGCCCTGAAAGAGCGGCGCTTTCGGCTTGACGGGCGGATCGGTCGCCGAGCAGGCCGCGTGCCGGCATGTGCGCCTCAGCCCAGGCCGATCAGGGAAATCTCGCGGCCATAGGTGGGTTCGCCGCGATGTGTCGCGCGGCGATAGGAAAAGAAGCGGTCGGGCACGGCGTAGGTATCGAGGCCCAGCCGCTCGACCGCGCCGATTCCGGCGGCTTCGAGGCGGGCGGCCACATAGCCCTCGAGATCGAACTGGTGATGCCCCTCGCGGCCTGTCCGGAAGAACCGGGCATTGGCGCTGTCCTCTTCGCGGAAGCGGTCGCGAAATGCCTCGTCCACCTCGTAGGATTGCCGCGCGATGCACGGGCCGATCGCCGCGACGATGCGCGCGGTGCTGGCGCCGAGCGATTCCATCGCGGCGATGGTGCGGTCCGTCACGCCGCCGATCGCCCCTTTCCATCCGGCATGCGCGGCGCCGACGACGCCGGCCTCCCGGTCCGCCAGAAGCACGGGCGCGCAATCCGCCGTGAGCACGCCGAGCAGGACGTCCCGGCGGGTGGTGACGAGGGCATCGGCGGAAGGGCGGTCCCGGTCCGACCAGAGATCGTCCGCGACGATGACGCAGTCGGGCGAGTGGACCTGATAGACCGTGACGAGCCGCGCGCCGGGCCGGACGGCGGCGACCGCGCGCGCGCGGTTCTCGGCGATCGCCGCCGGATCGTCGCCCGAGCCGGGGCCGACGTTGAGGCCCGCGACATCGCCGCGGCTCACCCCGCCGCGCCGACCGAGGAACCCGTGCGGCACGCCTTCGAGCACGGCGGCGCGGTTGACTTCGACGGCTTCGGTTTGCGTCATGTCAGCCAAGGCTCTTCGTCACCTGCTCGCGCACGTCGCGCGAAAGCGTAGGCAGTGCCGCGATCTCTTCGAGTTCGGCGCGCATCAGCCGGGCACGGTCCGGCTCGATTCGCCGCCAGCGGCCGAGCGCGGGAACGAAGCGCGCGGCGGTCTGCGGATTTATAGGATCGAGCCGACGGACGATCTCGCCGATCATCGCGTACCCCTCGCCGCTCGCGTCGTGAAACGCCTTCGGATTGAGCGCGGCCGACATGTAGAGCGCGCGCGCGCGGTTCGGATTGGACAGGGTGAAATCGCCATGCTGCGCCAGCGTGCGGATATGGTCGAGCACGCGGGGATGGAACGAGCCGGCCTGGAGCGAGAACCATTTGTCGATGACCAGCGCGTTGCCTTCATGGCGCTTGTGGAAGTCGGCCAGGGCTTCCTCGCGCTCGGGCACGTCAAGGCCGCACAGCACGGTCAGCGCGCTCTGGCGGTCGCTCATGTTGTCGGCGGCGCGATATTGCGCGAAGGCGCGGCGGGCGCCTTCGGCCGGATCGCCGGCGGCGATGTAGACGAGCGACTGCGCCTTGCACTTGCGGGCACCCCGCGCCGCCGCGTCGCGGCCGAAGGGCACGGCCGAGGCGCGGTCATGCAGGGCGCGGAACGAGTCCAGCAGCTCCGCCCCCAGCCAGGCCTTCAGCGCCTCGCGCGCTTGGTGCAGCGCGCCGGGATCGGCGACCAGGAGCTGTTCGGAGAGATACGCGACGGTCGGCAGGATCAGCAGCTCGCCGCGAATCAGATCCTCCAGCGCCTCGTCGGCGAGGACGGCTTCGCAGGCCTGTCGAACGGCATCGCGCCCGGCTTCCCGCCCCGTCTTGTCCAACCCCGTCTCGTCCAGGCCCGCGCTCACCGCGCGGATGAGGTGACGGACGATCAGGCTCTGCATGGCCTCGTAGCGGGCGAAGGGGTCGTCGTCGTGCGCGGCGAGGAACACGAGATCCGCGTCGGGGCGCTCCACCTCCAGCGCGACCGGCGCGGAAAAGCCGCGATTGACCGAGAGCACCGGCGGGCGAGGGCATCCCTCGAAACGGAAGGTATCGCTGGCCTTGTCGAGCACGATCAGCCGTTCGCCGGAGTGGCTGGCCGTCTCGCGATCGAACAGCGCGACCCGCAGCGGGATCGGCATGGGCTGCTTGATCGCCTGGCCGGGCGTTGCCGGGACGGCCTGGTCCGCGGTGAGGATCGCCGTGTCGCCTTCGTGGCGCATGGCGATGGCGACGCGGGGCGTTCCGGCCTGCGAGTACCACAGGCGGAACCGCCCGAGGTCCAGCCCGGTTCCGTCCTCGATGGCCCTGACGAAATCCTCGCACGTCGCCGCTTCGCCGTCGTGGCGCTCGAAATAGAGGTCGGTGCCTTTGCGGAAGCGTTCCTCGCCGGCCATGGTCCGCATCATGCGGATCACCTCGGCCCCCTTGTTGTAGACCGTCGACGTGTAGAAGTTCGAGATCTCCTGATAGGAATCCGGGCGGATCGGATGGGCGAGCGGCCCCGAATCCTCGGGGAACTGGCCACCGCGCAGGATGCGCACGTCCTCGATCCGCTTGACCGCCTCGCTGCCCATGTCGGCGCTGAAAAGCTGGTCGCGAAGGACGGTGAAGCCTTCCTTGAGCGAAAGCTGGAACCAGTCGCGGCAGGTCACCCGATTACCCGACCAGTTGTGGAAATACTCGTGGCCGACCACGCTCTCGATGGCGTCGTAATCGGCATCGGTCGCGGTGTCAGGCTCGGCGAGGACATAGCGGGTGTTGAAGATGTTGAGGCCCTTGTTCTCCATCGCCCCCATGTTGAAGTCCGACACCGCGACAATGTTGAACAGGTCGAGGTCGTATTCGCGCCCGAAGGCCTCCTCATCCCATTTCATCGCCGCGATCAGCGAATCGAGCGCGTGCTGCGTGCGGTTCTCGTCGCCGGGGCGGACCCAGACGTTGCATTCCACCTGCCGCCCGCTCATAGTCGTGAACCGGGCGGTGTTGGCGACCAGATTGCCGGCGACGAGCGCGAAGAGATAGCTCGGCTTGGGCCAGGGGTCGTGCCAGTGCGCCCAGTGGCGGCCTTCCGCGCCCTCGCCCCGCGCCGTGCAGTTGCCGTTCGAAAGCAGGATCGGGAAGCGCGCTTTGTTTCCCTCCATGCGCACCGAATAGGTCGAGAGCACGTCGGGCCGGTCCGGGAAGAATGTGATTCGGCGGAAGCCTTCGGCCTCGCACTGCGTGCACAGCATGCCGTTCGAGGCGTAGAGGCCCATGAGCTGCGTGTTGGTGACGGGCTGGACCAGCGTCTCGATCTCGATCGCGTGCCGCTCTCCATCCAGTTCGAGCAGCAGGTCCGGGCCATCCATCCGCCAGTCGCGCGCGGCGCGGCCGTCCACTTTCACCACCAGCGGCGAAATCTGGTCGCCATTGAGGCGAAGGACGTCGGAGCCATTGCCGTCCGGGTTTCGCGTAACCGTCAGCTTCGAGCAGACGTGCGTTTCCTCCACGCCCAGCCGGAAGGACAGGGCGATCTCCGGCACCAGCCAGGCCGGCGCAAGATAGTCCTCCCGGTGGATGACCTGGGGCGCGTGCGGCGGCGGGGCCGCATCGGCGACCTGCGTGTTTTCTTCAGGCTCGGCGGGGCTGCTGGCAATGTCCATGGTGCTGATTTAGAGGCTCGCCTTGCGATTGCCAGCGGTCGGACTACCAAACAGCGTAAAGTTCCGGAGATTGGCGGCGGGAGGCACAGGAACACAATGCACCGGCGGTTCTTCATTTTCGGCCTGGGCTATGCCGGCGGGGTCATTGCCGGACATCTCGCCGCGCAGGGCTGGGAAGTGATCTCGACGGGAAGCAAAGGCACGCTCTCTTTCGATGACGAAGGCACCGTGCGCCTGGCGCTCGCCGATGCCGACCACGTGCTTTCGTCCGTGCCGCCGGGAAGCGAGGGGCTCGACCCCGTTCTCGATCGCTACGGCGCGGCGCTCGCGGGAAAGCCGCTCTCCTATCTCTCCTCCACCGGGGTCTACGGCGATACCGGAGGCGCCTGGGTGGACGAAAGCGCGCCTGTCGGCACCGGCCGCCGCGTCGCGCGGGCCGAAGCGGACGCGGCCTGGCTGGCGCGCGGCGCGCGGGTCTACCGCCTGCCGGGCATCTATGGCCCCGGCCGCTCGATCTTCGATCGGATCGCACAAGGGCGCGCGCATCGCATCGACCTGCCCGGTCAGGTCTTCAGCCGCGTCCATGTCGAGGACATCGCCTCGGGCGTGATCGCGGGAATCGGCGCGCCGCCGGGGGCCTACAACCTTGCGGACGACCTGCCCTGCAGCCAGAACCTGCTGGTCGAGGAAGCCTGCCGCCTGCTCGGAATCGAGCCGCCGCCGCTGCAATCGCTGGAGGAAGCGGGGCTCTCACCGATGGCGCGCGCCTTCTATGCCGAGAACCGGCGCGTCGCCAATGGCAAGGCGAAGCGCGTGCTGGGCTGGCGGCCGTGCTTTGCGGACTATGCCGCGGGCCTGCGCGCGCTCAGGGCGATGACCAGCCCGGCCACCGCCAGCACCGCGCCCGCCGCCGCCAGCAAAGACCAGCGATAGTCTTCGAGCACGGTCGAAATCAGCATGGCGACGATGACCACGGCAACCCCATTGTATGCCGCCCGCCCGGCGCCAAGTTTGCGGATCAGTGTGTAATAGAGCGGAAAGGTCACGACCGAGCCCAGAATCGCGAGGTAGGCGGTGCCCAGCCAGTAGGCGAGGCTGGCGGGGATCACCGGCGGACCGCTGGTAACAAGGGCCACCGCGACGTCGCAGATCGTGCCGTAGAGCATCGCCCAGGCAAGCAGGCTCTCCATCGGCACGGCCTGCCCCGTCTCGTTGGCCTGGATCACGTTGGAGAACGAGGCGCACAGCATCGCGATGACCGCAAAGGCGATGCCCAGCAGCACCTTGCCCCCGACCGGCGCCTCGCGCGCCTCGTGCAGCAGGAGCAGGGCGATCCCGGCCAGGGCGATGGCGCTGCCGACAAGGAAGCGCGGGGTGATCGGCTGCTTGAGCAGCGCCCGTGCGAGCATGGCGTTGGGTACCAGCAGCAGCGAAAGCATGACCGCGACGATGCCCGAGGTCAGGTGCAGTTCGGCGCGGTAGACGAAGTTGTAATTGCCGCAGAACTGCGCCGCGCCGATTACAAGCGCCAGCCGGTGCCCGGCCGCGCCCAGGCGCAGGCTCCTGCCCATCGCCAGCGCGACGAGGAACATCGCCGGCGTCGCCAGCGCGAAGCGCCAGACGACCGACCAGCTTGCCGGAACGCCGTCGATCTGCCCGATGATGACCCACCAGGTGGAGCCCCAGATCAGCGCCACCAGCGCAAATGGCATGGCGATGGCCGGGCGCAGCACGGCCCGCTGCACGGGAGCGTTCACCTCACCTGCCTCACAGGCGGGCAATCGTGCGCGCCAGGGCGGAGGCGTGTTCCATCCGGGTGTCCCACGAGGCGACTAGCCGCGCGGCGTCCTCGCACCGGTCATGGAAGGCGAAGCCTTGCCCCCGCAGCCCCTCGCGCTCGGCGGGATGGACGGACGCGGCATTGTCGGAAAGGGACTTCATGGCCATATGCCCTGCTCGGCGCCGGGCGCCTCGTCAAGCGCCTCACCGCACGGGAAAATGCTGCTGGAGATAACGCATGGTCGCTGTGACCATTACCAAGCACGAACTGGGTTCAGGGGGCGAATACATCGCCCATGTCGCGGACAGCGATGCGGTCGGCAAGCTGACCTGGATGGAACACAACGGCGTCCATTATGCCAATCACACGCTGGTGCCCCCGGTGATCGGGAATCGCGGCGTCGCCGCGCGGCTTGTGGAGGCAATGGTGGCCGATGCCCGCGAGAACGACTTCAGGATACGCCCCGTATGCAGCTACGTCATTGCCGCGTTCGAACGGCATCCTGAATGGGCGGACGTGCAGGCGTGACGTGAAGGCGCCCGCGCCTCAGCCGAAGCCGCTGTCCAGGAAAGTCCGCGCCAGACCCGCAAGATAGGCCGCGCCCTGCGGCAGGACCGTTTCGTCGACCATCATCTTGGTCGAGTGGATGCCGCAGCAATGCTGCCAGTCCGCCCCCTGATGGCTGACGCCGAGGAAGAACATCGCGCCGGGCACTTTCTCCAGCACATAGGCGAAGTCCTCTGCGCCCATGATCGGATCGCGCAGGCGCAGGAACGCCGCCTCGCCGAACATCGATCGCGCCACCTGCTCGCCGAACGCCACGGCGGCCTCGTCGCACACCGTGACCGGAAAGCCCTCCACGAACCGCACTTCGGCGGTAAGGCCATGCGCCCCGGCGATCCCGGCCGCGAGCACGGGCAGGTCTTCCCTGAGGCGGGCGCGGTTCGTTGCCGAGAGCGTGCGCATCGTTCCCACCATGCGGGCCTGATCGGCGATGATGTTGTGCGCGGTGCCGCCCTCGATCCGGGACACGGTCACCACCACGGGATCGAAGACGTTGAACTTGCGCGCTACCATTGCCTGTATGGCCATGACGATCTCGCAGGCGACCGGTACCGGGTCGAGTGTGTCGTGCGGCATGGAAGCATGGCCGCCGCGCCCGGTGACCGTGATTTCGATCTGATCCGCCGCCGCGAGCAGCGGCCCCGTCCGACCGCCGATCAGGCCGTGCGGCGCGTTGGGCATGACATGGAGCGCGAAGGCGGCGTCCGGCAGCGGGCGATCGAAGCCTTCTCCGCCCAGCAGCCCGTCCTCCAGCATGAAGCGGGCGCCGTGATACCCTTCCTCGCCGGGCTGGAACATGAAACGCACCTCGCCTTCGAGGCTGTCCGCCTGCGGCGCGAGGATCTCGGCCGCGCCGGCCAGCATGGCGACGTGCGCGTCGTGCCCGCAGGCGTGCATCACGCCGGGGATCGTCGAGGCGAAGTCGAGCCCTGTCTCCTCCGGCATCGGCAGCGCGTCCATGTCGCCGCGCAGGAGGACCGCGCGCCCCGGTCCGGCCCCGCCTTTCAGCGTGGCGACGAGCCCGGTGGTCGAAGGCCCCTCCCGCCATTCGAGCGGCAGGTGGGCGAGCGCCGCGCGGATCTTGTCGCGCGTCCTGGGCGTATGGAGGCCGAGTTCGGGTTCGGCGTGAATCGCCCGGCGCAGGGCAACGATACGCTCGGACAGGTCAGCGGCTTGTGCGATCAGGGCTGAGGATGACATGCATGCATGATAGCCGACGTCACTCGCCTGTCGAGCCGCGTTCAGCCTCCACAGGCTCGATCTGCCCGCGTTCTAGCCGCTGCAGCGTCCACCATGCCATGACGCCCATCGCGAGATAGGACGTCGCACCGCCCAGGGCCACGGCCCAAGCGGCACCCGAGGGTCCGAACGGGATGAACAGGTAGAGCCCGACAGCCAGCGCGATCACCGCCAGCAGCCTTGCGAACAGCGAGAGCCGGGCGCGCCCGGTCGAATGCAGAACCGGTTCGAAGGCGACACTGGCAAGGTCGAAGCTCGCGGCGATCGCCAGCGGCACGAGGATCGAGGCCCCCTGCTCGAAATCAGGCCCCGCGATCAGCTCGAGCAACTGTCGGCCCGCGACCAGCGCGATGCCGACAACCACCACCCCCGCAATCCCGGCGATCCCACTGGTCTGCAGCGCGAGCTTGCGAAATTCGGCCAGTTCCGAGGCAACCCGCGCGCGCGCCACTTCGGCATAGACCGAGCGGGTCAGCAGCGTGGAAAGCTTGCTCAGCGCCTGCGAAAGCTGCGACGCGAGGCGATAGAGGCCCGCCGCGCGGGTGCCGATGAAGGCGCCGACCGCGAGCAGCGGACCGTTGCGCATCGTCGCCTCGATCGTCGCGCTGGCATACGTAACCATGAAGAACCGCCCGACGCCTTCGTTCTCGGCAAAGGCCTGGCGCCACCGGGCAAGGTTCGAGAGGCGCACGGCCTGCGGGCACAGGCGGCGGGCCATGATCCAGTAGAGCACCGCTTCGAGGATATCGATGGCCGCCCAGGCGATGAGGAACCGGCTGACGCTGGGGCCGGTCCACCAGATCGCAAGCGCCGCTATCAGGCGCCCGGTCGGCACCACCGCCTCGACATAAACCGCCATGTCGAAGCGGTGCAGCGCGCGCACGATGCCGGTCGGGGCCGAAACCAGCGCCCAGAGCGCCGCGCAGGAGAAATAGAAGGCCGTGTCGATATAGGCCGGGTTCAGATCGAGCACCCCGGCGAAGCCGTAGATCACGACGGCGGCGAGCGCGCAGCCGAATACCGCCCCGACCGCATCGAGCATGCCGCACAGCATGCCCAGCCGCCCGAACTTGTCCCAGTCCTCGGCATGGACATGCTCGCTGCCATAGCGCACCACGACGCGCCAAGTCTGGAAGCCGGCGATGGCGATAAGCGCCTGCGCGGTGCCGAAAATCAGCGAAAAGTGCCCGAAGTCCTTCAGGCCGAGCGTGCGCGTCAGGATGGCAAGGTACACGAGGCCGCAAACGGCGCCGAAACCCTTGCCGCCCAGCAGCCAGGCCGTGTTCTGAAGTATCCGCCTCATGGGAGAAGCGCTCTCCAGGCGGTCGCGTTTGGCGGACATCGCCGGTGCATTTGGACGAGAGAGGATACACATGCAAGGCTTCGCGCAGTCATCCGCCGCGGCGCACCTTTCCCTTTTGTCCCGTAGCCGCTAGAGGGCGCGGCTTGCGCCAATCAGGTTGAATTCATGATCGAACACGCCATCCTCCTCAGCGCCGGCCAGGGCTCGCGCCTGCTTCCGCTCACCGCCGAGCGTCCGAAGTGCCTGATCGACTGCTCCGGCAAGTCGCTGATCGAATGGCAGATAGAAATGCTGGCACGCGGCGGCGTGAAACGCATCGATGTCGTCACCGGCTTCATGACCGACATGGTCGAGGAGCATCTTGCCGCGATCCGCGACCCGCGCGTGGATATATCGATCCGTTTCAATCCGTTCTACAAGGTCGCCGACAACCTCGGCTCGTGCTGGATCGCGCGCGAGGCCATGCGCGGCGACTTCCTGATCCTCAACGGCGATACCCTGGTCTCCGAGGAGATCGTTCGGAAAGTCCAGCAGCCCAGCGACTGGCCGGTCGCCGTCACCGTCGACGTCAAGGACGCCTACGACAGCGACGACATGAAAGTCGAACGCGAAGGCGAGCGCCTCGTCCACATCGGCAAGACGCTGACGGCGCAGCAGTCCAACGCCGAATCCATCGGCTTCCTCGCATTTCGCGGCGAAGGCGTCGAACTGTTCCGCGAAACCGTGCGCCAGGCGATGCGCACACCCGAAGGCGTGCAGCACTGGTACCTCAAGGTGATCGATTCGATCGCGCCTACCGGCAAGGTCGGCACCGTCTCGATCGAGGGAATGGACTGGGCCGAAGTCGATTTCCTCAACGATATCGAGATCGCGACGAAGCTCACCGATACCTGGGTATAGGGCTCAGAAGAACCCCTTGAGCCAGGCGACCAACGCCGAAAGGTCATCGCCCTCCAGCGCCACGGCGTGCCCGAGATCGGGCACCTTCGGCCAGCCGCAGTCGACGAATTCGCGCCCCTGCCATTCGCGCGATCCCTCGTAACGGGGGATGACGTGGAAGTGGACGTTGGGGTCCACCATCATCAGCATGAGGTAGTTGAGCCTTTCATAACGCACCGCCTCGCCCAGCGCCGCCTCGATGGCCGAGGTCACCTGCTTGAGTTCCGCGTGGGCCTCGGCGGGAAGGTCTCCGAAGGCGGTGGCGTCGGACTTCGCGGCGAGGACCAGCGAGCCGAGCGTCGGTTGCGCGGGTCGGGCGAGGACGACCCAGTACCGAAAATCGGCCACCAGCGTTCCCGGATAGCCGAACTTCTCCATGGTCACATTCATGCCTCAGTCCTCCGAAAGCCAGGATGTGATCGTACCGCCTCTTGCGCGCACGATCCATGCCTGGACCAGACGCACGGCATGAATCAGACACGAAATGGCGGTCCACCACGCCACCGCGATCAGGCCGAGGTCCGGCCGCGCAAGCAGCGTCGCGACGAAGAGGATCACCATATTGGGGTTGCGCCGCGCGGTAATCAGGCGGAACCGGCTGTCGAACCGGCGCCAGACATGGATGTGCATCATCCCGTTCTGGCGCATGAACACACCCTCGATCAGCCGCTGGACGAGATAGCCGCCCTGGATCGCACCCTGCACCCACCAGAACGTCGCGGTGTCGTAGGCGAGGCCCCAGGCGCCAAGCCCGGTCGCCCAGAACCACCACCAGAACGGCGGGTGGACGAGGTCCAGGCCGTGATCGAAGATGTTGCCCCAGTATGACGACGTGATCGTGCAGCGCGCGAGCTTGCCGTCCACCGTGTCGAGCACCATGAAGACAAGCCCCGCCGCCATCCCGGCCCAGTAATGGCCATAGGCGAAAAGCACCGTCGCGGCGACGCAGAACACCGCGCCCACGCTTGTCACCATGTTCGGCGTGATGTGCAGCTTCGCGCAGATGCGCGTGAGGACCAGTGCCCATTCGGGCCAGAGGTATTTGGTCAGCAGGTCGGTCACGCCCTTGTAGGCGCCGAAGTAGCTGGCACGCTCGACCTGGCGCACGGTGTCCTTGCGCAGCGGCAGGAGGAACGGCGTCTCGCGCTTGCGCAGCTGCTTGTTCTCGATGGTGGGGCCGCTCTCGAAAGCGACGAGCGTAAGCCCGGAGGCGTCGGCGAGCGGTGCCGACGAGGCCATGGCACCCGCGATCCGCCTTGCCTGGCTCGCATCCGCGGCATGGGCAAGCGCAGGAACCCCGCCCAGAGTGAGCACCATGCCGGGCCGGGTAACGATATGCCTGAACCATGCCGGATCCCAGGCGGCGTCGGCGCTCGACAGCACGGCCGGCCCCTGCGGCACCTCGTTCACGGGCACGAGCTTCGCCGCCTTCGCGATCCGCGCCACGCGTTCGGAAACCTCGAGGCCCCAGAGTTTTACGGGATTGTCGCCGATCGTGACGACCGCCAGTGCTTGCGCGTTTTCGAACATGGGGCGTGGCCGTAGTCGAGCCGGCGCCCGCTGGCAATCGGACAGGAGATGTGCCTGACGGCGGGCGCAAAAGCCGATGCGGCGTGGCCATGGAACTGTAACTTTAATGTGTCACATTATGTTTCTTGGTGATTTTCAGCGCGGGCGGCACTACATAGACGCCCGTGCACGGAACGATTTACGAATTTGAAGCGCTGCCGCGGTTCGGCAAGCAGGAACCCGAAGGTTCTTCGCGGACGCCATCGCGCGCCGCGCGCGGACGTGCGGTTCCGCTGGTCGGTATCGTGCGCAATCCGCGCAGCCATCGCAACAAGGGCATCGCCCCGGAGATGGCCGACTGCTCGAATATTCTCACCGAAACGCCCCGCACCCGCGAGGAACTGCGTCTGACGCTCGACGGTTTCGCGCGGCGCGGCATCGACTACCTCGTGGTCGACGGCGGCGACGGCACCGTGCGCGACGTGCTGACCTGCGGCGCGGACATTTTCGGCGACGACTGGCCGACGCTCATGATCCTGCCCAAGGGCAAGACCAACGCGCTGACCGTCGATCTGGGCCTGCCCAACCACTGGTCGCTGGCCGAGGCGCTGGCCTCGGCGCGGAAAGGCAAGACGATCTCCCGCCGTCCGCTGCGGATCACGCCCGAGCAGGGCGGCGGCTGCGTGCAGGGCTTCATTCTCGGGACCGGGGCATTCGCGCTCGCCACGGAGGCCGGGCAGGAGGCCCATCGCCGGGGCGCGTTCAACAGCTTCGCCGTGGGCCTCTCGATCCTGTGGTGCGTGATCCAGACGCTGTTCGGCGGCGCCGGCAATTCCTGGCGCGCCAACACGCCGACCCGGCTGGTCGATCGCCACACCGGCCGCGATCTGCCGCACAGCGGCCCCGGCGCCCCCAACGAACGCTTCGTGGTCATCGCCACGACCTTCGAGAAGTTCCCGCTCGGCGTCCGCCCCTTTGGCCGCCGGCCCGCGCCCGGTCTCAAGCTGGTTGTGCTGGACGCGCCCGTGCGCCGGGTCGTCATGCAGATCCCGGCAATACTCTTCGGCCTCCACAGCCGTTTCCTGGCGCGCAGCGGCCTGCATCGCTTCCGTGCGAGCGACATCGACATGGAGATCGGCGGCGCGTTCATTCTCGACGGCGAGGCCTTCCCCGCCGGCCGCTACATTCTCGACGAGGGGCCGCAGCTCACTTTCGTCGTGCCGTGAGCCGGCAACCGTGAACGATACTCTCGACGCGCGCATCGCAGCCGCGCTCGACCGGCCGGTGGAACTCGAAGTGCAGGCCTTTGCCGCGCGGCTCGCCTTGCCGGCGAAAGCGCTGGGCGTGCTGTTCTACGGCTCCAATCTCAGGACCGGCTCGCTCGAGGGCGTGCTCGACTTCTACGTGCTCACCGAAGGCGAACAGGCCGAGAAGATCTGGCCGCGCGTCAGCTATCACGAGTGGGAACGCGGCGGCGTGATCCTGCGCGCCAAGGTCGCGACCATGGCGCTGGAGACCTTCCGCACCGCCGCTGCCGGAGAGCTGATCGACACGACCATCTGGGCACGCTTCGTGCAGCCGAGTGCGTTGGCCTGGCGGCGCGGCGATGCCGCCGCCGATACGATCGCCGCCGCCGTTGCGCGGGCCGCGTGCACCGCCGCGCGTCTCGCCGTCGCGCTCGGCCCGGAAGCGGGAACGCCCGAGGATTACTGGCGCGCCCTGTTCCGCGCGACTTACGCCGCCGAGTTCCGCGTCGAGAAGGCGGGGCGCGAGGATTCGATCCTCTCCGCCAACCACGATCATTTCGATGGCCTGCTGCCGCTGGCGCTCCTCGCCGGGGGGATCGGCTTCGCGCGCGGACCGGACGGCGTGATCCGCCCCGCGCTAACCGCAGACGAGAGGGCGCGCCTGCTGGGCTGGTGGAAGCGGCGCCAGCGGCTCGGCAAGCCCTACAACCTGATGCGCTTGCTCAAGGCCTCGACCACGTTCGACGGCGCGGCGCGCTATGCCGCCTGGAAGATCGAGCGCCACACCGGCGTGCATGTCCCGGTCACGCCCTGGCGCGAGCGTCATCCCGTGCTCGCCGCGCCCGGCGTGCTGTGGCTGGTCTGGCGCGCCAGGAAAGCCGCCGGCGAGAAGGAAGCCGCGTGAGCGCAGCAGACCTGCAACAGGTGTCCGCACTGATACTCGCCGGATCGCGGCCCGGCGCGTCCGATCCGGTGGCGGACGCCGAAGGCGTCAGCCACAAGGCGCTCGCGGAGATCGGCGGCAGGGCGATGCTGGCCCACGTCGTCGCGGCGCTGCGCGGCGCCGGAATCGCCCGCATCGCGGTGGCCGCCAATGACCCGCAAGTTCTCACTCTCGCCGGGGAACTCGGCTGCGAGACGGTGCCAGCCGCCGAAGGCCCGAGCGCCAGCGTCGCCGCCGGGTTCGAACGGCTCGGCGCGCCCATGCTGGTGACGACTTCGGACCACGCCCTGCTGCGCGCCGGATGGGTGAGGCAGTTCCTAGACGACACGCCCGGCGATGCCGACGTCGCGGTCCTCCTCGCGCGGCGCGAGGCCATAGAACAGGCGATGCCCGGCAGCCGGCGCACCTACCTGCGCTTTGCGGACGGGCAATGGTCGGGCTGCAACCTGTTCCTGCTGGCGCGCGCCGATGCCCGCGCCGCGATCGAGACCTGGAAGATGGTGGAGGCGGACCGCAAGCGCCCCTGGCGGATCGCGGCCCGGCTCGGGATCGGAATGCTGGCGAGCTATGCTCTCGGCCGTCTGACCCTCGCCGCGGCGCTCGCGCGGCTGGGCCGCCGGGTGGGCATCGAGGCCCGGCTGGTCGCCGCGCGCGACGGCCTTGCCGCCGTCGACGTCGACAAGCCCGCCGACCTCGCCGACGCCCGCGCCATCATGGCCTCGCGCGCTTCGGAGTGATCCTTTCGCAAGCGCTTCACGCGAAGGCGCGCAAGACGATTGCGATAGCCCCTCACATGTACCGCATCTGGATGCGGATCGACTTGACATCGCGCCCCACCGGCACCCCGACCTTCGTGTAGCTCGGCTTGCCGAGGTTGAAGATGTTGATCGAAGGATTGTTGGACATGCCGCCGCCATCGGACATGATATCCGTATCTCCGTTGCCGTTGAAGTCATGGCGTACGGCGATAGCGTAAGTGCCCGATGCCGGGACCGGCAGGCAGAAGGTCATCGTCCCGGCCTTGGCCGGCACGTCTATGCGCGCGAGCCACTTGCCCTTGGCCATCCATTCGGATGAGGTCGCGCGATAGCTCTGGACGCGCAGCTTGCCCTGCGAGGCCTTGATCCCGTCGACCGTGACCATCACCGCCGGGCCGGAGCCTTGCGTGCAGCGGCTCATGTCGTTGCGGATCTCGTGGCGGTACTGCGCTACCGCCGGCGCGGCCGTCGCCAGCCCCAGAGCCGTCACGGCTCCGAACGCGGCGATCAGCCGTGCTCTTTTTCCGATGGATCCTTTCGGAATGTTCGTGATCATCTGCATCTTTCCACATGTCGCCGGCGGCGGCCCGACCATCGTCTGACACGTGCCGCAAACCCCAATATTTCCGCGGGGAAATGCCCTAAGCACCGTGAATGACGACTGAATTGCACCGTTGGCGGACAGTCAGACAAGCCGGGCGCACCTCTCCCCGATCCCGATCCGGTACCATTCCCGGCGTCTTGACCCAATATCGCGTGTGGAAAACGGCCCGAAGCGTCCTTGTCGCCCCAAGATGTGGTGCTTTATGCCGCGTTAGGGAAGGAGTCCCGATTTCTCGCATGGCAACACCCCTCATCTCGCCCTCGATCCTGTCCGCCGACTTTTCCCAGCTGGGTGAGGAAGTGCGCGCCATCGACGAGGCCGGCGCCGACTGGATCCATGTCGACGTGATGGACGGCCATTTCGTGCCCAACATCACCATCGGCCCCGCCGTGGTGAAGGCGCTGCGCCCCCACAGCGCCAAGACCTTCGACGTCCACCTGATGATCTCTCCGGTCGACGCCTTCCTCGAGGCCTTCGCCGATGCCGGCGCCGACGTGATCACGGTGCATCCCGAGGCCGGGCCGCACGTCCACCGCACGGTGCAGACGATCCGGGGTCTCGGCAAGAAGGCCGGCATCTCGCTCAACCCGGCGACGCCCGCCAAGATGCTCGACTACCTGATCGACGAGATCGACCTCGTACTGGTGATGAGCGTCAATCCCGGTTTCGGCGGCCAGAGCTTCATTTCCAGCCAGCTTCGCAAGATCGAGGCGGTGCGCAAGATGATCGACAAGTCGGGGCGCGACATCCGGCTCGAGGTCGACGGCGGCGTCGATGCCAAGACCGCGCCGCTGTGCGTTTCGGCGGGCGCGGACGTACTGGTCGCCGGTTCCGCCACGTTCCGGGGCGGGCCGGGGCAATACGCGGCGAACATCCGCACGCTCAAGGGCCTCGGCCCGGCGGAGGCGGACTGATCCCATGGCGCTCGACACCCGACACGGCGCGGAGGCCTGGAACCCGGACGAGAGCCGGGCCATTCCCCTGTCAGACGCGGCCGAGGAGGGTGCCTTGATGGACAGCGCAGGCGAGATTCGGGCGCAACCGGACGACGCGGCCGTGCCCGTCGGTAGCGAGAACATCGAGCCGGGCCGTTCGCTCGCGCTCGTCGATTTCTCGCCGCCAGCGGTCGGCGGGGGCGAGCGGCTGATCCGCTTTGCCTATCGCTTGGGCATTCCCGCCTCGATGCTCATCGCGCCGATGGGCAGGAAGACCCGCACCCGGCTGCTGGCGACCGTCAGGAACACGGTGCCCGGCAACCGCGTCGCCGGCACCGCGCTGCGCGCCGGACATTTCCTGGTGCACGGCGCCAAGACGCCGATCGCGCAAGTCGATTTCAACGGCGCTGCGCGCGTCGTCCCGCCGCTGGAAACCGTGATCCACAGCTTCTCGTGGCTGACCGACCTGGAGGCCTGCGCGGCGCGCGAGCAAGGCGTGCCGGTCGCCGAACGGATCCTTTCCGCCTGGCTCCAGGCCAACCCCGCGCCGCCGTCCCGGCCCGGCAAGGGCCCGGCCTGGACCGTCGGCTACACCGGCGCGCGGCTGTTGAACTGGCTGGTTCACGCCCCGCTGATCCTCTCGGGCGAAAAGGCGCTGCGCCTGCGCACGCTGCGCCACATCAACGAGACCGCGCGCTGGCTCGACCGCCACGTCCACCGCGCCGAGGACAACCTTGCCGAAGTCTCCGGTTGGTGCGCGGTGATCGCCGCGGGGCTACTGCTGCCCGACGGGCGCCCGCGCCGGCTTTACGGCGAGGCGGGCCTGATCAAGGCGCTGGGCGATCTGATGGGCGATGACGGCGGCGTCCTCTCGCGCAGCCCGCTGGCGCAGATGGACGCCATCGCGCTGCTGGTGCGCCTGCGCGACTGCTATCAGGCCACCCGGCGCGACCCGCCCGAGACGGTGGAGCGCGTGCTGGAGATGCTGGTGCCGCCGCTGCTGGCGCTCACCCACGGCGATGGCTCACTGGGAAGCTGGCAGGGGGCCTGGGCGGTCAGCGGCGAGGAAGTCGGCGCGCTCGTGGCCGCGAGCGGCGTGCGCACCCGCCCGCTGCGCGATGTGCGCCAGTGGGGCTACCAGCGCACCGTCGCGCGCAAGACGATCCTGCAGTTCGACGCGGCGCCGCCGCCGATGCCGGCCCATGCCCACTACGGCTGCGCCTCCACGCTCGCCTTCGAGCTGTCGCATGGCGGCCACCGCCTGATCGTCAACTGCGGCGGCGCGGCGAGCGGCGGCGGGCTCGTGCCGATCCGGCTCGAGCAGGGGCTGCGCGCCACGGCGGCGCATTCGACGCTGACGCTGGACGACGTCAACTCGACCGCGATCCTCATCAACGGCGTGATCGGCTCGGGCGTGAGCCAGGTCGATGTCGACCGCAAGACGCTCGCCGGCGAGGGCGGTTCCACCGCCACCCGGCTCGAGGCGAGCCATAACGGCTATGCCGCGCGCTATGGCCTGACACACCGCCGCATCCTGATCCTGCGCGACGACGGGACGGAACTGCGCGGTGAAGACCTGCTCCTGCCCTCGGGTCGCAAGGGGAAGCGGGGCAAGGTCGGTTTCGCGCTGCGCTTCCATCTCGGCCCCGACGTGGAAGTCAAACTGGCCGAAGACGGCCAGGGCGCGGGACTGGCCTTGCCCGACGGCTCCTACTGGCAGTTCCGCAGCGGCGCCGGGGAAGTGGCCATAGAGGACTCGCTCTGGGTCGACGGCCACGGCCGCCCGCAGGCGACGCAGCAGCTGGTGATACAGGGACTCGTCTCGCGCGGCGGCGGGAACTTCGGGTGGCTGCTCAAGAAGATGGGGTGAGGGAGGGCCGGGCGGCGGGGGGATGTCTGCCTGCCTTGGCGTAAAGAGCCCACCCCGCTGCGACTAATCCTTCCTTCGGAAGGCCAAGTCTCGCACCCCTCCCGCCTGCGGGAGGGGTGCCCGGCCCACGCCGTAACAGTCGAGGAGCGACGGTAAATGCAGTCCGTCATCATCGGCAGGCGCGGGACCTATCCGGCGACACCTTCGGCCCGAAGGCGCCGCGCCGCAAGGTCGCGGAGCTGCCTGAACTTCACCTTGCCGCTGCCCGTTGTCGCCATTTCCTCCTCGCTGAAGAACAGCAACGCTCGCGGCACCTTGTAGCTGGCGAACTGGCCTTTGAGGAACCCCATGAGCGCGTCGGTCGAAAGGTCCACGCCGTCGTGCGGGATGATGCACGAGACGACCATCTCGCCAAGCAGCGCATCGGGCACGCCGACCGTCTGCGAGCGTTTGACTCCGGGAAAGTTGGCAAGCGCAAGGTCGATCTCGATCGGTGAGACGTTGGCGCCGCCGGTCTTGATGATCTCGGTCAGGCGCCCCTCCCAGAACAGAAGGCCGCTTTCATCGACGTACCCGCCGTCGCCGGTGCAAAAGAACCCCTCATCATCGAAGGTGTTTTCGATGGTCTTGCCGACATAGCCGATCATCAGCGTCGGCCCCTTGATCGCGATCTCGCCGCGCTCACCGACGGGTACCGCGGCGCCTGTGTCCGGATCGAAGATCTTGAGGGTATTGCCTGGCAGCGGCCGACCATAACTGCCCTTGTGGACTTCCGGCGCCACATTCGCGCCGACCGCCGTGCAGATGGTCAGCGTTTCGGTGGTGCCGAACGCCGGACACAGCTTCCAGTCGGTGCGCACCGTCGGGTGGCTCATCAGGATTTCGGAGTAGGTAATGTAGTGGAGCGAGCTCAGGTCCACGGCGTCCCAGTGCGGCGAGGCCTGCAGCCGGGCCCACTGGTGGGGACGGCCATTGGGATAGCTGACCTGCTCCTTCTCCATCAGCTCCAGCGCCTCGTCGGCCTCGAACACCGGCTGCAGGACGATGGTGCCGCCGGTGGTGAGGGCATTGCCGACGACCATCGAGATGTTGCCGGACCAGAAGAAGCCGTTGCCAGTCCACGCGCGCACGGGGAAGTTCACGGGATCTATGGCGTAAATGCGCGGCCAACGCCACCACTGCAGCGCCAGCGCGCGCTGTGCGTGGACGATCCCTTTAGGCAGGTCGGTCGTGCCCGAGGAGAAAAATATCGCGCCCGTGTCCGCCGCGTGGACCGATGCCGCGCGTGCGCTCACGACCGCGTCCGGTACGGTGGCGCCAGCGGCCAGGAAATTGGCCCACTTCTGCACGATCGGCGGATCGGGTGCGGCGGGTCCCGAGACCCTGGTCACCGGCTCCAGCGCAACGAGGCGCGACAAGAACGGAAAGCTCGCGGACGCCAGGTCCTGGTGTGCCGCGGCGTCGGATATAGCCGGCTCGAGCTCGCACAACATCGCGCCAAAGTCCTTCTTGAGCACCTGGCGTTCATAGAGCAGGACCGACACTGCGCCTGATCGCAGCAGATACCCGAGTTCGGCTGCCGTGGAAAACGTACTCAGCGTGACGGTAACGCCGCCGGCCATCGCGATGCCAAAAACCGCGGCCAGATATTCGGGCCGGTTGGTCATCAGTATTCCGATGCGCGCATCCTTGCCGGCGCCTGCGGCGACGAGCGCCTTCGCGACCTCGACCGAGCGCTCCCATAGCTCAGCATACGTCCAGCTGATCCGGTCGCCATCCGGTGCCCACAACACCAGCGCCTCACGCTCGGCAAAGCGGCTCGTCACTTCGCGCGCGTAGCCGGGAATCGTCAGCGTGCCGATGCCCGGCTCATCGTCGAGCGGCGAGCCGTGGACGATCGAAGCTGCGGGCGAAAGCGGGTGGCGGATATCGGGGTCGCTCATGCCGTTTTTCCTGTCGTCGCGGTCAGGGAAGCTGGACTTGTGCAGTCCCCTTCAGGATCACGGCACCTTCCTGCGTGGTCATCGTGGTCTTCACCTCGACCGTCGGCACGCCGAACGCGGATTGTTCATGCTTGGCCACGACCTCGCCATCGACGTAGGTCACGTCCCCTTCGAAGGCAGGGCTGCGGAACTGCGTCTTCGAATGCCAGATGTAGCCATCGTGACCCGCCCAGTAGGCGATGGTGTCGAGGTGCCATGCGTTCATCGACGAGCCGTAGCCGTAGACGCCGCCCATGCCGACTTTTTCGCCCTTTTCGGGATTGATGTGACCCGAGGACGGGCCGGCGTGAAGCCCGTCGCCTTCGCGGGGATCGATCTTGCGGGCCTCGTGGTCGTACGTCATGTCGGAGCCGAAGCCAGCGTCGTCCTTCGCCGGATCGTAGACGCCGTCGGGCACGTTCCAGCGCCAGGTGCCCCAGATGTTCTGACGATGCGCGCGGCATTCGAGCGCGAAAGTCACGCGGGAATGCGGGCCGATTACCCTGCGCGGAAGTTTGTCGCCCACTTTCACCTCGACGAATCTGGGGGAGATCCCGTCACGGTTCGACTTGATCCAGGCAAGGCGGATCCGCTCGACTTCCTCCAGTTCGCTGCGCGTCCAGAGCTTGGGGGGCACATTGCCCTTGTCGTAAACCTTGCGCTTGGCCGCCTCCTCGACAAGGTAGCGGATCGAGGTCGCGCGCTCTTTGGCGACCAGCGCGCCGTGTTGATTGCGGTGAACGGTATCACCATCGGCGAACATCGTCGGGCCGGCGAAGGCAGTATCGGTCACCTTGTAGCCAGCCAAGGTGCGTTCCTGCACGAGTTTGTCGCCAGGGCGGATGGGTGTCCCGTAAAACCACCACTCCTCGCCTGCGAAAATCAGATGCGAACCCGGGATCTTGCCGACGCAGGAGGGGTGACAACCATGGCCGTAGTCCATCGCGACGGTGAAGCTTTGCGGCGCAACGATGCCGCCAAATTTGGACCGCGCGGCGAACTCCTGGTCCCAATGTAGCGGGTTGGCATAGTCCATGGCCTGAACCCAGCGGCGAATGTCGGTCGCGTTGCAGGGATCCCAGAACTCCGCGAACACGATCGGTTTGCCGATCCAATTGTCCACGTCGCTGGTATCGAGTACCGGGACAACATCGGTGGTGGTGCTCATGCTTATTCCTTCCCAGTTGCCAAGGCATGCCAGTCTTCGATGCCCGCCGGACGCAACCGCGTATGTGCCCTAGTTGCTGCGAGATCTCACGTCTCCGAGGTGCACTTGCATTTATCCGAACGGGAACCTCGCGGCGGGAATCAGTCAGTCGACGCTGGAGATCCGAGGAAACCGTCGGCCTATTCTGGGTTCGTCGGAGCCATGCCCGAACGACCGGAAAGTGGCGCCAAGTTGCGCGCGCTTCCGCTACTCCTCCAGCTCGATGTCCCAGTAGAGCCAGTCGCGCCAGGTTTCGTGGAGGTAGTTGGGCGGGAAGGCCTTGCCGCGTTCCTGGAGTTGCCAGCTCGTCGGGCGGATCGGCGGGACGAGCGGCGGCATCTTCGCCTGCTTGGGGGTGCGCCCGCCTTTCTTGAGGTTGCACGGGGCGCAGGCGGTGAGGATGTTTTCCCAGCTGGTCCGGCCGCCCAGCCGGCGGGGAATGACGTGGTCGAACGTCAGGTTGTGCGGGCTGCCGCAATACTGGCAGCTGAAACGGTCGCGCAGGAACAGGTTGAACCGGGTGAAGGCCGGAAACTCGTTCGGCTTCACATATTGCCTGAGCGCGATCACCGAGGGGACCTGCATCGTCCAGCTCGGGCTGTGGACGGCGCGGTCATAGCTGCTGACGACGTCGACCCGTTCCAGCACGATCGCCTTGATCGCGGTCTGCCAGGGCCAGAGGCTCAGCGGGTAATAGGAAAGCGGTGTGTAATCCGCATTGAGAACCAGGGCAGGGCAGTCCGAGAGACTTCGGGAGGGGTCGTCCTCCGCGCTGCGGAACCGGGCCGCGCGCTCAATCAGCTCCGACTTGAGCATGGCCCTCTGTCGCAGGCCGTCATTGCGGTTTGATGGCAGCGCATGGACGCAGTGCAGCATGAGTGCGAGTCCGCGTCAAGCCGGCAGTGGCGAGGCCCATCGACAATCCACAGCCTGCGCGTACCGTCATCCCGGACGTGATCCGGGACCGCTGGCGGTCGTTCGGCGGGGCCTCTCGGCAAGGCCGCGCGTACACATCGCTACCGGTCCCGGATCACGTCCGGGATGACGAGAGGATTCTCATCTCGTGCCAATCGTTTTAAGAGGGCCGCATGATCCGCACCCGTTTCGCCCCCAGTCCCAACGGCTCGCTGCACCTGGGCCATGCCTATGCGGCAGTAGTGGCGCATGACCTCGCCCGCGCGCGCGGCGGCCAATTCCTGCTGCGGATCGAGGACATTGACGGCGCGCGCAGCCGGCCGGAATTCGTCGAGGAATTCTTCCGCGACCTGGAATGGCTGGGCCTCGCTTGGGGCGGGGAGCCGGTGTTCCAGTCGCGCCGGCTGGCCGCCTACGCCGAGGGGGGTGAGCGCCTGAAGGCGATGGGCCTACTCTATCCCTGCCGCTGCACCCGCGCGGAAATCGCTGTCGCCGCCGCCGACTCCGGCCCCGACGGCCCCGTCTATCCGGGCACCTGCCGAGGGCGGAATGTCGATCCCGAAGGCGCGGCCTGGCGGCTCGACATGGCGCGCGCGATCGTGGCTGCCGGCCCGCTCGAATGGACCGACGAACTGGCCGGGCCGCAAGCGGCCGACCCGGCGCGCTTCGGCGATGTCGTGCTGCTGCGCAAGGATCTGCCGGCCAGCTATCACCTCGCCGCCACGCTCGACGACGCGGCGGACGGGATCACCCTCGTCACGCGCGGCGCCGACCTTTTCGCCGTGAGCCACGTCCACCGTCTGCTCCAGGCGCTGCTCGGCCTGCCAGTGCCGGTCTGGCACCATCACGCGCTGCTGGTCGAAGCGGACGGAACGAAGCTCGCCAAGCGGCGCGGCTCACCCTCCATCGCGGATCGCCGGCGCGCGGGCGAGGACGGCCGGGCGCTGGCCGATGCCCTGCGCGCCCACCGCTTCCCCGCTGGCATTTCGCTGTCTGGCAATTGGACGGCAATGGGCCTACATGGAGAGACATGAACTACATTCTTGTCCCCATCATCATCGTGCTGATGGTCATGGTCGTCGTCAGCCTCGTGCGCGGGATCATCGCCTTCATCAACAACACGAAGGAAGACCTCAACCGCAATCCCGACGCGGTCGGGGCGACGCCGAACCAGCTCCTGCAGAACAAGATGATGTTCAATCGCATCAAGTACCAGGCCGCCGCCGTGCTCGTCTGCGGTCTGCTGCTGGCCATGGCGCGCTGAAAGCGGCGCTACCCCTTGGTACGCCTCAACAAGATCTATACCCGCACCGGCGATGACGGCACCACCGGCCTTGTCGACGGATCGCGCCTGCCCAAGCATGCGGCGCGTATGGAAGCGATCGGCGCGGTGGACGAGGCGAACAGCGCGATTGGGCTGGCCGTCTGCGCGCTGGGCGGTTCGCCGCACGCCGCGACGCTGACGCGCATCCAGAACGACCTGTTCGATCTCGGCGCGGACCTTGCGACGCCGGGCGAGGATTTCACCCCCGGAGAGATGACGCTGCGCATCGTCGACGCCCAGGTCAAATGGCTCGAGACGGCGATCGACGCGATCAACGAACACCTCCAGCCGCTCAGAAGCTTCATCCTGCCCGGCGGCAGCGAAGCGGCGGCCCGCGTCCACATCGCCCGCGCCTCCGCCCGCAGCGCCGAGCGCCGCGCCGTGGCGCTTGCAGCCGCCGAGCCGGCCAACCCCGCCGCGCTCGCCTACATCAACCGCCTCAGCGACTACCTCTTCGTCCTCGCCCGGGCGGTGAATGCGAACGGCGCCGATGACGTGCTTTGGGTGCCGGGGCAGAATCGCTAGGTTCCCTCACGAAGCGCAAGCCGCTAGGCAACGCGCGAATCCGGTTCATGTGAGGGAGCATAGGCGTGCAGTCAGTCGGTATCATCGGTGCGGGCATCATGGGTTCGGGCATTGCCCAGACCGTCGCGGGCAAGGGCATGGACGTGGTCCTGACCGACGTTTCGCTAGAGATCGCCGAGAAGGGCAAGGCGGGCATCGCAAAGGGCCTGTCGAAGCTCGTCGCCAAGGAGAAGATGAGCCAGGCCGACGCCGACGCGCTGCTTGCGCGCATTACCCCGGTGGCCGACTATGCCGCGATGGCCGGCTGCGACCTCATCATCGAGGCCGCGACCGAGCGCGAGGACATCAAGGCCAGGATCTTCGAGGCCGCCGGCAAGGTGCTGGGCGCGAATGCGATTCTGGCCTCGAACACCAGCTCGATCCCGATCACCCGCATGGCCGCCGGCTCGCCCGATCCGGCGCGGTTCTGCGGGCTTCACTTCTTCAACCCGGTGCCGGTCATGGGTCTGGTCGAGGTCATCCCTGGCCTGGCCACCTCGCAGGACACCATCGAGCGCATGAAGGCCTTCGGCGAAAAGCTGGGCAAGACCGTGGTGCTGGCGGGCGACGCGCCGGGCTTCGTGGTCAACCGCATCCTGTGCCCGCTGCTGAACGAGGCGATCTTCGTGCTGGGCGAGGGGCTGGCCTCGGTCGAGGACATCGACGCCGGCATGCGGCTGGGCGCCAATCACCCGATGGGGCCGCTGACGCTGGCCGATTTCGTGGGGCTCGACACGCTCTACGAGATCATGAAGGTGTTTCAGGCGACCACCGGCGATCCCAAGTACCGCCCGGCGCCGCTGCTGCAGAAGTACGTCGAGGCGGGCTGGTACGGCCGCAAGACCGGCAAGGGCTTCTACGACTATTCGGGCGAGAAGCCGGTTCCGACACGGTAGGGCTCAGCGCTCAGGGTGAGCGGAGTTGGTGCTGAAACCAGACCCGCTCGCCCCGCCGCGCTCATGCTGAGCCTGTCGACGCATCATGCCGAGGCCGAACTTTCCTCGGGAACGCGGGAGTAGCCCGCTCGTTATCCGGTCGAAGGAGATACTCCGATGACCGCACGCCCCGACGATCTCGCTCCCGAGACGGTCAACAACGAGCAGCAGGAGGACGAAACGCAGGCCCAGTCGGTAACGGATGAGGCGCGCGTCCACTCTGTCTCCGTGCTGAGCCTCGAACAGAGCGAGAAGCTGAGCAACAGCCTCAACCCCGCGCAGGAGCAGGATCTGGTCGAACACATGCGACAGATGGACACCAGCGGTACCATCGACATGTCGGCCTATGCCGGCGAGGAAACGCACGACGATCTGGAAGGGAGGTACGGCCGGGCCGCCGCCGCCGATCCCGACCTCGGGGATGACGACAGCTGATTGCCGGCTCAGCCCTGAAACCAGAAGGCGGCGATGAGCGCCAGTCCGCCGAGCGCGACGCTATAGGCAATCCATCTCAGTTTCGGGGGCTGGGAGCCGTCAACCTTGTGAGACGTCATTCGCTTCAGGCCAATGGAGGCCCGGCGTTCGGCGGTGATGGCGATCATGGCGCCGAGCAGGATGAAGACGGTCGCGATAATGCGTGCCAGCCAAGGGGGATCGAGCTTCCCGAACAATCCCTGAAACGCCAGCCCGATGCCGATTGCGCCGAAGGCTGTCCGCATCCAGCCGCCAAAAGTCCGCTCGATGGCAAGGACCGTGCGGTCTTCGGCAAGATCGGTCCGGTCCTCCGCGAGCTCTTCGGTCTGTGCTTCGCCTTCGCTCATGTCTTGACGGCTACCATGCGGCGTCCCGGCGGCACAAGCTCATGGAGCGGGCCAGCGCTTACGTTTCCGCACCGGCCTCTCGCTTGAGGTCGTAGAGCACTTCCAGCGCATCGCGCGGGCTCAGCGCGTCCACATCCATGTCGCGCAGCTTGTCGCGCAGGGTGTCGCACTGTTCCTCGCGGTGCTCCTGCGCGGCGGCGAAGAGCGGAAGTTCGCCAAGCCCTGCCGCGAGCCCGCCGGTTTCGGCGCGGCCCTTTTCCAGCTTTTCCAGCACCGACTTCGCCCGGCTGATGACCTTGGGCGGCACGCCGGCAAGGCGCGCGACGGCAAGGCCGTAGCTGCGGTCCGCCGGGCCGTCGGCCAGTTCGTGGAGCAGGACGAGATCGCCCTTCCACTCCCGCGCGCGGACGTGGTGGAGCGACAACGCCTCGCAGGTCTCCGCCAGCCGCGCCAGCTCGTGGTAGTGTGTGGCGAAGAGGCAGCGGCAGCGGTTGGTCTCGTGCACCGCCTCCGCCACCGCCCAGGCCAGCGCCAGGCCGTCGTAAGTCGAGGTGCCGCGCCCGACCTCGTCGAGGATGACGAAGCTGCGCTCGGTCGCCTGGGCGAGGATCGCGGCGGTCTCCACCATCTCGACCATGAAGGTGGAGCGGCCGCGCGCGAGGTTGTCGGAGGCGCCTACGCGGCTGAAGAGGCGGTCGACAAGGCCGATGCGGGCGGACTTCGCCGGCACGAAGCCGCCGGCCTGCGCCAGGAGCACGATCAGCGCGTTCTGGCGCAGGAACGTGGACTTGCCGCCCATGTTGGGGCCGCCGATCAGCCAGAGCCGGTCATGGCTGGCGAGCCGGCAGTCGTTGGCGACGAAGCGCTCGCCCTGCGCCGCCAGTGCCGCCTCGACGACAGGATGGCGTCCGCCCTCGATCTCCAGAGAAAGCCCTTCGACCACCTGCGGCCGCGCCCAGCCGCCTTCGGCCGCGCGCTCGGCCTGCCCGGCGGCGACGTCGATGCGGGCGAGCGCCGCGGCGGTGCGCGCGATCTGGCGGCGCGCGGCCACCGCTTCGGCGACCAGCTCCTCGAAATGGGCTTCCTCGGCCGCGAGGGCGTGGGCGCCGGCTTCGGTGATGCGACCCGCTTCCTCATGGAGGGCAAGCGCGTTGAAGCGCATCGCGCCGGCCATGGTCTGGCGGTGCGAAAAGCCGCTGTCGGCTTCGAGCAGCTTGTCCGCGTGGCGCTGGGGCACTTCGATGAAGTAGCCGAGCACGTTGTTGTGCTTGATCTTAAGCGCGGCCACGGCGGTCTGGTCGCGATACTTCGCCTCGAGCGCGGCGATGGCGCGGCGGGCATTGCCGGCGGTTTCGCGCAGCACGTCGAGCGCGGCGTCATAGCCGGTGGCGATATAGCCGCCCTGGCCGCGTTCGGTCGGCGGCGAGGGCACCAGCGCCCGCTCGAAATGATCGACCAGCGCGCCGTGACCACCGAGATCGGGCAGCAGCGCCTCGATCAGCACCGGCAGGTCGTCACGCCGCGCAAGCCGCTCGCTGATGGCACGGGCGCCCGAGAGGCCGTCGCGCAACTGGCCGAGATCGCGCGGGCTGCCCCGTCCCGCCACCACGCGGCCCAGCGCGCGGCCCACGTCGGGCAGGGCGCGCAGCGCGGCGCGCAGGTCCTCGCGCAGCAGGGCGTCGTCGTGGAGCCATTCGACCAGTTCGAGCCGCTCGGCGATCGCGGCGCGGTCGGTCAGCGGGGCGGAGAGATCCTCGGCCAACTGCCGCGCGCCGGCGCCGGTGACGCAGCGGTCGACGGCATCGATCAGGCTCCCCCGGCGCCCGCCGGACGAGGATTCGAGGATTTCCAGGCTGGCGCGCGTCGCCTCGTCCATGGCCAGCGTCGCCTCACCCCGGCGCGCCTCGGGCGGCAGCAGCAGCGGCAGCGCGCCGCGTCCGACGTGGTCGAGATAGGCGATGAGCCCGCCCGCCGCCGCCAGCATGCCCCGCGTGAACGCGCCGAAGCCGTCGAGCGTGGCGACGCCGTGGACCAGTTTCAGCCGCTCCTCGCCGCCTTCGGAAGAGAATTCATGTCCGGAACGGCCGATGGCATCCTCGGGCGCCTCGTCCCAGCCATCGGGAACGACCAGCTCGCTCGCCCCCAGCCGCGCCAGCGCGGCGCCGAGGCGGTCGGGCGCGCACTCCTCCAGCTCCATGCGGCCGGTGGAGATGTCGCAGGCGGCGATGCCGACCGTGCCCCGCACCTCGCAGGCCGCCGCCAGCACATTGGCGCGGCGCGGCTCCAGCAGGGCTTCCTCGGTGAGCGTTCCGGCCGTGACGAAGCGCACGATGTCGCGCGCGACGAGCGCCTTGGAGCCGCCGCGCTTCCTGGCCTCGGCGGGCGTTTCGGTCTGCTCTGCAATGGCAACGCGGCATCCGCCCTTGATCAGCCGCGCCAGATAGCTTTCCGCCGAATGGACGGGCACCCCGCACATCGGGATCGGCGCGCCGTTGTGTTCGCCGCGCGTGGTGAGCGCGATATCGAGGATCGCGGCGGCCTTCTTCGCATCGTCGAAGAACAGCTCGAAGAAGTCCCCCATGCGGTAGAACAGCAGGCAATCGCCGGCTTCCTCGCGCAAGGCGAGGTACTGGGCCATCATCGGGGTCGCGCCGGACGTCATCCGCGCCAGCGTTAGCGTGCCGTTCCGGTATTTGTGAAGCGTGTCTGTCGCTCCTTTCCCCTATCGCGTCGCGACAAGATTCGTTAGGGGACCAGCCGAAAGCTGGAGGTGGCGCGTTGTCCGAGAAAAGCAGGGTTCAGTTCACCGAGCGCGAGGCGCTCTTCTATCACGAGACGATCCGTCCGGGTAAGATCGAGATCATTGCCTCGAAGCCGATGGCGACACAGCGCGATCTCAGCCTCGCCTATTCGCCCGGCGTTGCCGTGCCGGTGCAGGCCATCGCCGACGATCCGCAGACCGCGTACAACTATACCGCCAAGGGCAATCTGGTCGCGGTGATCTCGAACGGCACCGCGATTCTGGGCATGGGCAACCTCGGCGCGCTGGCCTCCAAGCCGGTGATGGAAGGCAAGGCGGTGCTGTTCAAGCGCTTCGCCGACGTCGATTCGATCGACATCGAGCTGGCCAGCGAGGATACCGATGCGCTGATCGAGGCGATCGCCATGATGGAGCCGAGCTTCGGCGGCATCAACCTGGAAGACATCAAGGCGCCCGAGTGCTTCATCATCGAGCAGGCGCTGCGCGAGCGGATGAACATCCCGGTCATGCACGACGACCAGCACGGCACCGCGATCATCGCGGCGGCCGGCCTGATAAACGCCTGCCACTTGACCGGGCGCGATCTCGACAAGATCAAGGTGGTGGTGAACGGCGCCGGCGCTTCCGCGCTGGCCTGCACCTCGCTGATGAAGTCGATGGGCGTGCGGCATGAGAACGTGCTGGTGTGCGACACGCGCGGCGTGATCTATCCCGGCCGCGAGAACGTCGACCAATTCAAGTCGGCCCACGCAGTCGCCACCGACAAGCGCACGCTTACCGAAGCGCTCGAAGGCGCCGACGTGTTCCTCGGCCTCTCGGCCAAGGGCGCGGTGACGCAGGACATGGTCAAGAAGATGGCTCCCGAGCCGATCATCTTCGCGATGGCCAACCCGGACCCCGAAATCACCCCTCCTGAGGTGAAGGCCGTGCGGCCCGACGCCATCGTCGCCACCGGCCGTTCGGACTATCCCAACCAGGTTAACAACGTGCTGGGCTTTCCCTTCATCTTCCGCGGCGCGCTCGACGTCCATGCGACCGCGATCAACGAAGAGATGAAGATCGCGGCCGCCCGCGCCATCGCCGAGCTTGCGCGCGAGCAGGTGCCTGAGGAGGTCGCCGCCGCCTATGGCGAGACGCAGCAGTTCGGCCGCGAATACATCATTCCGGCCCCCTTCGATCCGCGCCTGATGGAAGTCGTGCCCTCCGCTGTCGCCAAGGCGGCGATGGAAACGGGCGTCGCGCGCAAGCAGATCGAGGATTTCGACCTCTATCGCCAGCAATTGAAGGGCCGCCTGAATCCGACGACCTCGGTGCTCAGCCAGGTCTATGCCAAGGTCAAGGCGAACCCCAAGCGCGTGATCTTCGCGGAGGGCGAGAACGACGTCGTGCTGCGCGCCGCGGTCCAGTACCGCGAATTCGGCTACGGCGAGCCGATCCTCGTCGGCCGCACCCAGCAGGTGCTCGACAAGATGGCCGAGCTGGGCGTTGCCGATCCGGAGAGCTACCAGATCGAGAACTCGATGGTTTCCGAACACGTGGGGCCGATGGTCGAGATGCTCTACGAGCGCCTCAAGCGCCGGGGCTTCCTGCAGCGCGACGTGCAGCGCATGGTCAATACCGATCGCAACATCTTCGCCTCGAGCCTGCTCAAGCTGGGCATCGGCGATGCCATGATCACCGGCATGACCCGCCCCTTCGCGCATTCCATGCGCGACGTGCGCCGCGTGCTCGACCCGGCGGAAAGCAAGCTGCCCTTCGGCATTCATGTCATGGTTGGCAAGAACCAGACGGTGTTCCTGGCCGATACGACCATCAACGAGCGCCCGAATGCCGAGGAACTGACCATCATTGCCAAGGAGACGGCGGCGGTCGCCCGCCGGCTGGGCCACGAACCGCGCGTTGCCTTCCTCAGCTACTCGACCTTCGGCAACCCCGCCGGCCGGTGGCTCGACACGATTCGCGACGCGGTCCATATCCTCGACGAAGAGCAGCCCGGCTTCGAATACGACGGCGACATGGCGCCCGACGCCGCGCTCAACCCCAAGATCATGGCGCTCTACCCGTTCTGCCGCCTGACGGCGCCGGCGAACGTGCTGATCATGCCGGGGCTCCAGTCGGCGAACATCTCCGCCAAGCTGCTGCGCGAGATTGGCGGCACGACCGCCATCGGGCCGATGCTGCTGGGCATGGAAAAGCCGGTCCAGATCGTGCCGATGACCGCGATCGCGCCGGACGTGCTGACCAGCGCCGTGCTGGCGGCGGCGGGGATTGCGGGCTGAAGAGGAATTACAGGAGGGTGTAGTTTGTGGAAGCCATACCCTCCTGAAAGGCCGTAACAGGGATCCGGTGGAAACCCATCTGCTCCGCCTGCCGGTTCGCACCCGCCAGGGTTTTCCCGGAACCCGTGCCGCGCTCGACGCATGCGGCACGCGTGGAAGCGCGTCAACGTAGCGCGTCCTGCCACTGATAGGGCCGTTTCGGCGGGCGACCTCGGCCTTCGAGGTCGTGATCCATGAGTCTTTCGTGCCGATGAGCGATCTTCCCACCATCGCGGGGTAATCCGACTTGGCCGATTTCCTTTTGCCATCGGCAGCGACATTGATCGTGATCGGCCGCTCATCGCCGTCACCCGTGCAACTTTTCGAAAGCGCGAATCGTCCTTGTTGCAGTAAAGTGCGTTAACTGATGCAACTGCCATGGTGCCGACAGGCAAGACAGCCCGAGCGACCGAGGAGGTACATTGCGGCTGTTACTGATCAATCATCGCTACTTCGTGGCGAGCGGCGCGGAGCGATACCTGTTCAACGTCGAACGCGTGTTGCGGCGCGCCGGCCACGAGACGGCAGTCTTCTCCATCGATTACGATGAGAACGAGCCAAGCGACTGGTCCGGCTATTTCACGTCGCCGATCGGCAGGCGGGACGAGGTCTATTTCGACGAACACCGCCGCCATCCCGCCACATATGCCAAGACCATAGCCCGCCTGTTCTACTCGAGGGAAGTCGAACGCGATCTGGCGCGTCTGATCGAAGCGTTCCGGCCCGATGCCGCCTATGTGATGCTGTTCCTGCGAAAGCTGTCCCCTTCCATCCTCGTCGCGCTTCGCAAGGCGGGAGTGCCGATCGTCGTCAGGGTATCGGACTATGGCTTTCTGTGTGCCGAGCACCATTTCCTGCGCGACGGGAAGATGTGCACCCAGTGCCTCGGCGGCCGGCTGTTGCCCGGCGTCGTGCATGGCTGCGTTCACGGCAGCCGGGCGATATCGGCGCTGGACGCGGCGGCCACATGGTTTCACCGCAGGCGCGGCTATTTCGACCTTGTCGACCGGTTCGTGACGACCAATCCCTTCCTGACGAAGATGATGGTCCAGGGCGGTTTTGCCCCTGACAGGCTGACCTGTATCCCCACCTTTGCCGACGAGACCATTTTCGTCCCTCGCGGCGCCGGTTCGGCGGACTACCTGCTCTATGCTGGGCGCCTCGATCCCTCCAAGGGGCTGGAGACACTGATAGACGCCATGGCGATCCTCAAGCGCCGCATGGGCACGCCGCCGCGACTGCGCATCGTGGGAGGGCCGCAATACGAGGAATATGAAAGAGCACTGGTGCGGCGCAGCCAAAAGGCCGGTCTGGACGACTGCATACGCTTCGAAAAACCCGTCGCGGTCGAAGCGGTCGCCGAACTGGTGAGCAACGCGATCGCTTCGGTCATCCCCTCGCTCTGGTTCGAGAATTTGCCCAACTTCTACCTTGAGAGCATTTCTGCCGGCGTGCCCGTCATTGCTTCGGACCTCGGCTCGCTTGCCGCGGCCATCCGGGATGGCGAGGACGGCCTGCTGTTCCGCCCGGGCGATCCCGCCGCGCTGGCCGGCTGCATAGAACGGCTGCTGTCGGACGCGGCGCTGGATGCACGCCTGCGCCGCGCCGGCCCGCGCAAGGCGCAGGCGGACTATTCCGCCCGGCGGCACCTGCAATTGCTGACGGACCTTTTCAGTGAAGTCATCGCTGCCCGCTAGGGCGAATTGAGCCTTGCGAATTCGATGCCCGACTGCCCCTGATAGCCGCCGCTCCGCCAAAGCCGGCCGATCAGGCCCTTTGCTGCCGAAACCGGCAGCGCCCCCGCAAGCATGGCGAAAAAGACGGGATCGTATCGCATGATCGAAAGCGCCAGCCCTGCCACCTCATGGATGCGCCCGCTTCGGATCGCGCGGTGGAAGAGCAGGCGGCTCAGGCGATTGCGGCCGGACCGGAAGGCGCGCTCAAGCTCGGGGTGGCGGGGCGACAGATCGGCGGTGCACAGATCCCGCGAACGCAGCATCTGCAGCACATCGCTCGACATATTTTCGGGAAGGTCGCGATAGCCCGTCAGCGGTTCGGCAACAACGCCGAAGTGGTAACGTTCAGCGATCTCGAAATAGAGCTTCCAATCCTCGCAGCCCTGCCCGCCGCGTGCGCGCAAGGTGGGATCGTAGCCGCCGGCACGATCGAACGCCTCACGCCTGATCAGGGCCGAACTGCCGTTGCCGATGAAGTTATGGAAGGCGAGCGCCGCGAGGACGTCGCCCTCATGCCGAGGTCTATGGCGAAGCTGCACGACGCGCGAATGCCGGTCAATCAGAGCGAACCAGCTGTAGACGAGGCCGAGCTTCTCTCCGCCCTCTCGAAAGACGCGCAATTGCCGCTCGATCTTCGCCGGATGCCACAGGTCGTCGGCATCGAGCGGTGCAAGGAACGCCCCGCCAGAGGCCGCGATACCTGCGTTGCGCGCGGCCGCGACGCCTGCGTTCGGCTGGCTCAGCAACCGGATACGTCGATCGGTCGCGGCGTGGGCCAGGACGATTTGCGCGGTTTCGTCGGTGGAGCCGTCATCGACGACGAGGATCTCCAGGTCGGCATGGGTCTGTGCGCCGACGCTTTCCAGCGTCTCTGCGATCGTCCGACCCGCATTGTGGGCCGGTATGACGACCGATACCGTGCTGTTTCCCATCAAGGGCAAGAACGTCTCCTATCCGCTCTCTTTGTAGACTGTCCGAAGGTGGAGGCCAGGGAAAGCGCCGTTTACCTCAAAATCGAAACCTCCTACCCTTCTTCGAGATTGTGCAATCGCCAACTTTTCGCTTGGTGGGTGCGTCATCAACAAGGGACGTTTTTGGATGTCGCGCATCGCCATCGCACACGTCGATGCATCCCACATGCCGCCCGAACTGTCTCGCGAGACGCCCCGAACGCTGATCGTCTTCTGGTGGCAGGACGTTCCCGTCGGACAGGTGATGGACGAAGGCGCGCCGGGCGAGCTTCTGGACCTCGGGAATCATTGGAACGCCCTTTCGGGGTCGCCCGCCCTCACGCGCGCACGGAGCCTGTGCGAAGAGCCGAAGGTTCCGGCTCTCGATGCTTCGGTGGTTATCTGCACCCGCAACCGTCCCGATGAGCTCAGGACCTGTCTTGCCTCGCTCAAGCACCAGAGCTTCATGCCGTCCGAAGTCATCGTTGTCGACAATGCTTCCGACGACGAGCGGACCCGTCAGGTGGCGGAGGAGGCGGGGGTGATATACGTGCGAGAGGACCGGCCAGGCCTCGACATCGCCCGCAACAGCGGCGCGCGCCGTGCCGGTTGCCCGGTCATCGCCTTCACCGACGACGATGTGCGGTTGCACCCACGCTGGCTGGAGCGGCTGACGCTGGCGCTGGAAGAGAGCGACGCGCTCGCGGTTACCGGCCTTGTCCTTCCGGCGGAGCTGGAAACCGAGGCGCAGATCATTTTCGAAACCTGCTGGAGTTTCGGCCAGGGCTACGCCCCCCTGCGCTTCGACGAGGCGTTTTTCGCCGCCGATGCCCGCACGGGCAGCGAGGTATGGAAAATCGGCGCGGGGGCGAGCATGGCCTTTCGCAGAAGGGCCTTCGAGCTTGCGGGATTTTTCGACGAACGGCTCGATGTCGGCGCCGCGGGCTGTTCCGGCGATTCCGAATTCTGGCACAGGATCCTGAGCCGAGGCGGCGTCTGCCTCTATGAACCCGCGGCGGTCGCCTTCCATTTCCACCGACGGGAAATGGAAGGACTGGCATCGCAGATCTACCATTACATGCGGGGTCATTCAGCGGCCCTGCTGGTGCAGTACGAACGCACCCGCAACCGCGGCAACCTGTGGAGAGCGTACTACTTGCTGCCGTGCTATTACGCGCGAAAGCTGTGGCAAAGGGTGCGCTATGGCGAGCGGCCTCACAATCGCCTTCTGCGACAGGAAATCGCAGGCTATTTCGCCGGTCTCATCTATTACTGGCGGCATGACCGGCCGCACATGCTATGAGCGCCGTTTCGGTCATCATTCCCGCGCGCGATGCGCAAGACACCCTGGCCTTCACGCTGGACAGCCTGCTCGCCCAGCAATGCGAAGACTGGCATGCGGTGATCGTCGACGACGGATCAATGGATGACACGGCGGCCATCGCCTCGGATTATTGCGATCGCGACAGGCGTTTCAGCCTTGCCGAACTGGCCGGCTCGGGTGTGGCAGCGGCGCGCAACGCGGGCCTGCGCCATGCGCGGGGCGATGCCTTGCTGTTCCTCGATGCGGACGACTGGATCATGCCCGACCATCTGGCGCGGTTGACGGCTGGATTGGAGTACGATCCCGGCGCGGGCGCCAGCTATTGCGGCTATGTCCGCGTCACACCAGAAGGGCAGGCATTCATGCCGCGCTTCGCGCCGGGTATTGCGGTTGACGCACGGGCAGTGTTCGAGCGGACCAATCCCCTCCCCCCTGCCGCGGTGATGCTGGCACGCGACCGGGTCGAAAGGCTTGGCGGCTTCGATACATGCCTTCGAACGTGCGAGGACTGGGATCTCTGGCAAAGGCTCGCATTTTCCGACGCCCGTTTCGTGCCCGTTCCGAGCCTGCATGCCCGCTACCGGCTGCATGAGGGATCGGCCTCGTCGGACGTCGGGCAATTGTTCCGGGATGCCGCCACGGTAATCGGCAATACCTTTGAAGGGCGACCGGGCGAGAGCAAGAAGGCGGCGCGTAGCCTTGCGTGGTTCGGGCTCTGGTGCGGTGCGGTCTCGGCCGGACAGAATCGCATGCTCCCCAACGATCTGCCTGAACCAGCGCCGATTCCCGTTGACAAAGACGAAGCGCGAACGACCGCGTCCATGCTGATGGAAGCGCTATGCACAGGCGCCTGCTGTACGCCGGCCCGTCTGGCGCGCGACTGGCGACGAACCGGGGAACGGCTTCGAAGCCTTCTGGAAAGTCACGTGGAACCGGATGCGCGAGACATCGTGTTCGACGCCTTCGCCCGGATGCTGGGCGTGGATTCGCAGCATCCGTCCGAATTGGTGAGTGTCGTCATCCCGGCCTATCAGGCGACGGGTTCGATCCATGAGACATTACAAAGCGTGCAGACCCAGACGCATGCGCTGCTCGACACCATCGTGGTGGACGACGGTTCGCTCGATGGTACGCCGGAGGCCGTGCTGTCCTTCGCGGCAAGCGATCCGCGTATCAGCCTGATGCAGCAGGCCAATGCCGGCGTGGCCGTCGCACGCAACCTTGGCTGGAAGGCCGCCGCTTCCGATCTCATTGCCTTTATTGACGCGGACGATCTCTGGGCACCGCCCAAGATCGAGCGGCAATTGAACGCGCTGAATGCCGAAGGCCCGGAGGCCGGACTTGCCTATACCTGGTATGCCCGCATCGACGGGGACGGCCTGATCACCAGCCGGAGTCACAAGCCCGATGCGCGAGGCGATGTATTGAGGGAGATATTCCTCGGCAATTTCATCGGCAACGGGAGCGCCGCGCTGATCACCCGGGCCGCCCTGGAAGAAGCGGGAGGTTTCGATTCCACGCTGCACGCCCGGGGGGCGCAGGGGTGCGAGGATTTCTCGCTCTATTTCCGCATTGCCGAGAAATACCGGTTCGCGCTCGTGCCTGAGCGGCTTACCGGCTATCGCGTATTGCCCGCCAACATGTCGAGCGACCGTCGGCGCATGCTCCGTTCCTTCGATCTGGTCACGCAGGAGATGCTGAGCCGTCATCCCGAACACTGCTCCATGATCCGCAAGGGGAGGGCCATCTTCCTGGAATGGAATGTGCTCGCGGCGGCGGAAAGGGGCAATTTCCGAGGGGTGATCGATCTTTGCCTCACGGGCCTGCGGGAAACCTCGGCAGGCCCCATCATTGCGCTGGCCTGGAGGCTTCCGCGTGCCGCGCTTCGCGGCCTGCGTCTTCGCGTCAGGGGAAAACCGCGCAGACGGCGCGACCATTCCCCCACCCGTTTCCCGATCGGCAGCTACGATGGCATTCTGGCAATGGAGGCCGATCATGGCTGAGGCGGGCGAGACCGGCAGGGGGGCCAGGATCGCGGCGCTCAGGGACCTGCGCGTGCTGCTCGACATCGTCCCGGCGGCCAAGCGCGCGGCCCCCTTGCTCGTCGGGCTGGGCGTGATTGCGTCGCTCGCCGAAACCGCGGGCATCAGCCTCATCATCATCTTCCTCTATGCCGCGCTGGGTCAACTGGACGACCCGGGCGCGATCGCCCGCGATTTCGGTCATGCCGCGACCAGCGTTCTGCAGACGCTGGGAGGGCCGGCGCAGCTTGCCGCCGCGATCTTCGGCCTGATCGTCCTGAGAGGCATCATCGGCTATATCTACAGCAGGATTTCGCTGAGCCTGGGTGCGCGCATCAGCGAGATCGCCCGGAACTTCATCCACGGCCGGTATCTCGACGTTTCCTACGACTTCGTCCGCCGCCACAAGCAGGCCGAGCTGATGGAGATACTGGGCACCGACAGTTGGACCGTGGCGACGGCCTACAATGCGTTCACGCGCCTCATCATAAACGTGTGCGCGATAGCGGTATTTGCCGTTGTCCTGCTGCTGCTGTCCTGGAAGATCACGCTGATAGCGATCCTGTGTGCCGGCCTGGTATCGCTGTTCCTGGCGCGCCTGTCGCGCCCGGTCACACAACTCGGCGCCTCCGTGAAGGCGGAGCACCAGTCGATGGGCGGCCTCATGCTGATGACGCTTCAGGGAATGCGCGCCATCCGCGCCTACGGGCGGGAACGGGCGCAACATGCCACCTTCCTCAAATCGTCCGCCTCCGCGCGGCATAGCCTGACCCGGATGGAAAGACTCTCGGCGGCGATCAACCCGGCGACGGAGATCGGCTATCTCGCGATCATCTGCCTAATCGTCGGGGGGGCGGGGGTGCTCGAGGTCGATTTTCATGCGACGCTGACGATCGTTGCCCTGCTTTACCGGTTGCGGCCGCATCTGCAGGAGTTTGAAAGCAACTCGCTTTTCCTCGCTCAGTCCGCTCCGCAACTGCGTGCTGTCAGGAATATGATCGACCCGGAAGGAAAGACGTTTCCCGAGCCGGGCACACTCGCCATGCCCGATGATTACGAGCGCATCGCCTTTCGCAACGTCGCTTTTGCCTATGACGGGAAACAGGCGCTCGATGATGTAAGCTTCGACATTCCGCGCGGACAAATCACCGCGCTTGTGGGCGCGAGCGGTTCAGGCAAGACGACCATCGTCAACCTGCTTCTGCGGCTCTACACGCCCGAAAGCGGACAGATCCTGATCGGCGATGGCGACATCGCGAATATCCGCCGGGATGAATGGCTTCAGACAATTGCCGTAGCTGGCCAGGATATAGATCTGGTGGAAGGCACCGTGCGCGACAACGTGCTGATGGCCCGCCCCGACGCCGATCAGGCAGCGCTGGCGGATGCCTATCGGATGTCCGGACTGACGGACCTGCTGGCCGGCCTCGAATACGGAGACAAGGACTGGATCGGGCAGCAGGGCCTCAATCTGTCGGGCGGGGAACGCCAACGGGTGGGCATCGCCCGCGCCATCTTGCGCGACCCCGGTATATTGATCCTCGACGAGGCCACGAGCGCGCTGGACACCGCATTGGAAGCAAGAATTCGCAAGGTGCTCGAGGAACGCTTCGCAGGGCGGACCGTGCTGATCATCACGCATCGGCTGGAAACGGTGCGGCACGTCGACCATGTGATCCGGATGAGCGAAGGGAAGGTGCTGGCCGAGGGCCCGCCCGCCGAAGTACTGGCGCCGCTGTCGGGTCCTTCGCTGGCCGCTATGGGTTAGAGCGCCGCTCCAGCCGCGCTCAGTCTGTGCCACGCGAGGGCCGTGCGCACGATGGTATCGATGTCCGAAATTGCCGGCTTCCAGCCCAGTTCGCGCCGGGCTTTCGCGGCATCGGCGATCAGCATCGGCGGATCTCCGGCGCGGCGGGGGCCGATGCGCGGCGGATGCTCGGCTTCGCAGATGCGGGCGACCGCGCGCGCGATCTCGAGCACGGTCGTGCCTTGGCCCGTGCCCAGATTAAAGGGGTGAAAGCCCCGCCGGTCCATGATCCACTCGCCGGCCAGGACGTGCGCCGCCGCAAGGTCGCCGACATGGATGTAGTCGCGCACGGCGCTGCCGTCCCTCGTGTCGAAATCGGAACCGAATACCGTGAAGGGCTGCTCCCGGGACAACGCCCCCGCTATGGCGAGCGGAATGGCGTGGGTCTCGGGCTCGTGACATTCGCCGATCTCGCCTTCGGTGTCGCATCCGGCGGCATTGAAATAGCGCAGTGCGACGCTGTCGAGCCCGTGCGCCACCGCGTAATCGGCGAGCATCCGCTCCACCATCAGCTTCGACCAGCCATAGGGATTGATCGGCCATTG
The DNA here is from genome assembly GCF_014640675.1 of Novosphingobium endophyticum. GTDB lineage: Bacteria > Pseudomonadota > Alphaproteobacteria > Sphingomonadales > Sphingomonadaceae > Novosphingobium > Novosphingobium endophyticum. Next base: position 192,902 of record NZ_BMHK01000002.1, on the reverse strand, counting down.
ACGATGATCTTCGTCGATCGGCACCTGCTCCGGCACGCCGTAAGTGGCGCAGGTGCTTGAGAAGATGAGCTTAGAAACGCCCGCCGCGCGCATCCGGTCAAGCAGGGTGAAGCTGCCGATGCTGTTGTTGCGGTAATAGATCTCGGGCTGCTCCACCGACTCCTCGACATAGGCGAAGGCCGCGAAATGGCCGATCAGGTCGGGCCGGTGCCTGGCGAACGCCTGATCCAGAGCCGAGGCGTCCAGAATGTCGCCGACGATCAGCGGCCCCCATTTGACCGCTTCGGCATGCCCGCGCGAGAGATTGTCGAACGTGACCACGTTCCAGCCTGCCCGGGCGAAGGCCTTGCAGCAGTGCGAGCCGACATAGCCCGCCCCGCCTGTCACCAGTATGGTCCGCCCGCTCATGCCGGTATTCGGCCCCCGTCCATCAGCGCGCGGAAATAGGCGATGGTCTGGCCGAGTCCTTCCTTCAGCGGCACCGCCGGCTGCCAGTCCAGTGCCTGCCGGGCAAGGCCGATGTCGGGCCGCCGCTGGCGGGGGTCATCCTGCGGCAGCGGCCGGTAATCCAGTTGCGACGAACTGCCGGTCGCATCGATCACCGCCTGCGCCAGTTCCAGCATCGTGAATTCGACCGGATTGCCGAGGTTTATCGGCCCCGTGACATCATCGGACGTATCCATCAGCCGGATGAGCCCTTCGATCATGTCGTCGACGAAGCAGAAAGAGCGCGTCTGCTGCCCGTCGCCATAGATGGTGATGGGCTGGTTTCTCAGTGCCTGCAGGATAAAGTTGGAGACGACGCGGCCGTCATCCGGCTGCATGCGCGGACCATATGTATTGAAGATCCGCGCCACCTTGATCGGCAAACGGTGCTGCCGCCAATAGTCGAAGAACAGCGTCTCGGCACACCGTTTCCCTTCATCGTAGCAGGACCGGGGGCCGATGGGATTGACCCTGCCCCAGTAATCTTCGCGCTGCGGATGGATTTCGGGATCGCCGTAGATTTCGGACGTCGAAGCCTGGAGAATCCGGGCGCCGGTGCGCTTGGCGAGGCCCAGCATGTTGATGGCGCCATGCACGCTGGTCTTGGTCGTCTGAACCGGGTCGTGCTGGTAGTGGATGGGGCTTGCGGGGCAGGCGAGATTGTAGATCTCGTCCACTTCGACATAGAGCGGGAACGTCACATCGTGGCGAAGCAGTTCGAAACGATGGTCGCCCAGCATGCTCGCGACGTTGTCCCGCGTGCCGGTGAAGAAATTGTCGGCGCACAGAACCTCATTGCCCAGCGCCAAGAGTCTTTCGCACAGGAACGATCCCAGAAATCCGGCACCGCCGGTCACGAGCACCCGTTTCTTGCGCATCAATTGCCGCTTTGCCATGTTCAAGCCATGATCCGAGGGAAATGCCGCAACCGACCGGTTTTCCGCATCTTTCAAGCTAACCGGCCTGTTAACCATCATTGCGTATCGGCCGTCGCAAGACAAGCGCCACGCGAAGGGCGCACGGCGGATCGTCTCGTACAAGGCGCGCTCTGGCCTGTCGTACCGGCACGCCCATCCCGAACCGACGCGCCATTGAACGCCAAGGTATCCACTGGCCGGGTCAGAATCGAAAAACCTCGTGCGCTGGCCGCGCGCTCGTTAATCGCGAGGCAGGCATTGCTGCCTCGCGATTGCCTATATCCCGATGCCTTTAATCAATACGTTTCACGTCAGGGCTGACGCTGTGCGCCTGTCCGGCGATATTTCATATACCAGACCTCGTGCCCCAGCCGGCGGGCCTTGGCCTCGTAGCGCGTTTCGGGCCAGCCGCCGGGGCGTTTCTGGAAATCGGAGGGCTTGTCGCAGAGCCAGTCGAACTGGTCAGTGTGGCGCTGCATGACCATCAGCGCGTGGCGCAGGTAGACCGGATGATCGGTGCCGAAGCGGAACTCGCCGCCCGGTTTCAGCTTGGCCGCGAACATGTCGACCGGGCCGTCGTTCATCATCCGCCGCTTGGCGTGGCGCGCCTTGGGCCAGGGGTCGGGGTGCAGCAGGTAGAGGAACGAAAGCGTGCCGTCGGGCACGCGGGACAGCACCTCCAGCGCGTCGCCGTGATGGATGCGCACGTTGCCGATCGGCGGGTGCGCCCCATTATCGCCGCTGACGTGGACGAGCGCCTGGGCGACGCCGTTGATGAAAGGCTCGCAGCCGATGAAGCCGTGGTCCGGCAGCATGTCGGCGCGGCTCGCCATGTGCTCGCCGCCGCCGAAGCCGATCTCGAAATGAAGCGGGCACTCGTGCCCGAACAGCCGCTCGGCCGTGATCGGGCCCTCTTCCGGGACCGCGATTCGCGGCAGCAGGGTATCGAACAGCGCCTGCTGCCCCGCGCGCAGCGGCTTGCCCTTGGCGCGGCCATAGAGCCGGTTGAGCGTGGTGGGATCGCCGGATTTGTAAGCCGTCATGGCGCGGCGCGATGGCAGCGATACTCGCGGGGGTCAATGGGCGGCGTAGTCGGGCTTCCCCCAGGAAAACGGCCTGCCCTTTCGGGCAGGCCGTCGGTTCACTTCACAAGGGAACTGATGTCAGGCGGCTTCGGCCTGCTCGTCCGGATCGCGCAGCACGTAGCCGCGGCCCCAGACGGTCTCGATATAGTTGGCACCGCCGCAGGCGTGGGAGAGCTTCTTGCGCAGCTTGCAGATGAAGACGTCGATGATCTTCAGCTCGGGCTCGTCCATGCCGCCGTAGAGGTGGTTGAGGAACATTTCCTTGGTCAGCGTGGTGCCCTTGCGTAGCGAGAGCAGCTCAAGCATCGCGTATTCCTTGCCGGTCAGGTGCACGCGGGCGCCATCGACCTCGACCGTCTTGGCGTCGAGGTTGACGATCAGCTTGCCGGTGCGGATGACCGACTGCGAATGGCCCTTCGAGCGGCGCACGACCGCATGGATGCGGGCGATCAGCTCTTCGCGGTGGAACGGCTTGGTCACATAATCGTCGGCGCCGAAGCCGAACGAGCGAACTTTGGAGTCCATCTCCGAGATGCCCGAAAGAATCAGCACCGGCGTCTGCACCTTGGCGACGCGCAGCTTCTTCAGGACGTCGTAGCCGTGCATGTCTGGCAGGTTGAGGTCGAGAAGTATGATATCGTAATCGTACAGCTTACCGAGATCGAGGCCTTCTTCGCCCAGATCCGTCGAATAGACATTGAAACCCTCGGCCGAAAGCATGAGCTCGATGGCCCGGGCTGTGGTCGGTTCGTCCTCGATCAACAGCACTCGCATGAGGTAGTCCCCCTTTTTGCCCCATAGTCCGCAGGAGCTAACTCCATATCAACGGACATTGCCGTGTATTAACCATAGGAGGAATGAAGGTTAAAGGTTAATTTGCCGTAAATACAATGAACAGGGTACGAGAAAAAATACACGCCCCGGAAATGTTGCATCGCGACCACAGCCCGAAGGGGGTATCGGGCCTGTCCCGCTCAGGCCGGCCGTACTTCTCGCGGACCCGCCCGCCGGGGTGTTTTTCCACGCGGCCTTGCCGTCGCGTCGATGCGCTTCAGATAGCTCCAGAAGCCGCATTGCAGGCCCACCAGCATGAAGATGAAGGGCTGGAAGGCGATGCCGACGAAAAGCGAGCCGACCATATAGATCACATGCGCCTGCTGCAGCGCCACGGCGAGAGGCGCGGCCCAGGCTTCGTCCGGCCCCTTGCGGTCCTTCCAGCGCCGCCGGATCAGCTCCATCTGCCACAGGCCGCTGACCTGGATCAGCAGCCAGATCAGGAAACCGGGATATCCCTGCTCGCCCAGCATCTCGAAATAGCTCGAGTGGAAGGCGCGCCCCTTCTCCACCACTTTCTCACGCTCAATCGTCACGTTGGCGCCGGAAACTTCGCGGTTGACGGTGTTGTAGGCCACCTCGTTGGCGAGATAGACCTCGAACCCGCCGCCAAGGGGATGGTCCTTCACATAGTCCCAGGTCCATTTCCAGACTCCGAGCCGGGTACCCGCCGACTGGTCCGCCTGATAGTTCTCGATCGTGCTCATGCGGTTGAGGAAGGACTGCGGCAGGAACGGCAGCGACATCATCAGCGCCAGCGCCATGCCTCCGGCGATCAGCACGCGGTGCTTCGCGGTTCTGAGATAGAGCGCGCCGAGCACGCCCAGGCAGACCAGCCCGGTGCGCGCCTGGGTGCCGACCGGGATCAGCGCGCAGGCGAAGATCAGTCCGGCCGCGAAAACGCGGACGCGCCAATCGGGCGGAAAGATCGTGCCATAACGCGCCAGCCAGAGGATGACCGGAATGATCGCGATCGCGACGCAGGACAGGATCGACCCCTCGAAAAGGCCGGTGTTGTTCTCGACGAAGATGCGCAGCGTACCGTAGCCGCCCCCGCCCATCACGGTCTTGATGCCCCCGTCTATGATCAGCGCGCTGGCCGAGAGCGTCATGACCAGCGCGACCGCCTCGAACCTGAGCCTTGTGCGCACGGTAAGTGGCAGGAAGATCGCGAAGACGAGGGCCTTCCAGACCCAGGACCACTTGTGCGCCGCTTCCTCCGGATAGACCGCCGTGAACGTGGTCACCGCGCAATAGGCGAGCAGCAGGAGTAGCAGCGCCTGCCGGAACGTGAAGCGCGAATCGCGTTTGTCGTCGAACAGCAGCCAGCCGCCGAAAGCCGCGGCGAAGGCCATCAGCGAGACCGGGACGCTGGCGAGGATGCCCCAGGAGATCAGCTGCGGCGCGACGATATCGACATAGAGATAGCACAGCACCCAGAGGAACGGGCGCTTGAAGCCGAGCACCAGGAAGCAGCCGAGGAACGCCGCCAGGCCGAGGTCAAGCATTGCCGGCCGGGCCTTCGTTTTCGGACCGAACTCGCATCGCGCGTTTCGCGCTCCGTTTCGGGGCCGCTCCCTCCCGGTCGAGTTCCGGGCGTGAGAGCAGCCGGATCGCGACAAGCGCGAGCAATCCGTGCGAGAGGGCGAGGGCGAAGATGTCGACCATGGATCGCAGGCGATAGCAGCGCCGAGTTGACGCCGCGTTAAGCCTTGTTCGCTAGGGGTTCGGGGCCATGACGCGCGTTCTCCATGTTCTCGACCACTCGCTGCCGATGCACAGCGGCTATACTTTCCGCACCCGTGCGATCCTCAAGGCCCAGGCCGCGATGGGCTTCGAGGTGCGCGGCGTCACGGGCCTGCGCCACACCGCCGGGGAGGGCGCCGTGGAAGAGGCGGACGGTCTGCTGTTCCACCGCACCGCCGGCCGCGCGAGCGGCTTTGCGGGCCTGCGCGAATGGCGCGAGATCGGAATCTTCGCGCAAGGCATCGAACGCGCCGTGCGGGAGTGGCGGCCGGATATCCTGCATGCCCATTCACCGGCGCTGTGCGGCCAGGCGGCGCTGCGCGTGGCGCGCCGCCATGGCATTCCGCTGGTCTACGAAATCCGCGCCTTCTGGGAAGATGCCGCCGTCGGCAACGGAACCGGCACCGAAGGCTCGCTCAAGTACCGCCTGACGCGCGGGCTGGAGAGCCACGTGGTTGCGCGGGCGGACGCGGTGGTGACGATCTGCGAGGGACTCAAGGCGGATCTGGTCGCGCGCGGCACCGATGCGCGGCGCGTGACGGTCATGCCCAATGGCGTCGACCTGACGCTCTTCGGCAAGCCCCTGCCGCGCGACCCCGAACTGGCGCGCGCGCTGGGCTTTGAAGTCGATGGCCGCCCTTGCCCGGTGATCGGTTTTATCGGCAGCTTCTATGATTATGAAGGCATCGACGTGCTGATCGATGCCATGGCGCTGCTCGCCGAACGCCAGCCGGACGCGCGCCTGCTCCTCGTCGGAGGCGGGCCGTGCGAGGCGGCGCTGCGCGAGCGGGCCGCCGCTTCGCCCGCCGCCGACGCGATCCGATTCATCGGGCGCGTCCCGCATCACGAGGTCGACCGCTATTACGCCCTGGCCGACATCATGGCCTATCCGCGCAAGCGCAGCCGCCTGACCGACCTCGTCACGCCGCTCAAGCCGCTCGAGGCCATGGCCCAGGGCAAGCTCGTGGCCGCGAGCGACGTCGGCGGGCACCGGGAACTGGTCACGCATGGGACGACCGGCGTGCTCTTCGCCCCCGACGATCCCCGCGCCTGCGCCGCGACGCTGGCGGAAATGCTGGAGCATCGCGGGCGGTGGGACGATTATCGCGAGGCGGGGCTCCAGCACGTCCGGGCGCAGCACGACTGGGCCGCGAATGCTGCCCGTTATCGAGACGTTTACCAAATGGTGTCACCTGTGGCCGCTGGAAATGGACTTGGCGTCGCGGCATGACGCCGGCCCGCTTCCGCGAGATTGAGGTGATGGACATGGCCGAAAAAACGAGCAGGAAATCGGGCGGCAACCCGCCGATCAGCCGGCATCCACTGTTTCCCGCGATCGTGGCCCTCTGGTTCGGCGCGCTGTTCGGCCTTGCCAGCGTCGCCATCAGTCCCGCGCTCATCGAGCAGGCGGTGCTCGCGACCGGTATCGACTCGCTCCTCCCCATGGCCGCGCCGCCGCTGGGCGCGACCGCGCGCATTCTCATTGCTCTTGTCATGACCGCCAGCGGCGGCGTGATCGGCGCGCTCGTCGCGCGCCGGATCGCCCGTCCTGAAACCGCGGCGCGCCCGCGCCGGCGCGGCGCGACGGCGGCCGCCGAAACGGCGGCTCCGGCCCCTCCCGCCGCGAACGCGGCCGGGGAGGAGGCGCCCGCGCAGCCCTTGTGGAAAGTGCGCGCCATGCGGGAGAGCGCTCGCGAGACCGCGATTCTGGACATTGCGGATTTCGAGATCGGCAGCTTCGACGAAGCGGATGAGGAATCCGCGACCGCGCCGCTGCCCACGCCGCCCGCCGACGAGCCCGCCCGGGCAGAAGCGCCAGGCGCTGCTAAGGGCAGTCTGTTCGACGCGTATTCGTACGAAATCACCGCACGCCGCGACAACGGGCCGGAAAGTGACGACGATCGGTCCGATGAGGACGACGAAACGCCGCAGACACCTTACGCCCCGCCCGCGCTGTCGAACGACGACGAGGAAATCGCCCTCGAATACGATCGTGTCGAGGACAAGGACGAGGGCGGCGACTTCACCGCCGGCGCCACGCCCGCGACCGAGGCCGCCGGTGCAGCCGAGCGTATCGCTTCAGCCGAACTCGACGCGCTTTCACAGGTAGAACTGCTCGAACGGCTTGCGCTCGCGATGGCCCGGTGCCGCAGCGAGGCGGCCTACCCCGCTGCCGTCAGGGTCGCGGAACCCCCGGCCGAACCGGAACCCGAGGCTGACCATGACGTCGCGGCCGAAGCGGAACCCCGCGAGTGCGCGCAGCAGGTCTTCGAGGCTCCCCCCGTCCGGCTGCCGCGCCTGAGCGCCGTACCCGATTTCGATGCACCGGCACCGCCCGAAGTCACCGAACCTGAACCCGAAACCGCTGAAGCCGAGGCATTCGAACCCGTCGCGCAGCCGCCGCGAATGCCGGCCGCGCTGCGTCCGGTCGGTCACGATTCCGGCGAGGATGCCTACGAGGACGCCTTGCCCGGCTATATCCCGCCGCGTCACATCGGCCTCGCGCCCGCCGCCCCGACCGGCGATCTTGACCAACACGCCTACGGCCTCGACGAGGGTGTGGACGAGGACGCGTATGAAGACGAGGAAAGCGACGTGCTGGAGGAAGGCTATTCCTCGCTGCTCAACATTTCGCGTTCCGTCGGCCCGCGCTCTTCGCTCTCTCCCACGGATGAATTGGGCGCCGACGAATCGGGTGCCGACATCGGGCCGTCCCTGCCGGACGAAGAGACGCACGGAACCGACCGCGCGGAATCCTCCGCCGAGGGCCGCCGCCCCTTCGACGCGCCGGACGGGCAGGATCCCCAGGAAACCGAAAAGGCCCTGCGCGCCGCGCTCGCCACTTTGCAGCGCATGAGCGGAGCTGCCTGAACGCCGATATTCGGCGCGCGCATCGATCGTGAGGGGCCGCGGCGCTGGAAAACGCGCCGCCCGCGCCCGCCCCGCACGGGGTTCGCACCGTGCCGGCAACAATAAAATTTCCGCATTTTCAGTGTTCGCGATACCAATCCTGCGTCCAAAGGTTGCAAAAACGGCCTGTAATCGTCATGGGGACCGTGGGGTCACTATGCCGCGTGCCGGATAGTGCGCGATTCGCGCACCTCTGCGCTGCGTGAAATTGACAGACCCCGGCAAATGACAGGACGGATTATTATCGATGGGATTTCCTAAGCCCCAAGGCCTTTACGATGCGCGTAACGAACATGACTCCTGCGGTGTGGGCTTCGTCGCCCATATCAAGGGACAGAAAAGCCATGCGATCATTACCCAGGCCCTGGAGATTCTGAAAAACATCGACCATCGCGGCGCGGTGGGCGCAGACCCGCTGCTGGGTGACGGCGCGGGAATCCTTACCCAGATTCCCGACCAGATGTTCCGCAAGTGGGCGCAGGGCGCCGGCATCAACCTGCCGCAGCCGGGCGATTATGCCGTCGCCATGTGCTTCCTGCCGCAGGACGAGGCCGCGCGCGATTTCGTGGTCGCCAAGTTCGAGAAGTTCATCGTCAAGGAAGGCCAGACGCTGCTCGGCTGGCGCGATGTGCCCATCACCCTCGACGGGCTCGGCAAGACCGTGATCGAATCGATGCCGGTGATTCGCCAGTGCTTCGTGGGCCGGGGTGAGAGCTGCGCCGATCAGGACGCCTTCGAGCGCAAACTGCTGGCGATCCGCAAGCAGACGCAGAACCCGCTGGCGGCTTTGGCCGAGAAGCACGACCTGCCCGGCCTCACCGAGCTCTACATGCCGAGCTTCTCCAGCCGCACGATCGTCTACAAGGGCCTGCTGCTGGCCACTCAGGTTGGCTCGTTCTACGACGATCTGCGCGATCCCGAGTTCGTCTCGGCGCTTGGCCTCGTGCACCAGCGCTTCTCGACCAACACGTTCCCGAGCTGGAAGCTGGCGCATCCCTACCGCTTCATGGCGCACAACGGCGAGATCAACACCGTCCGCGGCAACGTGAACTGGATGAACGCGCGCCGCCGCACCATGGAAAGCGACCTGCTGGGCGCGGACCTCGACAAGATGTGGCCGCTGATCCCGCATGGCCAGTCCGACACCGCCTGTCTCGACAATGCCTTCGAGCTGCTGCTCGCGGGTGGTTATTCGCTGTCCCACGCGATGATGATGCTCATCCCGGAGGCCTGGGCCGGCAATCCGCTGATGGATCCCAAGCGGCGCGCCTTCTACGAGTATCACGCAGCGCTGATGGAGCCGTGGGACGGCCCCGCCGCCGTCGCCTTCACCGACGGGCGCCAGATCGGCGCCACGCTGGACCGCAACGGCCTGCGCCCCGCGCGCTTCCTCGTCACAGACGACGGCCTGTGCGTCATGGCTTCCGAAAGCGGCGTCCTGCCGATCAAGGAAGACAACATCGTGCGCAAGTGGCGCCTCCAGCCCGGCAAGATGCTGCTGATCGACTTCGACGAAGGCCGCATCATCGAGGACGAGGAGATCAAGGCCAAGCTCGCCGACGATGAGCCTTACCAGAAGTGGCTCGACCAGGCGCAGTACATGCTGAAGGACCTCGACGTGATCGAGGAGGTGCTGGACGAGCTGCCGCCGGTGACCACTTCGCTGCTCGATCGCCAGCAGGCCTTCGGCTACACGCAGGAAGACCTTTCGCGCTTCCTCGAGCCGATGGCGATGAATGCCGACGATCCGATCGGGTCGATGGGCACCGACACGCCGATCCCGGTGCTTTCGGACAAATCGCGTCTGCTCTACGACTACTTCAAGCAGAACTTCGCGCAGGTCACCAACCCGCCGATCGACCCGATCCGCGAGGAACTGGTGATGAGCCTGGTGTCGATGATCGGCCCGCGCCCGAACCTGCTCGGCCATGACGCCGGCACGCACAAGCGCCTGGAAGTCAGCCAGCCGATCCTCACCGACGAGGGCCTGGCCAAGATCCGCTCGGTCGAAGCCGCGCTCGACGGTGCCTTCCGCACCGAGACGATCGACATCACCTGGGACGCCGAGACCGGCGCCGAGGGCCTGGGACAAGCGATCAAGGAAATGTGCTGGGCCGCGACCGAGGCGGTGCTGGCGGACAAGAACATCCTGATCCTGTCCGACCGCGCGCAAGGGCCGGACCGCATTCCGATGCCGGCGCTGCTGGCGACGGCGGCGGTGCACCACCACCTCGTGCGCCAGGGCCTGCGCATGCAGACCGGGCTTGTCGTCGAGACCGGCGAAGCGCGTGAAGTCCACCACTTCTGCGTGCTCGCGGGCTATGGCGCGGAAGCGATCAACCCCTACGTCGCCTTCGAGACGATCGAGGACATCCGCACCCGCAAGAACCTGCCGGTCACCGCCGAGGAAGCGCGCAAGAACTACATCTACGCGATCGGCAAGGGCATCCGGAAGGTCATGTCCAAGATGGGCATCTCCACCTACCAGTCCTATTGCGGCGCGCAGATCTTCGACGCGGTCGGCCTGTCGAGCGCCTTCATCGAACAGTACTTCACCGGCACCGCCACGACGATCGAGGGCGCGGGCCTGGCGGAGATCGCGCAAGAAGCCGTCCGCCGCCATGCCGCGGCCTATGGCGACAACCCGATCTACGCCAACATGCTCGACGTCGGCGGCATCTACGGCTCGCGCATTCGCGGCGAGGAGCACGCCTGGACCAGCGACAATATCGGCCTGCTCCAGCATGCCGTGCGCGGCAACGTGCCTGACAAGTACAAGGCGTTCGCGCAGACCATCAACGACCAGTCGACCCGGATGCTCACCATCCGCGGGCTGATGGATTTCGTGCCCGCCGAACAGCCGATCCCGATCGAGGACGTCGAACCGGCGAGCGAGATCGTCAAGCGCTTCGCCACCGGCGCGATGAGCTATGGCTCGATCAGCTGGGAAGCGCACACCACGCTGGCGCTCGCCATGAACCGCATCGGGGGCAAGTCGAACACCGGCGAGGGCGGCGAGGATCCCAAGCGCTTCCAGCCGCTGGAAAACGGCGATACCATGCGCTCGTCGATCAAGCAGGTCGCCTCGGGCCGCTTCGGCGTGACTACCGAGTATCTCGTCAATGCCGACGACATCCAGATCAAGATGGCCCAGGGCGCCAAGCCCGGCGAGGGCGGCCAGCTGCCCGGCCACAAGGTCGACAAGATCATCGGCAAGACCCGTCACTCGACGCCGGGCGTCGGCCTGATTTCGCCGCCGCCGCACCACGACATCTACTCGATCGAGGATCTCGCGCAGCTCATTCACGACCTCAAGAACGTGAATCCCGGCGCGCGCGTGTCGGTCAAGCTGGTGTCCGAAGTGGGCGTGGGCACGGTCGCGGCGGGCGTTTCCAAGGCGCGCGCGGACCATATCACGATCTCGGGCTACGAAGGCGGCACCGGCGCCTCGCCGCTGACCTCGCTCACTCACGCCGGCTCGCCCTGGGAAATCGGCCTCGCCGAGACCCAGCAGACGCTGCTGCTCAACAACCTGCGCAGCCGCGTCGCGGTGCAGGCCGACGGTGGCCTGCGCACCGGGCGTGACGTTGCCGTCGCGGCGCTGCTCGGTGCCGACGAGTTCGGCTTCGCCACCGCGCCGCTGATCGCGGCGGGCTGCATCATGATGCGCAAGTGCCACCTCAATACCTGTCCGGTCGGCGTCGCCACCCAGGACCCGGTCCTGCGCGCGCGCTTCACCGGCCAGCCCGAGCATGTGGTCAACTATTTCTTCTTCGTCGCCGAGGAACTGCGCGCGATCATGGCCGAGCTGGGTTTCCGCACGATTGCCGAGATGGTCGGCCGCGTGGACAGGCTGAACATGAAGAAGGCCATCGCGCACTGGAAGGCCAAGGGCGTCGATCTCAGCCGCATCCTCTACCAGGCGCCGCAGGGCGAGAGCCCCTCGCTCAACTGGAGCGGCACGCAGGATCACGGGCTCGAAAACGCGCTCGACAACGTGCTGATCGAGGCTTCGGCCGATGCGCTCGAAAGGCGCGAGGCGGTGCGCATTGAAAAACCGATCATCAACGTCAACCGCACGGTCGGCGCGATGCTTTCGGGCGAAGTGGCGCGGCGCTACGGCCACGAGGGCCTGCCGGACAACACGATCAACGTGAAGCTCACCGGCGTCGCCGGTCAGAGCCTCGGCGCCTGGCTCGCCCACGGCGTGACGCTGGACCTGACCGGCGATGCCAACGACTATGTCGGCAAGGGCCTGTCGGGCGGCCGCGTGATCGTGCGCCAGCCGACCCACGTCGATCGTGACCCGCTCAGGAACATCATCGTCGGCAACACCGTGCTCTACGGCGCGATCTCCGGCGAGGCGTTCTTCAACGGCGTGGGCGGCGAGCGCTTCGCGGTCCGCAACTCGGGCGCGATCGCGGTCGTGGAAGGCTGCGGCGATCATGGCTGCGAGTACATGACCGGCGGCGTGGTGATGGTGCTGGGCAAGACCGGCCGCAACTTCGCGGCGGGCATGTCGGGCGGCATCGCCTATGTCTTCGACGAGGACGGCGAGTTCGACAAGCTGTGCAACACGGCGATGGTCGATCTCGCGCCGGTCTCCGCCGAGGCCGATGAGGACGAAGGCACGGGCCGTCCGCAGCAGCGCACGGGCGGGGTCAACGACCTCGGCATGGGCGACATGCTGCGCCACGACGCCGAACGCATCCGCATCCTGCTTGAACGTCACCACCTGCACACCGGCTCGAAGCGGGCCCGTGCGCTGCTCGACGACTGGGCCAATACCATTGGCAAGTTCGTGAAGGTGATGCCGCGCGATTATGCGCGCGCGCTCAAGCAACTCGAGGCCGAGCGGCTTGAAGCTGCTTCCGTGGCCGCAGAATAAGAATCGGGAATCAAGAGAAGATGGGCAAGGAAACCGGCTTCCTCGAACTGGACCGTCATGATCGCACGTACGGTCCGGTCGACGAGCGACTGACGAACTACAAGGAATTCGTGATCCCGCTGGCGCCCGACGCGCTGCGGGCGCAGGCGTCTCGCTGCATGAACTGCGGCATTCCGCACTGCCACACGGGTTGCCCCGTCAACAACATCATCCCGGACTGGAACCATTTGGTCTATGAGGACGACTACCGCAACGCGCTGGAAGTCCTCCATTCGACCAACAACTTTCCGGAGTTCACCGGCCGCATCTGCCCCGCCCCGTGCGAGGCGGCCTGCACGCTGAACATCACCGACCAGCCCGTTACCATCAAGTCGATCGAATGCGCGATCGTTGACAAGGGCTGGCAGGAAGGCTGGATTACCCCGAGGATCCCCCGGAAGCGCAGCGGCAAGTCGGTCGCCGTCGTGGGTTCCGGCCCGGCGGGCCTGGCCTGCGCGCAGCAGCTCGCGCGCGCCGGCCACTCGGTGACGGTGTTCGAGAAGAACGATCGCGTCGGCGGGCTGATGCGTTACGGCATCCCCGACTTCAAGATGGAGAAGCACCTCATCAATCGCCGCGCGGCGCAGATGGAAGCCGAAGGCGTGGTGTTCAAGACTTCGATCGAGGTCGGCGTCTCGGTCTCCGTCAATTCGCTCAAGGAAAACTACGACGCGGTCGTCTTTGCCGGTGGCGCCGAGGAAGCCCGCCGGCTTGACATTCCGGGCTCCGAACTGCCCGGCGTGCGTCCGGCGATGGAGTTCCTGACCCAGCAGAACAAGCGCAACGCGGGCGATGATGAAATGCGCGCCGCGCCGCGCGGCACGCTGACCGCCACCGGCAAGCACGTCATCGTCATCGGCGGCGGCGACACCGGTTCGGACTGCGTGGGCACCTCGAACCGCCAGAGCGCACTCTCGGTCACCCAGCTCGAGATCATGCCTCGGCCTCCGGTGCATGAGGACAAGGCGATGTCCTGGCCCAACTGGCCGCTCAAGCTGCGCACGTCCTCGAGCCACGAGGAAGGCTGCGAGCGCGATTGGGCCGTGCTGACCAAGCGCGTGATCGGCGACAACGACGTCAAGGGCCTCGAATGCGTGCGCGTCGAATGGAAGGAAGGCCGGATGCACGAGGTGCCGGGCAGCGAATTCACGCTCCAGGCCGACCTCATCCTGCTTGCCATGGGCTTCACCGGCCCGCGCAAGGCCGGCCTGCTTGATCAGGCGGGCGTCGAGCTGGACCCGCGCGGCAACGTCAAGGCCGACACCGAGAAGTACCAGACCAGCGACGAGCAGATCTTCTCCTGCGGCGACATGCGCCGCGGCCAGTCGCTGGTCGTCTGGGCCATCCGCGAAGGCCGCCAGTGCGCCCGCGCGGTGGACGAGCTGCTGATGGGCGCCAGCGAACTGCCGCGCTGAGGCGCGAGCCATCTGAATGAAACGTATGGCCCGCCCCGTCTGCAAGAGGATATTACGGTGTTCTGAGTAGTCTGCGTCAACGTATACGGTCTCATGGGCACGCCCATGGCCAAGATGGACATCCGCACGCTTGGGACCCACAAAAGGCGACGGCATCGAATGCCACTTCATTCACCGGGTTTCCAAACGTCGTTCGACTCTCAGGCCATCTTTACGATCCTTCCTGCAAACCTCATGAGCCACGCGCGCATTGTGCGTGGCCGATCTGACTATGCCGCGACGAGGCGGCCGCGCTCGAACGCTACGTCTTTACGCAAGACCGCCCAGGCAATCCTCGCCAGCTTGTTGGCCAGGGCGACCACGATCGCGTTCCGATGAACACCTCGCTCGATCATCGCTTTGAGCCAGCGGCCCAATGGCGTGTCGCTTTGGGATAGCGAGGGTAAGGCGGCTCTCGCACCGTGGACGAGAAGCGTACGCAGGTAAGTGTTGCCGCGCTTCGAGATTCCAAGCAACCGAGGCTTGCCCCCGTAGTGTGCTGACGGGGAACCAGCCCGAGCCAGGCGCCGAGGTCACGCGCTTTGCCAAAGCTGCTTCCATCACCCACAGCTGCCACCAGCGCCGTCGCATTGAGCACGCCCACGCCCGGTATGGTCGTCAGCCGGCGCATGGCTGCATCGGTGCGCGCCATTTCAACGAATTCAGCGTTCAGTGCCTCGATCTTCGTATCGAGCTCGCTCCATTCCGCGCGAAGTTGTGTGATCAGCTCGACTATACGAGCAGACAGCGTGTCATCGCCGTCTGCGAGCAAACCATCGACCCCTTGCTCGAGCTTGCGACGCCCGGCCGGAAAGTCCGTTCCGCGCTCCGACAGAATGGCGCGAAGCTGATTGATGAGACCAGTGCGTTCAGCAACCAGGCGTGATCGCATGCGGTGCAGCGTCTGGATGTCCAGCTGCGCCTGGCTCTTGAGCTCGACAAATCGCATCGTTGGTCTGGAGGCCGCCTCGGCGATCCCTTCCGCATCACGATCGTCATTCTTCTGAGCTTTCACGTAAGGCCGAACGTACTCAGGAGACATCAGTCGGACCTCGTGCCCTTTTGCAGCAAAAAGCCGGCCGAGATGATGGGCGCCGCAGCAAGCTTCCATCGCCACCACGCACGCGGGAAGCGTCGCCACGTATTCAATGAGCGTCTTGCGCCGCATTGATCGGCGAACAACAACAGCGCCTTGCGCGTCAACGCCCACGATGCTGCAAGAATTCTTGCCGAGATCAATTCCCAGGATCAAAATAGACATCGGACCGCTCCTTTCCTTTTCGAACACCAGCATCATACCCGATGCCGGGGGAAAAGGGGCGGGCCATCCCATAAGGGGCGCGCGGCAAGACGCGCCCTTTTTTTGCTAAAGCCCCCCGTCATCCCGGATCAAGTCCGGGATGACGTGTTTGCATGTGTGTATCCGCCGCCCCGACGATCAACCCCCTCCCGCGCTTGACCGCTCGCCTCGCGCGGACAAGTCTCCCTTCCAAAGCGGGAGATGATCGAATGCTGCTGGAAATCGCGGAAATCGAGGTGGCGCCGGGAAGCGAAGACAAATTCGCGCAGGCCATGCGCGAGACGGGCGTTCCCCAACTCGCCCTGTGCGAAGGCGTGGTCTCGGTCCGCTTCGGGCGGGGCGTGGAAAACCCGCGCAAGTTCACGTTCAACGTCGTGTGGACTTCGATGGAAGCCCATGTCGCCGCCCGCGATCTGGAGAGCTTCGGCAGGTTCCGCGCCGCGATGGGCGACCTGGCGGTGGGCGGCGCCATGAGCCACTACGTGATGGATGAGGCGGTGCAGGGGGCCTCGGCGTAGCGAGCGTTCTCGTCACGATTTTCCGGCTATCTTTCGCTTCGCACGCCTTGTCGAATCACGCAAATCTGTGGCATAAGTACCACGTTGCATTAGCACGTTAGCAAAACGTAAAAGCCCTGCGCGCAGAGCGCAGGCGTACTTTGGGTGGCGACCCAAATCCGCGTTGCCAGAGCGATCAAGCCGTCATCCCTTTCCCGATGGAGGATGACTGTGACTCGCTCATATATCGCTCGTGTGATCGCCCCGGCGGTCGCATCCCTTGGTCTTGTGGCACAACCGGCGTTGGCCGCCGCACCCGCCTGCTGGAACGCGGACGAAATCTCCGCCGCCCGGCTGCACGCTTTCCAGACGACGCTTCTGGTGGGCGCGATGCGATGTCGGGACGCGCCGGACACGCTCAACAGCTACAATGCCTTCGTTCAGGCCCGCAAGGCATCGCTGGAAGCCTCGCGCACGGTCCTGCAGGCGCACTTCATTCGGGCGCTGGGACCGGAAAACGGTATGCCCGCCTTCGCGGCCTACGAGACGGAGGTCGGAAACCGTGCCTCCATCATCGATCACGACACGCTGCGATGCGAAGCGGTCGCCACATACTCGCGTCTTGCGTCGTCGGCTTCGGAGAACGACCTCTACACGCTTGCCCGCATCAGCGACAACGCCGTGGCCTCTGAGCTGTGTCAGCCCCAGCGGACCGCGGCATTGCCCGCCGGCCCCGCGCCGCAGGCTGCACTGCAGGAGACCACAGCCGCGCCGGCGGCCGAAGCGGATCAGACCTTGACCGCGACCCCGCCGCCCGAAGCCTTGCCGGAAACGACTCTCGCGCAGGCCCCATCCGAAGCGGTCCAGCCGCCGACGACGCAACTTGCTCTCGCGAAGCAGGAGGCCAGCCCGCAGACGATTGCGCGGGATTCGTCCGCCGGGGCGCAGAGCGCTGCCAACGAGGTTGCAAAGGTCGATCCGGCGACCGCGCTGGAAGACGCGGCACGCGCGCTTGCGGCCGCGGCCAGTTCACTGCGGGGTGCCTCCTCGGCTAACCAGTAAAGCCGCGACTTCGGGGTACCGGTTCTACCAGTCGACCGTGCCGCGCCCATGCGCTTCCAGAAACGCGTTCGCCTGGCTGAAATGCCTGCAGCCGAAGAACCCCGCATGCGCCGACAGCGGGCTGGGGTGCGGTGCCGTCAGCACGAGGTGATGGCTCGATGCGAGACCCGGCACGCGCATCGCCTTCTTCTTCGCGTGGTTGCCCCACAGGAGGAAGACGCAAGGCTCCGGCCTGGCGGCGACGGCGGCGACGGCGGCGTCGGTGATCGCATCCCAGCCCTTGTTCTGGTGCGATCCGGCCTGCCCTTCCTGCACGGTCAGCGAATTGTTGAGCAGCAGCACGCCCTGGCGCGCCCAATGATCCAGATTGCCGCTTGCGGGAGGGCTCACGCCGCAATCCGTCGCCAGTTCCTTGTAGATGTTGACCAGCGAGGGCGGCATGCGCACGCCGTCCTGCACGGAAAACGCAAGGCCGTGCGCCTGCCCTGCCCCGTGGTAGGGGTCCTGCCCGAGAATGACGACCCTGACCTCGTCCAGCGGCGTCAGTTCGAAGGCGCGCAGGCGGTGCCCGCGCGGCGGGTAGATGCGCTTGCCGGCGGCCTCCTCGGTCTTCAGCCATCCTCCGAGCCGGCGCGCCTCGCGCGTGGCGAGCACTGGCGCCAGCGCCTCGCGCCAGGAAGGCGGAATCGCCTCCGCGCTTCCGGCAGGATTCGTCTCCGCTGTTGCATCCATGCGTCCGTCCCTTTCGAAAGCGCGCCGCTGGCGCGCCTGGCGCGCACGGCGCCCATTGCGAAACTCCGACCCAGTCCCTAAGCACTTTCGGACCATGGCTGTCCATCTCCACGAAGAAGATCTCCCCGAAGGCGCCCTTGCGCCGGGCCCCGTCGCCGTCGACACCGAAACGATGGGCCTGATCACGCCGCGCGACCGGCTCTGTCTGGTCCAGATTTCGGACGGGCAGGGCGACGAGCATCTCGTGCGCTTCGGCCCCGGAAGCGAGTTCAACGCGCCCAACCTCAAGGCGGTGCTGGCCGACCCTGCGCGGCTGAAGCTCTACCATTTCGCCCGCTTCGACCTCGCCGCGATCGAGCATTATCTGGGCACCTGTGCCGCGCCGGTATTCTGCACCAAGATCGCGAGCAAACTGGTGCGGACCTACACCGACCGTCACGGTCTCAAGGACCTCGTGCGCGAGCTGCTCGGCAAGGAAGTCTCCAAGCAGCAGCAGTCGAGCGACTGGGGCGCGGCCGAGCTGAGCGATGCGCAGAAGGAATACGCCGCGAGCGACGTGCGCTATCTGCACGCGATGCACGAAATCCTCGTCGAGCGCCTCGCGCGCGAGAACCGGACGGAGCTCGCGCAGGCCTGCTTCGACTTCCTCCCCGCACGCGCCCGCCTCGACCTCGCCGGTTGGCCGGAGCACGACATCTTCAGTCACGAAGCCGCGTGACGCGCGATGTCGGTGGAAGCCATCCAGATCCGCAACAGGCGCCGGCACTTCGCCGCGCCCGGCGGTTCGCATGACCGGCTGATCGGGTTCCTCGCCAAGGCCCTGCCGGCCGCGATCGGCGTGGTCGCGGCGGTGATGATTGTCATCCCGCTCTCGCCGCGCGGCGAAGTCAGCTTCCTGCTGGACCGCAACGAGGTGGCCGTGACCCAGCAACGCCTCCGGGTGGCCAATGCCTCCTATCGCGGACTCGACAACCAGGGACGCGCGTTCACCGTCACCGCCGGCACCGCCGTGCAGGAGTCGGCGAGCGTGCCGGTGGTGCAGATGCTGGACCTGATGGCGCAGCTCAGCCTCAACGACGGTCCGGCGAAGATCGACGCCCCGCGCGGGGCCTACGACTACAATACCGAAACGCTCGAGGTGGGCGGGCCGGTCAACTTCGCCGCGCCCGACGGCTACCGGATGGTGACGAACGGCGTTTCGATCGACATCAAGGACAAGACCGCGGTCGGCACCGGCGGTGTCCGGGGCGCAGTGCCCACGGGCACGTTCAGCGCCCGGTCGATGCGGGTCGATCTTGACGGACGCACCGTCACGCTCGAAGGCAACGCCCGGCTGCGCATGACGCCCGGCAAGCTGAGGATTCCCCAATGACGCCTAGCAGCCCGCGCCCCAGGTTCTTCCGCAAGACGGTCCGCGCCGGGATCGTCGCGCCCCTGTTCGCCGTGGTTGCCCTTGCCGCTTCGCAGCACCTCGGCGCGCAGGTCTTTCCGGGGCACGACACCAATGCCCCAGTGGACTACGCGGCGGACAGGATCGAACTGCAGGACAGGCAGAACCGCGTCGTACTGGGCGGCAATGTCGACATCAGGCAGGGCGAGCTGCGGCTGCGGGCGGCGCGCACCGTGGTCAACTTCACCGACACCGGGCAGCTCAAGCTGCAACGGATCACCGCCAGCGGCGGCGTCGTCGTGACTCGCGGCAACGAAGTGGCGACGGGCGAAACGGCGGTCTACGACTTCAACCAGCGCATCATTACGATGGTCGGCAACGCCTCGCTCAAGCGCGGCAGTGACACGCTGCGCGGCGGGCGCTTCGTGATCGACCTCGAAAGCGGGGTCTCGGCCGCTTCGGGCGGGCGCGTCTCTGGCACGTTCAGCGTCCCCAACGGGGATTGAACGCAGCCCGCGTGCGTCAAAAGGCGCGGTGGTGGACGAGGACGCGCAGCGTCAGGAGCAGGATCTGGATATCGCGCCCGATGGTCCAGCCCTCCAGATATTCGAGATCCGACTGAAGCCGATTGACCAGATCCCGTTCGTGATCGGTGGCGCCGCGATAGCCGCGCACTTGCGCAAGGCCGCTGAGGCCGGGCTTGAGGCCGTGACGCTGCCAATAGCGGGGGTCCACTTCCCAGAACAGCTTGTCGCCCGCGAGCGAACCGGTGGCGTGCGGGCGCGGGCCAACCAGGCTCATATCGCCCAGCAGGACGTTGAAGAACTGCGGCAACTCGTCGAGGCTCGTGGAACGGATGAACCGGCCGATGCGGGTGACGCGCTGGTCGTCCCTTGAGGCCGAGACGTTGCCTTCCGCGTCGCACAGCCCCGCGCTCATGCTGCGAAACTTGTACATGTTGAAGAAGCGGTTGCCGCGCCCCATGCGGCGCTGCACGAAGAGGACCGGGCCGCCGTCCTCCAGTTTTATCGCCAGGGTTATGAAAAGGTACAGCGGCAACAGGGCAACGACGGCGGCACTCGCGAGGACCACATCGAAAACCCGCTTCATCGCCCGGTCACGCAGGCCGAGAGGGCCGGAGGAAACGAGCAGCAAGCCATAGTGTCCCACGGTTCGCGCCCCGTGCGCGCCCAGCCGCATCACCTGATCGTCCAGCACTTCGCCATCGACGTTGGCGCCCTTGAGCATCATTGCCCATTCCATCCGCCGGTCCGCCGGACAGCTTACGATCACCCGGTCGATGTTCCGCAGCGCAAGGCCGATACGATCGAGCGCGTTCGGATCGTAGAGGTCCGGCCGCAAGCCGAGGGCGGCGGCCGAAACGCGAATGGCGCCGGGAATGTGCATGTGCGGGCCGCCATCGTCGATGATCAGTTCGTTTATGACGCTGGGGCCGCACCACCAGTTCACGAACAGGCGCAGCCGCAGGCGCAGCGCCACCATCAGGATCACAGCCAGAATGACCCCGCCCCCGAACATCAGGCGCGACAGATCCATGCCGGGCATCGTCAGAAACTGAACCAGGAGGACCACCCCGACGGCAACGCCGATCGCCGCCAGCGCGCGAAAGATACCGGCCCATTCCTCGCGCAACGCGCAGATGGAATAGGCACCGTTGTAGAGCGCGAGCGTGAGGAAGAACGGAAGCACAAGCATCCCGTAGAAGGCCGAATAGGTAAGCCCGTTCAAGGCCGCGTAGAAATATCCCGAGAAGGCAAAACCGCCCAGAATCGAAAGCGTATCGCCGGCCATGAGCGCCAGATAGCACTGCAGGCGGCGACGCTCGAGCGAAGGCGCGATCAGCAGTTCATCCGTGGTAGGCGGCTCGTTCAGGGCCCGTTGCGCTGCAAGCGGCGCATCCATGAATCTGCACTCCCGTTACCGGACTAAACGCTGCACGTCCCCACGCGTGATGCGGGGCACAACATGGCCGCGCCATGCTGCGCTGCAATAGGCGTGTTGCTTATGGACCTTTACGCAGAGCGGGAAAGCAGTTTCCGTTAAGCTGTTCTGTTTGTCCGTTGTTTGGCATCGGAACATGCGGTTCTGGCGATTTCCAGTAGCCCTTCGGCGAGCAGCAGTTCCGCCTCCCGGCTATTGGCCAGCAGGGACTGATGCAGCGCAACCAGTCTGCCCGCCAGCCGCTCGAGCCGCATTCCACGCCAGATGCGAAGCTGCTCGCCCAGCGCCGGCTGATCCTTCCAGAAGATCCGGCGCGCGCCGGCCTCGGCCTTGAGCAGGCCAGCGATGTCGCCGCCGCGCCCGAGCCGGGCGTTGAGCGCCGCGAGTTGCGCGGTGCGCCGCTCGAAGGCCAGCAGCAGGCCGACGGGGTTGAGCCCGAGATCGCGCATCCGCTTGAGCTCGGGCGCGATCGCCGCGCGCCTTCCGCCCAGAACCGCGTCGACCAGCGGCGCGAAGCCATCATCCTCGGTCTGCGCGCCGATGGCGTCGAGGTCCGCCGCCGAGACCGGGCGGGGCGTTTCGGGCGAGGCGTCGAGATAGAGCGCCAGCTTGTCGACTTCCGATCGGGCGATGCGGCTGTCGAGGCCGGAGGCGCGCGCGATGCGCTCGGCGAGGTCGCCGCCCATCTTGAGCCCGGCGCTGTTGGCCATCGTCCGCACCGCGCTCGTCACCGCGCTGAGGTCCGGGGGGTAGAACATCGCCACCAGGCCGTCGCCGCGATTGATGATGAGCTTGGCCGTGCGCGACTTGTCGGTGGCGCCCGTCGCCACGATCACCACCGGGCAGGTTTCGACCTCGCTTTCGATGAGGTTGCGGACCGCGTCATGCGCCTCGTCGCCCTGCGCGCGCACCCAGATGTGCCGCGAACCGCCGAAGAGCGAGGTCGAGCGGGCCTCGTCGCCCAGCCTCACCGGATCCTTGCGCAGCTCCGCGCCCGGCAATTCGATGCGTTCGCCCGGGTCGGGCAGCAGCGACACGATTCGCGTCGCGGCGTCCTGCGCGCCCGATTCGTCGGGACCGCAGAAGAAGAAGACGCGGGCCTCGCGCGCCGCGCGCGTGGCGAGACCGGCGAAGTCCTTTTGCGTCGCCTTCACTGGCTCGTGTCGCCGCGCAGGCGCAGCGCGACATTGGTGACGATCCGGCTCGCGACGTCCTTCGCGAGATTCTCGAGCGCGGCCTGCTCGGCGGCGATCGTCGCGTAGTCGGACGAGACCACGTCGATGCCCGCATCGGAGCCCGCCGTGGCATCGAGCACGACCTCGTCATTCGACATGTCGACGAGCTGATAGCGCGCGCGCAACGTCCGGCGCTCGCGCCCGACCGTATCGTCCGACAGCAGCGCGAAGCCTTCCAGCTGGTCGTCCAGCCGCACGTCGAGGCGGTAGCGCGGCGCTGTTCCTCCGGCGCCGAGCTGGTCGACCAGGGCATTGCGGACCAGCCAGCCCGCGCGCCCCTCGATCGCGGCGACCTGGATATCCGCGAGGCCCCGCGCCACTTCACCGCTGCCGCCGCCGGCGTACATCGGCTGGAGGCCGCAGCCGGAAAGCACCGGGGCCGCGAGCATCAGGGCCGCCAGCAATACAATCCTTCTCCGCCCCCTGTTTCCGTCATGCTGAACTTGATTCAGCATCCATTTCTTGCCGCAGGCCGTCGGTCCCAGCGGCGCGATGGACCCTGAATCAAGTTCAGGGTGACGAAGAGGGGGGAGGCGACGGAGCATCACGCCACTATGTTAACGAGCCGGTCCGGGACAACAATGACCTTCTTCGGCGTCGCACCCGAAAGGATAGCCTGAACCTTGGCGTTGGCCACGGCAACCGCTTCAAGGCTGCCCTTGTCCAGACCTTTGGCAACGACCTCGGTGTCGCGCAGCTTGCCGTTCACCTGGATGGCGATGGTCACCTCGTCCTCGACCAGCAGCGAGGGATCGACTTCGGGCCACATGGCATTGGCGACCAGCCCTTCACCGAACGTGGCATAGGCCTCTTCCGCAAGGTGCGGCATCATCGGCGATACAAGCAGCAGCAGCTTGCGGATCGCTTCCGAGCGGCTGGCGGAAGGCGCGGCCTTCTCGATCACCCCGGCCAGTTCGTAGATGCGCGCTACGGCCTTGTTGAAGCCGAGCGATTCGATGTCCTCGGCCACCGCCGCGACGGTCTGGTGCGCCTTGCGGTCGACCGCCTTGTCCTCGCCCTCAGCCGAAGCATCGAACTGGCCGAACAGGCGCCACAGGCGCTGGACGAAGCGGGCGCAGCCTTCGATGCCCGCCTCCGACCACGGCAGGTCGCGCTCGGGCGGACTGTCGGAGAGCATGAACCAGCGGATCGCGTCGGCGCCGTAAGTCGCGACGATCTCGTCGGGGTCGACGACGTTCTTCTTCGACTTCGACATCTTGATGACGCGGCCGACCTTCACGGGACGCCCCGTCGCCTTTTCAAAGACCTGCTCGCCTCGGCGTTCTATCTCGTTCGGCGAGAGATACTGAGTGATAGATTCATGCGCGGCTTCGTCTGTCCAGCCGAAGACGCGCTTCTCCTCCTCAGTCGGTGGACGATTAATTGTGTAAGTTTCATGCGTGACCATGCCCTGCGTGAACAGGCTGCCGAAGGGCTCCTTCACCTCGATCTTGCCGATGCGGGCGAGCGCGCGGGTCCAGAAGCGGGCGTAGAGCAAGTGCAGGATCGCGTGCTCGATGCCGCCGATGTACTGCTCCACCGGCAGCCATTTGGCGATCTGCGCCGGATCGAACGGCTTGTCGTCAGGCTGGCTGGCGAAGCGCAGGAAGTACCACGAGCTATCGACGAAGGTATCAAGCGTGTCGGTCTCGCGCCGGGCGGGCTTGCCGCACTGCGGGCAGTCGGCATGCTTCCACGTGGGGTGGCGCGCCAGCGGGTTGCCGGGGACCGAGAAATCGACATCCTCGGGCAGCGTGACCGGCAGGCTCTTCTTGGGCACCGGAACGACGCCGCAGACCTCGCAGTGGATGAACGGGATCGGCGTGCCCCAGTAGCGCTGGCGGCTGACGCCCCAGTCGCGCAGGCGCCAGACGGTTTTGCCCTCGCCCCAGCCTTCGGCTTCGGCGCGGGCGATGACGGCGGCCTTGCCCTCGGCCACGGGCATGCCGTCGATGAAACCGGAATTGACGCAGATGCCGTCGCCGGCCTCCGCCTCGCCGTCGAACGGCTTGCCGGCCTCGTCGGCGCTTGCGGCGATCACGCGCGAAATCGGCAGACCGTACTTGGTGGCGAACTCGAAGTCGCGCTGGTCGTGGCCGGGCACGGCCATGATCGCGCCGGTGCCGTAGTCCATCAGCACGAAATTGGCGATGAAGACGGGCAGGTATTCGCCCGTGATCGGGTGCTTCGCGCCGATGCCGGTATCGAAGCCCAGCTTTTCCGCCGTCTCCAGCTCGGCCGCGGTCGTGCCGCCCTGCTTGCACAGGTCGATGAACTTGGCCGCGTCGCAATTGGTCATCGCGACGGACTGCGCCACCGGGTGATCGGCCGCGACAGCGACGAAGCTGGCGCCGAAGATCGTATCCGGCCGGGTGGTGTAGACTTCGAGCTGCTCACCGTTCGACAAGTCGAATCGGAACTGCATACCCTGGCTTTTGCCGATCCAGTTCTCCTGCATGGTCCGGACTTTCTCCGGCCACTTGTCGAGCGAGCCGAGGCCCTCCAGCAGTTCGTCGGCGAAGTCGGTGATCTTGAGGAACCACTGGGAGAGCTTGCGCCGCTCCACCAGCGCGCCCGAGCGCCAGCCGCGCCCGTCGATCACCTGCTCGTTGGCAAGCACAGTCTGGTCGACCGGGTCCCAGTTGACCGCCGATTCCTTGCGGTAGACCAGGCCATGTTCGTACAGGTCGAGGAACAGCGCCTGCTCGTGCCCGTAATATTCCGGCTCGCAAGTCGCGATCTCGCGGCTCCAGTCGAGCGCGAAGCCGAGGCGCTTGAGCTGCGCCTTCATGTTGGCGATGTTCTCGCGCGTCCAGCCGCCGGGATGGACGCCTTTTCCCATCGCCGCGTTCTCGGCGGGCATGCCGAAGGCGTCCCAGCCCATCGGGTGGAGCACTTCGTGGCCCCTCATGCGCTTGTAGCGCGCCAGCACGTCGCCCATCGTGTAATTGCGCACGTGGCCGATGTGGATGCGCCCCGAGGGATAGGGGAACATCTCAAGGACGTAGCTGCGCGGCTTGGGGGAATTGTCGTCCGCCCTGAAGCACTGCGCCTCGTCCCATGCCGCCTGCCAGCGGATATCCGCCCGAGCCGGATCGAACCGGTCACTCATGTCTGTCCAGTCTCCTGCGGGGCCGCTCGCCCGCCTGCGGAAAAATTACTTCAAGGCCTGTTCGGCATCGACTCGTGCCCTGACACCGGGCCGGTGCCGCGTCTCAAACGGGATCTCAGCCACCGATGGAGCCGCGGCGCAGGTCGCGCGCGCGGGTGAGGATGATGTCTTCGAGCTTCTGCACCGTGGCGGCCTCTACCGGTGCCGACGCCCAGCCGCCGTTCGCGGCGACTTCGCGCACGGCACTGACGCGCAGCGCGTCCGCGCGCAGATCCCGGTCGAGGATCATGACCGTGACCTTCATCCGTTCACCGGGGTTCTTCGGGTTAGTGTACCAGTCGGTGACGATTACCCCGCCGGCACTGTCCGACTGCAACAGCGGCATGAAGGACAGCGCATCGAGGCTGGCGCGCCACAGATAGCTGTTCACGCCGATCGTGGTCACCTGCGAAGGCGCCATCACGCCGGCCGTTTCCTTCTTGCCGCCACAGCCCGCCAGAGCGAGCGCCGCCACGGCGCAGAGACCCGCGCGCGTCATGTTGCGGGCGGTGAAGAGGCCGGTATCGGTGCTGCCTGTCATTGTCGTTCCCAATTCCTGAATACTGGTGGCGAAGACCGCTGATACGAAACCCGCCGTCAATCGCCTCTATAGCTGTCAGCACACCTGCGGCAAGAGCGCCGGTATGGTTGTCTCGCCTGAGCCGGAACCGGTTAAACGCTTCCTGAACCGGGCCGGCGGCATTCCCGCTCCCGTTGGCGATCAGTCTGTGTTAAGTATTGCCGGTATAGGCACAGGCCCGGCGCGGGGGCGACGACCGCGCGGGCCAGAGGGATACCTGACGAGAGATTGCGATGAGTTCCGGCGCAAGCGGATCGAAGAGCGGCATCAAGACCGGCATCCTGCTGGCCGGATGCGTGTGCGTGCTCGCCCTGCCGAGCGCAGTTCTCGCCTTCAGCGCCAGTTTCAAGGTCGATGAACAGTCGGCCGCGACGCTCGATTCGCTCGACCCGGAAGCGTCGGCCGAAAATCTTTCCCGCGCGGTCGCCATGCGTTCGCTGGCGCAGGCGCGGGCGTTTCCCTTCACGCCGGCAGGTACCGCGAATCGCAGCGAGCGGTCGGTGACAGTCGCGGTCCGGGTGGACCCGGAAGCGGCCCAGTCGATCATCGTGCGCCACAGCTCCAAGTTGGCGCAGGCCACGAACGAGCCCGGAAGTCTGCGGATGGCGCCAACCGGCTTCAATCTGGGCGTCTCGCGCGGCTATCAGAACTTCGCGCAGAATCTCGTTCAGGCGCCGGCCGGCCGCAATCCCGCGGAAGCCCCGGACCTCGAGAAGTTCAGCCTTTCGCCCGGCGCGGGCGTGAACCATGACGATTCGCGTTTCACGCCGCGCATCTCGATCGACGAGAAACGCGCCGCCGGACGAGCCCCGCGCACGTTCGCGGGCGATTCGGGCGAAGTCGACCTGGGCGGCGCCTATCGCGTGACAGAGAATCTCGATGTCACCGCCGGCGTGCGCTATTCGCAGGATCGCGAGCGCCTGCTGCCCCTGACCGATGGCAAGCAGGACGGTCAGGCGGTCTACGTCGGCACGCAGTTCCGTTTCTGAAATCCTCATGCGCCGTTGCGGATTCGGCAACCGCTCTATATCAAATTGCCCATGATTAAGGGTTTTGGCGACCTTGCCCTGCCTCCCCGTATTTCATAGCACCGGGTTGGTGGAAGCCTAACTCTACGAAAGGCATCATATGACGCGCGTTGCAATCGTTACCGGCGGAACCAGAGGTATCGGAGAGGCCATTTCGCTGGCCCTGAAGGACCGCGGTCATACTGTCGTTGCCAACTACGCAGGCAATGAGGAGAAGGCCAGGGCCTTCACCGAGAAGACCGGCATCCCCGCCTACAGATGGGATGTCGGCGACCACGAGGCCTGCCTCGATGGCTGCGCCCGGGTGGCCGAGGAGGTTGGCCCGGTCGACATCGTCATCAACAACGCGGGCATCACACGCGACGGCGTGCTCCACAAGATGACCTTCGACGACTGGAACGAGGTGATGCGCATCAATCTCGGCGGTTGCTTCAACATGGCCAAGGCGTGCTTCCCCGGAATGCGCGAGCGGGGCTGGGGCCGCATCGTCAATATCGGCTCGATCAACGGCCAGGCCGGACAGTACGGACAAGTCAACTATGCCGCCGCCAAGTCCGGCATCCACGGCTTCACCAAGGCGCTGGCGCAGGAAGGCGCCAAGTACGGCGTGACGGCGAACGCGATCGCGCCGGGCTACATTGACACCGAGATGGTGGCCGCCGTTCCCCCGCCGGTGCTCGAAAAGATCGTCGCCAAGATCCCGGTCGGCCGCCTCGGCCATGCCTACGAGATCGCGCGCGGCTGCGCCTTCCTCTGCTCCGAGAATGCCGCGTTCGTGACCGGCTCGACGCTGAGCATCAACGGCGGCCAGCACATGTACTGATGGTCCGCGTCCGGCAGACGGGCGGTCCTCCGGCCGCTGCCTGCTGGACGGCCTGTCCCCCCGAAAAGCGACGAAGCGCCCAGGAAAATCGCCGTGCTCCGGTTTCCCGAGTAGATTTCGGGGCCGGAAATTGCTGGAAAATCAGATCTCCGGCCGGAAAAGGGATCATTGATGTTCAGAATAGCGCGACGCAGGATTGCAGACATTCGGCTTGAATCCGCGCTGCCCGGCCCCTTTCACCATCACCGGGCGATCTTCATCCACATTCCCAAGACCGCCGGCACCTCGCTTTCGATCGCCCTGTTCGGCCATCAGGTCGGCCACGCGACGATCATGGAGCGTTATCGCCAAGACTACGCGGCCACGCGGGACTATTTCAAGTTCTCGTTCGTGCGCGATCCGCTGGCCCGCGCCGTTTCGGCATTCCAATTCATGCAGGCCGGCGGCATGACGCCGCGCGACGCGGACTATTCGCAAAGGCTCGCGGGCCTGACCTTTCCTGAATTCGCGCGCCGGCTCGGGGAGTTCCAGGACATCGAGCACTTCCGTCCGCAACACAGCTTCATCTGCCACCCCTACCGCCGCGTGCTGGTCGATTATGTCGGCAAGGTCGAAACCATGGCCGAGAGCTTCGCCTACGTCGCGCAGGCGATGGGCTTCAAGGGGCAGTTGCCGCATCTCAACAGCGGGTCGGAAAAACGGCCCGTGGATGACGAGACCCGCAAGGTCGTGCGCGAGTTCTACGACAGGGACTACGTGCTGTTCGGCTATTAGGCTTTGCGATTCCGCGCGCTAGGCTCGCCTCCATGGTCTTCTTCATGATCCCCCCATCAAGCGCTCGGTCGAGATTGCCGGGCACAAGACATCGACCGGCGCCCGTCCGCCCAAGCGAGTGCCCACCTCATCATCAGGAGATCCAGTAACCAACGACCTTCCAGCCCTGATCTTCGCGAGCGAGCGTGACGGTTTCGGTTGCATCGGGTTTGTTGGCGAAACTGGTACGGAATTTGACCACTTCGTATCCGTACGGCGGAGCGGGCACGCTTTCCTGGCTGCTCGCGGTTCGCGAAAGCACCGCGCCGAGCGGCGGTCGAACCTCTTCGGAAACCGATGCCCATGCCTTGCTGGTATTGAGCTTCTTGAAAGAGCGCCCGGTCGCGCTCCAGCTTTCGATCCACCGTCCCTCGTCGACGAGAATCAGCCATTCCTGCGCCGATCGCACGGCCTCCGACTCGACTATCGTGGCGGACGCAACCGCATTATCCGGCGCAGTTTCATGGACCCCGGTTACCGGCGCCGTGATTGAATTCAGCGCGAGCGCTGTGAGCACAAGTGACATGGTGAGAATTCCTCCGATTGCCCAGACGAAGTGATTCCTCGTCCTTCGGCCTTCATTCGGCGCTGCATCCTCTCTCATGCGGATGGTGGGTTCGGCTTCCCCCAATTGCTTGTCCGCAAGAAAATCGGGGCCGCCACCCTCCTTTTCGAGCAACAGTCGCGCCGCCTCGCGGCTGCTGGAAACCGACATCTTGCGCCGCGCATAGCGCAGCCGTTCGTTCACAGTGTGAACCGAAAGCTCCAGATGGCGGGCAATCGATTTCGCATCATGGCCCCGGACAATCAGGCGAAGGGTCTGCTTTTCCTTCTCGGTGAGCGCCTGATAACCCTCTGCCATTTGCTCGTTCGCGTCCGCTCCGTGTCCTCAGGGCAGTCTAGGTGGTCCTCCCTGGGCGAGCCACCCCAAAAAATTGTACCTGCCCGGCGTCGGTGCCTTTACAGAGGGGCAGTCTATGACCTCCTCCTATCATCCCCCGGTAAAGCGCTCGGTCGAGATCGCCGGTCACAAGACATCGATCAGTCTCGAGCCGGTGTTCTGGGACATGCTCAAGGCGCGAGCGGCAAGAGAGGGTGTGCCGATAAACGCACTGGTGGCGCGAATCGACGCGGAGCGGCTTGAAGCCGAGACGCCGCCAGGCCTCGCCGGCGCGATCCGGGTCTGGCTGGTTTCGCAATGAGAATCGTGGCTTATGAAGACAGGCACTTCGCCAGTGTGGATCACTTGTGGCGCGCCTGTTTCCCCGATGACTCGCCGCGCAACCGAGCCGAGGCCGCAATCCCGGCCAAACTCGCGCTTGGTGATGGCCTGCTGCTCGTCGCCGAGGACGACGGCGGCCGTGTAATCGGGACGGCCATGGCAGGATATGACGGCCATCGCGGCTGGCTTTACGCCGTGGCCGTCCACCCGAACCGCAGGCGGAGCGGCATCGGCCGCAGTCTCGTGCAGGAAGCATGCGCGCGGCTTGCGGGGCGGGGCTGCGTCAAGGTCAACCTGCAAGTGCGCGCCGGAAACGCCGCTACTGCCGAGTTCTATCGCAAACTGGGTTTTGCCGAGGAGCCGCGCATTTCGATGGGGCGGGACTTGGCCTGATCGGGGATGCGAAAAGGCGGCCGTGCCAGACGGCCGCCCCTGATCGTTCAGGATAACTCAGTAGGTCGCGGGCGGGTCACTGGCGGGGAAGCTTTCGTCGCTCGCCTCGTCGACCTTGCTCCAGTTCGAAGGCCGGTTCTGCATGGAACCCGTCCCCGCGTCGCGAACCTGCGCGAAGTTCTCGTCGCCGCCTGCGTAGGCGTGGCGATCCTTGTCGCGCGTCGCGTACTTGTAGAGTGCATATCCGGCAGCGCCGGCGGCGGCCAGCTTGATCAGAACCATTGCTCAGTGCTCCTCTCGGGGGTGTTGACACAAAAGCAACGCCCAAAGAGCCGCAGAAGTTGCAGGACCGCAAATCAGTCTCCGCCGACCCGTTCCACCGCCGCGCCGACCAGCGCCAGCTTTTCCTCAAGCCGCTCATAGCCGCGATCGAGGTGATAGAGGCGGTGAACCTGCGTCTCGCCCTCGGCGGCAAGGCCGGCGATGACGAGGCTCATCGAGGCGCGCAGGTCGGTCGCCATGACTTCGGCGCCGGTCAGTTTCCCCACGCCGTGGACGATGGCGGTGCGCCCCTTCGTCTCGATATGCGCGCCCATGCGGTTAAGCTCGGGAACGTGCATGTAGCGGTTCTCGAAGATCGTCTCGGTGAGCACGCTCGATCCTTCGGCAAGCGTCATCAGGGCCATGAGCTGGGCCTGCATGTCGGTGGCAAAACCCGGATAGGGCGCGGTCGAAAGCGTGATCGGCCGGATCGGCCCGTCGGCGGCGACATGGAGGCCGCCGGCCACGGCCTCGACGTGGACTCCCGCATCGCGCAGGGCCTGTACGGTGGCTTCCATCTCCTCGATGCGCGCGCCCTTGAGCGTGACCTCGCCGCCGGTGATCGCCGCCGCGCAGGCATAGGAGCCGGCCTCGATGCGGTCGGGCATGACCATGTAGGTGGCGCCGTGCAGCCTCTCGACGCCGTGGATGGTGAGTTCCGAGGTGCCGATGCCCTCGATCTGCGCGCCCATGGCGGCGAGCAGCCTGCAAAGGTCGACGATCTCCGGCTCGCGCGCGGAATTGTGCAGCGTCGAGGTGCCCCTGGCGAGCACCGCCGCCATGACCGCGTTCTCGGTTGCGCCGACCGAGACCACCGGGAAGGAATAGCGTCCGCCCGGAAGCCCGCCGTCCGGTGCGCTTGCCTTCACGTATCCCGAGGCCAGGTCGATATGCGCGCCCAGCGCCTCCAGCGCTTTGAGATGCAGGTCGATGGGCCGGTTGCCGATGGCGCAGCCGCCCGGCAGCGAGACGGTCGCCTCGCCCATACGCGCCAGCATCGGCCCGAGGACGAGGATCGAGGCGCGCATCTTGCGCACGAGATCGTAGGGCGCGACGGAGCTGGTGATGCGGGTCGCCTGCAGGGTCATGACCCGCCCGAAATCCTCGGGCCGCGACCCGGCGATCATGGTGGAAATGCCGAACTGGTTCATCAGGTGCTGGAACCCGTCGATGTCGGCGAGACGCGGCAGGTTGCGCAGCGTCAGCGGCTCGTCGGTCAGCAGCGCGCAGGGCAACAAGGTGAGTGCTGCATTCTTTGCGCCGGAAACGGGTATAGTGCCTGACAGGCGTTTTCCGCCTTCGATAATGATCTTGTCCATCCCTAGCCATTTAGCGGGATTCGGGCGGGCGGCAAGCACACGCTCGCAACCTTCCGGCCTCGCATGAGTTGGGGCCAAAGCCGACCGGAGCCATGTTGCGCTACCGCGACCAAACGGCTTTAACCGCACTGCAACACGATGAGGGAACGACGCTGTCCATGTCCGAAACGAAATTCCGCAAGCCCGTCCGCAAGGCCGTGTTCCCCGTTGCCGGTCTCGGCACGCGGTTCCTTCCCGCCACCAAGGCGATTCCCAAGGAATTGCTCCCGATCGTCGACCGTCCGCTGATTCAGTACGCCGTCGACGAGGCACGCGAAGCGGGGATCGAGGAATTCGTCTTCGTGACCGGGCGCGGCAAGACCGCGATCGTCGAGCATTTTGACACCGCCTACGAACTCGAAGCGACGATGACCTCGCGCGGCAAGTCGCTCGACGCGCTCGAGGCGACGCGCATCCAGCCCGGCAATCTCGTCGCCGTGCGTCAGCAGGTACCGATGGGGCTGGGCCACGCCGTGTGGTGCGCCCGCGCCGTCGTTGGCGACGAGCCTTTCGCGATCTTCCTGCCCGACGAGCTGATGTACGGCTCGCCCGGCTGCATGGCGCAGATGATCGAGGCCTATAACGAGGTGGGCGGCAATCTGATCTCGGTCCTCGAAGTCCCGCGCGAGGAAGTTTCCAGCTACGGCGTCATCGAACCCGGAGACAGCTGGGGCAATCTCACTGAAGTGAGGGGCCTTGTCGAGAAGCCGAAAGTGGAAGAAGCGCCGTCGAACAAGATCGTCTCGGGCCGCTATATCCTTCAGCCCGAAGTGATGGATCTGCTCGCCAGCCAGGAAAAGGGTGCGGGCGGCGAGATCCAGCTTACCGATTCGATGGCCAGGCTGATCGGGGAGCAGCCGTTCCATGCCGTCACGTTCAAAGGCCGACGTTTCGACTGCGGCTCCAAGATCGGCTTCGTCGAAGCGACGCTGGCGATCGCGCTCGACCGCGAGGACATGGGCGAGCAGGTGCGGGCCATGGCCAGGGCCATGCTGGGTTGAGCCAATTCGTCATCCCGGGCTCGGCCCGGGACCGGTGGCGCTCGTTCGGCGGGACTTCTCGCAGGGTTCGCGCGGCAAGGTTGCTCGTAAACACTGCCAGCGGTCTCGGGTCGAGCCCCGGATGACGTCGCGCGCTTGCCGCCTTACTGGCGGACCGGCTGCGCCAGACGCGCCATGATCGCGGCGACGTAGGCCTGGGTCTCACGGATGCGGGGAATGCCGCCCGCGCGCTGGACCCGCATCGGGCCCGCGTTATAGGCGGCCAGCGCTTTCTCGATGTCGCCGCCGAATGCGTCGAGCTGCATGCGCAGGTACCGCGCGCCACCTTCGAGGTTCGCCATGGGATCGTCGGCGTCAACACCCATCTGCCGCGCCGTGCCGGGCATGAGCTGGGCGAGCCCGCGCGCGCCGGCGGACGAGACGGCGCGTTCATTCCAGCGGCTTTCCTGCCAGACCACCGCTTCGAGAAGTGTCGGGCTGATGTCGTACTTGGCCGCGAGTTCGGCAATGCGCGCACGCCAGCGGGAAGGGCCTGCCGCGTCGAGCGCCTCGGTGACCGACAGCGGATGCGGCGAGGCATCGACGATCGCGGGCGCGCGGTCTTCAGCCGGGTCAGCAACGGCGCCCATATTGGCCGGGCCGCCGGCGATCCAGGAATAGCCCGCATCGCCGATCTGCATGACATCGGCATGGGCGCCGCCGGGCAGAGCCAGCAGGGCGCCCGCCAGAACAGCATGGATGGCCTTACACTTGTGCAACGGTTCCGATTCCCTCGCCGAGGCGGTCCCCATATCGCATTTGCAGCGTGATACTCAAGCTGTCCGCGCCGCTGCCTGCATTCTCGTTCGAGACCGGAAGCCGCACGGATCGCGTGCCAGGACAGCAGCTTGAAGTTCTGCACGTCGGGCGTGTTGCCTCCGTCCTGCGCGACCAAAAGGCCTTCGGGGAAGGTCGGCCCGAAATCGCCGAGCGCGACTTCGATGCCATCGGTATCGCTGGTGCCGTCGATCGCGCCGCCCCTGAGGCGCTGGGTCTGCTATCCGTGCGCGTATCAGTTTGTATCGCGGTTCGCCCTGAAAACGTCGTTCGCGCGTGAGCCGTTCAGTCGCGACGAAGAAAGTAGATCGTGAGACCTGCTGCCACTGTCGCGTATAAGAACGAGATCATCGCACCGAGCGGAAGCAAAACCGCTCCGATCAACTCCATTCCGTTGTCAACACAGGGCCCATTCCCACAGGGCCGGCTTTCGAGGTTGTTCAACATCACGCCCCAGTAATATAGCCACGGAGCAGTGTATCCGACTCCCATCATGATGAACAGGTAGCGGACTTTCAAAGCACGCCAGTGATTATGCACATTCCATGCGAATACGATCGGAAGAACGAGAGCCAATCCCAGCAGCAAGATGCTTATCACGGTATATATGGAGGGCTGGATCACCGGCTGACTCCGCAATGAGGCGTTGCTCAGAAAAGCTGCGATCTCAGGCGGCGTCTACTGCTATCCCGTACGATCGGGGTCCGATTTCTGGCTAATCCCGAAGAAGGAGTACCCGCGGCCTGCGCGCCTTGATCGAGGAACGGACAGGGGGAGCCCTTTGGATACGAGAAGATTTGGAAGATTGAGCCGGATGGCCATCGGGAACATTTGAACCAGCGCGGGTTTTAAGGACGTTAGGCAACGACGGGTTGCCTTTTACCGTTGCGCGCGCTGGCAGGAGAGCCGGCGAAGAAGCCTCCTTAACGGTAAAACCAAAGGGGAAGAGTGATGCGAAAGATTCTGATGACACCCCTCGCTGTCAGTCTGTTCGCGTTGGCAGCTTGCCAGAGCGAACAAGCGGACCAGGTCGAGGATACGGCTGAAGCGCAAGCCGAGCGGATTGACGAAATGGCCGACCAGGCACCGACGGAGCTCCAGGAAGAGCGCCTGGAAGAGAAGGCCGATGTCGTTGAGGAGCAGGGGGAAGAGGCCGCAAACAAGATGGATGACGACGGCGAAATAGCTCCGAGCGAATCCAAAATCGGCGATACGCAGCCGTAAGCGGTCAGAAGTCAGCGACCGATCAGGCGGATCATAAACGGCATCACCAGGTCGGCCGCTGGCTCACTCGCCAAAGACGGTGGCATGTGCACCGGTGTGTCGGCCGAAAAGGCGGACATAATCACGGGGGGGGGGGCGATAGCCCGGCGCCTTCGAGCCTCCCTGACCTCACAAGAAAATCAGAACGGCAGCGGCGCCCTCGCGAGGATCAGCGCGAGCGCGCAGCCGCACACCACGGCGGCGCGCAGCCAGTCCGCGTGTGTACGGGCGGCCCGGTTCGCGGCGGGGGCGTTCTGGACGAGAGTCATGACGCGTGCCATGCTCCCGAATTTGCGCCCTGACCCCTTGCCAAATCGTTAAGACCGCCCCCATCCCGTTCAGGATGAGCGGCTTGCGGTCGTCTGGCGATTGCTCAGGTTCGCGAAGGCATCTGCTGGCTGGCGCAGTGGAACGAGCCGCCGCCCGCGAGCACTGCGTCGGCGAGGATGCCGACGGTGTCGCGGTCGGGGAAGAGTTCGGCGATGGCCGCAATCCCGTCATCGTCATGCGGTGTACCATAGATCGGCACGACGACGAGCTTCGAGGTTACCGCGAAGTTCATGTAACTGGCCGGCTCGATTCGCCCGTCCGTCTCGACCCGCCCCGGCGAGGGCACTTCGCGCACCGCCACGTCCATGGCGACAGCGCGGGCCCTGGCGAAGGCGTAGATGTCGGCATTGGGATCGTCCCGCCCGGTCGCGCGCGGCACCGCCAGCACGTTCGGAGCGACGAAGCGGGCAAGGTTGTCGACGTGGCCGTCGGTGTGGTCGTTGATCAGCCCCTCGCCCAGCCACAGTACGCGGTCATAGCCGAGGTCGCGGCGCAGCCGGGCCTCGATGTCCTCGCGCGTCAGCGAGGGGTTGCGGTTGGGGTTGAGCAGGCACTGTTCGGTCGTGGCGACAAGGCCGGTGCCGTCGCCGTCGAGCGCCCCGCCTTCGAGGATCCAGTCGGCCGTCTCAACGGGCAATCCGGCATCGCGCGCCAGTTCCTCGCCGATTTCCTGGTCGCCGTCCATCAGGTACTTGCCGCCCCAGCCGTTGAAGCCGAAGCGCATGGCCCTGCGGTTTCCCGCATCGTCCAAGAGCACCAGCGGCCCGGTATCGCGCAGCCAGACGTCGCCGTAGCGCCGGATCTCCAGCTTCACGCGCGACGAGCACAGCGCCTCGGCGCGGCGGGCATTGGCCTCGTCGCGCACGATCAGGCGGACATCCTGCCCCGAATCGGCGACCGCGCTGGCGAAGCGGGCGATCTGCTCCTGCGCGCGGCCGAGGAAGCCCGGCCATTCGACCGAGTCATGCGGAAAGCCGATCCAGAGCCAGTCCTGCGCCTGCCACTCGGGCGGCAGGCGGAAGGTCAACTCAGCAGCCGCCTTCCGCCGCGCAGGATCGGTCGCGGATGGCCCGGAACTCGTCGCCGGCATGCCAGTTCGGCCAGCGATCCGATTCCGCAAGCGCGCGGCCAAGCGTGTAATAGAGCTCAACATCCTCGACGATGCCTTCCCAGTTCCAGGTGTCCGAATATTCGTCGCTCGGCGCGTGGTAGCGCTTGTCGGTATAGGCCTGCGAGGCCGCTTCGCCCGCTTCCTTGCCGCCTTCGACAAGATCCGTGCTGCGGGCAACGTCGAACATCGGCACTCCGCGCTTGGCGAAGCTGAAATGGTCCGAGCGGTAGTAGTACCCGCGCTCGGGATGCTCCTCGGGCGCTTCGCCAAGCCCTTCGGCCGCCAGCGTGTCGCGGAAGATCGCGGTGAGTTCGGACTTGTCGCCGCCGGTCATGGAATAGCTGCGCGCGCGGCCGCCGGGCAGCAACGCGTCCATGTTCACGCCGCCCACGGTGTGATCGAGTGGATAGATCGGACTGGCGGCGTAGAATTCCGAACCGAGCAGGCCCGATTCCTCCAGCGTCACCGCCAGGAAGACCTGGCTGCGCGCGGTCGGGCCGGCCTCGACATTGGCCTTGGCGATGGCGGCCAGCGCGGCGATGCCGGTGGCATTGTCGACCGCGCCGTTGCAGATGTCATCGCCCGTCGCGTCGGGCGTGCAGCGGCCGAGGTGGTCCCAGTGCGCCGTATGGAGCACGTATTCGCCGGGCCGCGTCGCGCCCGGCAGAATGCCGACGACGTTGTGCGAGACCGACTTGCGGATCGCATTGTCGAAGCCGAAGCTGGCCTTGACGCCGAGCGGAACCGGCTTGAAGCCCTTCTGCTTCGCGGCGGCGGAAAGCGCGGCGAGGTCCTGGCCCGCCGCCTTGAGGATCGCTTCGGCCACCGGCTTCTGGACCCAGCCGTTGGCGGCCGTCTGGTCGGCGCCATCGTTCGGCGTCTGGACATAGTACTGCGCGCCGGTCCAGCTCGAGTTGACGACGCTCCAGCCGTAGGCGGCGGGGAAAGTATCATGGACGATCAGCGCGGCGGTCGCGCCCTGCCTTGCGGCTTCCTCGAACTTGTAGGTCCAGCGGCCGTAATAGGTCATGCGACGGCCCTTGAAGAGGCCCTGCTCCGTCTCGCCGGCATAGTCCGGATCGTTGACGAGGATGACGGCGGTCTTCCCCTTCATGTCGATGCCGGCATAGTCGTTCCAACCCAGTTCGGGGGCGTTGATGCCATAACCGACGAAAACCAGTTCGCTGTCCCGTACCGCCGTCTTCGGCACGGCGCGGTAGCTGGTGGCGACGTAGTCGGTCCCGAATTCATAGGAAAGCGGCGTACCCTTGCCGCCGGTGACCGTCAGCGGCGAGGCATTGTTCGCGGTGATCTCGACCGTAGGGACGGCCTGAAGCCATTTGCCGTCGTTGCCCGGCCGAAGGCCCGCCGCTTCGAACTGGCTGACGATGTAGTCGAGCACTTTCGGCTCCGTAGCCGTGCTCGGCGCGCGACCCTCGAATTCGTCCGAGGACAGGGTCTTCACCATCGACTTCATGGTATCGACCGGAATGTCCGGCGTCGTTGCGACGGCGTTCTCCTCCGGCGGCGGCAACGCAGTGCCCTTGGGCATGTCGGGGCCGGCGTAAGACGAAGTGCAGGCGCTCAGCGCCAGAACGGCAAGGATGAGGGCTGGCTGCTTCAAGGTGGCGACCTCATGGATGGCTTCGGGGGGGAGCGCACAGGTGCCAGACGATGCCGCGATGCACAAGCCGGGGCACTTGCCCTTGCGCCCGGCAGCAGGCAGGGAAGGGCCATGACCGCCGACTGGAAAGGAGCGATAGACCGCGCCCGCGCTCACGCGCCCTACCTTGCCGGCGCGCTGGATCGCCTGCCCGAACTGGCCGAAATCCTTGCCGCCGGAAACGAGGCGGAAGCTCTTGCCCGGGCCCGGGCCGCCGGGCGCGGCGTCACCGATGTCGGCGCGGCGCTGCGACGGGAAAAGCAGGCGCTCGCGCTGACGCTCGCGATCGGCGACTTGGCCGGCGCCTTTCCGCTGCTGCGGGTGACGGGCGAACTTTCCGCCTTTGCTGACCGCGCGCTCGACGCTGCGATAGCCGAGGGCATCCGCCGCCGCGTGCCCGACGCGCGGCCCGCCGGCTTCCTTGCCCTGGCGCTGGGCAAGCACGGCGCACGCGAACTGAACTACAGCTCCGACATCGACCCGATCCTGCTCTTCGACCCGGAGGCCCTGCCCCGGCGGGAACGCGACGATCCCGGCGAGGCGGCGCAGCGCGTCGCCCGCGCGGTGGTCGAGACGCTCGCCAAGGTCACGGACGAGGGATATGTCTTTCGCGTCGACCTGCGGCTGCGGCCGGCCTCGGAAGTCAGTCCGCTGGCGATCTCGATCGACGGCGCGTTGACGCATTACGAGTCTTCCGCGCTGGCCTGGGAGCGCGCCGCCTTCATCCGCGCGCGGGCCTGCGCCGGGGATGTGGCAGCCGGCGAAGCATTCCTCGCCGCGATCCGCCCCTTCGTCTGGCGCAAGAGCCTGGACTTCGGGGCGATAGCCGAAATCGGCCGCCTGACTACGCAGATCCGCGCGAACACACGGGGCAGCCGCGAAGTCGGACCGGGCTTCGACCTCAAGAAAGGACGCGGCGGCATTCGCGAAGTCGAGTTCTATGCCCAGACCCACCAGCTGATCCACGGCGGGCGCAATCCCGACCTGCGGCTCCGCGGCACTCGCGAAACCCTTGATGCGCTCGCCCATGCCGGCCTGATCCCCGCCTCGGAGGCGCAGGCCCTCGGCGAGTGCTATGACCGCCTGCGCACGATCGAGCACCGGCTGCAGATGGTGCAGGATCATCAGACCCACAGCATTCCGATTAAGGCCGAAGCCATCGACGAAGTGGCACGGCTCGACGGACTGCCGGACGGCAAGGCACTGCTCGATGAACTGGCGCAGATCACCGACACCGTGGGCGAGCGCTACGACAGACTGATCATGGCCAATACGCCCGAGGGACCGCCAACCAGCGTCGCCATGCCTGCGCAGGGAACGCTGGCCGAGCAGCTCGAACACCTGGGATTCGACGATCCCGACGCGCTCGCGGGGCGTATCATAGGCTGGGAATCGGGCCGCATGCGCGCGCTGCGCAGCGATGCCGCCCGCAACGCCTTCGAGGCGATCCGAAGCGATCTGCTGGCAGCGCTGGCCGCCGCGCCCGAGCCCGAGCGCGCGCTGCTGCGCTGGGAACAGCTGCTCAACAACCTGCCCTCGGCGATCAATCTGTTCCGCCTGCTGGAGGCGCGCCCGGCGTTGCTCGAACGGCTGGCGCGGATTCTTTCGCTCGCCCCGCCGCTGGCCGACGCACTGGCCCGCCGCGCCGACCTGCTCGACCCGCTGATAGACGCCAGCGCCTTCGAACTGCCCGGCGATGTCGCGAGCCTGATCGCCGAATTCTCCCGCTTTGAACCCGACGACTACGAGCGCATTCTCGATACCGTGCGCCGCAAGGTGGGAGAGATGCGCTTCGCCCTCGGCGTGCAACTGATCGAGGGCGTGAACGACCCGCTGGCCATCGGGCGCGGTCTCGCCCGGATCGCCGAGGCGGCGAACCGCGTCCTGACCGAGGCGACGATTGAAGAGTTTCGCCGCAGCCACGGACAAGTCCCGGAGAGCGAACTGCTGGTACTGGGCCTCGGCCGGCTCGGCGGCGGGGTTCTGACCCACGCCTCGGATCTCGATCTCGTCTATCTCTTCTCCGGAAGCCATGCGCGCGAATCCGACGGCAGGCGCCCTCTCGGCGCGACGCTCTATTACAACCGCCTGTGCCAGCGGGTGATCGCCGCGCTCTCGGTGCCGACGGCGGAAGGGGCGCTCTACGACGTGGACACGCGGCTCCGGCCCTCGGGTGAACAGGGACCGCCGGCCGCGAGCCTTGAAAGCTTCGCGCGCTATCAGGAGGAACAGGCCTGGACCTGGGAACACATGGCGCTGTGCCGCGCCCGGCCCTTGTTCGGCTCCGGCGGCGCGCGCGCCGCGCTGGCCGGCATCGTCCACAAGGTCCTGACCCGAAAGCGCGACCCGGAGCGGCTGCGCGCGGACGTGCTCGACATGCGCGGCACGATGGCGCGTCACAAGCCCGGCAAGGGGCCGCTTGACGTCAAGCTGTCTCGCGGCGGCCTCGTCGATCTCGAATTCCTCGTCCACTTTATCCAGCTTCGCGAAGGCAAGGGGCTGGCGCCCGACCTGGGCGAAGCGCTGCGCCTCCTTTCCGAAGCAGGGCTGCTGCCCGCCGGGCTGATCGAGGCCCACGACGTGCTGACGCGTTTTCTGGTCGCCGCCCGTCTGCTGGCCCCGGATTCACAGGTTCCGCTGGAGGCGGCCTGCATGGCGCTCGAGCGCGCTTGCGGTTATGGGGCCTGGCACGAACTCGAAACGGCCTTGCGACAGGCGCGCGCGCAAGTCGCGCGGGCCTGGCAGGCCGCGTTCGACGAAACATTGGAGATCTGATCGATGAGCACACGCCCCGGCGTCGGCGACGCCTTCCCCGACATTGCGCTGGAAACGCCCGACGGCGGGACGGTGAAACCCTCCGATTTCGCGGGCAGGAAGCTCGTCGTGTTCTTCTATCCCAAGGACAACACCCCCGGCTGCACGACCGAGAACATCGAATTCAGCGCGGCCCGGCCCGAATTCGAGCAGGCCGGCACCGCCCTGCTCGGCGTCAGCAAGGATTCGGCGAAGAAGCACCAGAACTTCATCGCCAAGCATGACCTCAAGGCCCCGCTGGCCACCGACGCCGAGGAGAACGGGCTGTCGGACGCGCTGGGGATCTGGACCGAGAAGCAGAACTACGGCCGCACCTACATGGGCATGGTGCGCACGACCTACCTGATCGCGCCGGACGGCACGATCGCCAGGGTCTGGAACAAGGTGAAAGTGAAAGGTCACGTCGAGGCCGTGCTGGAGGCGGCGAAAGCGCTCTGATGCGACAAAGCGTTGCGCAGGCGATCCGGGGCGCGCTTCTCGAACGCGATCCCCGCGCCAAGACGATGGCCGCGCGCAGGATCGCGCGCGACTGGCGCCTGGGGCGGCTGGATTTCGCATTCGACCTCGAAATGCCCGACGTGCCGGGTCGTCCCGACGCGCCTGAGCTGCTGCCGCCGAACCGGATGCCCAAGCGCGGCAAGGGCGGTTCACAGCGCGGCCGGATCGCCTTGTGGCATTCGATCGCCCACATCGAGTTCGTCGCCATCGACCTCGCGCTCGACATGGCAGGGCGGTTCGGCGCGGAAATGAGCGAGGCATTCGTCGGCGATTTCCTTTCGGTCGCGGCCGACGAGGCGATGCACTTCGCGCTGATCGACCGGCACCTGCGCTCGCTCGGCAGTCATTATGGCGCCTTGCCCGCTCACCACGGCCTATGGGAGGCCGCTTACGACACACGCCACGACGTCGCCGCGCGGCTTGCCGTGGTTCCCATGGTGCTCGAGGCGCGCGCCTTGGACGTGACGCCGGCAACGCTCGAGCGGGTGCGCGCGGCCGGCGACGAACGCGGCGCAGCGATCCTGAAACGAATCCTTGACGACGAAATCCGCCACGTCCGTTTTGGCGCAAACCATTTCGCCGCCGTCGCTGAACGGTTGAACGCGGAAAGGGATTCGCTGTGGAAACTCTTGGTTTCCCGCCACTTTCGCGGCGCCATTAGACCGCCGTTCAACGACTCGGCGCGCCTTGCAGCCGGTTTATCGCGGGATCTTTACCATGGGGTTGCCTGACGAGCGAGCGTCTGCATAACCCTAACTCGCGAGACGGCGGGGGGTTCCGACCATCTCATAATTTAGCGTCGACCGCGCAAATACGCGGGTCGCGCCAATTAGAACTTGCGTCACGGCCACAAAGGTCGCTGGCGGATAAACAAGGTATTGCGAGTGGTCGTAACGAAAATCTTCGCCAAGCTCCGCGCAGTGACCGGCATCGTGGTTGCGGGCGGTTTCCTGGTCGCAGCCCACCCCGCCATGGCGAACAGCAGCGCCTCTGCCGCCGACATCGCCGCCCCGCTTCGCGCGGCGCAGTCCGCGAGCCAGTCGGTCAGCGGCGGTGAGGACGACCAGTTCCGCCAGCTTTTCAACTCCTGGCAAAACTACGAGGAAACCGGCCTCGCCGTTTCCAAGGCCAAGCCCGCGGTCGGCACCGCCGGGATCGCTTCGGTTTCGATCCCCTCGCGCGATCCGCTCGGCGGGGCCGAAAGGATGTCCAGCGGCTTCGGCATGCGTGACCATCCGGTTCTCGGCGGCCGCCGCGCCCACTCGGGCGTCGACCTCGCGGCCCCGGTCGGCACGCCGATCCATGCAACCGCCGACGGCGTCATCAGCAAGGCTTCGTGGTTCGGCGGCTATGGCCTGTTCATCTCGATCGAGCATGGCGGCGAGCTGCAGACCCGCTACGGCCACATGTCGCGCCTCAATGTTGCCGAGGGGCAGAAGGTCCACAAGGGCGACGTCATCGGCTACGTCGGCAGCACCGGCCGCTCGACCGGCCCGCACCTGCACTACGAAGTGCGCGTTGACGGCGCGGCGGTCAATCCGATCCCCTACATGCAGGGCGAACGCCTCGCGGCGTCGGCAGAGAACGACGCCAAGGGCGGCTGATTACAAGTTTCGAGATCGCCAAAGCCGATGCGGGTGACGCACAGGCGAGGCGCTCAACGGGTTGGAGAGGGGAAGAGGCGGCCTTGGGCCGCCTTTTCTGATTCCGCCCCGGCCGATTTTCCAAAGAGTGCGCTTTACGCAACCTGCAATGCGGGGGACGCGCTTTCAGACCGGGCCGGTTTCGGCTACTGAACTGGTCCATGTTGGACACAGCAGACGTCCTGCTCCTGGCACGGATCCAGTTCGCCTTCACGGTGAGTTTCCATTTCATCTTCCCGGCCTTCTCGATCGGGCTGGCAAGCTACCTCGCGGTGCTTGAAGGTCTGTGGCTCAGGACCGGCAAGGCGCTCTACCTTGATCTGTTCCGGTACTGGCTGAAGATCTTCGCCGTCGCCTTCGCGATGGGCGTCGTCTCGGGCATCGTCATGTCCTATCAGTTCGGCACCAACTGGGCGGTCTTCTCCGACCGGGCCGGGCCGGTCATCGGCCCCCTCATGGCCTACGAAGTGCTGACGGCCTTCTTCCTCGAGGCGGGTTTCCTCGGCGTCATGCTCTTCGGCATGGAGCGCGTGGGCCGCAAGCTGCACTTCGCCGCGACCTGCATGGTCGCGGGAGGCACGTTCGTCTCGGCTTTCTGGATCCTGTCGGTGAACTCGTGGATGCAGACCCCGACCGGGTACGTGATGGGCGCCAATGGCCAGTTCCTGCCGGGCGAGAGCTGGATCGACGTGATCTTCAACCCCAGTTTCCCCTATCGCCTGCTGCACACCGTCACCGCCGCCTACCTGACCACGGCCTTCGCGGTGGGCGCGGTCGGTGCCTGGCACCTGCTGCGCGACCGCACGAACCTTCATGCGCGCAAGATGTTCTCGATGGCGATGTGGATGGCCGCGCTGGTCGCCCCGGTCCAGATCCTGCTCGGCGATGCGCACGGCCTCAACACGCTGGAGCATCAGCCGGTCAAGGTCATGGCCATGGAAGGCCACTACCGGAGCCACCCCGAAGGCGCGCCGCTGATCCTGTTCGGCATCCCGAACAGCAAGGAGAAGCGCGTCGACTACGCCCTCGAAGTGCCCAAGCTCTCCTCGCTGATCCTCAAGCACGATCTTGATGCGCCGCTGAAAGGCCTCGACACCGTGCCCGACGAGGACGAACCGCCCGTCGGCGTGGTATTCTGGGCTTTTCGCGTGATGGTCGGCCTCGGCTTCGCCATGCTCGGCATCGGGTTGTGGAGCCTCGTGGCGCGCTCGCGCGGCAAGCTCTACGAATGGGCATGGCTGCACCGCGCGGCGCTGGTCATGGGGCCTTCCGGGTTCGTCGCGGTCATCGCCGGATGGATCACCACCGAGGTCGGCCGCCAGCCCTGGACCATCTACGGCCTGTTGCGCACCGCCGATTCGGCATCGCCGCTCGATGCGCCGGCGGTCGCTGCCTCGCTGCTGGCCTTCATCGTGGTCTACTTCGCCGTTTTCTCGGTCGGCACCTGGTATATCCTCCGGCTGATGAA
Organism: Novosphingobium endophyticum; assembly: GCF_014640675.1. GTDB lineage: Bacteria > Pseudomonadota > Alphaproteobacteria > Sphingomonadales > Sphingomonadaceae > Novosphingobium > Novosphingobium endophyticum. The sequence continues at coordinate 148,069 of NZ_BMHK01000002.1, read as the reverse complement.
CAAGCCTCCCCATCCGCACGAAAGCGGAGCCGGGCAGGCGCCGATCCGCACCGCCGGCATCACGCCGGGGCCGGCGCAGCGGGGCGCTGCCCCGGGGGAGGAGTGAGCACCGTGGACGTGAACTTCGACCTCACCGTCGTCTGGGCCTTCATCATCGCCTTTGGCATTTTCGCCTATGTCGTGATGGACGGCTTCGACCTTGGTATCGGCATTCTCTTTCCCAGCTTCAAGGTGGGTGAGGGACGCAACCGCGCGATGAATTCGATCGCCCCGGTCTGGGACGGCAACGAGACCTGGCTGGTGCTGGGCGGCGGCGGCCTGTTCGCCGCGTTCCCGCTGGCCTACGCCGTCATCCTGCCGGCGACCTATCCGCTGATCGTCGCCATGCTGCTTGGCCTCGTCTTTCGCGGCGTCGCTTTCGAGTTCCGCTGGCGCGACCCGCGCCATCGCCCTTTCTGGGACCTTGCTTTTGCCAGCGGCTCGTTTGTGGCCGCCCTGACGCAGGGCATGACGCTCGGCGCGATCCTGCAGGGCATCGAGGTCTCGGGGCGCGCCTATGCCGGGTCCTGGTGGGACTGGCTGACGCCCTACACGCTGCTGACCGGGCTGGGCGTCGTCGCCGGCTATGCCCTGCTCGGCGCGACGTGGCTGATCTGGAAGCTCGACGGGCCGCCGCAGGACCACGCTTACAAGGTGGCCCGCCGCGCGGCCGTCGCCACGCTGGTGCTGCTGGTGGCGGTCAGCCTCTACACGCCGCTGCTCGACGAGGACTACTGGCGGCGCTGGTTCGAGATGCCCAGCGTGCTGTTCGCCGCGCAAGTGCCGCTGCTGACCGCAATCCTCGCGTACCTCCTGTTCCGGGCGCTCGCCAGGCGCCACGAAGCCACGCCTTTCTGGATTTCGCTCGGCATCTTCCTGCTGGGCATGGCGGGTCTCGGCGTGAGCATGTGGCCCTATGTCGTGCCCGACCAGATCACCATCTGGGACGCCGCCGCGCCCGAGCGCAGCCAGGTTTTCATGCTGGTGGGCGTGGCGCTGACCTTGCCGCTGATCATCGCCTATACCGGTTGGGCCTACTGGGTCTTCCGCGGCAAGGTTGGCCACGAGGGATACCACTGATGAAAGGCAGGCCGACCAAGGCCGATTCGGCCCCGCTGTGGAAGCGGCTGGCGTGGATGGCGGCGATCTGGGGCGGAAGCGTTCTGGCTCTTGGCGCCGTCGCCCAGACGATCCGCTTCTGGTTGGAGTAGAATTTCACGCGGAGGCGCGGAGACGCGGAGGAGAAAATATTTCGCGCAAAGGCGCGAAGAGGTCGCGGCTGCGGCGGAGCCGCTTCCCTCTCAGTGAGTTGATCTTGGCGCAGCGGAAGCATGACGAGAATGGCACCTGCGGCGCAGAGCAATATCTTCGTGCCTTTGCGCCTTTGCGCGAGTCAAAAAAAACTAATCCTCCGCGTCTCCGCGCCTCCGCGTGAGTCCATAAAAAGACACCGCGCGAAGGGAGGTCCCCCCGCGCGGTGCCCATTCCGGCGATGGGGCACCGGAATGTCGGTCGAAACAGTCAAGCTGCTTCCTTCGCCCGCTTTTCGGCGTGGGCCTTGAACATCTCCATGATGTCGCCCGAGGTCACCGGCCGCGTCTCCTCGGTCGGAACCGAGCCGCCCGAGGATTTGGGGGACGTATCCACCCCCTTGGCCTTCGCCCTGGCATGGAGCGCGCCGACGTTGATCTCCTCGCGCTTGTAGTTCTCGAACAGCGCGTCGTGCTTCAGCCACTTGATCGCGTTGAGGTGAGTCACCTTGTCGATGTTCTCGTCGGACAGGATCCTGACCTGCTCCCAGCACTGCTCGGCCGCATCGGGCCAGAGCGCGTCGGAGTGCGGGTAGTCGACCTCGTAGGTGACGTTGTCCTCGCCGACTTCCGAAAGGTTCTTCAGGCCATAGGGGTCCCACAGGAAACAATGGCAGAAGTGGCGCTTCATCAGCTCCGACGGCTTGATGTCCTGGAAGCGCGAACGGGTCCAGGCCTTGTGCCGCCAGTTGGAAAAGTCGGCCCGCTCCATCAGATAGGGAACCCAGCCGATCGAGCCTTCGGCGACGATGATCCGCATGTTCGGATACTGGTGCAGTTCCTCCAGCTGCAACCAGTCCGCCACGCCCTGCGCCACCGACAGCGGCATCGTCGAGATCCACGCCTCGATCGGCGTCTCCATCGAGGCATGCGGCGCCGGATTGCCCGAGCCGATGTGGCAGGCAATGGTCATGTCGTTGTCGACGATCGCCTTGAAGATCGGGTCCCAGTACGCGTTGTGGATCGAAGGCAGGCCCTGCACCGTCGGGTTCTCGTTCATCGAGACGACGTTGAAGCCCTTTTTCGCCAGACGGTTGATCTCGTCGACGGTCGCCTTCTGGTCCCAGGTGGGAAGGATGCCGATGGGGATGAAGCGGCCCGGATAGGCCATGCACCACTCGTCATGGTGCCAGTCGTTATAGGCCTGCATGTGACGCAGCGAGAGCTTCTTGTCCGGCGCCTTGTGGAAGGTCTGACCGTCGAAGCCGATCGAGTTGCCGAAGCACATCGAGGCGGCGATCCCGTTCACGTCCATGTCGTCGATCCGGGCATGGACATCGTGGCAGCCCTCGCGGAGCTGGTCGAGCGAGGTCGGCTCCATGCCGTATTCCTCGAAAGGCCGGCCGACGACGGCGTTGAGGCCGACGGAGGGGCGGATATAGCCCTGGTACTCCCAATAGTTCTTGCCCTGGCCATCGGTCTTCAGCTTCGGCGCCGAGGCTAGAAGATCGCCCGAAACCTGATTGTCGAACAAGGTGGGGGGTTCGCAGATGTGATCGTCGGTACTGATGATCACCATGTCGTTCATTTGCATAGGTCCAACTCCCGGTATGCGTCTGTGATGCGTGCGGGCCATCCCGTCGCTATCTTGGCCGGCAGTTTCACCCGCTCCCGGCACCGAAGCCATTGACGAGGGTCAATCGTTTCAAGTGAGACGATGCATCGATCAGGCGATGCCCGGCAGCAATCGCCGCCGCAGGGCAGAAAAATGGGCGGCCCGTCACGAGGCGGGGCCGCCCGAAGGTGGGGAGAAGCGGTTCGCACCGGATGGTGCGAGACCGGCAATCAGCTTTCTCGCAGAAGCAGGGCGGCGCATCTTTGATCGCGGTCAAGTGTGAGAACAGCGTTCGCGGCACCGGTTTCGGCAAGGATCCGGCGCTTCTTGATCCAGGTCAAGGAAGACATCCGGCGCGCCCGATATTCAAATCAACAACACTGTTGATTACGGACATGAGGATGCTGCGATGATGTACAACCCGACCCAGTGCCCCGCCGCCGACGAGATCGACATTCCGGCGATCCGCGCCCGGTACCTCGCCGAACGCGACCGCCGCATCAAGAAGGACCACAACGACCAGTATATCGCCTCGAGCGGCAAGTACGCGGAGATCTACGAGGTCGACCCCTATACGCCGGTCACCCCCCGCGATCCGATCACCGGCGAGACCGACGTGGTGATCCTGGGCGCCGGCTACTGCGGCATGATGGTCGGCGCGCAGCTCAGGAAGGCGGGAATCGACAACTTCTACAACATCGATCATGGCGGCGACTTCGGCGGCACCTGGTACTGGAACCGCTATCCCGGCATCCAGTGCGACAACGATGCGCTGTGCTACATGCCGCTGCTCGAGGAAACGGGCTACATGCCCAGCCGGAAGTTCGCCGACGGCATCGAGATCCAGAAGCACTGCCGGATCATCGCCGAGCATTTCGGCCTCTACCAGAACGCGCTGTTCCACACGCTGATCCGCAACCTCAAGTGGGACCCCGAGATCAACCGCTGGCACGTCGGCACCAATCGCGGCGATGACATCAAGGCGCGTTTCGTGGTCCTTGCCATGGGGCCGCTCAACAAGCCGAAGCTGCCCGGCATCCCCGGCATCGACCGGTTCAAGGGAAAGATGTTCCACACCGCGCGCTGGGACTACGAATATACCGGTGGCGAATGGGGCCGCCCGGAACTGGAAAAGCTGAAGGACAAGCGCGTCGCCATCATCGGCACCGGCGCCACGGCGGTGCAGATCGTGCCGTACCTCGGCAAGTATGCGAAGCAGCTCTACGTCATCCAGCGTACTCCCTCGACGATCGATTTCCGCAACAACCGAGAGACCGATCCCGAATGGTTCGCCTCGCAGAAGCCCGGCTGGCAGGAGGAGCGCATCCGCAACTTCCACCGCGCCGCGATGGAACGCCTCGCCCCGCGCGAGCCGGACATGGTCGAGGATATCTGGACCGAGATCAGCCGCAACTGCAACGCCCAGCTCGAAGCCGAGGGCTGGCCCGACATCTCGCCCGAGGAATACGCCGAACGGCGCGAGGTGATGGATTACCGCGTGATGGAACGCCTGCGCGCCCGCGTCGATGCCCTGGTCGAGGACCCGGAGACGGCCGAGGCGCTCAAGCCCTACTACCGCTACCTGTGCAAGCGGCCCTGCTCCAACGACGACTTCTATCCCACGTTCAACCGGCCCAACGTCACGCTGATCGACGTCGCCGAAACGCAGGGGGTGGAACGGCTTACCGAGACGGGCTTCGTCCACAAGGGTCAGGAATATGAGATCGACTGCCTGATCTTCGCCTCGGGCTATGAAGTCACCAACGACCTCGACCGGCGCTGGGGCATCGACACGATAGAGGGGCGTGAAGGCGTGTCGATCTACGACTACTGGCGCGACGGCTTCAGGACGTTCCAGGGCATGATGGCCCACAACTTCCCCAACATGTTCTTCACCGGCTTCACCCAGGCCGGGGCGAACGCGACCAATTCCAAGACCTTCATCGATCAGGGCCGCCACATCGGCTATATCGCCAGCGAGGCGATCCGGCGCGGCGCCGCCATGGTCGAGCCGAGCCAGGAGGCGCAGGACGCCTACATCGCGAAGCTGCGCTCCGTCGCCGTCGACAACTCGCGCTTCCAGAACGAGTGCACGCCCTCGTACTTCAACAACGAAGGCGACCCGGTGAAGAAGCGCTCGATCTTCGGCGAGCCCTGGGGCGAGGGCTACTATGCCTTCGAGGACATGCTGGCGAAATGGCGCGACGAAGGCAGCATGGCGGGCCTCGTGCTCAACAGCGAACACACTCTCGAACCAGCCGAATGAATCCGGGGAGGATGCCATGAACAAGCCTGAGAAGATCGTTTCCGAAGACCTCTCCGAATCCCTGACCTTCCCGGCCGAGGCCTATATCAGCCGCGAATATGCCGAGGCGGAGGGAGAGCGCCTGTGGTCCAGGGTCTGGCAGCAGGCGGGCCGAGTGGAAGAGATCCCGCAGGCCGGAAACTACATAACCTACAACATCGGCCACGATTCGATCCTGATCGTGCGCAGCGATGAAAACACGATCAGGGCGTTCCACAATGTCTGCCCGCATCGGGGCCGCAGGCTCGTCGGCAACAACTGCGGCGGCGGCCCCAGGGATGCAGCGGGCGTGCTGCCGCAGAGCAAGGGCGATCACAGCGCCTGCGGGCGGCAGGGTTCATTCGCCTGCCCCTACCACGCCTGGACGTTCAACCTTGACGGCGAGGCCACGCACATCCTCGACAAGGAAGACTGGCAGGGCGCGCTGACCGACGATCGCACCGGGCTGACGCCCGTTCAGGTCGATACCTGGGGCGGCTGGATCTTCATCAACATGGACCCGGATGCCGGCCCGCTGCGCCAGTTCCTCGAACCGATCGCCTCGCTGCTCGATCCTTTCGAGTTCGACCGGATGCGCTATCGCTTCCGCTTCTGGGGCGTGTTCGACTGCAACTGGAAAGTCGCGCTCGAAGCGTTCCTCGAGCCCTACCACGTCGCCGGCACCCACCCGCAGCTCACCAAGTACGGCGACTTCTACGCCTGGTCGAAAGCGCTCGGCCTCCACGGCAACGACGGCTTCGACAGCAAGGAGCACAAGGCCGAGGGCGAAGGCACTGCCGCCGACACTTCGGTCCACCGCGCCGCCAAGGGCGAGGATGCGCGCGTCACCATCGCCAGGATGCAGCAGGAATTCTGGGACACCATCGGCGCCAGCACCACCGAAACGCTGGTCAGGGCGGCACAGCGCCTCGTCGACGAGCTGCCCGAAGGCACGCCCCCGCACGAGGTCCACAGCCACTGGATCGAACGGGCGAAGGCCGACGATGCGGCGCGCGGCGTCACCTGGCCCGAGATCACCGACGAAGAGATGGCAAGGGCCGGCCTCGCCCAGAGCGTGTTCCCCAACATGAACCTGCTGCCGGGGCCGACCTTCCTGCTCTACTACCGCGTCCGCCCCTACGGCAGCGATCCCGACAAGTGCATCTACGAGGCCGTCGCGCTCGACCGCTTCCCCGAAGGCGAGGAACCGCCGACGCAGTGGACTTTCCTCGAGCAGGACCTCGACAAGTGGCCCCACGTCATCGCCCAGGACATCTCGAACATGGTCGAGATGCAGCGCGGCCTCAAATCGCGCGGGTTCCGGGGCTGCCTGCCCAACCCGTGGCAGGAGCGCAAGGTGACCAACCTGCACCGGGGGCTGGCGAAGTACATGGGAACCGGCGGACCGAAGCCGCTGGATTAAACCCTTAACCATGCTGCCGTATTACGGGCACATGGACACCAGCCGTTTCAAGCCGACTCCGATCCTGCGTGAGCGCCGGCGCAATCAATGCACGCGCTTCACCCTCTACGATGCCAGCGGGCAGACCATCGACGTCATCGTGCGCGACATTTCCTCGCGCGGTCTCAGCGCGGCGGCCGCGGGCAGCCCGCCGGCCGAGAACGAAGTGGTGCGCGCGCAGCTCGAGGACGGCCGCGAACTGTGGGGGCTGGTGCGCTGGACCGAGGGAAACCTGTTCGGAGTCGAGTTCGACACGCGGGTTTAGGCGAAGCGCGCGATAATCCGCTCGCGTCATCCCGGGCTCGCCCCGGGACCGGGGGCGGTCGCTCGGCGCAACATCCCGGTCAGGCGCTCGGCGAGGTTGCTCGTAAACACCGCCAGCGATCCCGGATCAAGTCCGGGATGACGTTGGTTTTCGATCACACCGCCGAACTGAAGCGGCGCAGCGAATCCTTGCGATAGGGATCGAAGCGCGCCGCGATCGAGCGCGCATAAGGCACTCCGCCGGGCAGGATGACGAGATCGGCGCCGTCGAACTCGCAAAGCCGCGCATCGAGGTAAGGGGCCAGCATCGGCCGCGCCTCGCGCCGCAAGTCCGGGTCGACCCGCACCCGCCCCTGACACAGCAGCTTTTCGATAACGGCTGCCCGTCGACGGTCTTCGGCACTGCGCACGACGCCCCGGTTGGCGGTCAGCCGATCCTGGGAGAGCATCATGCGATAGCGCCCGGTGTTCTTCTCGTTCTGGACGAGAAGGTCGGGAAAGCTGCTGATCGAGGATGAGCCCAGACCGATCACCACTGGCGCCTGATCCTCGGTAAAGCCCTGGAAATTGCGCCGCAGCCTGCCGGAAAGCGCGGCCTGCGCCAGCGAATCGTCCGGCCGGGCAAAGTGATCGAAGCCGACCGGGACATAGCCCTCGCCGACAAGGAACTCATACCCGAACGCCGCCATGCGGAACCGCGTCTCGGCATCCGGCAAGGCGCTGGCGTCGATTTTCCTCTGGCGCGCGATCAGGTGCGGCACATGGGCATAGCCGAACAGCGCGATACGGTCCGCGCCCAGCGCCACGGTCTGTTCGAGCGACCCGCGCAGGTCCGCCATGGTCTGGCCGGGCAGTCCGTACATCAGGTCGAAGTTGAGCGAATGGACGCCGGCGCCGCGCAGCATGGCGGTGGCGTTCTCGATCATCGTTACCGGCTGAACGCGGCCGATCGCCTGCTGCAGGTGCGGTGCGAAGGTCTGTACGCCGAGACTGGCCCGTTCCATCCCGACCGCCGCGATCACCGATGCCCAGTCCGGCCGCAAGGTACGCGGATCCAGCTCGACCGAAATGACCGGACGGGATGCGCCGAACTGCAGCGTCAGCGTGTCCACCAGCCGTACGAAGTCGATCGGCGAAATCCCGTTGGGGCTGCCGCCGCCGAAGGCGATGCGCGTTACCCGGGAGGCATTGGGCAGATGCTCGGCGACCAGCTCGACCTCGCGGTGCAGCGCGTCGAGATAGCTCGCCACCCGGTCCTTGCGATTGGCTACGCTGGTGTTGCAGCCGCAGTACCAGCAGATCTTCTCGCAGAACGGGATATGGACATAGAGCGAGACCTCGCCCGTCTCCCCCTCCAACGCGTGCATGAACTCGCCGGCGCCAACGCCTTCGCCGAAGTCGGCCGCCGTGGGGAAGCTGGTGTAGCGCGGTACGGGAACCGCGAGGAGGTCTGGCAGATATGTCCACATGCCGGGCACCATCGCCCTGGCGGCGCGCGGCGTCATTGCGGTCGATCAAGTCGCTTGCGGCAGGACCCGGCGTGGCAGCCCTTGGCGCAGCAGGGGCCTTGCGACGGGCCGGGAGGCCCTTCGGGGGCAACGGGAATCGACAGGCTCGCTCCGCCGCACAGCGGAGCGACGAGGGAACGCGCCTCCGCCTGCAGCGGGCCGATCATCGCGGGCACCAGCGCCAGCGCGGACAGCAGGGCGAGCTGGCGCCTCATGGCCGGTTCTCGTCCTCCTCGATCAGGATGCGGTTGGCCGCCCCGTCGAGATCCTCGAACTGGCCGCTGTTCATCGCCCAGAAGAAGGCGGCGAGGCCAAGCATGCCCATCAGCAGGGCCAGCGGAATGAGCATGCCGAGGATGGTCATGCCGCCTCCTTCCCCGCCGCGCGCGCAAGACGCAGCGAATTGCCGACGACGATGAGCGAGCTGGCCGACATGGCGATGGCCGCGACGAGCGGGGTCACATAGCCGAAGATCGCAAGCGGCACCGCGAAGACGTTGTAGACCACCGCCAGCGCGAAATTCTGGCGGACGATGCGCATCGTCGCGCGCGCGACCCGAACCGCCAGCGCGACCGGCATCAGCCGCTCGCCCACGAATACCGCGTCGGCGGCCTGCTGGCTGACGTCGCTGGCACCGCCGGGTGCTATCGAGGCATGGGCGCGGGCGAGCGCCGGGCCATCGTTGAGCCCGTCACCGATCATCAGCACCTTGCGCCCTTGCCCGGCCTTGCGTTCGAGCAGGGCGAGCTTGTCCGCCGGATGCATCCCCGCCGCCGCGAACAGGCCCAGCTCGCGCGCGACCACGGCGACCGATTGCGCCCGGTCGCCCGAGGCGATGGCCGACGACACGCCTTGCGCCGCAAGCTGGGCGAGCGTCTCGCGCGCATCGGGCCGCAGCGGGTCGGCAAAGGCGATGCGGGCGCGCGTCTCGCCCACCAGCAGGTCCACCGCCAGCCCGCCGGTCTCGATTTCGGGACGCAGCAGCGCGACGTCCTGCCCCTCGAACCGGCCGGTCATGCCGCTGCCGGCCGTCTCGCCAACCCCGTCGAGCGCCGCCGGTTCCGCGCCTTCCGCCCGCAGTGCCTGCGCCAGACCGCGACTGAGCGGATGACGACTCGCCTGCGCGAGAGCAAGGGCGATGCCGCGCTTGCGGGCATCGAGAGCGGTCAGGTCGGCGGGACGCGGTTCGCCCAGCGTGAGCGTGCCGGTCTTGTCGAACAGCGCCTCGTCCACTTCGGCGAGGCGTTCGAGCGCGGAGCCATCCTTGATGAGCAGACCGCGCTTCATCAGCGCGCTTGCCGCGACGACCTGTGCCGCCGGAACCGCGAGGCCCAGCGCGCAAGGGCAGGTGATGATGAGCACGGCGACCGCGATCGTCAGCGAATGATGGACGCCGCCCCCGACGATCAACCAACCGCAGAAGCTGAGGAAAGCGAGGCTGTGGACGGCTGGCGCGTAAAGCCGCGCGGCCTTGTCCGCGAAGCGCACGTAGCGCGAGCGCGACTGGCCGGCCTCGTCCATCAGCCGCGCGATGTCGGCAATGGCGGTGTCCTGCGCCGCGGCCGTCACCTTCAGGCGCACCGGATTGCCGAGGTTGACCATGCCGGCGTGAATCAGATCGCCCGGCCCCACGGCCCTGGGGGCGCTCTCGCCGGTGAGCATGGAGGAATCGATGGTGGTGCGGCCCTCGACGATCTCGCCATCGGCGGCCAGCGCTTCGCCCGCCGCCACCAGCATGACCATGCCGGGGGCGAGACGGTCGGCCTCGACGTAGTGCGTGGCGCCGTCGGGCCCGACGACCTGCGCGCCCCGGCCCATGCGGCCGAGCAACGAGGCGATGCCCGAGCGCGCCCTGCCCCGCATCATCGCATCGAGCACCCGGCCCGCGAGCAGGAAGAACAGCAGCATGACCGCGCCGTCGAAATAGGCGTGCGCCCCCCCGGTCATCGTCTCGTAGAGGCTCATGCCCGTCGCCAGCAGGACGCCGATCGAAATCGGCACGTCCATGTTGGTGCGGCCATAGCGCAGCGCCATCAGCGCCGAGGAGAAGAACGGGCGGCCGGAATAGGCGATCACCGGAATGGCGATCAGCGCCGAGATCAGGTGGAACAGGTCGCGCGTCTCGCCTTCCGCGCCCGACCAGACGCTGACGGAGAGCAGCATGATGTTCATCATGCCGAAGCCCGCCACCGCCAGGGCGCGCAGCAGCCGCCTGGTCTCGGCATCGTCGCGGGCAAGCGGGTTCTCGGCGGCGCGCTCCGCATCGAAACCGAGCTTGCGCAATTCCCCGATAATCGCCTCGCCCGTCAGGTCGGACGCATGACTGACGGCGACGCGCCTGGCCGAGAAGTTGACCCGCGCGGCGGCAACACCGGGCACGGCGCCAAGCCCCCGCTCGATCTTGCCGATGCAGCCGGCGCAGCGCATGCCTGGCACGGTGAAGCGGCTGTCGATGCGGGCGGCCTCGGCGGGCCGGATGTCGGTCACGGGCGCGTTCATCGGATCGCCTGTTCGCTGCGCCAGGTCTGTCTTTGCGCCTCGACCGTGAAGCGCACCGTCCAGCGGCCTTCGGGGAGCGCCTCGCGGCTGACATAGGCACCGCTTGCGTCGGGGACGAACGTCAGCACCATGTCGGGCTGGCGCCCAAGCGGATGGCGGGCGATCGCGGTTACGTCAGGATAGGCCGGGGCCGCCGCCAGCTCGACGACGACGCGGCCATCGGGGCGGCGCGAGGCGACGAGCTTCCAGCCCAGCGCTTCCTGCGCCTTCGCTTCGTCGAGCCAGCCGTTGAACTTTTGGCTGGCAACGTAGGTGTTCTCGACGACGATCCCCCCGAAGGTCGAACCGGCAAGGCCCGCCATGGTGAAGTTGACGGCGACGACCACGCCGAAGCCGGCGACAAGAATCGCCGCCATGTGCTTGCCGGTGAAGGGGCGGATTCTCGCAAGCCCCTCCCCTTCAGGGGAGGGATTGGGCTGGGGGGAAGTGCGGTTGCTGCTGCTTGGCCTCATCATTCTACTCCTGGGGTGTCGAACTGGGCCTGCGCGCTGTCCTGTTCGCGCTCTTCGCCCATGGCCCGCAGGTTGAACGTGAACTCCTGCGAAGCGGTGCCGGCGGGGACCACGACATAGGCGCGCAGACTCTGCGTCTCGTCGGCGGGAACGGTGCGGGTCAGGGTGCGCGCTGCCTCTTCCATGCCGATGTCGTCGCTCCACATTTTCGCGCCGGGCAGGCCTTCGATGGCAATCTCCATCTGCCTCGGCCGGCCCTGCATGTTGCGCAGGCGCAGGGTGTAGGCGTTGCGGACCGAGCCGTCGCTCATCAGGATATACGGCGGGTTGCGGTCTTTCGCGACGGTCAGGTCGGTATGGACGCGCGCGCCGAGCAGGAACAGCAGGCCGAGGCCGATCCCGGCCCAGACCGCGAAGTAAAGCACCGTGCGCGGGCGCCAGATCAGCTTGAGGTGGCGCGTCGGCGGCTGGCCTGCCTTCTCGCGTTCCGAATCTTCCAGCGTGGCGTAGTCGATGAGCCCCCGCGGGCGCCCGGTTTCGCTCATCACCCGGTCGCAGGCATCGATGCAGAGCGCGCAGGTGATGCAGCCGATCTGCGGCCCTTCGCGAATATCGATGCCGGTGGGGCAGACCGCGACGCACTGGTTGCAGTCGATGCAGTCGCCGAACGCCTCCGGGTTCTTCTGCGCCTTCTTGACCGAACCGCGCGGCTCCCCTCGCCAGTCCTTGTACGTGACGATCAGGCTCTTCTCGTCGAGCATCGCGGTCTGGATTCGCGGCCAGGGGCACATGTAGATGCAGACCTGCTCGCGCATGAAACCGCCCAGAACGAAGGTTGTCATCGTCAGCACGAAGACGGTTCCGTAGGCGACCGGTGCCGCCGTGCCGGACCAGAATACCTGGTGCAGCGTCGGCGCGTCGGCGAAATAGAAGATCCAGGCGCCGCCGGTGGCGAAGCTGATCGCGAGATAGACGCTCCACTTGCCCAGCCGCCGCGCGATCTTGGCTGGCCCCCAGGGCGCCTTGTAGAGACGGAAACGCGCGTTGCGATCCCCGTCGAAAAAGCGGTCGACATGCTGGAACAGGTCGGTCCAGACGGTCTGCGGACAGGCATAGCCGCACCATGCGCGTCCCACCGCGCTGGTGACGAGGAACAGGCCGATGCCGGCCATGATGAGCAGGCCGGCCACGAAGTAGAACTCGTGCGGCCATATCTCGATGCCGAACATGTAGAAACGGCGGTGGGCGAGATCGACCAGCACCGCCTGATCCGGCGCATAGGGACCACGGTCCCAGCGGATCCACGGTGTGATCCAGTAGATCGCGAGGCAGATGACCATGATCGCCCACTTTAGGCGCCGGAACCTGCCATCGATACGCCGGTTGAAGACCGGCTCGCGCTTCGCATAGAGCGATGCGGGCTTGAGGTTGAGCGACTGGTCCATCTTCATCTATCTCTTCGTCATCCCGGACCTGATCCGGGACCGCTGGCGTCCTTGAGGCGCATCTTCTCGGGTGCCCCCGCCTAAAGACCGTCACCGGTCCCGGGGCGAGCCCGGGATGACGCCTGCGCGATTTCGAACTTCTCGCCGCCGCCCAGCGAGTGGACGTAGGCGGTCAGCATCTTGATCGTCACCGGATCGAGGCGCGTGTCCCAGGCCGGCATGACGCCATGGCGCGGCGCGTTGATCTGCGCGGTGACCTCCTCGCGGGTGCCACCGTAGAGCCAGATCGCATCGGCGAGGTTCGGCGCGCCGAAGTCCCGACTGCCGGTGCCGTCGGCACCGTGGCAGATGGCGCAGTTTTCGGCGAAGAGCCCGGCTCCCCGCCGCGAGGCAGGGCTGGCCTTCTCCCGGCCCGAGAGACTGAGGACATAGCTCGTGACGTCCTGCACCTGCTCGGAAGTGAGCAGCCCGTCCTTGCCGAAGTTCGGCATCATCGACTGGCGCGTCGCGTCATCGCCGGGCTGACGCACGCCGTGGACCAGAGAGGCTTCGATGGCCTGAAGATCGCCGCCCCACAGCCAGTCGTCGTCGTTGAGGTTCGGGAAACCCTTGAAGCCAGCCGCCCCCGCGCCGTGGCACTGGACGCAGTTGACCTTGAATGCCGCCGCGCCGCCGGCGATCGCCGCGCGCATCAGTTCGGGATGCCCGGGTAGTTCCTCGATCGGCATCCGCGCCAGCGCCGCCACGGTTTGCTCGCGCTGCGCCTGCTGCGCGTTGAGTTCCGCGCGGAGCTGCCCCCGGCTCGACCAGCCCAGCATACCCTCCGTACCTTTCGAGAGCAGCGGCCAGGCCGGGTAGGCCACCGCGTAGGCAACCGAAAAGACGATCGTCGCGTAGAAGGTCCACAGCCACCAGCGCGGCATCGGGGTGTCGAGTTCCTCGATCCCGTCCCACTCGTGGCCGACGGTTGCGGTGTTCGTCGCTTCATCGATGCGCCTGCCGGCAGCTGTCGGGGTCTTGTCTGCGTCAGCCATCGTTCTCGTCCTTGAAGATCAGGTTCGCGGCATGGTGGTTCTTGTCGCGCGCGCCGGGCCGGAAGGGCCAGGCCGCGAGCACGAGGAACACGACCAGCATGGCAAGGAGGCCCCAGCTGTCGGCGAAGTGCCGCAGCATGTCGTAAGTGGAATGGGTACTCATCGGCCCTGCTCCGATGCCAGTTCCTCCTGCGCGGCGGCGCCGTTGACGTCGACGAGCGTGCCCAGCATCTGCAGGTAGGCGACGAGCGCATCCATCTCGGTGAGGCGCGAGGGGTTGCCGTCGAAGTCGCGGATCTGCGCCTTGGGATAGCGCGCCGCGAGATCGTCCGCGTCGGCCTCGGGATCGGCCTGGGCCTTGAGGTCGGCCATCGCCATCTCGACATCCCTCTCGGTATAGGGAACGCCCACCCGGCGCAGCGAGGTGAGGTTCGCGGCGATGTCGGGAACCTCGAGGTCCTGATCGGCGAGGAAGCCATATTGCGGCATCACGCTTTCGGGCACGACCGACTGCGGGTTGCGCAAGTGCTGCACATGCCACTCGTCCGAATAGCGCCCGCCGACCCGCGCAAGGTCCGGCCCGGTGCGCTTGGAGCCCCACTGGAAGGGATGGTCGTACATCGATTCCGCCGCCAGGCTGTAGTGCCCGTAGCGCTCCACCTCGTCGCGGAACGGGCGGATCATCTGGCTGTGGCAGGTATAGCACCCCTCGCGCACATAGATGTCGCGTCCGGCCTGTTCGAGCGGGGTGTAGGGGCGCACGCCGTCCACCTTCTCGATCGTGTTGTCGATCCAGAACAACGGCGCGATTTCCACGATGCCGCCGATGGCGACGGTGACGAGCGCAGCGATCCCCAGCAGGGTGACGTTCTTCTCGAGCGTCTTGTGCCGTTCGGTCATGGTAGTCATGGCTATAGTTCCCTGTTCGTCGCGCTTATTGGGCAGGAGCCAGGATCGGGCGGTCGGCGGCCGGGTCGTAGGCGGCATCGCGCATAGGCGCTTCCTGGCGCAGCCTGCCGGCGATGGTCGCCCAGACGTTGACCACCATGATGACGGCGCCCGCGAGGTAGAGCAGGCCGCCGAAGGCGCGCATGATGAACATCGGGTGCAGCGCGGCGACGGTGTCGGCGAAGGAGTTCACCAGATAGCCGTCCGCGCCGTATTCGCGCCACATCAGGCCCTGGGTGATGCCCGCCACCCACATGCTGGCGGCGTAGAAGACGATACCGATGGTCGCGAGCCAGAAGTGCCAGTTGACCATCCGCAGCGAGTAGAGCCGCTCGCGGCCCCAGAGGCGCGGCACGAGGTAGTACATGCAGGCGAACGTGATCATCCCGTTCCAGCCCAGCGCGCCGCTATGGACGTGGCCGATGGTCCAGTCGGTATAGTGCGAGAGCGAGTTGACGCTCTTGATCGACATCATCGGGCCTTCGAACGTGCTCATGCCGTAGAAGGCGAGCGCCATGACCATCATGCGGATGATCGGATCGGTGCGGACCTTGTCCCAGGCGCCGTTGAGCGTCATCAGCCCGTTGATCATGCCGCCCCAGCTCGGCATCCACAGCATGACCGAGAAGACCATCCCCAGCGTCTGCGCCCAGTCGGGCAGCGCGGTGTAGTGGAGGTGGTGCGGCCCCGCCCAGATGTAGAGGAAGATCAGCGACCAGAAGTGGATGATCGACAGGCGGTAGCTGTAGACCGGGCGCTCGGCCTGCTTGGGCACGAAATAGTACATCATCGCCAGGAAGCCGGCGGTCAGGAAGAAGCCGACCGCGTTGTGGCCGTACCACCACTGCACCAATGCGCCCTGCACGCCGGCGAAGAGCGGATAGCTCTTCGAACCGAGCAGGCTGACCGGCATGTCGAGGTTGTTGACGACATGCAGCATGGCGACGGTGACGATGAAGGCGAGATAGAACCAGTTCGCCACGTAGATATGCGGCTCTGCACGCTTGATGATCGTGCCGACGAAGACCGCGAGGTAGGCGAGCCAGACGATCGTCAGCCACCAGTCCACGTACCATTCGGGCTCGGCATATTCCTTGCTCTGCGTGGTGCCGAGCAGATAACCGCTCGCGGCGAGCACGATGAAGAGCTGGTAGCCCCAGAACACGAAGCGCGCGAGGCCGGGGAAGGCGAGACGCGCGCGGCAGGTACGCTGGACGACGTAGAAGCTGGTCGCGATCAGGGCATTGCCGCCGAAGGCGAAGATCACCGCCGAGGTGTGCAGCGGGCGCAGCCGGCCGAAGTTCAGGTAAGGCTCAAGGTTCAGCACCGGCCAGGTGAGTTGCATGGCGATGAACAGCCCCGCCGCGAAACCGGCGATGCCCCAGAACACGGTGGCGATCACGCCCCAGCGTATCGGGTCGTCGTCATAGCGTCCTTCGTCGGCGGGCATTTTCAGGATGCCGCGCGCCATGGCGCCGTAATCCGCGCCGCTCACCGTGACCCACAGGATGACGAGGGCCGCCAGCGCAACGATCGTCATGTGAATGGCGAACCCGGCATCGGCCGCCAGGGCAGCCGCCACGACGGCGAGGAGAAGCACGGCAAGCCAGACGCCCGCCCGTGCAAGGACCGTTTCCATAAGCCTTCTCTTTCGAGATTGTTTGCTGAACCTCTTGCCGCATTGCAGCGCACGGGCAGACGAAACATTGACCCGCGTCAAAATCCCGCACCCATTGGGAAAAAGCACGAGAAACGGCAAATTTGCGCCCAATCAAATCAATCGGCGAGCGGGTCGAGGAACGCTCTCTTCGCAGCCGCAGATGAGGGGAGCCGTATGGTGCGGGCCCGGCGGCGATGAAAGACGAGCACTATGCGCATACTGACGATGACCGCCGCGCTGGCGGCAGCTACCGCGTTTTCGGCACCGGCCTGGGCCGGCAGTCCCGAGGGCCACTTGCAGGTCAGGGCCCTCGGCACCGCCGTGCTGCCGGACGGCAGGATCGACAGCATCAGGGCCCTCGATCCCGGCACGACCCTCGGCGCGGCCGCCGCGGCGCTGGGCAATCCGCAGACCAGGGTCAACGACAATGTCGTGCCCACGCTCACGGTCGAATATTTCTTCAACGAGACCTTCTCGGTCGAGACGATCTGCTGCTTCACGCAGCACCATGTGAACGGCGCCGGCGACCTTGCGGGAACCGAACTGGTCGACCATGTCCTGATCCTGCCGGCCACGCTCACCGCCAAGGTGCACCTCGACACCGGCGGCCCGATCAAGCCCTACCTGGGCGCAGGCCCGGCCCTGTTCATCGTCTTCGACGAAAAGCCCGGAGCCACCGCCGAGGCGCTAGGCATCGACAGGGTGAAGATGTCCAACAAGCTGGGCGTGGCCGCGCAGGCGGGCGTCGACATCGCGCTGGGCGACAAAGGCTTCGGCCTCTCGCTCGACGCCAAGAAATACTGGATGAAGCCCACCGCCTCGTTTTACGAGGACGGCACCCTCGCGCTGAAGACCCGGCATGACCTCGACCCATGGGTCCTGAGCGCCGGCGTTTCCTACCGTTTCTGATCCTTGCGACGACACCGGGAGGGAGCCGCGCAGGCTCCCTCTTGTTCGTCAGAGACGACGGAAGTTCATCGTCGCGTTGAGCACGAAGACCACTGTGCCCGCGCACAGCGAGGCGATCACGCGCGCAAGCATGTAGGGCACGCCCAGCCCCTCGGCGAGCAAGGCGAAAGCGGCGAGGATGATGACAAGCCCCAGAAGCGCATTGGCGAGGAAATAGAGGTAGCCGGCCGCAAACCCGCGCGCCGTGCCCCGAAAGACCCATGAACGGGCGAGAAGATAGTGAACGGCGTTGGCGAGGATGAAACCGATCGCCACCGCTATCGTCATGTCGAGGCCGGTCTGCTCAATCATGATCCAGATCAGCAGCAGGTCAAAAAGGAAAGAAAGCGTCGACGCCGCAGCATTCCTGACGAACAGAACCGATCCGTGCCGATTGAAGAAGCGGCTGCGCAAGGTGCGCTTCCTGCCCCGACCGGACGAGGCGGCCGCTCCGCGCCGGAAACCTGAGCCGATCGGGTGCATCTGCTTTCAACACCACGGCCGGTGTTTTGTTTCAATCGATCGGTCGTGCAGAAAGAATGCCGACATATTGAACATTTCTTCCCGGCATGCGCTTATTGCAGTCATGACTGGAGATTTCTCGCTGCCGCCCCGCTCCCGTCTGGTGAGCGCCGCCAACGTCGTCATGCGCGGGTTGCACAAGTCAGGGCTGGTCCCCGAAATCGACCTGGACGTTCAGGAAATGTGCGAGCTTGCCCGCAGGCAGACCGGCCTCCACGATTTCGGCGACCCCTGGTTTCTCGAGCCGCTGCAAGTGCTGGTCGAAGCACTGGAAGAGGAAGCCGCGCTGAACACCCTGGGGCGCTTCGCCGCGACCGGCCAGTTCGTGAAAATCATGCGCGAACGGCTCTGGGCACAGCACTGGTTCGACAGTGAGCCGGAGATCCTGGCCGAACCGCTGGCACCGCCGGTCATCGTCGTGGGACCGATGCGGTCGGGGACGACGCGGCTTCACCGGCTCCTCGCGGCAGACGAACGCTTCGAGCACTTGCGTTTCTTTGAAACCGTCTGCCCTGCCCCTCGCCCGGAATTTCGTCCGGGGGGGCGCGACCGCCGCCCGCGCGAGGCCGGCAGGCTGCTTTCCACCGTGCACCGGCTCAATCCCAGGACCGCCGTCATCCACCCCACGGGGCCGTTCGAGCCGGAAGAAGAGCTGGGGCTGCTCGTGGCCTCGGCGTGGGGCATGAAGCACGAAGCCCAGTGGCGCGTGCCGAGCTATGGCCGTTGGGCCGAAAACGAGGACGCCACTCCCGCCTACCAGCACGTCGCGCGCCTGCTGCGGCTGGTGCGCTGGGCGCGTGGCAGCACGTCACGCAAGCCGTGGGTGCTCAAGACGCCGCAGCACATGCTTGACCTACCCGCGCTGATGCGCGTCTTCCCGGACGCAAGGCTGATATTCATCCACCGGGATCCGGCGCGGGTGGTGGGCAGCAGTTGCTCGCTCGTCTGGAACCAGATGACGATCCACAGCGACAAGGCCGACGCCGGCTGGATCGGCCAGCAATGGCTGCACAAGACGAAGCTGCAGATCGACCGGATGCAGGTCGCGCGCAGCCGCATTCATCCCGGCCAGCGGATCGACGTGCTCTACAGGGACATGGACGCCGACTGGCTCGCGGTGATGAAGCGCGTCTACGCCTTCCTCGACATGGACATCGCGCCGGCCGTGCCGGGCATGGAGCGATACGTGACCGCGACCCGCAGCGAGCACCGTTGGCAGCACCACCGCTATGAGCTGTCTTCCTTCGGCCTCGATGCGGAGGCAGTGCGCCACCGTTTCGAGCGCTACATGCACGCATTCGACCTGCTGCCCGCCGATGCCGCCCCGTCGTTCGATCTCAGGCCGGCCGGCGCCCGCAAGGTTCCGGCCCATGCTTCGGCGCAGGCTCAGCCCGCTTCGGCGATCAGCGCCTCGTAATCGAGGATCGTCACGTCGCGGCGCGAGGGCAGGTCGATCACGCCCTCATTCCTGAGCCGGGTGAACTGGCGGCTGACCGTTTCTATCGTCAGGCCCAGCACGTCGGCGATCTGCTGGCGCGAGAACGGCAGGGTCAGGTGTCGCCGGTTGGGCTTGTCGGCGTCGACTCGGCAGCCCGAACCGGTCAGGCGTTCGGCCATCTCAACCAGGAAGGTGGCCATCTTCTCGGACGCGGACTTGCGCCCCAGCAGCAGCATCCAGCGCCGCGTGCGGTCAAGCTCGCCCAGCGTGCGTTCGAGCAGCTTGTGCTCGAGCGCCGGATGCTCGCGCGCGAAAGCGTCGAAATCGCGGCGGGAAAAGACACAGACCGTGGCATCGGTCAGCGCCGTCACGCCGTGGCCCGACGTGCCGCCGAAAGGCCGGCCGATGAAGTCGGAAGGATAGACCACGCCGACGATCTGCTCGCGCCCGTCTTCGGTATTGGTGGAAAGCTTGAGCACGCCTTCGATGACGTTGGCGACGAGAACGGAATCCTCGCCTTCCCAGATCAGCGATTCGCCCGCCGTGATCTTGCGCGTGCGACCGATCGCGTTGAGCGCTTCAAGCTCCTTCGCGTCAAGAGAGGAACAAATCGCCCGGTTCCGAACGACGCAAAGGTCACAGTTGGACATAAATAGTTGGTACCAGCGCACCGGGGTTGCAGCAATATGCGCCGTCTACGCGATACGGGCGGTATGCGAAACGCCCCGCCCGTCGTCTTCGCGATATTTCAGAAACCCAGGTCGACTATCGGCCCATCGAAGTTGCCGCCCAGCTTCCGTGTCGCCTGCGCCAGTTTCGACGAAGGCTCGCCGGCGATGTAACCGTCGATGATCCGCTGGTAATTGCTGATGAGACCTTCCACGTCTTTCGACAGGCGCATGAATTCAAAGCCTTCCGAATGGAGGCCCTTCTGCTGGATCGGAATGTTGGAATAGTCCTGCCGGGGGATCATCGGGAAATCCTGGCTGTCATAAGGCAGGACGGTGGGTTCCAAGGGCACCTCGGGCTCCTCGCCTTCCGCGCAGTGAGTCAGCGACCAGATCTCGAACAGGCACTTTTCCGGGCCGAGCGGCCGGATCCGGTAGGAGGCATAGCTGGTGAAAAAGGGCAGCAGGAAATAGTGCGGGAAAATGTACTCGACCGCGCTGACCGGGTCGGAAACGCACACGGCGTTGAGATCGGGCACGTTCTCGCCGCGCTCGCGCAGTTTGCGGGTGATCGCTTCCTGGACGAGGCCGAACCATACGGGCACGGCTTCGGCCACCGTGGGAGGCAGCTTGTCGAGAACCGTATCGGAGCCCAGTTCCTTCGCGATCTCGATTTCCTTGGCATGGACCATCCCCGCCATGCCCGAACCGAGCAGTTCCAGGTTCTCGATCTGCGAGGCGATGTTGTCGGCCACGGACTGGTCCGGATCGATCGGCAAACCGATTCCGCCGGTGTCATTCCCGTACCGGGCGTTATAGAGCCCCGGAACCGAACGCTGAAGCTGCGGATGCGTCATCATCACGTGGTAGCCTTCCATGAAGGCCTCCATCGCGATCTTCCAGTTGGCCGGCAACTCGGTCGCGAACCACCATTCGGAACGCACGTTCGACATGCCATGGGCGTCGAGCCGGTCCAGCACCGGGCCAAGGCACTCGCGCAGGCCGGGCGCGTTCTTGTCGTGGTTGATGAAGGCGCAGCCGCCCCAGGTCTCGCAGCGTACCGGCTTCAGGGCGAGTTCGTTCCGGTCAAGCAGGTCCGGCGAGAACAGTTCCCTGCCATAGACGAAGGTGTTCTCCCCATCCATGTTCCAGCGCCAGCCATGGAAGGGGCAGATGAACCCGCTCCGGGCGCAATTGCCATGAGCGTTGCCCGAGCCACCCGCGATCGGAACCCCGCGGTGACGACAGTGATTCTCATACGCCTTCACGCCGTCCCTGGTGCGTACGACGATGACCGATTTGCCGACATTGGAATACTCGATCCAGTCGCCGACCTCGGGGATCATCTCCAGTCGGCACGCCATCTGCCAGATATGCGGCCAGAGGTGATCGACCTCGGCCTGGTAGAATGTCTCATCGTAATAGCGCCTCGCGGGAACGAGTTCGGGGCGCGTCATCGGAAAGGGGTTGCCGGAGAGCGGCATGCCCTGGGGGTTCATCTCGGCCATTGTGCGGCATCCTGTCCTGTTGAACGGCTGTTCAGCAGAGACTGTGAAGCAGAATAGCCAAGGCAAGCTTTGATCGAACGCAAATTGGCCGGGACAATCAACCGACCGCTTCCGCCGACGCTATGGGGCGCGTCTCTGCCCTCCCGCAAGCGGGAGGGGCGCGAGACTTGGTGAGCCTTCCGGCGAACATAGTCGCAGCGGGGTGGGCTTCATGCGACGCGGCATTCCGATAGCGTCCGCTCCCCCCCAACCTTCCGGCCATTCTGCCCGGCCGGTCAGCGATCAATCGCAGGCTTCGAGCTTTTCACTCAGTTCCAGCCACTGTGCCTCGGCCGTTTCGAGTTCGTCCACCGCGGCGGCGCGGCGTCGGGCCAGTTCGCCGGCCGTCAGGCCCGCGAGCGTGTGCGGCGGGACGACCGGCTCCGTCAGCGCCCCGTCGATCTCCTCGATCCTGGCCTGAAGCCGCGTGATTGCGGTCTCGGCACGGGTGAATTGCTTGCGCAGTTCGCGCTGCTCCTTCCAGCCCGCCGTCACCGCCTTCTGATCGGGCCTTTTGGCTTTTCCGCTGGCGTCGCCCTTCCCGGCTGCCCTGGGGCCGTCCGCCCTGGGCTGGTTGCGGCCAAGCACGAAGTCCATGTAGTCGCTCATGCTTCCGGAATATTCGCGCGCCTCGCCGCCATCGACCAGCACCAGGCGGTCGGCGGTGAGTTCGACCATGTGCCGGTCGTGACTGATCAGGATCACGGCGCCTTCATAGGCATTGAGCGCTTGCACCAGCGCCTCGCGCGCATCGACGTCGAGGTGGTTGGTCGGCTCGTCGAGGATCAGCAGGTGCGGTGCATCGCGTGTCACCAGCGCCAGCGCGAGGCGCGCGCGCTCGCCGCCCGAAAGTTTGGACACCGGCGTCAGCGCCCGCTCCCCGGAGAACCCGAAGCGCCCCAGCTGTCCGCGCACGGCCTGCGGCGGCTTGCCCTCCATGGCGCGGGTCATGTGCATCAGCGGGGTGTCGCTGCCTGCCAGTTCCTCGACCTGGTACTGGGTGAAGTAGCCGATCGCCAGCTTGCCCGAGATATTCATCTCGCCCGACATCGGCGTGAGCTGCCCGGCCAGCAGCCGCGCCAGCGTGGTCTTGCCGTTGCCGTTGCGGCCCAGCAGGGCGATGCGATCGTCTGGATCGATGCGCAGGCCGAGCTTGCGCAGGACCGGCTGGTCCTCGACATAGCCCACTGCCGCGCGGTCGAGCGTGATCAGCGGCGGTCGCAGTTCCTTGGGGCTGGGGAAGTCGAAGCTGAGCGAGGGATCTTCCATCATCGCCACGATCGGCTGCATCCTGGCCAGCATCTTGGCGCGCGACTGGGCCTGCTTGGCGGTCGAGGCGCGCGCGCTGTTGCGGCGCACGTAGTCTTCCAGCTTGGCGCGCTGGGCATCCTGCGACGCCTTGGCCGCCGCGAGCTGCGCCGCGCGCTCGGCGCGCTGGCGCTCGAAGCTGTCGTAGCCGCCCGGATAGAGCGTGATCTTGCCGCCCTGCAGGTGCAGGATGTTGTCGACCACGTTGTTGAGCAGGTCGCGCTCGTGGCTGATGACGATCAGCGTGCCGGGATATGTGCGCAGGAAGCTTTCCAGCCACAAGGTCGCCTCGAGATCGAGGTGATTCGAGGGCTCGTCGAGCAGGAGCAGGTCGGGCTGCGAAAACAGCAGCGCCGCGAGCGCCACCCGCATCTTCCAACCGCCCGAGAAGCTATCGACCGGCTGCGCCTGCATCGCCTCGTCGAAGCCCAGGCCGATGAGGATCCGCGCCGCGCGCGCCGGAGCACTATAGGCATCGATCGCCAGCAGGCGATCATGCACGTCGCCGAGCCGGTGAGGATCGACGCAGGTTTCCGCTTCTTCAAGCAACCGCGCGCGTTCGACGTCGGCGGCCAGAACGGTCTCGAACGGGGTGGCACTGCCGCTCGGCGCCTCCTGGGCGATATAGCCCAGGCGCGCCCGGCGCGGCATCTCGATGGCGCCGTCGTCGGCTTCGAGTTCGCCGATCATCACCTTCATCAGGGTCGACTTGCCGGCGCCGTTGCGCCCTATAAGTCCGACCCGCGCGCCGGTCGGAATCGCGGTCGAGGCCTGGTCGAGAATTGTGCGGCCGCCGAGGCGGACCGTGATACCGGAAATCGTCAACATGCGCGGCCCTTAACAGCCCACCACCGGAATCCCAATGGTACAGAGCATGCAACCGCCCTTCGCGATCGGGTTCCGGGCCGCGAGCGCCCGACGGCCATCGCGGCAACATGGGAGCCGCCCGCAGGGAACTGCGCGCCGCCGAGGAAGAGGAGTTTTTGCAACGCACCGCCAGTAACGGGTCCGCGCAACTGTTCCTGCCTACTGCCGCGTCGAAGCGAACCAGATCACGTGCTTGGCGCCCTTGCCGTTGCTGCGGGCGGCGACTTTGACTTCGTCGACGGCAAAGCCGGATTTTTCCAGCCGGCGGGTGAAGGCCGGGTCCGCTCCGGCGGACCAGATGGCGAGGACGCCGTCCGGGGTGAGGGCTCTCTTCGCGGCGCGCAGGCCGGAAGGGGAATAGAGGACGTTGTTTTCCTCGCGCACGAGGCCGTCGGGGCCGTTGTCGACGTCGAGCAGGATCGCGTCGTAGTCGCCCTGCGCGCCGGAGATGAAGGGGGCGACGTCGGACATCAGCAGGGTCACGCGCGGGTCGTCGAGGCAACCCTGCGCCACTTCGGCCATCGGCCCGCGCGCCCACAGGATGATCTCGGGCACGAGTTCGACCACGGTGATCCGCGCATCGTCGGGCAGCACCTTGAGCGCGGCGCGCAGGGTGAAGCCCATGCCGTAGCCGCCGATCAGCACATGCGGCCGTTTCGCGTGCCTGATCCGCTCATACGACATCGTCGCCAGCGCCTCTTCGGAGCCCCACTTGCGCGTCGACATCAGCTCGTTGTGGCCGAGCACGATCATGAAGTCGCGGTCGTGGCGGTAGAGGCGCAGCTCCTCTCCGCCCGGAACCTGCGCGGTCCCGAGGAGTTCGCGCTGGATCATGGCGCCAAGGCCCGGTGAATTACGACTGACACATCAAAGCCGTCATGCTGAACTTGTTTCAGCATACGTTGCGCCGATCAGGCCATCGGTCGGAGCAGAGAAATGGACCCTGAACCAAGTTCAGGGTGACGAGTAGCGGCACGGTTCGGTTTTCTCTCGTCGCCGTCATCGCAGGTCCGGCGGCGTCGCTTCGCCCCTCAGCATGGCGAGAGCATCGTCGAGGCTCATCACCTTCTGGTGCTCGGCGCCCAGGGTGCGCACGGCGACGGTCTGTTCCTCCGCCTCGCGCTTGCCGACCACGAGGAGATGCGGGACCTTCTTGAGCGAGTGTTCGCGCACCTTGTAGTTGATCTTCTCGTTGCGCAGGTCGGTCTCGACGCGGATGCTAGCGGCCTTCAGCTTTGCGGTGACGTCCTTCGCATAGCCGTCGGCGTCCGAGACGATGGTGGCCACCACCGCCTGCACCGGGGCGAGCCATACCGGCAGCCTGCCGGCGAAGTGTTCGATCAGGATACCGATGAAGCGTTCATAGGAGCCGAAGATCGCGCGGTGGAGCATGACCGGGCGGTGCCTTTCGCCGTCCTCGCCGACGTAGCTGGCATCGAGCCTTTCGGGCAGCATGCGGTCGGACTGGATGGTGCCGACCTGCCAGGTGCGGCCGATCGCGTCGGTCAGGTGCCATTCCAGCTTGGGCGCGTAGAACGCGCCTTCGCCCGGCAGCTCCTCCCAGCCGTATTCCTCGGTGGCAAGGCCGGCGCGCACGACGGCATCGCGCAGTTCCTGCTCGGCCTTGTCCCACAGTTCGTCGCTGCCGATGCGCTTTTCGGGGCGCAGTGCCAGCTTGATCGCATAAGTGAAGCCGAAGTCGTTGTAGATGCGGTCGGCCAGCTCGCAGAAGGCCTGCACTTCGGCAACGATCTGGTCCTCGCGGCAGAAGATATGCGCGTCGTCCTGGGTGAACTGACGCACCCGCATCAGTCCGTGGAGCGCGCCGTGCGGCTCGTTGCGGTGGCAGCAGCCGTTCTCGTAGAGGCGCAGCGGCAGATCGCGGTAGGACTTGATGCCCTGGCGGAAGATCAGCACGTGGGCCGGGCAGTTCATCGGCTTCAGGGCCATCCACTCGGCATCGTCGGAGACCAGCGGGCCTTCGTCTTCAACATTCGGCACTTCGTCGGGAATGACGAACATGTTCTCGCGGTACTTGCCCCAGTGGCCGGACTGCTCCCACTGGCGCGCGTCCATGACCTGCGGGGTCTTCACCTCGCGGTAGCCGGCGCCGTCGATGGCGCGGCGCATGTAGGATTCCAGCTCGCGCCAGATCACGTAGCCCTTGGGGTGCCAGAACACCGAGCCGTGCGCTTCGCTCTGGAGGTGGAACAGGTCCATCTCGCCCGCCAGCTTGCGGTGGTCGCGCTTTGCGGCCTCTTCAAGACGGGTCAGGTGGGCGCTCAGTTGCTTTCTGTTCAGCCAGCCGGTGCCGTAGATGCGCGAAAGCATCGCGTTCTTCTGGTCGCCGCGCCAGTAGGCGCCCGAGACGCGGGTGAGCTTGAAGGCGGCGGGGTCGAGCTTGCCGGTGCTGGGAAGGTGCGGGCCCCGGCACATGTCCAGCCAGTCCTCCCCGCTCCAGTAGACGCTGAGTTCCTCGCCCTCGGGCAGTTCGGCGGCCCATTCGGCCTTGAAGGTCTCGCCTTGTTCCTTCCAGCGCGCGATCAGATCCTCGCGGCTCCAGACCTCGCGCCTGAGCGGTTTGTCGGCGGCGATGATCTCGCGCATCTTCTCCTCGATCGCGGGCAGGTCCTCCTCGGTGAAGGGGCCGCGTTCGGGATTGGGGGCGAAGTCGTAATAGAAGCCATCGTCGGTCGAGGGGCCGAAAGTGATCTGGGTGCCGGGATAGAGCGCCTGCACCGCCTCGGCGAGGACGTGGGCATAATCATGCCGGGCCAGGTCGAGCGCCTCGGCCTCGTCGCGGCTGGTGACCAGCGCCAGTTCAGCATCGCCGGAGAAGGGCCGGGTCAGGTCGACCAGCTCGCCGTCGACCTTCGCGGCGAGTGCCGCCTTGGCAAGGCCGGGCCCGATCGCGGCGGCGACGTCGGCGGGGGTCGAACCCTGCTGCATCTCGCGGACGGAACCGTCGGGAAGGCTGATCTTGAACATCTCGGACATCGATCTCGTCTTTCACTCCTGGGCCGCAGCGCCATGGCACAGAGGCGCGCGCGGCGGAAGGTCCGGCGTCGGCAAATTTCGCCCTGGTTCGGCAAAGGAGTTCAGGAGGTGACGCCCGCCGCCCGAACCCCGGGCGACGGCAGCTCGCGTCTTCAGGCCGCGACCAGCCGTGCCCGGGCGAGCCGGGTGGTTGTGGTGGTTGTGGTCGTGAGCTGCGTCATCGTGGCAGGCTTCTAGCAGCTCGGACCGGGCGAGTCACCCGTAGTCGTCCGCGCATCCGGCGAGGTCCGCCCGTACGAGCGCGGCGAGCAGGGCGGGAAGGCGCTCCTCGCCGACCAGCTTGGCGAGATCGTCTGCGCTGTCGCCGAGCTTCAGGCGGCGGGCCACCTTCAGCGCCTTGTCATCCGCGAAGGGTTGCAGTTCCGGCCATATGCCCTGCACCTCGCGGGCGAAGATCTGCGCCCCGAGAGGGCCGATGCCGTTGAATTCCTCGATCAGCTCGAGAATGCGCGCCGCGTCGCCGTCCGCCGCCGCGCGCAAGTTGCGCAGGTCACCCCGGTAGCGCTCCCGCAGGAGTTCGCAGGTCTTCGCGAGCTTGGTGGAGGTGCTCTCGTCGTAGCGGGCGTAGCCGTTCTCGTTGAGCACTCTCACGCGCTGTTCCCAGGTTGCGTCGGCCATGTGATCGACGGTGGTCAGTCCCGCTTCGTTGAGTGCCCGCGCCGCCCGCACCGCCTGCGCGGCGCCGATCCGGGCGCTGAACAGGAGCGCGGCGACCAGCCACTGAAAGAGCGGCATGGGTTCGTCGCGATCGAGCGCGATGCCGATTTCTTCGGCATAAGTCTGCCCATGGTCGGCGAGCAGGCGCTGTGCGCGATCCTTCCTTGACGGCATGATCTTCCAACTCGCCCAAGAGCCTCTCGTTCCCGGCGCGCGTTTCGCCGGGTTTTCCCCTTGCCCCCGGGGGCCGGAGTCTCCAGATCACTTGCCATGACCGAGACCCGCTTCCACGAAATGCCCGATGGCTGCCACATCGCCTATCGTCATACGCCGGGCGCAGGGCCGACGATCGTTTTCCTGCCGGGCTACATGTCCGACATGGCCGGCGGCAAGGCGAGCGCGGTGTTCGAGTGGGCACGCGGCGAGGGGCGCGCCTGTCTGCTGCTGGACTATTCCGGCTGCGGCGAGAGCGGCGGCGAATTTTCCGAAGGCACGCTGATCCGGTGGAAGGACGAGGTTCTGGCACTGATCGATTCGCTGTGCCGGGAGCCGGTTCTGCTGATCGGGTCATCGATGGGCGGCTGGCTCATGCTGCTGGTCGCGCTGGCGCTGCCAAAGGGGCGCTGCGCGGCGATGATCGGTATCGCCCCCGCGCCGGACTTCACCGATTGGGGAATGGACGAAAGCGACAAGGCGAAGCTCCAGGCGGGCGAGACGGTCTTCAAGGACAACCCCTATGGGGCGGAGCCGACTCCAACTCATCCCGGCTTCTGGGCCGACGGTCAGGCCAGCCGCCTGCTCGGCAGCGAGATTGCCCTCGATGTTCCGGTGCGCCTGCTTCACGGCCAGCGCGATCCCGACGTGCCGTGGGAAATCTCGCTCAGGCTCGCCAGGGCGCTGCGTTCAGCCGACGTGCAGGTCCATCTCATCAAGGACGGCGACCACCGGCTCTCGCGCGAGAGCGATGTGGCGCTGCTGCTGCGCACGCTCGGCGATCTCGTGGACCGGGTGGACTGACCGGAGACCCGCCTTTCATGCCAATGCCCACCGCACTTCTGCTCGCCCCGCTCATGCTTGCCCAGGCAGGATACGGCAATCCCCCGGCCTCGCAGCTTCCGCTCGAGATCATCGAGAAGAAGCAGGACGAGGCACGCAGGCGGGCAGTGCAGACGGTCGAGGCGCCGCGTCCGAGCGGGGCCGGCTGCATGGCCGCCGCCGAGACAAGTCCCGAACGAACCGTGGAGGTCGCGCGCAATGCGCTCAACGAGGCGATCGGGCGCGAGCGGGTGCGTGCCGGGCTCTGCCTCGGCGCGGCGCTCAGCGATCTCGGGCGCTGGGCCGATGCGCGGCAGGCCTTCGTCGATGCCCGCGATGCCGCCGGGGCCGACGATCACCTGACCCGCGCCCGGCTCGGCGCGATGGCCGGCAACGCGGCGCTGGCGGAGGGGCTGGCGGGCGAGGCGCTGCTGCTGCTCGGCCCAGCCGCCGCCGAGGCGAAGACGGCGGACAACAGCACGCTGATCGCGTCCATCGCGCTCGACCGCGCCCGGGCGCTCGTCGCCGTGAATCGTCTCGACGAGGCTGCCGCCGCGCTTGCCGAAGCGCGCGCGGCCGAGCCGGACAATGCGCAGGCCTGGCTGCTTTCGGCCACGCTCTCGCGGCGGCAGGACAAGCTGATCGAAGCTCAGGCGCAGATCGAGCAGGCGGCCCGGCTCGCTCCGCGCGATCCCGAGATCGGGCTGGAGGCGGGGGTCATCGCCGCGCTTTCCGGCAACGATGCGGCCGCCCGCCGCAGTTTCGATTCGGTCGTCGCGATGGCGCCCGGCAGCGAGATGGCGGGCAGGGCGCAGGGCTATCTCGACCAGCTCGGCGATGTCAGCCCCGCCGGCTCCCGCACCGTCCGGTGACAGGTCAGGGAAACTCAATTTCACCGTGCGGCATTGACGGCGCGCTAAAATTGCGGGAACGGAAGCGCCCATGAGCAAAGCAGATGTCGTTATCGTGGGAGCAGGGCATGGCGGGGCGCAATGCGCCATCGCGCTTCGCCAGAATGGCTTCGAGGGGACCATTACCGTCATCGGTCGCGAGCCGGAGTATCCTTATGAGCGCCCGCCGCTCTCCAAGGAATATTTCGCGCGCGAGAAGACCTTCGACCGCCTCTATATCCGCCCGCCGACGTTCTGGGCGGAAAAGGAAGTGGAATTCAAGCTCGCCACCGAAGTGACGAGAGTCGATCCCAAGGCGCATGAACTGACGCTCTCCAACGGTGAGACCTTTGGCTACGGCAAGCTCGTCTGGGCCACCGGCGGCGATCCGCGGCGCCTGTCGTGCTCCGGGACGGAACTCGCCGGCGTCCATGCCGTGCGCACCCGTGAGGACTGCGACACGCTGATGGCCGAAATCGATGCCGGTACGCGGAACATCGTCGTCATCGGCGGCGGCTATATCGGGCTCGAGGCGGCGGCGGTGCTGTCGAAGATGGGTCTCAACGTGACGCTGCTGGAAGCGCTCCCGCGCGTGCTGGCGCGCGTGGCGGGTGAGGAGCTTTCGGCCTTCTACCAGAAAGAACATGCCGGGCACGGCGTCCACTTGCGCACCGATGTGATGGTCGAGTGTCTGGAGGGAGACGGCCACAAGGTCACCGGCGTCAAGCTCGCGGACGGCGAAGTGATCCCGGCCGAAGCCGTGATCGTCGGCATTGGCATCGTTCCCGCCGTAGGGCCGCTGATCCAGGCCGGCGCGGCCGGTGCCAACGGCGTCGACGTCGATGAGTACTGCCGCACCTCGCTGCCCGACATCTACGCCATCGGCGATTGCGCGGCCTTCGGTTGCGACTACGCGGGCGGCACGGTGATGCGCGTCGAATCGGTGCAGAACGCTAACGATATGGCCACTTGCGTCGCCAAGGCGCTGTGCGGCGATGAAAAGCCCTATCACGCGTTTCCGTGGTTCTGGTCCAACCAGTACGACCTGCGCCTGCAGACTGCCGGCATCAATGTGGGCTATGACAAGACCGTGATCCGCGGCAATCCGGACGAGCGTTCGTTCTCGGTGGTCTACCTCAAGGAAGGCCGCGTCATCGCGCTCGACTGCGTCAACGCGGTCAAGGACTACGTCCAGGGCCGCAAGCTGGTCGAGGCGCGGTTGACGCCCAAGCTCGATGAGCTGGCCGACGCGGGCAAGCCGCTCAAGGAATTGATGTAGGCGACAGGTAAAACCGTCATCCCGGAACAGGTCCGGGATGACGGGTGATTTCTTTTACGCGGCCGCAAGCCTGTTCCTTGCCCACTGTGCCGCCTCCGCCACCACCGGATCGGGATCGGCAAGCAGCGGCTCCACCTGCTCCAGCAGCTCGCGCCGGCCGCTGTTCCCCGCCGCGTAGAGGCAGTTCCGCACGAACCGGTCGCGCCCGATGCGCTTGATCGGCGAGCCGGAGAACAGCTTGCGAAAGCCCGCGTCGTCCAGGGTCAGCAGGTCCGCCAGCTCCGGCGCCGTCAGTTCCCCGCGCGGCAGAAAGGCGCGGTGGGCGTGTGCCCGGTCAGCGAACTTGTTCCATGGGCACACCGCGAGGCAGTCGTCGCAACCATAGATGCGGTTGCCCAGCGCCTCGCGGAATTCCTCCGCGATCGGACCCTTGTGCTCGATCGTCAGGTAGCTGATGCAGCGCCGCGCATCGAGCCGATAGGGCGCGGGAAAGGCATCGGTCGGGCACGCATCCTGGCACGCATGGCACGAGCCGCAGCGGTCGCGCGCCGGGGCGGAAGGTTCCAGTTCCAGCGTCGTGTATATCTCGCCGAGGAACAGCCATGAGCCGTGCTCGCGGCTGACCATGTTGGTGTGCTTGCCCTGCCAGCCCAGACCGGCGGCGGCCGAAAGCGGCTTTTCCATGACCGGGGCCGTATCGGTGAAGACCTTGACGCCGGCCGGGCCGAGGCCGCGTTTCTCCGCCTCGGCCACGATCCAGCGGGCGAGGTGCTTGAGCGCCTTCTTCACCGTGTCGTGATAGTCGGCGCCCTGGGCATAGACGGAAATGCGGGCAATCTCCGGCGCGTTCGCAAGCGCCAGCGGATCGGCGGCCGGGGCATAGCTCATTCCCAGCGCGATAACGCTCTTCGCTTCCGGCCAGAGGCCCTGCGGCGAGCGGCGATGGTGGGCACGGTCCTGCATCCACGCCATCGAGCCGTGCATGTTCTCGGCCAGCCAGGTCTCCAGCCGCCAGGCACGGGTACGATCCTCGCTTGCCGGAGCCACGCCGAAGGCGCAGAAACCCAGCGCGCGGGCCTGCGCCTCGAGGTCTTGCACGAACCGGCCTTGCTGAATGTTAACCGAAGCGGAGTTAGCCAAGCTTGCGGATGCTCCTGTTCACTGCTCTCGACCATCCGCAGTCAGCACTACGGAGCGAGAATGAATTTCGCATTAGGAGATTGGCAATTGGCGGGCAATGACAAGGCTTCGGCCGCGTGCGCGCCCGAACAGGGCCGGCTCGCCATCGAGGCACGAGGCCTGGTCAAGCGCTTCGACGGCGTCACGGCCGTCGACGGGGTCGATCTCTCGGTGCCGGAAGGCGCGGTCTATGGCATTCTCGGGCCGAACGGCGCGGGCAAGACCACGACCTTGCGCATGCTGCTGGGGATCATCGATCCCGACACCGGCTATCGCCGCATCCTGGGCGCGGAGCGGCCGCAAGACGTGGCCCACGCCGTCGGCTACCTGCCCGAGGAGCGCGGCCTCTATCCCGCGATGAAGGCCACCGAGGCGATCGCCTTTCTTGGCGCGCTCAGGGGGCTGCCGCTGCACGAGGGCCGCCGCCGGGCGCGTGAACTGCTCGAGCAGCACGGCCTCGGCTACGCGGCCGACCGGCAGATTCGCCAGCTTTCGAAAGGCATGGCGCAGCAGGTACAGATACTCGGCACGCTGGTGCACAAGCCGCGGCTGGTGATTTTCGATGAGCCCTTCTCGGGTCTCGACGCACTCAACCAGGGCAAGCTCGAACGCATGATGCGCGCCCTGGCGGCAGAGGGAACGACGGTCATCTTCTCCACCCACGTCATCGCCCATGCCGAACGGCTCTGCGACGAAGTGGCGATCATCGCAGGCGGGCGCGTGCCTTTCGCCGGACCGGTCGACGTCGCGCGCGACCGCATTCCCGCCCAGGTCCGGCTGGAGACGCGTGCCGCCGAGGGGCCATGGCGCGCGGCGCTGCCCGCCGATGCCCGTCGCGAAGGAAACATCTGGCTCTTTCCGCTGCCGGACACGGGAATCGAGCCATTGCTGCGCGCGCTCATAGAGGGCGAGGCGGGCATTCTTTCGCTCTCGATCGAGCGGGCGGGGCTGCATGACGCCTTCGTCGCCATTGCCGGCGAGGCGGCCGCCCGCGCGCTCGCAGAGGAAACGCCCGAGGAGATTCGCTGATGAAGGAGGCCCGCCGTCCGACCGGACGGCTATCAATCGCCGCCGCCGCGCTGGTCATCGCCCGGCGAGACTTCACGGCGATCCTGTTCAGCCGAACGTTCTTCTTCTTCCTGCTTGGACCGCTGTTCCCGGTCCTTGTGGCGGCGCTCGCGGGCAGTCTGGGCGAACGCGTGCAGCAGACGGCGGAAGAACCGAAGCTGGGCGTGGTCATGCAGGCGGAGGATGCCGATGCCATGGTCCGCGCGCGCGACCGGCTGGCGCGCGATGTCGGCGACCTGCTGCCCGGCCTCGTCGTCCTGAAACGCCTGGAACCGGGCGAAACCTCCGATCCGCGCGCCGCGATCGGCGCCGGCAGGGCAAACATCGCCGCCATCCTTTCCGGCAGTCCCGCCCGGCCGGTGCTGACGGGGCCCAGGGATCAGATCGAAAAGTGGCGCAGCCCCGTCGCGCTCGTCGCGGCGGAGGCGGTTGCGGTCCGCGAGCGCCCGCTACCCGAAATCGGGCTGTCGACGACCGTGACCAGCAACGCAAGGGAGCGCGAGGTCCGCCTCAGAACCGCGCAGGGGGCGCAGACGCTGCTGTTCTTGCTGACGATGATGCTCGCGGGCATGGTCCTGTCCAATCTCGTCGAAGAGAAGGGCAACAAGATCATCGAAGTGCTCGCGGCCGCCGTGCCGATGGATTCGGTCTTTTTCGGCAAGCTTTTCGCCATGCTCGGGATATCTTTCGTGGGCATCGCCGCATGGGGCGCGGTGGGCGCCGGCATCTGGTACGCCGCCGCGCCTGCCCTGCCCGACATTCCGGAGCCGGCGGTCGGCTGGCCGATGCTCTTCGCCCTCGGCGCGATCTATTTCGCCATGGCCTACCTGCTGCTTGGTTCGGTGTTCCTGGCGATCGGTTCGATGGCGGCGACCGTGCGCGAAGTGCAGACGCTCTCGATGCCGGTGACGATGATGCAGCTTCTCGTCTTCTTCTTCGCCAGTTTCGCCATGACCCAGCCCGGTTCGCTGCTGGAACTGAGCGCGGCGCTCTTCCCGTTCAGCTCGCCCTTCACCATGCTGGCGCGCGCGGCGCGCGAACCCACGTTGTTGCCGCACCTCCTCGCGTTCGTCTGGCAGTCGGCCTGGGTGATCCTGCTGGTGCGGCTTGGCGCCGGCCTGTTCCGCAAGCGGGCGATGAAGGCGGGGCCGTCCGGCGTGAAGAGCGGCGGGCGGCTCAGGTCGCTGGTGCGGCGGGCGAGTTGACTCTCGCCGGATAGCGCCGATCTTGGCAGTTGGAAACACAGGAAGCAGGAGCAGCCATGGCCGCCGAGATGACCCCGCGATGCCCCGGCCTTGCGCGCCGGCGGATTCTGGGCTGGCTTGGCGCCGGCGCGGCGTTTGCTGTCCTCGCGGCTTGCGGCAGCGGGGATGCCGATGCGAAACCCTATCCCGTAAGCCACAGCAAGGAGGAATGGCGCAAGCGGCTGACGCCCCGGCAGTTCCACATCCTGCGCGAAGCGGGCACCGAGCGTCCGTATTCCTCGCCCCTCAATGAGGAACACCGCATCGGCACCTATGTCTGCGCCGCCGACGGCAACCCGCTTTTTTCGTCGTCGACCAAGTTCGACAGTGGCACCGGCTGGCCGAGCTTCTGGAAACCGCTCCCCGGCGCGATCGGCACGTCCACCGACTTCAAGCTGGGCTATCCGCGAACCGAAGTTCACTGCGCGCGTTGTGGCGGCCACTTGGGCCATGTGTTCGATGACGGGCCAAAACCGACGGGCAAACGCTATTGCATGAACGGCGCGGCGATGAAATTCCGCCCCGCCTGAGGGCGGGGGCATCCCGGGCCAGGGCGCTCAGCGGTCCTGCGTCTGCATGCGGTGTACACGCAGGGCGAAGTCTTCCATACTCATGAGCTGGCGGAAAACGAGGCCGTAGTTCGGATGGCGACGCCAGCACACGGTGGCTTCTGTCTCGGGAAGCTGGTCGCCTTCGATGCGAAGCGTCTGGCCGATGGCAAGGCGGTTCTGCGTTTCCAGCTTCGCGCCCTGGCGCGAAAGGTCGCAGAGCATCGCCACGATGGTGTTGCCCCCGTGAGCCAGGGTGACGGGATGGTCCAGCCTGATGCGCACGGGCCGCTTGGGAAAAGGGCCGGCTTCGGCGACAAAGCGCATGACGTTGATGGGGTCGACGAAGCGGATGCCTGCTTCCCCCTCGCGTTCCCAGACCTTCTCGACAGTAAAGCGTTCGCCCGTCGCGATCTCCAGAGACAGGTCCTCGCCCTCGACTACCGGATGGAACAGGCGCAGCTTGGCCCCGCTTTCCGAAACGTCGCGGACGATACACAGGAACTCGCCCCGCGAACTGACCAGCTTGGCGCTGCGCAGCAGCAACGCGAAGCGCGGTTGGACGCGCTTTTCATTGGTATCTTCCACTCCGCCCGATTCCGGGTCGGGCATCATATTCGGAACTTTCATTCGACGCGCACCCCCCATGGCACCCGCACTCGGCGACACCTGTGATACTGTAAAACCGTATACAAATTTACAGTTAACGCCTGTATTCCAGGTTTGGTTACCGAGTTGCAAACGCAATCTGTCACGCCTCCAGTTCCCTGGTGACTGGTGCGGACGGCGGGACTCGAACCCGCACTGGGATACCCAAGCGGATTTTAAGTCCGCTGCGTCTACCATTCCGCCACGTCCGCCCGAGCGACGGCGAGCCGGACGCATCGGTGCCTGCGATCTGGCAGATTGCGGGCCTCACGGCAACCGCCGCGCGCACTCGGCCGCGGATCAGCTTACGTTGAGCCGCGCGCGCATTTCCTTGCCCGGCTTGAAATAGGGTACGCGCTTTTCCGGTACGTTCACGCTTTCGCCGGTGCGCGGGTTGCGGCCCTTGCGGCTTTCGCGGTGGCGGGTGGAGAAGGCGCCGAAGCCGCGCAGTTCCACGCGGCCGCCATCGGTCAGCCGTTGCGCGATCTCCTCGAAGAAGGTGTCCAGCGCGCGTTCCACGTCTTCCGTACGCAGTTCGGGGTTGTCCTTGGCCAGGGCCTGCAGCAGTTCCGACCTGATCATCGTCGTTTCCCCCAAAAAAAATGCAAAAGCCTCACGAATCATAATATTTCGCGGACATTGCTTGTCACCACCGCATAAAATGACATTGCTTGGCATTTCGCGCAATGGGTGAGCACATTGCGCCGAAAATGTGGCTGAACGAGGGTGGTCTGCATGGGCGCGCAGCCGCTCGCCCCCCATTTACAGCGGCGTTTTGATTGGTAACGTCAGCGCCTTTATACCTTCTCTGCCGACAAGAACAGGCCAAGCAAGAGGTTGCATGAAGGACATTGCCAGCTGGAACGAGGGTGACTGGATCGCGGCGATCGCCGCCATCGCCCTCTTCGCCGTTCTCGCCATTGGCGGCGTGATCGCCTCTCGCCGGAGCGAGGAATTCGTCGGGCACCCCAGGGGCCTGTTCGTGCTGTTCTATGCCGAGATGTGGGAGCGTTTCTCCTACTACGGCATGCGCGCGCTGCTGATCCTCTACCTGACCAAGTTCTGGCTGTTCAACGATGGCGACGCCGCGCTGGTCTATGGCGGCTATACCAGTCTTGTCTACATCACCCCCGTCCTCGGCGGCTATCTCGCCGATCGCTGGCTGGGGCAGAGGAAAGCGGTGCTGTTCGGCGGCGTGATCCTCGCGCTCGGCCACCTGTTCATGGCCTGGGAAGGCATGCAGGGCGTGACCGATCCGGCGGTCAAGCAGTCGGACCCGGCGATCAACATATTCTGGCTGGCACTTTCGCTGATTATCGTTGGTTCGGGCTTCCTCAAGGCCAATATCTCGGTGATCGTCGGCCAGCTCTACGGCATGCGCGATGTGCGGCGCGACGGCGCCTATACGATCTTCTACATGGGCATCAACGTGGGCGCCGCGCTCGGCACGATCCTCGTCGGCTATCTGGGCGAGACGATCGGCTGGTCCTGGGGCTTCGGCCTTGCTGGCATCGGCATGGTCCTGGGCCTTGTCATCTTCGTCACCGGCAAGCCTGCGCTGAGGGGGCAGGGTGAACCGCCGGTGCCGCTCGCGAAGAACAAGGAGGCGATCCTCTACGCCACCGGCGTCGCCGCCGTCGGGGTGATCTGGTTCCTGATCCAGTTCGTCGACGTGATCCAGAGCCTGCTGATCGTCTCGGGCCTGGCGATGCTCGCCTATACGCTCTACGAGGCGTTCAAGCTGCCCAAGGAGCCGCGCGAGCGCATGTTCGCGATGCTGTTCCTGATCGCGCTCAATCCGGTTTTCTGGGGCCTGTTCGAGCAGGCCGGCGGTTCGCTCAGCCTCTTTACCGACAAGTACGTCGATCGCGGCGGAGTGCCGACCAGCCTGTTCCAGTCGATCAACCCGATCTACATCGTGATCTTCGCGCCGCTTTTCGCCGGGTTCTGGCAGTTCCTCGCCAAACGCGGGCTTGAGCCTTCGGCGCCGGCGAAGTTCGGTTTCGCGCTGGTCCAGGTCGGGCTGGGTTTCCTGGTCTTCGTCTGGGGCGCGGGCACCGGCGATCCGGCGGTGATGACCTCGGTCGTGTTCGTCTTTCTGATCTACCTGCTGCACACCACCGGCGAGCTGTGCCTGTCACCCGTCGGCCTTTCGGCGATGACGCGCCTCGCGCCGCTGCATCTGGGCAGCTTCATCATGGGCGCGTGGTTCTACATGACCGCCGTCGGCAACTTCGTCGCCGGCAGGATCGGCGAGGCGACCGGCGGCGAGACCGGTGAGATGTCCAAGGCGCTGACGCTCGAAATCTATAGCAAGATCGGCTGGATCACGATCGGCGTTGCCGTCGTCGTCCTGCTGGTTTCGCCCATCGTCAAGCGCTGGATGCACCTCGATACGCTGGGCGATTCAAACCCAACCAACGATCTGGCGGGGCAAAGAGAGATGGGCATCGAGGCGCAGGAGGCCGGGATGCATCCGGCCACCAGGACGGACTGATTGCTTGTGCGAGGGATATGTCGCGAGGTCTTCGCCGGCATGTGACGGCGAGCGCCCGCGCTTCTCGTGCCGGGACCGGCACGACGGCGACGGGGCGAGAAACGCGCTCAGGCGCGCGCTTCGCTGACCCCCGCGCTGTTGTGGCGTAGCGCTTTCAGCACCGTATCCACGATCTGCGGCGCATTAAGCCCGGCTGCGTCGTACTGCACCTCGGGCTTGTCCTGGTCCTGGAACACGTCCGGCAGGCGCATGGTGCGGATCTTGAGGCCCGAATCCGTCAGGCCCTCGTCGCTGGCCATGGTGAGGACGTGCGCGCCGAGGCCGCCGATCGCGCCTTCCTCGATCGTCACGATCACGTCGTGGCTCAGCATCAGCTTGCGGATCAGCGCGGTGTCGAGCGGCTTGGCGAAGCGCAGGTCGGCGACGGTGGCGGAAAGGCCCTTGGCCTCCAGCGTATCGGCAGCCTTCATCGCCTCGGAAAGACGCGTGCCGAGCGAGAGCAGGGCAACCTTGCTGCCTTCCCTGACGATCCGGCCCTTGCCGATCTCGAGCAGTTCCGGCGTTTCGGGAAGCTCGACGCCGGTGCCGTTGCCGCGCGGATAGCGAAAGGCGATCGGCCCCGCGTCGTACCGCGCGGCGGTGTGGACCATGTGGACCAGTTCCGCCTCGTCCGCCGCCGCCATGACGACAAGGTTGGGCAGCGTCGCCAGATACGTGATGTCGAACGAGCCGGCATGGGTCGCGCCGTCCGCGCCGACCAGGCCCGCGCGGTCGATGGCGAAGCGCACCGGCAGGTTCTGGATCGCCACGTCATGCACCACCTGGTCGAAGGCGCGTTGCAGGAACGTGGAATAGATCGCGCAGAACGGGCGCATGCCCTGTGCCGCGAGGCCGGCGGCGAACGTCACCGCGTGCTGTTCGGCGATGCCGACATCGAAACTGCGCTCGGGGAAAGCCTGCGCGAACTTGTCGAGCCCCGTGCCCGAGGGCATGGCCGCCGTGATCGCGCAGATCGACGCGTCCTTCTCGGCCTCGGCGATCAGCGCTTTGGCGAAGATGCCGGTGTAGCTGGGCGGGCCGGCGGGGGCCTTGGCCTGCTCGCCGGTGACGACGTTGAACTTCTGCACGCCGTGATACTTGTCGTCCGCTTCCTCGGCCGGGGCGTAGCCCTTGCCCTTCTGGGTCACGACGTGGATCAGGCATGGCCCCTCGGCGGCGTCGCGCACGTTTTCCAGAATCGGGATGAGCTGGTCGAGGTTATGGCCGTCGACCGGGCCGACGTAGTAAAAGCCCAGTTCCTCGAACAGCGTGCCGCCCATTGCCATGCCGCGCGCGAATTCGTCGGTCTTCTTGGCGGCGCGGTGCAGCGGTTCGGGCAGGCGGCGCGAGAGCTTGCGCGCGAACTCGCGGATGTTGAGGAACGGGCGCGAGGATACGAGCTGCGCGAGATAGGCCGAAAGCCCGCCGACGGGCGGCGCGATCGACATGTCGTTGTCGTTGAGGATCACGATCAGGCGATTGCCGGCCTGCTTGGCGTTGTTCATCGCCTCGTAGGCCATGCCCGCGCTCATCGCGCCGTCGCCGATCACGGCGATGCCGCGTCCGGGCTCGTCCCTCAGCTTCGCGGCGGTGGCAAAGCCCAGGGCGGCCGAAATCGACGTCGAGCTGTGCGCGGCGCCGAACGGATCGTATTCGCTCTCGGACCGCTTGGTGAAGCCGGAAAGGCCGCCGCTCTGGCGCAGCGTGCGGATACGGTCGCGCCGGCCGGTCAGGATCTTGTGGGGATAGGCCTGGTGGCCGACGTCCCAGATCAGCCGATCCGCGGGCGTGTCGAACACGTAGTGGATCGCGACGGTCAGTTCGACCACGCCGAGGCCCGATCCCAGGTGGCCGCCGGTCTGGCCGACGGCGGAGATCGTCTCCGCGCGCAGTTCGTCGGCGAGCTGGCGCAACTGTGCGGGCCTGAGCTGACGCAGGTCCCTGGGCGTATCGACGGTGTCGAGAAGAGGCGTTGCCGGGTTGGCGGTCATGGGTCTCGTCTACACGTATTGCGCAAGGGAGTCGAATGCGCGCTCCTGCCGAAGGTTGGCATACTTCGCAAGCATGGGAGGCACATACGTCAGTCCAGCTCGCCGAATATCCGTCAATTGCAGGCGGCGCAGGTGCCGCGCAGCTCTACGACGGGGCGCACGTCCGCGAATCCCGCTTCGCGTGCGGCGGCGATCAGCGAGCCGGTCAGGCGGTCGTCGTCGATATGGACGGCCTGGCCGCACGAATCGCAGATCAGGAAAATGCAGTCGTGCCGGCATCCGGGGTGGCTGTTGGCGACATAGGCATTGGCGCTCTCCACCCGCCGGGCGAGGTTAGTGCGCACGAAAAGATCGAGAATGCGATAGACGCTGTTGGGCGCCACGCGCTTGCCGCGAAGCGCGGAGACGTTCTCCGCAAGGTCATAGGCGGAGGCGGGACGGTCATGGTCCGCAAGCGCCGTGAAAACGTCGGCCCGCATCTCGGTCCACTGCTCGCCCGCCGTGAGAAGCGCGGACTGCGCGGCCTTTACAAGACCTTCGCCGGAATGTTCGTGATGTGCGTGCTTGCTGGCCATGGCCGCAATATGGGGCCAGCGGCGCCGGGAAGCAATCGCCCCGGTGCCGCGGCTCAGCGCGTGGGCGCTGCTTCTGCCGGAGGGACGATGTTGTCGGAAAGCGAACCGCCGTGATCGAGACCCATGGTACCCAGGATCAGC
Organism: Novosphingobium endophyticum; assembly: GCF_014640675.1. Lineage (GTDB taxonomy): Bacteria > Pseudomonadota > Alphaproteobacteria > Sphingomonadales > Sphingomonadaceae > Novosphingobium > Novosphingobium endophyticum. Next base: position 107,403 of record NZ_BMHK01000002.1, on the reverse strand, counting down.
AGAGCGCCCCCGGCGAAGCCGAGAGCGAAGAAGCGATAGAAGTCGGCCTTGAAGAGTCCCATGATCGGAGCGGCATTCTCTGGTTCGAATTTTCGTTGCGGCCCACATGCCGCGAAAGTGCTTTCGGTCCAGTGAACATTGCCACATTTTGTTCATATCTGCGGCCAGTGGAGCAAGCGCTGCGACGAAGCGAGGAGCGTTTATGAGTTTACGGCCTAAGCACCCCGCCCGCGATCGCCAGGAGTGACAGCGCCAGCAGCGGCACCGCCAGGCAGCCGAATGGCAGCGCGATGGCGGCGAGCACACGGCGGGGGCCGTGAACCTTGCCCATGCGCAAAAGCACCGCGGCCGTCATCAGCCCGCCGAGGAAAGCCAGCACCAGAACGGGTCCGAGCCAGTACAGCCCCATCGCCGGCTCCCCCACCTCCGCCTCAGTGCTTGAAGTGCCGCATGCCGGTGAAGATCATCGCCAGCCCCGTATCGTTCGCGGCCTTGATAACCTCATCGTCGCGGATCGAGCCGCCCGGCTGGATCACCGCTGTCGCGCCGGCCTCGGCGGCGGCGAGCAGGCCGTCGGCGAAGGGGAAGAAGGCGTCCGATGCCACCGCGCTGCCAACCGTGCGCGGCTTTGCCCAGCCGAGTTTCTCCGCTGCCTCGGCCGCCTTCATCGCGGCGATGCGCGAGGAATCGCGGCGGTTCATCTGTCCCGCGCCGATGCCGGCGGTGACGCCGTCCTTCGCATAGACGATCGCGTTCGACTTGACGTGGCGGGCGACGGTCCAGGCGAAGAGGCAGTCCTTGAGTTCCTGATCGGTCGGCTCGCGTGTCGTGACGACCTTGAGGTCGTCGAAGCTGATCGTGCCATTGTCGCGGTCCTGGACGAGAAGGCCGCCGGTGATCGGCTTGACCAGCAGGCCGCCACGACGCGGATCGGGCAGGTCGCCGGTCAGCAGGAGGCGCAGGTTCTTCTTCCTGGCGAAGAACTCGCGCGCCGCTTCGTCCGCGTCGGGGGCGACGACGACTTCGGTGAAGATCCCGCAGATCGCCTCGGCCGTGGGGCCGTCGAGCGTGGTGTTGACCGCGACGATGCCGCCAAACGCAGAGACGTCGTCACAGGCGAGCGCGCCTTCCCATGCCTCCAGCAGGGCATCGGCCTGCGCCACGCCGCAGGGATTGGCGTGCTTGACGATGACGACGGCGGGCTTCTGTCCCTTGAATTCGGCGGCAAGTTCGAAAGCGGCGTCGGCGTCGTTGTAATTGTTGTAGGAAAGTTCCTTGCCCTGCACCTGCTCTCCCTGGGCGAGGCCCTTCGTGTGCGGGCCGGCGGGCACGTAAAGCGCGGCCTTCTGGTGCGGGTTTTCGCCATAGCGCAGTTCGGTGACGAGGCGGCCGTTAACGGCCAGCATCTCGGGGAAGCGCTGCTTCTGGTCGGCGAAGGCGAACCACTGCGAGATCATCGAATCGTAGGCGGCGGTCTGCGCGAAGGCGCGCGCGGCCATCAGCTTGCGAAAGGCCAGCGTGGTGAAGCCATCGGTGGCTTCCAGCTCGACCAGCAGGCCCTCGTAGTCGCTCGGGTCGGTGACGATGGTGACGTAGGCGTGGTTCTTCGCCGCCGAGCGCACCATCGAGGGGCCGCCGATGTCGATATTCTCGATCACCGTGTCGCGGTCGGCACCCTTGGCGACGGTCGCCTCGAAGGGGTAGAGGTTGACGACGACGAGGTCGATGGCGCCGATATCGTGGTCGGCCATGGCCCTGGCATGCTCGGGATTGTCGCGCACGGCGAGAAGGCCGCCGTGGACCTTGGGATGCAGCGTCTTGACGCGGCCGTCCATCATCTCGGGAAAGTCCGTGATCTCGGAAATGTCCTTCACGGTCAGGCCGGCATCGCGCAGGGCCTTGGCGGTACCGCCGGTCGAGACCAGTTCGACTCCGCGCTCGGCAAGCGCCGTGCCGAGCTGCGCGAGGCCCGTCTTGTCGGACACCGAAAGCAGCGCGCGGCGGATCTGGACGGAATCGGTCATGGCGGTGGTGTCCCTGCGATAGCTTGGTTTGCGCGCCCTCTAGGTCGAGACCGGCACGGGGGCAAGGTGTCGTCGGGCGGCTGAAGCATGGTTGCGCTCGACAATGGCTGGCCTTCCCGGACATCAGACAGTAACGGACTCTCCCGAGATCGCAATTCGTCAGCAAGACCCCGGTAGTGACCAGATCATGAGCAAGCAGTTTTTCGGCACCGACGGCATTCGCGGACGCACCAATCAGGGTGCGATGACCGCCGCCACCGCCATGAAAGTCGGCCAGGCTGCCGGCACCCACTTCCTGCGCGGCGCGCATCGGCACCGCGTGGTGATCGGCAAGGACACACGCCTTTCGGGCTATATGTTCGAGAACGCGATGGTGGCCGGTTTCACCAGCGTCGGCATGGACGTGGTCCTGCTCGGCCCGATGCCGACACCCGCCGTCGCCCTGCTCACGCGTGAGCTTCGGGCCGACGTCGGCGTGATGATCTCAGCCAGCCACAACGGCTATGAGGACAACGGCATCAAGCTCTTCGGTCCCGACGGGTTCAAGCTTTCCGACGAGGACGAACTGGCGATCGAGGCCATGCTGACGCAGGACGTCGCGCTGGCGCCGTCCGAGGAGATCGGCCGCGCCCGCCGCATCGAGGATGCGGGCGGGCGCTACATCCACGCCGTCAAGCGCTCGCTGCCCGAGGCGGTGCGCCTCGACGGCCTCAGGATCGCGGTCGATTGCGCCAATGGCGCGGCCTATCAGGTGGCCCCGTCCGCGTTCTGGGAACTGGGCGCGGAAATCATCTCCGTCGGCGTCACCCCGAACGGCAAGAACATCAACGCCCGGTGCGGTTCGACCCATCCGGCGCTGTTGCAGGAGACGGTCGTGTCCTCGGGCGCGGACATCGGTATCGCGCTCGACGGCGATGCCGACCGCCTGATCGTCGTCGACGAAAAAGGCAAGGTCGTGGACGGCGACCAGCTCATGGCGCTGATCGGCAGCCAGTGGGCGGAGCAGGGCCGGCTTGCCGGCGGCGGCGTGGTGGCGACGGTCATGTCGAACCTCGGCCTCGAACGCTTCCTGAAAGGTCGCGGGCTGGACCTCGTTCGCAGCAAGGTCGGCGATCGCTATGTGCTGGAGAAAATGCGCGAGGGCGGCTTCAACGTCGGCGGCGAGCAGTCGGGGCACATGATCCTGCTCGACCATGCCACCACCGGTGACGGCACCGTGGCCGCGCTGCAGGTGCTTGCCGCGCTGGTCCAGTCGGGCAAACCGGCGAGCGAACTGCTGCATCTGTTCGACCCGGTCCCGCAGCTGCTGCGCAACGTACGCTTCGCCGGCGGCAAGCCGCTCGAGGCGGACAGCGTCAAGGCGGCGATCGCCGATGCCGAGGCTTCGCTGGACGGCCGGGGGCGGCTGGTGATCCGTCCCTCGGGCACCGAGCCGGTGATCCGCGTCATGGCCGAAGGCGACGATGCCCGCGAAGTGGAGGCGGCGGTCGCCTCGATCTGCAGCGCCGTCGAGCAGGCCTGCGCCTGATGCTGGAGATGCGCCCCGACTGCGAGCGCTGCGGCGCCGACCTGCCCGCCGAGGCTCCGGGGGCCTTCATCTGCAGCTTCGAATGCACCTTCTGCGCCGAATGCGCCGAGGCGCTGGACGACATGTGCCCGAACTGCGGGGGCGAACTGACCGACCGGCCGACACGGGCGAAGAAGCACGACGCGGCGCATCCGCCTTCGCAGGTGCGGCGTTACAAGGGGTGAACGTCCTTCCGCTCGACACGAACGGCTAGGGAATTGACATGGCAAACCTGACCCATCCTCCCCGCATCCTGACCATCGCCGGTTCAGACAGCTCGGGCGGCGCGGGCATCCAGGCCGACGTGAAGACGATCACCATGCTCGGCGGCTATGCCATGACCGCGATCACCGCGATCACCGCGCAGAACTCGCTGGGGGTGCAGGCGGTGGAGGCACTTTCGCCCGAGATGGTGGGCGCGCAGATCGATGCCTGCCTCTCGGACATCGGCGTCGATGCGGCAAAGATCGGCATGCTCGGTTCGGCCGGGATCGCCGGCGTTGTGGCGGAACGGCTGGAGGGATTGGGCGTCCCGGTGGTCTTCGATCCGGTCATGGTGGCGACCAGCGGTTCGGTGCTGGCGGATGCCGCGACGGTCGCTGCCTTCGAACGACTGATCGGCCTGGCGACCCTGACGACGCCCAATGTGCCCGAACTGGCGGCATTGGGGGGCGAGCGGGCCATGGCATCGCGCGGCGCGGTCTACCTTGCCAAGGGCGGCGATGCCGAGGGGGACACGGTCGAGGACCGTCTCATCGTGCCCGGCCGCGAGCCTGTTGTCTGGACCGCGCCGCGCATCGCAACCCGGCACAACCACGGCACAGGCTGCACCCTGTCGAGCGCGATCGCGACCGGACTGGGGGAGGGACTCTCGCTGGACGAAGCCATCACGCGCGGCCGCGAGTTCGTGCGTGCCGCCTTGCGCAATGCCCCCGGCTTCGGCGCCGGACACGGCCCGATGGGGCATCAGGCCGTGCGATAGCCCCCGTCATCCCGGCGAACGCCGGGACCGGTGGCGGTGTTTACGCACAGCCTTGCCGAGAACGTCCGCCGAACGATCGCCAGCGGTCCCGGGGCAAGCCCGGGATGACGCCTACTATCCGCCTACCCGCAGTCGAGGTCGTAGAACCTCCGGATCTTGGCCCAGCCTTCCTCACCGGTTTCGCACCAGTGGAACAGGTCGAGGTCGTTGCGGTTGATCGTGCCTTCTTCGGCCAGCGCCTCGAAATTGATGATCCGGTCCCAGAACTCGCGGCCGTAGAGCAGCACGGGGATCGGTTTCATCTTGCCGGTCTGGATCAGCGTGAGCAATTCGAGCAATTCGTCCAGCGTACCGAAGCCGCCGGGGAAGACCGCGACGGCGCGGGCGCGCAGCAGGAAGTGCATCTTCCTGAGCGCGAAGTAGTGGAACTGGAACGAGAGTCGCGGCGTGACGTAGGGGTTGGGGGCCTGCTCGTGCGGCAGGACGATGTTGAGCCCCAGCGATTCCGCGCCCACGTCGGCCGCGCCGCGATTTGCCGCCTCCATGATCGAAGGCCCACCGCCCGAGCAGACGACGAACTGGCGCATGCCCTGCTCCACCACCGCGCACTGGCTGGCGAGCTTGGCCAGCTTGCGCGCCTCCTCATAGTACCTGGCCTTCGCCGCGAGCCGCTCGGCGATCTGCTTTTCCTCTTCGGTGGCGGCGGGCAGGGATAGGAACGCTTCGCATTGTTCGGGCGCAGGGATGCGGGCCGACCCGTAGAACACCAGCGTCGAGCCGATATTGGCCTCTTCGAACAGCATCTCCGGCTTGAGCAGTTCGAGTTGGAAGCGCACCGGGCGCAGTTCCTCGCGCAGCAGGAATTCGGTGTCCTGGAACGCCAGGCGGTAGGCCGGGTGCTGTGTCTGGAGCGTTCCTTCCTGCTGGTCGGCAAAGGAGGCTTCCTGCTCGGCCTTGTAGAAGCGGCGTCCGGCGATGCTCTTGTCTTCGTGGTTCTCGTCAGTCATGTCCGTTTCATGGCGGCTCGATCGCTTTCCGTCGAGAGATAAGCCCGCCATTCGCAAATGTTTGTAAACGGCGGCGCTCGCGGGACGATTGCCCGGCGCGGGGACAGGCTCTAGTCTCGCGCTCCATGAGCAGTCTTACTACGACACGGCGCGGCGCGCTGGGCGGGCTCGGTGCTGCCGCTGCCCTGCTTGCCGCTCCCGGCATCTCGGCACCCGCGGGCGCCGTGCGCAAGGCGCCGCGCCTGCGCGAGGGCGATGTGCTGGGTCTCGTCGCGCCCGCCGGCTTCATCGCCGACCGTTTCGGGCTGGAAGAGATCATGGAGACGGTGCGCGCCATGGGTCTGGAACCCCGGCCCGCGCCGCACCTGCTCGACCGGGAGGGCTATCTCGCCGGGTCCGACCGCGACCGCGCGCGCGATCTCATGACGATGTTCGCCGACGATTCGGTGCGCGCCATCATGGCGGTGCGCGGAGGATGGGGTGGCGCGCGCATCCTGCCGCATCTCGACTTTGCCGCGATCGGCCGCAAGCCCAAGCTCTTCGCCGGATTCAGCGACAATACCGCGCTCCATCTCGCCTTCGCCGCGCGCGTCGGCGTGCCGAGCATCCACGGGCCGAACGCCTCGGCGTCGTGGCCGCCCGCCGCGTGGCAATCGTTCCGCGCGCTTGCCTTCGAAGGCGCGACGCCGGCTTATACTGTTTCCCCGGTTTCCGGACCTTACCTCGGCCGGCGCGGCAACCGCGTGCGCACCTTCAGGGGCGGCACGGCGCGCGGGCGGCTGATCGGCGGGAACCTGACGGTGCTCGCGGCGCTTGCCGGAACGCCTTATCTCCCGGATTTCACCGGCGCGATCCTGTTCCTGGAGGAAACAAACGAGGCCGAGTACCGCATAGACCGCATGCTCACCCAGCTGGCGCTCGCGGGCATTCTCGAACAGGTGGCGGGGGTGGTCTTCGGCCAATGCACCGATTGCCACAATCCCGATGGCGGCTATTCCAACTTCTCCGTCTACGAAGTGCTCGACCGGCAGTTCTCGCGGCTCGGTGTGCCGGCTTTCCAGGGCGCAGAAATCGGCCATATCGCTGCGCAAATGAGCATCCCGGTGGGCGTCCTGGCCGAGATCGACGCCGATGCGGGCACGATCCAAATGCTGGAGCCGGCCGTGGCGTAATACCAAGCTGCAGCGATCCCGACCTATGAGGATTGCCAGTCCCGTTTGCTGGCGAGGAGCAGCGGAAACGGCGATGTGGTTCATCGTCGTGACGCTGCGACGAAGTCCAGCGGACGGGACTGGCAACCCTGCGGGCGGCATCCTGCCGGCCCTCGGACATCGTCACGCCCTCGGAACGATGAACCACATCGCCCCTTCGGGCGTTCCTCGCCGAGAACCGCCATTAGGCCGTCCTCATGGGTCGGGATCGCTGCAGCTTGGTATAAGGTTCAGGCCGGACGAAGCCCGTCAGGGTTGTCCCGCGCCGCTCCGCCAAGTCCGTGCTCGGCGACGAGGTCGGCAAACACCTGATCGTCCATCGGCTCGGCGAATTCCAGCCCCGCGCAGTGCTCGTTCGACCAGGCGACGAAAGCCATCGTCGGACGGCAGCCAGGAAGGGCAAGGGTCACCGCCTCGTCCGGGGCAAGCGGACCCACGCCCTCGATCCTCGCGCCGAACCGCGTGAGGTCCTTGAGCATGACAGTGATGCTTACGATCCCGCGCCGGAACTTTGCCAGCATTTCGACCTGCTCGCGGTCTTCCCGGCGGCCTTCCGGGCCGGGAGTGCGATCGTGTGCCATGCAGCGCTTCTCCGGCGAACGAGATACCAGCTCTTAACCAGAGTCCAGCCCCTAGCGCATGGCGCGTTAATGTTTCAGTTAAAGAAGTGCAAGTCCGGGAATATCTCGAAAGTTAATACCGAACGGAACTATCTCGACCGCCGTTGTTCCTTTTTTTCGCGTCTATAACATTCCAGAGACGAAAAGGCCGGACGGCGGCGGGCCGGGGATCAGCATGTCCCCTTCGTCGTCGACGGTAAGCATCTGCGCCGCGATGGCTCTGGTGACCATGTGGGTACGGTTGCGCGCCCGCAGTTTCAGCTTGATGGTGTCGATGTGCCCCTCGACCGTGCGCGGCGCGATGTTGATCTCCAGTGCCACTTCCTTTGCCGAATAGCCCTTTGCGATGAGTTTCAGGATCTGAAACTCGCGGCGTGTCAATTCGGGTTCTTGTTCGCTTTTCATTCGCCTCTCCGTCCCCAAAAAAGATTGGCGGGGTGTCTGGGGGCCGTGAACGCAGCGTGTTCATGCGCGCAATGCTTCCCGCAGGTTCATGCGCATGACCGGTCCGACCGTTGTTTGGCGGCGGATCGGCGATAACCCCGTTTGCGAGCAGCAACGGCCCCTGTAATTGTTGGTCTATAAATAATCACTTATCTTGCAACGCCTGCAAGGCATCATCGGAAATACTCCTTTGTGGGCAGAATTCTTATGTCGTTTGGGGCGCCGTTCGTTAGGGCTACCAGTTAGGGGTAAATTTACGTAGATCAAAATACCCCGTGCCCCCGTTATCGCGTGTAGTCCGGCGGCAGGACGTTCCACGGGGCGGTGCGGAACTTTCTCCACCTGCCAATTAGTTAACGACCTCGCCAGGGCGGCGCGGCCATTCGTTCCCGCCGCCCCTCGGCCGGCCAGGATACGGCGGTGCGGGGCGGCGGCATGACAAATCGCAATATGGCCCCTGCCGCGATGCATAGGCTGATCCTCGTCTGCAGGAGTGGACGACTCAGCGGCTGCCTGCCGTTTCAGGTTTCAGGGGGCGGGCGCTCGCATCAACACATGGGAGTGAATCATGAACAGGAAGCATATCTTCGCGGTCTCTGCCCTCGCGCTCGGCATGGCGCTCAGCAGCCCCGCTCTTGCCGACGGTCGCGGCCACGGCGGTCGGGACGGCGGCACCGAGTTCGAACAGGAGCAGGGCCAGGCCCAGGGCCAGGCTCAGGGGCAGGCCCAAGGCCAGGCGCAGAGCACGGACGTTGATCAGAACCAGTCGAACTCGCAGAACCTCGCCGTTATTCTCGACAACGACTATGCCGTCGACGTGGACGTCGCCAAGGACTACGTGGTCGCCGACCAGGTGCTCAAGGCGTCGATCGTCAACCGTGACATGGACGAAGTCGTCGACATCGAATGGGGCAACTACGAAAGCGGCGACAATTCGGTCGAGGACAGCGCCTTTGCTTCCTTCGCCGGTATCCTGAACCAGGCCTGGAACACGGGCATCAATGCCAACACCCAGGCCGCGAACAACGTCGCGGCACGGGGCACGGTGTCCATCGGCAACTGATCCTTCGCGGGATCGGGTCGATCGGGCCGGCCCCCCACGCCGGCCCGGTCTTCCGCCGTCATTCGGCGGCATTCGGGAGATGTGCCATGACGCGCAATGTTTGCCTGAGCCCGGTGGCCATCGGGCTGTTCCTTATCTGCGCCGCACCGGCCCATGCACAGGCCGGGTCGGATTCGCCGCAGAATCCGACGATTTCTGAGGCGGAGGCGCTGCCCGTGCCTATCAAGGACAATGATCTTGCCAATTTCCGTGGCGGTCAGGCCCTCACGATCGCCAATCAGACGATGACTTCGATCCTTTCCGATACGGACATTCATGGCAACGTCACCGCGGGCGCGGTCAACCTGACGGACAACGCGCTGTCCAGCTTCAACGGACTGGGCAATATCGTGATCAATACCGGATCGCAGGTCAGCGTGCAGTCGGGAATGAACCTCGTCATCAACGTCAGCCAGTGAGCGAAGACCATGCTTGCACAAACCCGACAATCCGGAGGACGCCCTGAGCGGCGAATGGCGTGGCGGCGCCTTGCCGCTCTTCTGCCCGTGGCGGCGGCGCTGGCCTTTGCCGCGCCTGCCCAGGCCAATGTCCGGATCGGCGGCGATTCGAACGGGTACTACACGGTTCAGGTGAAGAGCTGGTGGGAAATCCCCTTCCGCACCGTCGTGCGCCAGCACTACGATTTCAGCTGCGGCTCGGCCGCCGTCGCGACGCTGCTGACCTTCCACTACGACACACCGACCGCGGAGAATGACCCGTTCGTCGCGATGTGGAAGGCGGGGGATCAGGAGTCCATCCGCAAGACCGGCTTCTCGATGCTCGACATGAAGCACTACCTGCAAGGGCTGGGCTTCCAGGTCGCGGGCTTCCGCCTTGATGCGCAGCAGCTTACGGGGCTGAACCAGCCCGTGATCGCACTGCTCGACCTCAGGGGCTACAAGCATTTCGTGGTGGTCAAGGGAGTCTTCGACGGCGAGGTGCTGGTCGGCGATCCGGCGCTCGGTCTTCGCAAGATGAAGCTGGAGGACTTCGCCGCCGCCTGGAACGGGATCGCTCTTGCGATCGTGAAGACCCCGGATGACAGCGAGCCGACCTTCAATCTGGCTTCGGAGTGGGACCCCTGGGCACGGGCGCCTGCCAGCAAAGGCGTCGATCGCCGGTCGATCGGCGATCTCATGACTTTCGTTCCGCCGATCTATCAGCTGACCACCCAGGTTCTGATTGATCTGCGTCCGCCGGCGGGGAACTGACATGTCGGCTCTGTGTCTCTGTACGATGGTACTGCTGGCAGCCGGCCCCGCCTTGGCGCTGCCGGAACCGGATTTGCCGCCCGCGGCGGACGCGATGACGTCGGCCGTGGACGCGGCAACGCAAGCGCCCGCGTCGCTGTTCGCCGGGGCCGTGGAGGAACTGGGCGACGATGTACTGGCGGAGCAGCGCGGCGGCTTCTCGATCAACGGGCTCGACGTTTCGCTCGGCGCGCAGATCGAGACGTTCATCGACGGCCAGCTCTCCCTGGTTACGACGGTCAACTGGGCTGACTCGACCGCCACCGCGACCCGGACGGTCTCCGGCCTTCTCACGCCCGCCAGCGCGGCGGAATTGCAGGAAGGCCTGCTCAATACCGGCCAGATCAGCATGAACGTCGGTGACGCCTCGGTGTTTCTGGCCCATGGCGGCCGGACGGCGGTGCTCCACAACACTGACAGCGGCATCCAGAGCGTGCTGATCAACACCGCCAACAACACCAGCATCAGGACCGAGGTCACGGCGACGCTGGACCTCGCCGGCTATTCGGGATTCAGGGAGAACCTCCAGATCGGAACCCTGGCCGGGAGCCTCGGCCAGGCCATCGGCGCGGCTATCACGACCAGCGTGACGAACTGAGCGGGGCCGCCAGGCACCCGAACGAAGCACATCCGGTAGCGACACGACGAAGCGTCCCCCTCTTCTGACGAGACCCACACCGGCACCGGCCTCGCCGAGGAGGCAGCAGACCGCATCCAATCTTAAGCAGCGGACATTCATTCCGAAGTGCCAGAGCGTGGATGCCGAACCGTTGAGGCTATTGCGCACGCCAGCGCAAATCGCCAAACGCAACAGATGAGCGCTATTGTTTATATTGGGGCAGCTTTGGGGGAAATAGCCGGATGCTTCGCCTTTTGGGCATGGCTGCGCCTCGACAAATCGCCGCTATGGCTGGTTCCCGGAATTGCCTCCCTTTGCCTCTTTGCCTACCTACTAACGCTCGTGGATGCAGAGCACGCGGGGCGCACTTACGCGGCGTATGGGGGCGTATATATTCTTTCGGCGCTGATTTGGCTTTGGATAGCTGAGGGGGTCAGGCCGGACCGCTGGGACCTTACAGGTGTTACAATCTGTCTTGTTGGAGCGGCGACTATCCTATGGGGTCCAAGAGCAGCCTGAGAGCAAGCCAACATTTTGGAGGCAATGAAGCCGGTTTGGTCACATTGTTGCATTCCACCCGCGTTCAATACCCCCTCAGGCGAGGGGGATGCTTCGCCGGTGGCTGCAACCCCTAGAACCCGACGTTCAGCGGCAGCCGCAAGGTGACGGCCACGTTGGGGGCGTCTTTGGTCGCGCCAAACTGGAAGCTCCAGTTCATCGATTGCTCTTCGCTCAGCCGGTAGGACATCCCGAATGAGAAAGAGCCCACCTGAAGCCTTCTGGACTTCTGCAGCGTATCGCCGATTTCCGTCTTGGTCGGGAAGATATAGGCGTGTTCGTATCCCAGCGAGAACGAAAACCGCGGATTGAGCGCGAAACCGAATCCCAGGTTCCCGGTGATGGCGTCGCCCGGATCCACGCGGCCGACGGACGCCCCGCCGATCGTCTGGTCAATGTCCCTGGCGATGTTGAACAGGTAATTCGCGCTGCCATAGATCACGACGGGATCGGACGGCAGGAGAAAGCTGAGCCCCGGCTGGACGCTCCAGAAACCCGAGCCCGTAGCGACATCGGTGGCGATGCCGAACTCGTCGTAGTCTATGTCGAAGGGTCCGATTCCGGTGTCGCTCTTCACCCGGATGCTGCCGACGAAGATCGGCTGCTGCCCGCGTTTGGGATTGTTGAGCTGGTAGCGCAGCGCGAATTCCACGTCGCCGATATCCGTTTCCTCGAATTTCAGCGTGCGCACGATCCCCTCGTCGCGCTGCTGGACGAATTCGACGGTATCGTGGCGGTAGACGAACGGAATCCGCACTTCCGCTTCCAGCCGGTTGGTCAGGCCATAGCGCATCGTGCTGGTGGCCAGAATCGTGTTCCTGTCCGCGGAACTTGCTTCGATCAGACCGATCTGGATGCCGGGAACAAGCTCGATTCCCCGGAAGACCAGCCGGTCGGTCGACGACTGGACATAAGTGATCGAGGGTTCGAGGTTCAGCATGCCGCGCGGCGTGAGCACGCCCTGTCCTTCGGGCACGGCCTGGACCTGCGCGCGCACCTGCTCCTTTCGGCTTTCGCTGGGCGGCGCTTCGCCGACCGGGGCGGCAGGCGGCGCCGCGGCGGCCGCCTGGACTTGCCGTGGAAGCACGGGCTGGTCCTGCGCGCCTGTCCCCAGGCCCCTGACGATCGCCAGCGCGTCGTCTTGTTCGCGCAGCAGCCGCTTCAGGGCGTCGATTTCCGTTTGCTGCTGCTGCAGGTGCATTTCCAGCATTTCCAGGCGCTGCTCGGCGGATGCTTCGATCGTCACGTCCTGCGCGTGTGCTTCGGCCGCCGTCATCGAAAGGACGACTGCGACGGGCAATAGACAGGCCCGCGAAAGCCCTTGGGCGTTGCGCTCCATGTTGGTCACTCCCTTTATGCCGGGCGAGGAGGCGGCTGCATGGAACCGCTGCCTCATGGTTCACTCGTGATCGGGGGATTCGTGTCGCTTCCCATGCCGGCCAGTGCGTTGAGGCGATCCTGGTCGATGATCCGCACCAGATGATGCTTGGGTTGGGCGATGAGCCGCTTGCGGATGAGCTGGCTGAATGTCCGGCTGACCGTTTCCACGGTAAGGCCCAGATAGTCCGCGATGTCCGCTCGGGACATGGGAAGCGGGATCCAGTGCGCGTTGCCGGTGCGTGAACGGAGGTCCACCAGGAATGCCGCGATCCGGCTCAGCGCCGTGCGGCGGCCGATCAGCAGGATCGAGTTCTCGACAAGCTCCAGCGCGTTGTTCAGGGCGCGTTCGTCGTCGGCGCTGTCGCCCCAGCGTATGCGCCGTATTTGCGCGGTCTCGCTCACGACCTCGGCCGATGACTTGTAGAAGCCGTGGTCCGTTCCGAAGACCTCGCCCTTGAAGCAGAAGCCGGTCACCTGCCGCCTGCCGTCGGCGAAAAGATAGGAGGTGCAGATGACCCCGGATACGACTTCGTAGCGGACCGACGCCGGATCGTCCTGACAGTAGATGACGGTCCCTTTGGCCGCGTTGCGAATGGAGGAACCGATCTCGGCCTTGCAAGCCATTGAATTCTGGAGATAGTCCGCCGCAGCATCGGCCTTGCGCCTTGCCTTTGACAGAGGCGCGGCGCGGTTGGCCGCGCGGGCGTCTTCCAGTCGGAAACTGCCCATTAACCGTGCCCCCGGGCGGTCAATTCCAGGCCCATGGAGAACGAGAATATCGCGTATGTCATTCTATCCATGAGATAGTTCATCGCCCCACTCCCACTGTTGAAGAACGGTAACAGGTGCCAGGAAGGCTGAGGAGCGCACTCCTACCCACGTAGATTTGCGGTACTGGGTCCTGAAAAGGGACGCGCCGTCTGCGTGGATGGCCCTCAGGGCAGATCCGGAGGCCGGTTGGCGGCGTCGGGCACGTCGGGGGCTTGCCCGAGGCGGTGCCGGCACCCTAGGCTGCCCGCCGGCAAGCACAGGAGACCAAGTGCCCCAGGTCAGCATCGAACGCATCGAGCAGGACGTCACCGCCCTTTCGCAATTCGGCTTCAACGAGGAAGACCGGGGCGTCTACCGGCCGGGTTTCAGCGAGGCCGACATGGCGGCCCGCCAATGGCTGCGCGACAGGTTCGGGGAACTGGGCATGGAGCACTGGATGGACGGGGCGGGCAATGTCGCGGGGCGTTTCGGTCCTTCAGGAAAGCCCGCCATCCTGATCGGCTCCCACCTCGACAGCGTTCCGGCGGGCGGCATCTTCGATGGCGTGCTGGGGGTTGTGGCCGGGCTCGAAGTGGTGCGCGCGATGCAGGATGCGGGGATCGCGCCCGACTATCCGATCGAGGTGATCGGCACCAGCGAGGAGGAAGGGCGCTTCGGCGGCATGCTCGGCGCGCAGGCGATGACGGGGCACCTGACGGCCGAATGGCTCGACACCGCGAAGGACGAGCACGGCTATTCGCTGAAGGATGCGATGGAGGCGGCCGGGCTGGAGCCGCACGGCGCCCTGCGCGCCTATCGCCGCCCCGAAGAGATCAGGGCGTTTCTGGAACTTCATGTCGAACAGGGGCCGGTGCTCGATGCCGAAAAGACCACGATCGGCGTGGTCGAGGGCATATCGGGTGTGTTCAAGTGGAACTGCCGCCTGATCGGCAAGGCCGACCATGCCGGCACCGCGCCCATGGCCATGCGCAGCGATGCGCTGATGGGCATGGTCGACTTCGCGCACGAGATCCAGCGCATCATCGACGAGGAGGGGACGGACAAGAGCCGCATCACCATCGGCCACGTCGCCTGCAAGCCGGGTTTCCCGCACACCGTGCCGGGCGAAGTGGACTTCACCATCGTCGGCCGCGATCTTGACGAGGAGATCATGCACGGCCTTGCGAACGCCTGCCGGCGCGTGCTGTCCGCCATTGCCCGCAAGCACAAGCTGAAGTTCGAATATGAGCAGATGAGCTGGCTCAAGCCCGCCAATTGCGACCCCCGGATAATCGCGCTGATCGAGGCGAAGGCCGCAGCGCTGGGCTATTCGTACAAGCTAATGCCCTCCGGCGCGGGGCACGACGTGCAGTTCTTCTGCGACCACGCCCCGGCAGGAATGCTCTTCGTTCCCAGCGTCGGCGGGGTCAGCCACGCGCCCGACGAATGGACGCACTGGTCCGATTGCGAGCGGGGCGTGCAACTGCTGCTGGAATGCGTGATGGAACTCGCCTGCGAGAAAGTGCCGGCCTAGCGCGCGTGGACACGTTCCGGCCCGGGCGGGCAGCTCGAATGGCGGGAAGGTTGGGATTCTCCGCCCTCCTCTTCAGAGGAGGGGATGACGGCTAACGAGAAATGTTCCAGTGACCTGTTTCGGCCGGAAAGTCGGGGGGCGCGGTAACTTGAAATCCTCCCCTTCCGGGGGAGGTGGCTGTCACGAAGTGACTGACGGAGGGGGCGCGGTCGGGCGCAATGCTGGCGTGTGCAAACCCCCTCCACCGCCCTACGGGCGGTCCCCCTCCTCCGATGGGGGAGGATCGGCAACGTCAGCAATGTCGGCGTGCCCGTCAGGCCGGTTTTGGAGAAAAATTGCGGATAGCCGTCGTCAAGCCGGCCCATCGGATTTGGCCAGGCGACCTGGGCAGTATCTCAATTCTCCTTGAGTACTCATCACCTCAGAACAGCGCATCCATCGCGTGGAGCGCGATCGCGTGGTTGAGGATGATGTCCTTTCGCGTGTTCTGGGTGTGATCGTCGCTCTTGCGGTATTCCTCGATCGAGGCGCCCAGTTTGGCTTCGTCGAAAATGCCGTGCGCGGCGATTTCTTCGGATGACAGCCACTTTTCGATGAGCTTGTCGATCTCGGCCGCCTTGGCCTTGTCGGTGTGGGCGGGCGGGGCCATGAAGGCGAACTTTTCGCGCTTGTAGAGCACTTCGGGCAGGACGTGCTTCATCGCCTCGCGCACGACCCATTTCTCCACGCCGTCGCGGATGCGGACGTGCGGCGGGATGCGCATCGCGAGTTCGGCGACGTGGTGGTCGAGGAAGGCCGGCCGGCTTTCGAGGCTGTTGGCCATGTCCACCCGGTCGCCGCCCCAGTTTAGAATCTGGCCTTCCAGCATCGTCTTGATCCAGCTGTACTGCGCCTTGTCGAGCGGATGGCGCCCGTCGAGCATCGACCTGTCGAGGCTGTAAGCGATGGCGGCGATCGGATCGTAGTCGCCCAGCTTTTCCCTGAACGCGTCGGACAATAGCGGCCTCACCCGTTCGAGCACGAGCATCCAGGGCTGGATCCATGAAGGGGTGAAGCCCATCACTTCCTCGAAGGCCGGGTGGCTGATCTGCCTTTCGGCCAGCACCGATCCGGAGAAGATCGCGTTGCGCTTCTTCATCTCCTCGCCCGCCGCGCTGCCGGCGTGGGCGGGGTCGTGGAGGAAGTAATCGGCCTTGAACTGGGCATAGCCGCCGAACAGCTCGTCGCTGCCTTCGCCGGTGATCACCACCTTGTAGCCGACGTCGCGCACATGGCGGCTCATCAGCATCTTGGCGACACCGAGCGTGTTGTAGAAAGTCCGCTCCGAGTAATAGACCGCCTGCTCGAAATTCTCCCCGTAAAGATCGGTCGCCTTCACGATGAGGATGTCCTGATCGGCGCCGACCTTCTGTGCCATCTCGGTGGCGATGGCGGCTTCGTCGTAGCGGGCGTCGTCGAAGCTGATGGTGAAGGCCTTGACCGGCGATTGCTGGATCGCCGCCGCCATGCCGAGGATCGAGCAACTGTCGATCCCGCCGGAAAGGTAGCAGGCCACCGGCACGTCGGCTTCCAGGCGGAAGGCGATGCTTTCCACCAGGGCGGCGCGGACCCGCTCTATGTGTTCCTCGTCGGGCAGTTCGTCATGCTCGCCGTCGAGCGGGAATTCGGCGTCCCAATAGCGCCTTTCCTCGATGTCGAACCCGTCGCCCTTTCGGGTGACGATCAGCATGTGGCCGGGCTTCAGCGCATGGATACCCTCGAACAGGGTCATGCCCGGCACCATCACCTGCATCATCTGGTGGAGCTGGGCTTTGGGGCACATCTCGCGCGGCACGTCCGGATGGGCGAGCATGGACTTCATCTCGCTGCCCCAGAAAAAGCCCTTCTCGCCCGCATGGTAGAAGAGAGGGCGGATGCCGAAACGGTCGCGCACCAGGATCAGGCGCTGCTTTTGCTCGTCGAACAGGACGAAGGCGAATTCGCCGCGCAAGTGCTCGACGAAATCGAGGCCGTGCTTGCGGTAGAGCTTCAGCGCGATCTCGCTGTCGCTCTTGGTCGTGAATTCGTAGCCGTCGGTGCGCAGCAGGCCGCGAAGGCGCTTGTAGTCGTAGAATTCGCCATTGGCGGTCAGGATCAGCCCGGCGTCCCGGTCATGGATGGGCTGGTCTCCGGCATCGAGGCCGATAATCGAAAGGCGGGTGTGGACCATGCCGAGGCCCGTCTCGGGGTCGAGATGGGCTCCCCAGCCATCTGGCCCGCGATGGACCATCCTTTCGGCCATGCGTTCGGCGATCTCCGCCATGTCGTCGCGATAGGCTGTGGGGCTCCAGACCCCGGCAATTCCGCACATTGTATTCTTCCTTGGGGGCAGCGCGCCAACGAGCGCGGCTCAGATAATCAGATAAGCAGGTCATCGGGCACGGTTCCCCGCACCCGGCCGAAAATGGCAAGCAGCAGCGCCTGCCGCACCCAGACCGCACCGTCGGCCTGGTTGAAATAGAGGTTGTGAGGCGTGTCATCGAGATCGGCGGCCAGTTCCGGCCCGCGCGCCAGCGGATGGAGGATGACGGTGTCGGCCTTCAGCCTGCTCGCGGCGCTGAGCTGGAAATCCTCGCTGTAAAAGCGGTAGCCGTCCCCCAGGAAGGCAATGGCGTTCATGTAGATCACGTCGAGGTATTCGAGGTTCCCCTGAAGGTCGCGGCTGAAATTGATCCCGATCGGGCTGTTGTCGCACAGCTCGCGCAAGTCGTCGCCCAGCGGGTCCGCCATTTCGGAGAAGATGGTGATGTGGTTGATGTTCTCGTGAAACAGCAGCGCCAGCGTGAGGAAGCTCTTGACCGTGCGCATGTTCCCCGGCGTGCCGATGATGCCGATGTTCAGGCGGAACCGTTCCGGGATCGCGCCGAAGGCGATCTCGGGCCGCCACTTGAGCAACGCGTACCAGTCCGCGAGGGCCTGCGTGGGGTGCTCGTCCGAACCGTTGCCGCCGTTGATCAGCGGAATGCGCAGGTATTCCGACATCTCGGCGATGGCCGATTGCTCGGTATGGCGCACGACGACCAGGTCGGCGTAGGAATTGAACATCTGCCCGATGTCGCGCAGGCTTTCGCCCTTGGCGACGCCAGTGGTCTTGGCATCGGCGACGCTGATCGTCTTGCCGCCCACGCTCAGCATTGCGCTTTCGAAGGAAAGGCGCGTGCGGGTGCTTGGCTCGAAGAAGGCGGCGGCCATGATCTTGTCTTCCAGCGCCTTGCTCACCGGACAGCGGCGGAGCTGGAGATGGGCCGCGAGCTTGGCGAGTTCGCCGAGCAGGTCCTTGTCGAACTGCGCGGCGGAGAGCACCGAGCAGTTGTGCAGCCGGTCGAGCACGTCAAGGCGCAGCCGGGGTTCCTGCCGCAGCAGCCCCTGGGGATCGGGACAGGTGCCGATCCGGCCCGACTTGCGTTCCGGGTCGGCGATATGGGCCACCTGCGAGGCCGGGATATTGTTCACCAGCTTTCTCCACGAAGGATGTCCTTCAGCAGCAGGCCGCCGAGGCCGAGGGCGGAGAGCGCGCACCAGATCAGCGCGCCGTGGACGAGCAAGCTCAGGAATCCGGATGAAAACGTCATTCAAGCCTCCTTGAGGCGGTTCCAGTCGAAACGTTCCTTGGAAAGCGAGGCTGCACCCAGCACCCAAGCCATGGAAACGGCGGTGCCGATCGTGCTGGCGACGAACCAGCCAATCTGGAAATAGGCGATCAGCCCCGCGCCTGCGCCCAGCAGCATGCCCCCGACGGCGCCGGTGCTGCTCGCGCGCCGCCAGTAGAGGCCGGTGACGATCGGCCAGATCATCGACCCGACCAGTGGCCCCGCGAAGAACAGCACTGACGCCAGCGTGCCGATGCGGGGGACGCACACAGCCCATGTGCCGAGGCCCAGCGCCAGCGTGATCCACTGCGCCATGCTCTTGAGCCGTTCCGGCGTGGCGGCGGGCTGGATCAGCCGGCGATAGACATCCTCGGTGATGAGGTCGCTGGTCGCGGCCAGCAGGCTGTCGATGCTGGAGGCGAGCGAACAGAAGACGACAATGAAGATCGCGATCGCACCCAGATCGCCCAGCACGTTGGCGATCACCAGCGGGCCGACCATGTCGGGACTCGGCACGCCCACGCCCAGCACGCCGCTGGCCAGCGCGATGAAGCCGGCCGCGACCGGGATCGGCAGCCACACCAGCCCGCCGATCAGGAAGGCCTTTGTCCCCACGCCCTCCCGGAAGGCGAAGGCGCGGCTCCACCAGACGTTGTTGTGGAACACTTCGCCAAGGCCGAACAGCAGGTTGTTGAAGATCGCCATCAGCGCGGCGGGGAACAGCACGTCGATAAGCGCCGGCTTGTTGGCGGCAAGGTCCGCGTGGATCTGCTCGACCGAGACGTTCCGCAGCACCGCAAAGCCGACCACTACGATGCCGATGAGGATGATCAGGCTCTGGATGAAGTCGGTCCCGATCACGGCGGCCAGCCCGCCGCGCATGGTGTAGATGACGCAGACGGCAAGGATAACCGTCATGCCCCAGACGTAATCGATCCCCGCCAGCGCCTCCAGCAGGATGCCGCCCGCCATCGCCATGCTGACCAGCCAGGTCAGCGAATAGAACAGCGTGAAGACCAGGAAGATGCCCCAGGCCGTGCGGCCATAGCGCAGGCGGAAGAAATCGCCCGAAGTATAGCCGTGCGGCATGAGCTGCCGGATGCGCCCGGCCAGCGGAGCGAAGAGGATCAGGCCGAAGGCGGCCATGGAATAGGCCAGCATGCCCCACACGCCCAGCTGCAGCGCGAACTGCGGGGCGAGCATGGTGGTGTTGGACGTGATCCAGGTTGCCGCCGCCGTTGCCGAGGCGAGCGCGAGGCCGACGTTGCGCCCGGCCAGCGCATGATCCTCGAAGTTCCTGTTGCGCTTTCCCCAATAGATGCCGAGCCCGATCCACAGCGCGCTGAACAGTGCGAGCAGGATCCAGCCGATGGTCGGTTCAAGCAGGACCTTGTCCTCAGTCATCGCGCGCCCCCCGCAGGATCGTGGCGACGACGGCCAGCGTGATGACGAGGCCGATGGCGGTCAGCCACAAGGCCTGCGCGAGCGACTGGTGGGTGACGGAAAGCCGGAGCGGCGCCGATGCTTCGCCGCTTTCGTTCTCCAGCCGAAGGTAATAGTCGCCGTCGGCAAGGCCGGAGAGGAAGTAGGAGCGCTCATCCCCGCGATAGAGCGGGCGGGCGTCAGACAGGTCCGGCTCGTGTGCGATCGACAGGACAACCGGCTCTTCCGCTTGCCAGGACAGCACGGCATGGCCGGTAGTGCTGGAGATTGCGCCGCTCTCGGAGAAAACCGGCGATTGCGCGTTGGCGGGAGCGAGCCCGGCGGTCAATGCCGCCAGTCCCAGCGCCAGGCCCGTGATAGAGCGCGCAGGAGCGGGGCTTCGCCACTTCCGGAAGACAGGAAAGCCGGGACGTTCAGGGGCCTTGCCGGGCCTCGGTGCGATGTTCTCGCTCGGGAAAAAGATTGTGCCTTGACCGTCCTGCCGGCCCGCCGCCGGTGCGCATGGTGTTTCGGGGGAACGCTCCGGTTATCAAACGCAATGATCGTTGTGAACCGGCAAAGCCACGTTTTCGACCGCGTGCGAACTCCCGGCAAGGGTGCTGTCATGCTTGTCGCGCGCTGCTATGACAACGGCGTCTCCCTATCGATGGTCGCGCCTGGCCATCGGACGCAACCGGACCGCGAGGCTGAGCACGAATGGCCAGAACAATGTGTTGGCGATGTCCAGGTACGTGTCGGTCGGCCGCCAGCCATAGGCCATGTAGTCGAGGATCTCATTGGCCGCCTCTGCCAAAACCACGAACGCGAAAGGGATGAATGTGCCGAGCGAGCGTCCGCTGACGAGGCGCGCCAGCAGCAGGACCGCCATCCCGGCGTGGATGTGGAGAATCGAATCGGGAAGTCCCGTCCCGTCGCCGACCCAGACAATGAGGGAATGATAGAATTTGGGAAAGCTCATGCGCTCTTCCAGATACCGATTTCGTGGAGGTGGCAAGAACATTTGCCGCGGAAAGTCATGCTCTCCTAAGGCGTTCGGCGGAATGGTAAATGCGGCGTTGTCCGAACCCGGAAATCACTGCGATACTTTCTCGAAGATACGTCGCTGTGACGGAGGCGAGGGTTTGTCCGATCTCATTGTGCGACGAATCGACAGGCGCGAGCGACGGCAGTTTGGAACAGGCGGCATTTGTCTGCTAATACGATAGGTGTTCGGCGATGTGACTTTGCTCCGGATCATCATGGGGTCAGTCACGTTTCGCGAAAAAATTTGGTACTTATGGAAACACGCATTCTCATTGCTATCGCCCTGATTGCCGTGGTGGCGATCACCGGCATTGTCGGGGGAACGGTCGCACTGCGCCGTCGACGCCGCGAGCGTCTCCGCCGCCGTGGCATCAAGACCTACGGGCACTGAAACCCCTCGCCCCGGAAGCAATCAGTCATTTCGACTGCCTAAAAAATAGGCACGTGCACAGGATTCGAGCGCCTCGTCGTTGAGCGAGCTCGGTACGTCGTGCGAGTCTGCCCGGAATCTTGCCGATTGGTAAATTGGCACGTCGCTTGCTTTACCTATCCCTGGCCGGCGCTGGGCCGGCGGCTAACAGGGGATAGGCATGAAGTTCATCATAGCCATCATCAAGCCCTTCAAGCTCGACGAGGTTCGGGAAGCACTGGGCGCGATCGGTGTCGCCGGCATGACCGTGTCCGAGGTGAAGGGGTTTGGGCGCCAGAAGGGCCAGACGGAAATTTACCGTGGGGCCGAGTATTCGACCAACATGTTGCCGAAGGTGAAGATCGAGGTCGCCGCGACCGACGATCTGGCGCCGAAGATCGTTGAGACGATCCAGCAGGTCGCCAGCACCGAGGCCATCGGCGACGGCAAGGTCTTTGTTCTCGACCTTGCTTCGGCCGTGCGCATCCGCACGGGCGAATCCGGCG
Source organism: Novosphingobium endophyticum (assembly GCF_014640675.1). GTDB lineage: Bacteria > Pseudomonadota > Alphaproteobacteria > Sphingomonadales > Sphingomonadaceae > Novosphingobium > Novosphingobium endophyticum. The sequence goes on along the minus strand of NZ_BMHK01000002.1, from coordinate 85,345 downwards.
ACACGGCGCTTTGATTGGGAGGGAAACCACTATGATCCGCAAGATTCTCTGCGGTGCCGGCGCCTTGAGCGCGTCGATGCTTGCCGCCATGCCCGCCTGGGCCCAGGATGTCGCCGAAGCGGCGGCCCCGGTGCCCAACCCCGGCAACAATGCCTGGATGATGACCGCGACCATTCTGGTCCTGCTCATGATCCTCCCGGGCCTCGCCCTGTTCTATGGCGGTCTGACCCGCTCCAAGAACATGCTTTCGACGATGACCCAGATCGGCGCCGCAGCGGCGCTGGCGATGCTCATCTGGGTGATCTACGGCTATTCGACCGCGTTCGGCCCGGAAGGCAATGCCTTCTTCAGCTGGGGCAACCTGTTCCTCGCGAACACCACGCCCGACAGCACCGCTGCCACCTTCTCCGATGAAGTCATCAGCGAATATGTCTTCATCTCCTTCCAGATGACCTTCGCCGCGATCACCGCTGCCCTCGTTCTGGGCGCCACGGTGGAGCGCATGAAGTTCTCGGCCGTGATGGTGTTCACTGCGGTCTGGCTCACGATTGTCTACTTCCCGATCGCGCACATGGTGTGGGCGGGCGGCGGCCTTCTCTTCGAGATGGGCGCGCTGGACTTCGCTGGCGGTACCGTCGTTCACATCAACGCCGGCGTTTCGGCGCTCGTGGCAGCTCTGATTCTCGGCAAGCGCAAGGGCTATCCGGCCGAGCCGATGCCGCCGCACTCGCTGACGCTGACCATGGTCGGCACCGGCCTGCTGTGGGTGGGCTGGTTCGGCTTCAACGCCGGTTCCGAGCTCGAGGCTGACGGCACCGCCGGCCTTGCCATGATCAACACGTTCGTCGCGACTGCCTCGGCAGGCCTGTTCTGGATGCTCGCAGAGCGTTTCTCGGGCCACAAGGGATCGGCCCTGGGCTTCTGCTCGGGCATCATCGCCGGTCTCGTCGCCGTCACCCCGGCCGCCGGCAACTCCGGTCCGTTCGGTGCGATCGTGCTGGGCGCCGTCGCTTCGCTCGTCTGCTTCTACTGCGTTTCGAAGCTCAAGCCGGCTCTCGGATATGACGACTCGCTCGATGCATTTGGCATCCACGGCATTGGCGGCATCGTCGGCGCCATCGGCACCGGCATCGTTTACCAGCCGGTCTTCGGTGGGCCTGGCGACGGTTCGACCGCGATGGGCGCTCAGGTCTGGATCCAGATCCAGGCGGTTCTCGTCTCGATCGCCTGGGCCGCCGTGGGCACCGTGATCGCGATCTTCATCGCCAAGCTGATCACCGGCCTGCGCGTCACTCCCGAAGTCGAGCAGGAAGGCCTCGACATCGGCGAGCACGGCGAGCGCGCCTACAACTAAGTCTCAAGAGTTTGGCGGCGGCGGGTACTTTTCCTCTCCTCCCACCCGTCGTCGCCAACCGATGTTCCTCCTGCGAACACAAACTCAAAGGGCCGGAGCTTTACGCTCCGGCCCATTTTTCTTTTTGATCTTGAGCTATGCGGCGGAAGTATGGACGTCGGTTCAGCTTCTGGCCGCGAGCATGTCGATCAACTGGCGAATCGGGGAGACGTCGTAACCGGCGGCGGCGGCTTTCGAGGCGATGACGGCGGGATTGTCACCAGCCTTGGCCCGGGCCAGCGCCCACAGCAGCGTCGAGCGCGTTCCCGAACGGCAATAGGCGAGCACGGGACCGCCGGCCGTGTCGAGCGCATCGCGCATCGCATCGACCTGCGCCTCGCTGAAGCCGGCGTGAGTCACCGGGATTGCGACATAGCCGATGCCGGCCGCTTTCGCCGCCGCCTCGATTTCTTCGCCCGGGGTCTGGTCATCGCCTTCGCCCTCGGGCCGATTGTTGATTATCCGCACGATTCCGAGGTCTTTGGCGGCTGCAATGGCGTCGGTGCCGATCTGCGGGCTGGCGTAAACGGAGTCGGTGATCTGGCGGAACATGGTCTGGATTCTCCGGTCTGGAAGGGCTTCGCGCATGTCGTGCTGCTTTCTGCTCGGTGTCGTCAAGAGACCGGTTTCAAGCAACTGACAAGCCTGTACGCCGGCCGTACTGTGGCATTCCGGCAATGTCTGGCGCAAAAGGGACGTATTTCTGTTCGCCATGGCGCCGAGACTCGTGTATGACGCATGGTCGCAGGCAGGGGCTGAGGTGCAACTTGGTCACTCTGACTGACGCTCGGCGCGGCTCGTCCACGCGTTAGGGTGAATGCTTGAGGGGCGCATCGAAGGTACGTTCGTAAACATGGGTTTTGACAGAGGTCGTCGCGGAAGGGGACGCGACAAGCGGGATCGGTTCGGAGGAGAGGACGATTTCGATCCGTTCTTCGCCGGACAGGATCGTTTCGGTGGCGGTGGCGACCGATTTGGTGGCGGTGGTGACCGTTTCGGCGGCGGCAGTGGCGGCGGCGATAGTCGCGGCGGCTTCGGCGGTGGTCCGCGGGCCGGCGGTGGCGGCTTCGGCGGCGGCCCGCGCGGCGGCGGCGGTGGCGGTGGCGGAATGCCCGCCCAGGTCGTTGGCCAGGGTCGCGGTACCGTCAAGTTCTTCAACGCAGCCAAGGGGTTCGGCTTCATCCAGCGCGATGAGGGCGGCGATGATGTGTTCGTGCACATCAGCGCGGTCGAGCGTGCGGGCCTGGAAGGCCTCGCCGAAGGTCAGCAGCTGGAATTCCAGCTCGTCGATCGCGGCGGCAAGGTTTCGGCCAGCGACCTCGCGGTCATTGGAGACGTGATCCCCGTGGCCAAGCGCGAAGTCGCGCCCCAGCGCGAGCTGACCGGCGAAAGAGCGACGGGCACGGTGAAGTTCTTCAATTCGATGAAGGGCTTCGGCTTCATCACGCGTGATGATGGTCAGCCCGATGCCTTCGTGCATATTTCCGCGGTGGAACGTTCGGGCATGTCGGCCCTGAACGAAGGCGACCGTGTGGAGTTCGACATTGAGGTCGATCGACGAGGCAAGTACTCGGCGGTCAACCTGACGCCGCTTCAGGGTTGAGCCAGCCTGCACCCGCCCCGGTGGTTTGACCGGGGCGCTGCAACTGCATAAAAGCGCGCAAATGGCGGTCCGCATAGGGCCGCCATTTGTCGTTTGCGTTTCGCGACTTCGTCTCACTGATTCGTTTTTCGAGGATAATCCAGATGTCGATCACCCCGCTGATGCCCGTGTACCCCCGGTGCGGCGTGCGGCCCGTTCGCGGCGAGCACTGCCATCTCATCAGTGAGGACGGCCGCCGATTTCTCGACTTCGCCAGCGGTATCGGCGTCAATGCCCTGGGCCATTCACATCCCGGCCTGATCGGTGCGATCCAGAAGCAGGCCGAGACGCTGATGCACGTCTCGAACCTCTACGGTAGCCCGCAGGGAGAGGCGATTGCCCGGCGGCTCGTCGATCTGACTTTCGCGGATACCGTCTTCTTCACCAATTCGGGGGCCGAAGCGGTGGAATGCGCGATCAAGACGGCGCGTGCCTATCACCAGTCTGCCGGCAATGAGCACAAGTACGAGCTGATCACCTTCAACAACGCCTTCCACGGCAGGACCCTGGCAACGATCAGCGCATCGAGCCAGGAGAAGATGCACAAGGGCTTCCTGCCGCTGCTGCCCGGCTTCAGGTACGTCGATTTCAACGATCTGGAGGCGGCGAAGGCAGCGATCGGGCCGAACACCGCCGGCTTCCTCGTCGAACCGATCCAGGGCGAGGGCGGCATCCGCATCGCGACGGACGCATTCCTGCAAGGGCTGCGCGCGCTCTGCGACGAACATGAACTGATGCTGGTGCTCGACGAAGTGCAAAGCGGCGTTGGCCGTGCGGGCACATTCTATGCTTACGAGCAGTACGGCGTGGAGCCCGACATCATGGCGACCGCCAAGGGCATCGGCGGCGGCTTCCCGGTCGGCGCCTGTCTCGCCACCGAGAAGGCGGCGCGCGGCATGGTCGCCGGTTCGCACGGCTCGACCTACGGCGGCAATCCTTTCGCCATGGCGGCGGTCGGCGCGGTGCTGGACGTCATTCCCGACGAGGCCTTCCTGGCCGACGTGCGCGCCAAGGGCGAACGGATCAAGGCCAGGCTGGAACAGTTCATCGGCAACTATCCCGACCTCTTCGAGCTGGTGCGCGGGCGCGGCCTGTTCATCGGCCTCAAGATGAAGGTCGAGCCCCGGCCCTTCGTCGCGCACATGCGCGACAATCACCAGTTGCTCACCGTTTCGGCCGGAGACAATGTCGTGCGGATCGTCCCGCCGCTGGTGATCGACGACAGCCACATCGACGAATTCATGGAGAAGCTGTCCGCCGCGGCGGCGAGCTATCAACCCGAGGAGGTGGTTTGATGACCCGGCACTTCCTGAGCCTGACCGACGCCGGCGGCGACATGATCGCCGCCATGCTCAACGACGCGATCGACCGCAAGGCGGCGCGCAAGGCATGGCCCAAGGCACAAGTCGACGCGGATGCGCCGCTGGCCGGCCACGTCCTGGCGATGATCTTCGAGAAGAACTCCACCCGCACGCGTGTCTCGTTCGACATGGCCATGCGCCAGCTCGGCGGCAGCGCGCTGATCATGGAAGCGGGCAGCACGCAGCTTGGCCGGGGAGAGACCGTGGCCGACACCGCGCGGGTTCTCAGCCGCATGGTCGACGCGATCATGATCCGGACCGACGATCACGCCAAGATCGAGGAACTGGCCCATTATGCCGAGGTGCCCGTCATCAACGGACTGACTGATCTGTCGCATCCCTGCCAGATCATGGCCGACCTGCTGACCGTGATCGAACGCGGGTTCGCTCTGCCCGGCCTGCAGGTCGCGTGGCTTGGAGACGGCAACAACGTCGCCAATTCGCTGATCGAGGCGGCGGGTCTGATGAAGTTCAAGGTCCGCATCGGTGGACCCGCGGGTTATGAACCCAACGCAGGGTTCATCGATCAGGCGCGCGCCGCCGGCGGCCAGGTGATCCTCACGCAGGATCCGGTCGAAGCGGCAAGAGGGGCGCACGTGATCGTGACCGATACCTGGGTCTCCATGGGACAGGCCGGCGGTGAGAAACACATTGCCGCGATGCAGCCGTTCCAGGTCAACGCGGCGCTGATGGCGCATGCCGCGCCCGATGCCATGTTCCTCCATTGCCTCCCCGCGCACCGCGAGGAGGAAGTGACCAACGAAGTCATCGACGGGCCGCACTCGGCCGTCTGGGATGAGGCGGAAAACCGTCTTCACGCGCAGAAGTCGGTACTGCTCTGGGCGCTCGGCAAGCTGTGAGCGAGGAGTACCTGATCCAGATCGAGGAAACCGGTTTTGACCGGGTCCTCGTCTTCACGGTCCCGGCCCGTCACGCACGCGGCCGGGTCGTGCGGCTCGGGCCGGTGCTGGAAACGGTGCTGTCGGCGCACGACTACCCGGACAGGATCAGGCATCTGCTGGCCGAGGCGCTCGTCCTGACCGCGCTGATGGGCTCGCTCCTCAAGGAACAGGGCGCGCAGCTGACGTTCCAGGCGCAGTCAGAGGGCGGCCCGGTGGACCTGCTGGTGTGCGATTACCGCGACGGGCAGGTGCGCGGCTATGTGCGCCACGATGAGACGCTGCTGGCGGGCATCGAAGATGGCGATGTTTCGCTCGAAGCGCTGTTCGGCAAGGGTTATCTGGCGATCACTTTCGATCTGGCGGTGACGAGGGAGCGATACCAGGGTGTCGTGCCGCTGGAAGGCGAATCCCTCGCGCAGGCGTGCGAAAGCTACTTCGCCCAGTCGGAGCAGGTTCCCACGCTGATTCGTGTCGCGGTTCGCTCCAACGGTCCCCGCTGCGTCGCGGGCGGGCTGCTGGTGCAGCATCTTCCCGAAGGTGAGGACGGCAAGGCGCGGCTTCATGCCCAGGAAGATCACCCGGACTGGACTCATGTCTCGATCATGGCGGGGAGCGTGCGGCGCGAGGAACTGGTGGATCCGGTTCTGAACCTCGAACAGCTCGTCTGGCGGCTGTTCCATGAGGAAGAGGAGGTCCGCGTGGAACCGCTGCAGCATCTGGAGCGTGGTTGCCGCTGCACGGTTGAACATTACCGGTCTGTCCTGTCCCGTTTCGCTGAAGAAGAACTGGCTGAAATGCGGGATGAAGACGGGCTTATCCCAGTCGATTGCGCCTTCTGTTCGAAGATACTTCGCATTCCCGCCTGAGCAGGTATTTGCGCGGCTCGTCTTGTCTTACGCGAGAGACTAACGATATTGTACCGGGAACAGAGTTCAATCCGGAAAACTGACGGACATTGCGGAAAGCGATACGGAACGATGAAAAGACTTGCGCTGGCAGCGCTGATCGGGGGCATCTCCACCGTCTTCACCGTGCCGGCTCACGGTGAGCGGGCCGCGCTCGCCATGCTCGACCAGCTGGACAGCGGGGCCTGGGAACTGCGCCAGATTGGTCACGCCGGCGTGTCGCGCAGCATTTGCCTCGACAATGGACGAAAGCTGATTCAGCTGGAGCACCCCGGCGCGGTGTGCAGCAGCGTCATCGTCGAGGACAAGCCGAACGAGGTCACCGTGCAGTATACCTGTCGCGGGAAAGGCTATGGCCGTACGCACATCCGGCGTGAGACCAACGCTCTCGTCCAGATCGACAGTCAGGGCATCGTTGACGGGCGCCCCTTCGCATTCGCCGCGGAAGGGCGCCGGGTCGGCGGCTGCCGTAGCTGACGATTGCCGTTTGTGAGTTTACGGCCTAACGGGGCGAACATGGAGACTGACAGTTCCAGTGACGTCCGGCAGGCCGTGGTCCTGCTGTCGGGCGGGCTCGATTCGATGGTGACCGCCGGCCTCGCCCGCGAGGCCGGGTTTGCGGTCAATGCGCTGACGATAGACTACAACCAGCGCCATCGCCGGGAGATCGACGCGGCCCGGCAGATCGCCGGCGTACTGGGCGCCACGCGCCACGTCGTACTGCCGCTCGATCTGCGGCAGTTTGGCGGTTCGGCGCTGACCGACGACATCGCCGTGCCCAAGGGCGGCGTCGGCCCGGATATACCGGTCACTTATGTACCCGCCCGCAATCTCGTGTTCCTGTCGTTGACGCTGGCCTGGGCCGAGGCTGTGGATGCCAGCGACATCTTCATCGGCGTCAACGCGCTCGACTATTCGGGCTATCCCGATTGCCGCCCCGAATTCATCGGCGCTTTCGAGGAGATCGCGTCGCTGGCGACGAAGGTCGGTTCGGAGGGCAGGGGCTTCAGGATTCACGCGCCGCTGCAGTATCTCGGCAAGGCGGATATCGCCCGCGAGGCTGACCGGCTCGGTCTCGATCCCGGCATGAGCTGGTCCTGCTATGACCCCCAGCCCGATGGCCGGGCCTGCGGCCTTTGCGACAGTTGCCGCCTGCGCAAGGCCGGTTTCGCCGATGCGGGGCTGACGGACCCGACCGCCTACGCCGCCTGAACCTGGCTTTTTGAAGTCACCCTGATCCTGTGCGCTCTTTTCGCACGACGCCTGCGGGCGTCGCGCGTCCTTGCGCGTCGCTTCCCGGGAGGGAGGATTTGTCCCGGCGTTACAAACTTGCAGGCGACACAATCGCCAAACGAAAAGGGGGCGCCAAAAGAAAAGGGGGCCGGATTTCTCCGACCCCCAAATCTTTTCACCGTTGCCGGTTCGCTTACATGCCCGAGCCCGGACCGTAAGTGATCTCGACGCGGCGGTTCTGCAGCTCGCGCACACCGTCGGCGGTGGGAACGCGCGGGTTGGCTTCACCGAACGCCTCGCTCGAGATGACGCCGTCGGGAACGCCATGGCTGGTGAGGTAGCCACGGACCGAAGCGTTACGACGCCCGGCGAGGCCGAGGTTGTATTGCACGGTACCCGAACGGTCGGTGTAGCCGGCCAGCATGATCGGCACGTTGTCGCAGTTGCCATAGGCGCTGACCGCGCTGTCGAGGATCGACGCGGCTTCCGGCGTGATGTCCGACTTATCCCAGTCGAAGAACACGATGTACGGACCCTTGTTGCAGACCACTTCCGCGGGCGGCGGCGGCGGGGGCGGCGGGGGCGGCGGAGGCGGCGGGGGCGGCGGGGGCGGCGGAGCGGGCTCCGCGCCACCGAAGTTGTACGCCAGGGTGCCCATCAGCGAGTGCGAACGCCAGCGGGTCTCGATGCTGGAGCCTGCGGCGTCGACCAGATCGACGTTGTCGACGTTCATGAAGCGGTACTTCAGGCCAACGTCCCAGTGATCGTTGACCGGTGCGCGAATGCCCGCCAGAGCCTGCCAGGCAAAGCCGCTGTCGGTGTCGTCGATGACGTCGGCGTTGACGCGGGCAACGCCCACGCCGCCGCCGACGAAGCCCTGAAGGCCATCATCGGGACCGAAATCGAGCAGGCCGTTGGCCATGAACGACAGGTTGCTGGCGTCGCCGGCAAAATCGTCGTAGTCGGCCCGGCGATAGCTGGCTTCGGTTTCCAGACGGAACGGACCGAAGTCGTAACCAATAACCGCGCCGCCATCGAAGCCATGTTCGAAGTCGATCGTGTCGACGTTGCTTTCGCCGTCGATATCGAGGTCAGCGTCTTCGACAATCATTCTGCCGAAGTCACCTTGGATATACCACGAGTTGTCGCGCGCGAGTGCGGGCGTGGCGATAGCTGTAGAAGCCAGCGCCAGTCCAATGACGAGTTTCCTCATATGTTTCCCCTACAAATAGAGATTTGGAGCCACCGAGTGCTTCGAGTGTCTAGCTCTTCAACAAACCGGGTGCAAGCGCACAATGAACGAGACTGTTGCAAGAATGTCGCGTTTTTGGGAGGTTGGATGTTTCGGCGGATCCGTTTTGTGTGATTGACGCCACATTGTTAACCCCTGTTCATCGTTGCCAGTCACGCGGAGGGCAGGAGCCCCAAGGCCTGCAGGGCCGTGATCAACTCGTTGATCGCAAGCCGAGCCTCACCGTCAACGGTCGAACCGCCGAGTGGTTCCGTCGGGAGCGAAGCTTTTCTCCAGGAACCGAAAAGCACCTGCTCCTGGCCGGTGGAGCGGTCGAGTATCCGCAAGCCGTCGCGCGGCTCCACGAAAAGCCAGTTGCCGCCCTGCCGGCAGGCCAGCGAAAGGTCACGTCCGGCCCATGCGCCGACAGCTCCGGTTGCCACCAGCCAGGTCTCCCCTTCGGCCGGCTCGGCGGGAGGGGCGGCGCTTTCTCCTTCGATAGTGCAGTGCAGCAGCGCATCGGCGCGCGCCAGGGCTTCGTTGACGAAGGCTTCCTTCTGCGCCTGTCCGGCGTGCGTGGCTGTGCTGGGGGCCGCGCAGCGAATCGGCCTCGCCCGCCGAATAGAGCAGCGCCTGCGCCCCGTTGGGCCATGTCAGCCGCCGCAGCGACGGCTCGAAAGCCGGCCGGCGCCACGGCGCGCCGATCGAAAGCAGGCCGCTTTCGCCTTCGACCATGACGGAGCGGGCTTCGGCCAGATTCGCCGCGACGAGTGCGATGCGTGCCTCGGGATTCTCCTCGGCCACCATGTTGACCCATTCGGCGCCGCTGCGCGTCTTGCCGAAACCGCGTCCCGCCACGATCAGCCAGATGCGCCAGTCGCCGGACGGCGCGATTTGGGAAGGTCGCGCCCAGATCGGCCAGGTCCAGCGCCATTCGCGCTGTTCCGACGGGGCAAGCGTGCGCACGAACCGTTCCAGTTCCTCGTCACCGGCGCCGTCCAGCCAATGCAGCGGATCCAGTTCGGGCTCATGCATGATTCGCGGCCTCCTCGCGGCGGGCGATGACCTGTTCGCGCAGTTGCGCCAGCTTGGCCTGGATGGAGGCGCGCACCGCCGCGAGGTCTTCGTTTACCCGGATCGCGCGTTCGCGCGCCACGGTGTCGCGGCGCAGGCCCAGCAGCCGTAGCGCCGCCGTGTTGTCGAACTTCATCTCCGCGTCCTTCGGCTCGCCGAAGCGCAGGCGGTGCAGCAGTTCCATTTCGAGGTGTTCGTATCCCTCGAGCAGGGCGGCGCGCCATGCGCGGGCGAACTCGGGTTCGTGGCGGCGCACCTTGTAGGGGCGGCTGGGATGAACCCCGGCGGCGGCGCTGGCCGCGGTCACGTTCGAGGTTTCCGCCAGTCCGGCCAGGAAAGTGCCGCGCCAGTGGCGATTCAACTTGTCTTCGCCCCCGGTCAGGGCGGCGCTGATTTTCGACCGGCGCTTGCCGGACGAGGCCCGCTTCGGCTCGACCACGAGATGTACCTGCTTTTTCGGATGAAGAGGCTGGCGAAAGATCGCCGCCGGGCGCCCCGGTTCCTCGCAATGTTCCTGTTATGTACCAAAATGAGGTCGCGATGTCAAGCAAAAGTAACCGTATGGGTTATGCTCTTGTCGCGGCGCAGCATCGCCTATAAGCACCCGCGCGCAACTTCCCCCCGGAGAATCCGATGCTGCGCCGCCTCTACGACTGGACCATGGCCAAGGCCGCGCATCGTCATGCCGAATGGTGGCTGGCCGCGTTCTCGTTCATCGAGGCCAGCTTCTTTCCGGTGCCGCCGCACCCGCTGCTTGGCCTGATGTGCCTGGCCGAGCCGAAGAAGGCGATCCGTTTCTCTGTGATCGCCACGCTTGCTTCGGTCGCAGGCGGGATGCTGGGTTATGCCATCGGTTATTTCGCATACGAAGCTTTCGGCGAAGCCATGCTGCGCGCGCTGGGGCTGGCCGAAAGCTTCCCGCAGGCGGCCTGCTATCTGCGCGAATTCGGGGCGGAGATCATCATCGTCAAGGGCGCGACGCCGATCCCCTTCAAGCTGCTGACGATCACGGCCGGCTTCATCGGCATGAACCTGCTCGTCTTCATCGGCGCCTCGATCATCTCTCGCTCGATCAGCTTCATGATCGTGGGCATATTGTTCCGCATGTTCGGCGCGCCGATCAAGGCGGTGATCGACAAGCACCTCGGCAAGGTTACCGCGGCCTTCGCCATTCTCGTCGTCGCGGGGTTTCTCGCCATCGCTTTGCTCGGCGGCGGCGCTGACCAGACCAGCGAGAAATGCCAGGCGCCCACGGCGGCAACGCGCGCCTGAGCGGGCTTACTATTTCCGGGCCAACATGCGATAGCCGGGGCGAGACCACTGTTCCCGGAGAGTGTGATGCGAGCCTATACCGTCAGCCCCTTGCGCGAGGACTTGCCCTTCGGCGTCCGCATCGGCGGGCTTACGCGGGAGCTGCTTGAGGGCAAGGCGCTACGCGACGAGATCGACCGGCTCTTCGTCGAGCACGGCATGATCGTGTTCGAGGATGTCGAGCAGTCCGACGAGATACAGCTTGCGCTCAGCAGCTGCTTCGGTCCGCTCAAGGAACACCCGGTCAAAGGCGTGGCGCGCGTCGACGGCGCCCGGCTTCCGGGCGTGATCGAGATCCGCAGCCGAAGGGGGCGGGGCATTGTCGAGGTCGATGGCCGTCAGCTCTCGCACTGGCTGCCCTGGCATTTCGACCATTGCTACAACGACGAACTCAACCGCGCCGGCGTGCTGCGCTCGGTCGAGCGGGTGGAGGAAGGCGGGATCACCGGCTTTCTCGACGGCAAGGCGCTTTACGATACCTTCCCCAAGGACCTGCTGGAACGGATCGAGGGCAGGGACATCGTCTATCGCCTTGAAACACAGTACGACGACCTGCGGTTCGGCCGCCCGGCGCGCTACCGGACGATCGAGCCCAAGCCGATGCCCGCCGGTTTCGAGGAGCAGGTCGCCGCGATGCCGAGGGCGATCCATCCCGCCGTCTGGACTCGTCCCACCGGTGAGAAGGTGCTCCACGTCTCCGCCTACATGGCACAGGGTATCGCCGGCGACGAGACGCCCGAGGGCTGCGCGCTGCTGGAGGACGTCTGCCAGGAGATCAACCGGCTCGCCGCAGCCTGCAGCTATCATCACAAGTGGCGGCCGACCGACATGGTGATCTGGGACAACCTGCGCATGCTCCACTGCGTTTCGGGCAACGACCCCGACCAGGAGCGGCTGATGTACCGCACCACGATCGCGGGGGACTATGGCCTCGGGCGTTGGGAGACGGCGCCGCGCGAAGCGGCGAACGTCGATGCGATGGCTTGAGCCCGGCATGAGGTGAGAAATCCGAGGGAGAGGCAATGGCAAGGATCGACGTGAATGGCCTGGCGCTCGACTACGAGCTGATCGGCGACGAAGCCGCGCCGCCCCTCGTTCTGACTCCCGGCGGCCGTTACCCGCGCGACACCGCCGGTGTGCCGGAGCTGGGCGAAAAGCTGGCCGAGGGAGGATTTCGCGTGCTGCTCTGGGACCGTCCGGGTTGCGGGGCTTCCGACATTGCCTTCACCGCTCCGTCGGAGTCGGCGATGAACTGCGAGGCGCTCGTCGGGTTGGTCGAGGCGCTGGAACTGAAGGACGTGACGCTTGTCGGCGGCTCGGCCGGTTCGCGGATCAGTTTGATGGGGGCGGCGCGCATGCCCGAAAACGTGCGCAGGATAGCGATCTGGTGGATCAGCGGCGGACCGGTCGGCCTTGCCGGTCTCGCCTGGTTTTACTGCGGGGATCAGATAGCGGCGGCTTCGAAGGGCGGCATGGAAGCGGTCGTCCAGCTTCCGAGCTGGGCCGACCAGATCGGCCGCAATCCCGGGATTCGCGACATTCTCCTGGCACAGGACCCGGACGAGTACATCGCCACCATGCAGCGTTGGGGCAAGGCCTTCGCCTATTCGGACGAATCCCCGGTGCCCGGCATGACCGAGGCCGACTTAGCGAAGCTGACCATGCCGGTCCTGACTTTCCGCAGCGGCAAGAGCGACATGGCCCATACCCGCGAGACGTCCGAATGGGTTCACCGCCTGCTGCCAAATTCGACCTTGGTAGAGCCGCCCTGGGGAGACCAGGAATGGAACTACGTCTCGACTTTCCCGGTCGATTCCACCAACCGCCGCGGCAGGTTCGAGCGCTGGCCGCTGTTGGCGCCGATGCTGCTCGACTTTCTGAGGGGCTGAACCGATGCCTGACTTCGACAGCAAGCTGGCCGAAATGGTCGACCGGCACGAGATCCATCAGGTCCTGCTGCGTTACGCGCGCGGGCTGGATCGGCTGGACAATGAACTCGTGCGCTCGTGCTACTGGGACGATGCCATCGAGGACCACGGCCATTTCGTCGGCAGGCCCGATGATTTCATCCGCTGGGCCGACGGCACGACGCTGATGTTCGAAGCGACGCAGCACGCCATCCTCAACCACGTCTGCGACCTGCAGGGGGATGAGGCCTTCTGCGAGACCTACTACCACTTCTCCGGCGTGACCGCCGAGGGTCCGAACTTCATGTCCACGGGGCGATACGTCGATCATTTCCGCAAACGCGGCGGCGAATGGCGGATCGCGGGACGGGTGACGGTGGTCGAGGGAACATACGACGTGCCCAAGGCCGCGCTCGCGCCGCATCCGGATACGGCCTACACGCCCGAAGAGCCTTGCCAGGCGACGCGCGACCGCGGCGACATAAGCTATCATCGCCCTCCGGCGCCGCGCCGGCCCGCGGAGGGATAAGGGGCGCGTCGTCCGCGTAGGGATGCTTTTCCCGCTTTCGCGCAACCACTTGACTGTAGTTGCCGTTGTGTCATTCTTTCGTTGCTGCACTGCAATAAGTAGGCAGTGCCGAAAGGAGGGCCATGGCGGTTCGGACGGTCGGATCAGACAGCGATTTCCTCAGGCAGCTCGAAGGCTACGGGCTTTCGACCATCGAGGTGCACTATTTCCTTCCGGACCATCCGGCGCTGCTCCAGCTCTTCGCGTTCCAGCAATACGACATAGCCCCGAAGTTCCCGGTCCTGCGCGATTTTCTCGATTACTGGCGGCGCGAAATCGAAGGCCCGCTCCATTCGGTCCGCGTGGCGCACAAGCACCTGATCGGCCCGCAGGAATGGCGCGCCGTCGACGGGATAATCTCCATCCACTGACGATTTGAGCCGGCCGGCCGGGGAACAGCCGCGCGCTTTGCGGGTTGCTGAAGTATTCTCGCAAGAGGGAGCTCAGCATGTCGTTCAAGATCGCCGTCCTCGTCGGCAGCCTTCGCGCCGAATCCTACAACCGGCGGCTGGCCCGGGCGTTGATTCGCCTACCCGTGGCGCAGGACCATGAATTCACTTTCGCGGACATCGCCGCACTGCCGCTCTACAACCAGGACGAGGACGACGATCAGCCGCAGGCGGCAAAGGCACTGAAGGCCCTCGTCTCGGGATCGGACGGCGTGCTCTTCGTTACCCCCGAATACAACCGTTCGATCCCCGGCGTCCTCAAGAACGCCATCGATCACGGCTCGCGGCCTTACGGGAAAAGCTGCTGGACGGGCAAGCCGGCGGGGATCATCGGCGTTTCTCCCGGCTTCTCCGGCACGGCCATGGCGCAGCAGCACTTGCGCAACGTGCTCGCCGGTCTCGACGTGCCGACCGTCGGCCTGCCCGAGGCCTTCATGCGCTGGAAGGACACGCTGATCACCCCCGATGGCGAGATTGGGGACGAGGCGGTGGAATTCCTCACGCGCTGGATGAAGGCGTTTCTCGAATTCGTGGAGGACCACAAGGCCCCGTCATAAGGGAGCTGACTCAACCGTCATCCCGGAGCAAGTCCGGGATGACGGTTGAGTCAGAGTATTCCCACGGCGTTCCCGGCGCGCGTGAACATGCCGATGATCTGCTGCACCTGTTCCGCCGAATGCTCGGCGCACAGCGAGCAGCGCAGCAGCGTCATGTTCGCGGGCGTGGCCGGCGGGCGGGCGAGATTGACGTAGAGCCCTTCCTTCAGCAGCGCTTCCCACATCGCCGCGCCGCGCTCGAGGTCGGGCATGATGACCGAGATGATCGCGCTCTGCGGGGTTTCGGTGCCGATCTGGAAACCGGCATCGCGCAGGCTCTTGTGCAGGGTGCGGGAATTTTCCCAGAGGTGCGCGCGCTTGTCGCCCGCGTGCATCAGCTTGCGGATCGAGGTGGCGGCGGTCGCCACCACGCTTGGCGGCAGGCTGGCGGTGAAGACGTAGGGGCGGCAGACGAGGCGCATGATCTCGAACTTGGGGTGGTTCGAGACGCAGAAGCCGCCGACGGTGCCGACCGACTTGGAAAATGTGCCGATCACGAAATCCACGTCGTCGAGGCAGCCCTGCTCCTCGGCGACACCGCGCCCATTGGGGCCGATGAAGCCCATCGAATGTGCTTCGTCCACAAGCACCATCGCGCCGTACCTTCTGGCGACCGCGATCATCTCCTTGAGCGGGGCGATGTCGCCCAGCATCGAGTAGACGCCCTCCAGCACGACGAGCTTGCCCGCGCCCGCCGGAATGCGGCGCAGGCGCTTTTCCATCGCCTCGATATCGTTGTGCTTGAAGGGCACGACTTCGGCGTCGCCCATCTTACACCCGTCCCAGATCGAGGCGTGGCTGTCGATGTCGAGGACGATGTAGTCGCCCTTGCCGGCGATGGTGGAAATGATGCCGAGGTTGGCCTGATAGCCGGTCGAGAACACCATGGCGTGATCCATGGCGTAAAAGTCACAGAGAGCCTGCTCAACGGCCTTGTGACCGACATAGGTCCCGTTGAGCACGCGGCTGCCGGTGGTGCCCGAGCCGAACTCGTCGAGCGCCTGCTTGCCCGCCTCGATCACGTCGGGATCGAACGTCATGCCCATATAGTTGTAGGTGCCGAGCAGGATCGTCTCGCGCCCGTTGCACATCGCCACGGTGGGCGAGATCACGCGCTCCATGACGAGGTTGAAGGGATCCTCGACGCCCGAAGCCAGCAGGTTCTCGCGCATCTGGATGAGCGGATCGAACTTGCTGAACAGGTCCGTGTGGGGCTGGGTGGCGTTGTCGCTGAGCATGTCGGTCATGGCCTGCTTCCTTGAAGCAAATTGTCTATCTCGTCATCCCGGATCAAGTCCGGGATGACGCCTCGTTCAGCCGTGCAGCTTCACCACGGCGTCGACGAGCTGGCCGTAGTTTTCGATCTCGGCCTGCTGGTTCATCGAGATGATGATGTCGAACTCGTCCTCGATGGCGGCGACGAAGTCCATGACGGTCAGGCTGTCGAACTCGAGGTCGTCGGTGAAGCGGGTGGCATCGGTGATCTCTGCGCCCTTCTTGTTGAAGGGTTCGATCAGGGCGGCGATCCGGGCCGATGTCTCTTCGCGGTCCATGGTCTTGTCAACTCCGATAGGTTCGGGCGGCTCTCTGGCCGGGAAATGCGGCGCAAAAGCGGCGCCGGGGGGCAAAGTCAAGCATGGCCGTCAAACATAACGTCATCCCGGACCTGATCCGGGACCGGTGGCGGTCGCTCGGCGCGCGTTCTCGGCGAGGCCGCGTGTAAACACCGCCACCGGTCCCGGCGTTCGCCGGGATGACGGGAAGGGCGTCACAGCAGCGCCCTTACCGCCTGCATGAACGGGCCGATGGAGACCGGCTTGGCCAGATAGCCCTCGGCGCCGGCCTCGCGGATGCGTTCCTCGTCGCCCTTGCCGGCATAGGCGGTAACCGCAAGGACGGGAATGGCGCGCAGCACCGGATCGTTCTTCGCCGCCTCGATCAGGTCGAGGCCGGAGACATTGGGAAGCTGGATGTCCATGATGATCAGCCCGGGCACGAACTGACGGGCGCGGTCGAGCGCGTCGAGCCCGTCCGCCACCGGCTCGACGGCAAAGCCCTGGCTCCTGAGAACGTCGCAAAAGAGCTTCCGGTTGAGGTCGTTGTCCTCGACAACGAGGATTCGCTTTGCCATTCGAGGCCCTGACTACCATCTTGGGTGCAGAGCCCGCTCTATGACAGCCAAGCGAGACTGACAATTCTTGGAAAGCCGCCATCCCCAGCCGACGGTCCCGCCGCCGATCCTCATGCCCTCGCGCTGAACGCGCTCGGCTGGGTGCTGGGCGATGGCGATCGCGCCGCCCGGTTCCTTGCCCTGACCGGCCTCACGCCCGATTCGCTCAGGGCCTCGCTCGGCGAGCCGGGCACGCTCGCGGCGGTCATCGATTTCCTGCGCGCGCATGAGCCGGACCTGCTCGCCGCGGCCGACGCGCTCGGCGTGGAGCCGGAGAAGCTGGCGAGGACACGCGAAAGGCTGGGCGCATGAGCAGGCCGCTCCTCATCACCGACTGCGACGAAGTGCTGCTCTACATGGCCACGCACTTTCGCGACTGGCTGGCCGAGGAGGAAGGCGTCAGCTTCGACTTGAGCCGGGGTGATTTCAGCAGCGCGATGCGCCGTCTCCAGACGGAGGAACCGCTGGAGCCGGCGGAGATGTGGACGCTGCTGGGCAAGTTCTTCGACGGACAGATGCACCGCCAGACTCCGGTCGAAGGCGCGGTCGCCGCGATCGGCGAGATTTCGCGGCATGCCGATGTCGTGGTGCTCACCAACCTCATGGATTTCCGCAAGGAAGCGCGTACGCGGCAGCTTGCCGAGCACGGCATAGACTTGCGGGTCTTCACCAATCAGGGGCCGAAGGGGCCGGCGCTCAGGGCGATCATCGAGGAATATGCGCCGTGCCGTGCGGTCTTCATCGACGACCTTGCCCATCACCACGATTCGGTGTCGGAAGTCGCGCCCGAGGTGGTGCGGTTGCATCTCTGCGCCGAACCGGCGCTCGCGCCGCACATTCCCTGCGCCCTCAAGGCCGGCTGCGCCCACGCCCGCATTGACGAATGGGAAGCCGCGCTGCCCTGGCTTCTGGACCAACTGGCATACGCACAAGAGGATCGTTGAGAAAATGAGCGAAATAGACGCACGCCTGGAACAGCTTGGCCTTGTCCTTCCCGAGCCCGCCGCGCCGGTGGCGGCATATGTGCCGGTGGTGATAGCCGGCGGCTTCGCGCACGTTTCCGGCCAGCTTCCCTTCATCGACGGCAAGCTTGCGACCGGCCGGCTGGGCGAGGACGTTTCGCTCGAGCGGGGGGTCGAGGCGGCACAGGCCTGCGGCGTGATGATCCTGGCGCAGCTCAAGGCCGCGCTCGGCTCGCTCGACCGCGTCGAGCGGGTGGTGAAGCTCGGAGCCTTCGTCAATTCCACCGGAGACTTCACCGATCAGCCCAAGGTCGCCAACGGCGCTTCCGAACTGATGGTGGCGGTGTTCGGCGAAGCGGGCAGGCATGCCCGCAGCGCGGTCGGCGTGCCGGTGCTTCCGCTGGGCGCTGCCGTCGAAGTGGACGCTGTCGTTGCCGTTCGCCCTGCTTGATCGCTGGCTCTCGCCGCCGCCCGCCCCGCGCAGGGTCGCGTGGATCGGCGAGCACGACTATGCCCATCGCGGGCTCCACGGCCCCGGAGTGCCCGAGAATTCTCCGGCGGCCTTCCGGCGCGCGGTGGCGCGGGGGTTGGGGGTCGAGCTGGACGTGCAGCGTTCCAGCGACGGGCAGCCGGTGGTCTTCCACGACACGGACCTCGACCGGCTGACCGGCGAGACCGGCCCCGTGGCCAGGCGCAGCGCGGCGCAGCTCGGCGCGATTCCGCTGGCCGGCTCAAGCGAGACGATCCCGACGCTGCGGCAGGTTCTTACCGCAGTGGCGGGGCGGACGCCCGTGCTCATCGAGGTCAAGTCGCGCCGCGAGCAGCACCCCGCCGCGCTCTGCCTGGCCGTGCGCCGGGTGCTTGAAGGATACACGGGACCGCATGCGGTCATGAGCTTCGATCCGCGCGTGGCGCATTGGTACGCGAGGCATTCGCCGCACACCGTCAGGGGCCTGGTCGTGTCCGAAGGCGAGGACAGGGCGCTTCCGGGAAAAGTGCGCAGGCATCTTGCGCTCTGGCGTGCAAGGCCCGACTTTCTCGCTTACGATATCCGCGATCTGCCGAGCGGTTTCGCGGCGGCGCAGCGGCGCCGGGGCCTGCCGGTCGCGACATGGACGGTACGATCGGCCGAACATCGTGAGCGGGCCTCGGCCCATGCCGACGCGGCGATTTTCGAAGGCGCTCCGGCCGCAGCGAAAGGAGCCAGCGCGCAGGCGTGAGCGAAGGCGAATTCACGGCAAGGGTCCACGGCGCGATCGGCGAAATTCCGGCCGGGGAATGGGATGCCCTGACTCCGGGCGGCAATCCTTTCGTCTGCCATGCCTTCCTGAAGGCGCTGGAGGATTCGGGCAGTGTCGGCGGGCACAGCGGCTGGACACCGGTGCCGATCACCATCGCCGCGCCGGA
This sequence comes from Novosphingobium endophyticum, assembly GCF_014640675.1. Lineage (GTDB taxonomy): Bacteria > Pseudomonadota > Alphaproteobacteria > Sphingomonadales > Sphingomonadaceae > Novosphingobium > Novosphingobium endophyticum. The sequence continues at coordinate 66,234 of NZ_BMHK01000002.1, read as the reverse complement.
CGGAAGCCTGGCAGCGGCCGTGCCGAGCTATCTTAAGCAGCACAGCCATGGCGAATACGTCTTCGACCATTCCTGGGCCGACGCCTGGCACCGGGCGGGCGGCGAATACTACCCCAAGCTCCAGATCGCGGCGCCCTTCACGCCGGCGACCGGCCCGCGCCTGTTGACGCGCCACACCGAACTGGCGCTGCCGCTCCTGCGCGCCGCCGAAACGCTGTGCCGAGACCACGGGTTTTCCTCCGCCCATGCGACGTTCATCGAGCCCGGTCAGGTGCCGGCGTTCGAAAGGGCGGGCTGGATGCTGCGGGAGGATATCCAGTTTCACTGGGAAAACCGGGGTTATGACAGCTTCGACGCCTTCCTTGCCGCGCTGTCCTCACGCAAGCGCAAGGACATCCGCAAGGAGCGGGCGAAAGCGCAGGAAGGTGTGGAGATTCGCGCCCTCACCGGCGCCGACATTCGCGAGGAGCACTGGGATGCGTTCTGGAGCTTCTATCAGGACACCGGCGCGCGCAAGTGGGGCAGGCCCTACCTGACGCGCGAGGCCTTCTCCCTGTTCGGGGAGACAATGGCCGAGCGGATCCTGCTGGTCCTCGCGTTCATGGACGGCGAACCGATTGCCGGCGCGCTCAACTTCATCGGCGGCGAGGCGCTTTACGGGCGTTACTGGGGCGCGCGGATCGACAAGCCGTTCCTGCATTTCGAGCTGTGCTATTATCAGGCGATCGACGCGGCGATCGCGCTGGGCCTGTCACGCGTGGAAGCGGGCGCGCAAGGCGGGCACAAGCTGGCGCGCGGCTATGAACCGGTGCGCACGGTTTCGGCCCACTACATCGTCCATGACGGTTTTCGCGAGGCCATCGCCGACTTCCTCGAACGCGAGCGCGCCGGGATCGCCCAGGATCGCAACTGGCTGGGCGGGAGGACGCCTTTCCGCAGGGCCTAGCGGGTCGTCGCTAACCGCGTCAGGCGGCCTGGCGGGTCGCGGCGGCGAGCCATTCGCGCGCCCGGCGCTGGGCCTCGGCGATTTCGCGAGCGGTCATCTCGTCGGCCACTTCGGCGCGGCAGACCGACGCTTCCTCATGCCCGCCGACTGCGGCGAGGTTGAACCACTTGTGCGCCTCGATGAGATCGCAACTGGCCCCGTGGCTTCCCGTGGAATAGGTAACGCCGAGGTCGAAATAGGCCGAAACGTCGCCTTGCGCGGCAGCGGCAAGGCAGTTGGCGACCAGCAGGTCTTCGGCTTCGATATCCGCCTCGGCGGTGGCGATAAACAGGTTCTTCCTGGTCCAGGCAGTTTGCATTGCGTGATACCCCCCAAGTCTTCGCGATCCGACTGGAGCCGCGGTCGACCGGAGGAAGCTGGAGCCAGCGTGGTCAACATATGGTTAACGCGGCGCGTAAAAGTTTCAGATCGCAGTCCGAAAGATGGCTCAAGCCGAGACTGGATCAGGATTTTTGTGGACTGGCGGGCCATATGTGCTTGTGCCGCGAAATCCTCGCAATTATAGGCCCCTCCAACCGCGGATCGTCAGATGGTTGCCGGAAATGTCCGGGGCCGCTCGGGGCGTTGGAGGTCCGGGGGGGATTCGTGCGGAGATTCTCTGGATGGTAATGGCCCTGTCTGACGAAATTGATGTGCTGGCTAAGGCCAAGCGCGCGCTTGGAGGTTCCTATGTCGCCGAGAAAGGCGAAGCCTACATGTGCAAGGCGCAGCTGGATTATTTCCGCGAGTTGCTGCTGTCGTGGAAACGCCTGATCCTGGAAGCTGCCGCGGGAACGCTTCAGCAGTTGCAGGATGGTCCGATTCGCGAACCCGATCTCAACGACCGGGCTTCGAGCGAGACTGACTGGGGGATCGAACTGCGCACGCGCGACCGCCAGCGCAAGCTGATCGCCAAGATCGATTCCGCGCTGCGCCGCATCGAGGAAGGCGAATACGGGTTCTGCGAAGTGACCGGCGAACCGATCGGCCTCGGCCGGCTCGAGGCGCGCCCGATCGCGACGATGACGGTGGAAGCACAGGAAGCGCACGAACGGCGCGAAAAGGTTTCCCGCGACGACTGACCCATATTGGCACGGTGCTGCGAAACGCCGCCGGGTTACCAGGTTGGTAACCTTTTGTTTGCCACTGGTGCATAGCCTTCGCCAGCAGTTATATTCGCGAGCGCGTGCGGATGATCGCCTGCGCAATTCGAAACGCCGGATGGAGCTCATGATCAAAGGTGACAATCGGCAGATCGCGCGCGACAGCCTGTTTCTCCTGGCCGATTTGCGCGTCGATGGCATCGAGGGCGAACATCGCATCAAGGTGCGCAACCTGTCTGCCCGCGGCATGATGGGCGAAGGCGTGGTGCGGGTCGTGCCCGGCGCCTTTGTCTCCGTGAACATCCGCAATGTCGGCTGGGTGGACGGTTCGGTCGCCTGGGTTCAGGACAGTCGCTTCGGCGTTGCCTTTCGCGACGACATCGATCCCAAGCTTGCCCGCGTGCCGATAGGTTCCGGCGAGAATGCGACGCCGCGACACGCGCGCGGACATCGGCGCCCCATGACCGGCGGCGGCCTGCGCAAGATCTGAGAGGCCTTCGGGCGGAAATTTTCGTTAGCGCATTGCGGTACGCCGCAAATCGGCTACTCCGGCATTCATGCTCGCTGCGCGTAAAGCCTTCCGGGTCCTTGCCACTCTGGTCGCGCTCAGTCTCGCCGGGTGCGATTCGTTCGACGATGCCGCGCTCAATGTCGCCGTTATCGGCGACACGTCCGATCCGTTTGAATCGGGCATTCGCCTGAGTGTCGCGGGCCAGCTCACCAGGGCCGCCAGGGCGGAGGGGCTTGTCGCCTTCGACGAGAAGGGCCGCGTCATCCCCGCCCTTGCCGACCGCTGGATCGTGACCGACGATGGCCGCAGCTACATCTTCCGCCTGCGCGATGGCGACTGGGCGTCGGGCGATCCGATCACGGCGGAATCAGCCAGGGCGTCGCTCGTCGCGGCGCTGAAATCGCTGAACGGCACCTCGCTGGGGCGCGACCTGTCGGTGATCGACGAAGTGCGCGTCATGGCCGGCCGCGTGATCGAGATCCGCCTCGGACGGCCCATGCCCTATCTCCTGCAGCTTCTCGCGCAGCCCGAAGTGGGTCTGTTCGAGGACGGGAAGGGGGCCGGGCCGATGTCGATGACCAAGCTGGGGAACGTGGCGCGCCTGACGCCGATCAATCCGGCCGAACTCGGCCTGCCCGAAATCCTGAACTGGGATGAACGGACGCGTCAGATCAACCTGCTGGCGATCGGCGGAGCCCAGGCCGTGGAGCGCTTCAACGAGGGGCAGGCCGATCTCGTCCTGGGAGGGCAGATCCAGGATTTCCCGCTCACCCGCTCGGTCGGGATCCTGCGCGGCACGATCCAGCTCGATCCGGTGGTGGGCCTGTTCGGATTGCTGGTCATGAACGAGAAGGGCTTTCTGGCCGATCCCGCCAATCGCGAGGCATTGGCGATGGCGATTGACCGCGGCAAGCTCATCGCGCCCTTCGGCCTGGGCGGCTGGGATCCGACCACGCGGATCGTCACTCCGGCGCTCGACGGGGATATCGGCACGATCGGCGAGCGCTGGAGCGAACAGTCGCTCGATCAGCGGCGGGAAGTTGCCGCCGCGCGCGTGCGGCAGTGGCGATCCGCCTCTGGGAGAGACGAGCAAAAGGACGGTGACGCGGCCACCAGGGCTCCTGCCGCGCCGGGGGGCCTCGTGCTGAGGGTCTGGCTTCCCGAAGGCGAGGGATCGACGATTCTCTTCGACAATCTCGCTTCCGACCTCGCCACGATCGGCGCGAGTCTCGAACGGGTGGACGAATTTGCCGATGCGGACCTGGCGCTGATGGACGATGTCGCTCGTTATCCCAGCGCCGTCTGGTATCTCAATCGCCTGTCCTGCGGCTTGAAGCGCGGGCTGTGCTCGAAGCAGGCTGATGCCCTGGTGGCGGAGGCAGCGACCGCCGGGACGCCGCAGGAGCGCGCGGCGCTGCTGACCGAAGCCGAGGCCGAGCTGACTTCGGCAAACGTCTTCATTCCCTTCGGCTCGCCCGTCCGTTGGTCGCTGGTGCGCGGCAGTGTCGATGGCTTCGCCGTCAACGGCTGGGGCTGGCACCCCTTGATGCCGCTTGCCTGGCTGCCCAAATGACAGAGAGCATTTTTGGCGGTGTGGAGAGAGAGGCAGGGCTTTGGTGACTGGACGAAATTCCGCGCGGCGCATGGATGCCGATCTGCCGTTCGGCTCTGATCCGTCGTCTGTGCGCCGGCGCATCGAAGCACTGGAACAGGTCCTTGAGCGCGCCTTCGAGGTTCCGGGCATCGGCCGCAAGGTCGGGCTCGACGCGATTGTCGGTCTGGTGCCGGTCGTGGGCGACCTCATCGCCGCCGCCCTTGGCATGTATCTCGTCTGGGAAGCGCGCAACCTGGGCATGTCGAAGTGGCAGATCGCGCGCATGACGGCCAACGTCGGCGTCGATACCGCGCTCGGCGCGATCCCCTTGGTGGGCGACGCGTTCGACTTCGTCTTCCGTTCCAACACCCGCAATCTCAGGATCATCCGCAAGCACCTCGACAAGCACCATCCCGAAACGCGGATCATCGAGGGCTGAGGTTCCATGTCGTCAGGATTCATCGCATGAGAACGCCGTGTCTGCTGCTCGCCGTGCTGGCGCTGTCCGCGTGCGGCAAGGGCGATTCCGAACCCGGCCCCGGCGGTGTGACCGTGGGCGAGGCGCGCGCGCTCGACGAGGCGGCCGCCATGCTCGACGAACGCCGCCCGCCGGCCGAGGCGCTCCAGGGCGCGACGGAGGAGACGGCGACCGAAGCCGCCGAGTAGCGAGGCGTTTCCTGCCGTCATCGCGGACGTAGCGTACCGGGTCGCGCCGTATTCAACGGCGCCTTGCCTTCGGGGCGGAACGTGCACCGTGCCGGGTTTGAGCATCTCGGCATAAACCCGCGTTTGCACGTCACATTAGACATTGTAATTCTTTTACTCGTCATTGCGGAGAGGCCGAGCAGACTGGCATATCCGGTGCGAGAACGCGCTTGGAGAATGAAATGCAGTCAACCGCACGAGTGGTGGTAATCGGGGGTGGCGTCGTCGGCGTCAGCACGCTCTACCATCTGGCCAAGATGGGTTGGTCGGATGCCGTGCTGCTTGAACGCCACGAGCTGACGTCTGGTTCGACCTGGCACGCGGCAGGACTTCTGCCGCTGTTCAACATGAGCTACTCGGTCGGCAAGCTGCACCAGTATTCGGTAGAACTCTATCCTTCGCTGGAGGAAGAAACCGAACTCAATGTCGGCTTCTCCAACGTCACCAACATTCGTCTTGCGACCAGCCCTGACCGCATGGACGAATACCTCTATTACGCGGGCGTCGCCCAAACCATCGGCGTGGATGTCGATTTCCTCACGCCCGAGCAGGTGAAGGAAGTCTGGCCGCTGTGCCAGACCGAGGGTATCATCGGCGCGATCCAGCACCCGGCCGACGGCTATATCCAGCCCGCCGACCTGACCCAGGCGCTGGCCAAGGGCGCCCGCATGCGCGGCGCGAAGATCCATCGCAACACCGTCGTCACCGGTATCGCCCAGAAGCCGAACGGCGAATGGGTCGTCTCCACCGACAAGGGCGACATCACCTGCGAGCACGTCGTATCGGCCTCGGGCAACTTCGCCCGCCAGACCGGCGCGATGGTCGGGCTCGACATTCCCGTGGTTCCGGTCGAGCACCAGTACATCGTCACCGAGCCGCATCCGGACATCCTGGAGCGGCGCGCGAAGGGCCTGCCCGAGATGGGCGTGCTGCGCGAATCGGATGCGTCCTGGTACATGCGTGAGGAAGCCGGGGGCCTGCTGCTCGGCCCCTACGAAGTCGGCGCCCCGGCCTGCTATCTCGACGGTCCCGCCGACAACGCCGAGTACGAGCTGTTCCCGGACGCGCTCGATAGGCTCGAGCCCTATATCATTTCCGCGATCGAGCGAGTCCCCGCCTTTGCGGAGGTCGGCCTCAAGAAAGTCTACAACGGCGCAATCGCCTATACGCCCGACGGGTCGCCCATCGTCGGTCCTGCCTGGAACCTGAAGAACTTCTGGCTCAACGAAGGCCACAGCTTCGGGATCACCGCCGCCGGCGGCGCCGGGTGGCAGCTTGCACACTGGATCGTCGAGGGCGAGCCCTCGATTGACATGATGGGTGTCGATCCGCGCCGCTTCGGCGATTACGCCAGCCGTGGCTATCTGATCGAGAAGAACGAGGAGGCCTATGCCAAGGTCTTCACCGTCCACTATCCCGACGAGGAGCGCGAAGCCGCCCGCCCGCTGCGGCAGACCCCGTGCTATGACCGCATGAAAAAGCTGGGCGCCGTATTCGGCAGCGTCTTCGGTTGGGAGCGTCCGAACTGGTTCGCGCCGGAAGGCTACGAACTGACCGATGCCGATCTCGACAAGCCCGAGGTCATCCTCAACCACAACCACCCGGCCGTCGAGGGTGAGCCGATCCGCGAGAAGTGGTCCTTCCGGCGTTCGAACTATTTCGAGCACGTAGGCAACGAATGCCGCCACGTGAGCGAAAAGGTCGGCCTGCAGGACATGAGCGCCTTCGCCAAGTGTGAAATCTCCGGCCCCGGCGCGGAAGCATGGCTCGATACGCTGCTCACCAACGCCATTCCCAAGAAGGTCGGCCGCGTTTCGCTCTCCTACCTGCTGACGGCGAAGGGCGGGGTGCGGAGCGAGTTTACCGTCTACAAGGTCGCTCCGCAGCGCTACTATCTCGTTTCGGCGGGCGCTTTCGAGCGGCACGACCACGATTACCTGAGAAAGGCGCTGCCCGGTGACGGCTCGGTCAGCTTTGAACGGCTGACCACCGCGATGGGCGTGCTGGTGCTGGCCGGACCGCGTTCGCGCGATGTGCTGGCCAAGGTGACCGGCGCCAATCTTTCGAACGAGGCGTTCCCCTGGCTGACCGGTCAGAAGATCAGCATCGGCGCCGCTCCGGTCGATGCCTTGCGCGTCAACTTCATCGGAGAGCTGGGCTGGGAAATCCATCACCCGATCGAGATGCAGAACTACATCTTCGACAAGCTGATGGCGGCGGGCGCCGAATTCGACATCAAGCCCTTCGGTATCCGCGCCATGGATTCGATGCGGCTCGAAAAGAGCTACAAGCTGATCCCGCGTGAACTCTCGGTCGAATACTCGGCCTTCGAGAGCGGCCTCGACCGTTTCGTCAGCATGAAGAAGCCGACGTTCCAGGGCCGCGATGCCCTGCTTGCCTGGCGGGAACGGGGCGTATCCAATGCGTTCGTGACGATGGAAGTCCACGACGTCACCGATGCCGACGCGCGCGGTTCCGAAGTCATCTACCTTGGCGACAAGGTCGTCGGCCGCGTCACCTCGGGCGGTTACGGCTGGCGCGTGGGCAAGAGCCTCGCGCTGGCGATGGTCGGCCCCGAACACGCGGCGCCGGGCACCGAACTTGAAATCGCAATCCTCGGCAAGCGGCACAGGGCGACCGTCATTGCCGATTCGCCCTTCGATCCGGACAACCAAGCCCTCAGGAGCTGACCAATGTCACGCTTTGAGTCCATATCGGCATTGCTTTCCCAGAACCGTCCCGGCCTGACTCTCCCTCGGGATCTCTATGTCAGTCAGGAGGCTTTCGAGTTCGATACCCAGGTGATGCTCAAGTCGGTCTGGCTCTATGCCGGCACGGTTGCGCATGTGAAGAAGCCGGGCGATTTCTTCCTGTTCGAAGTCGCCAACAACTCGATCATCGTCGTGCGCGGAAAGGACATGCAGGTCCGCGCCTTCTACAACAGCTGCCGCCATCGCGGTGCGCGGATCTGTCAGAACAACAGCGGCCATTCGTCGCGCCTGACCTGTCCCTATCATCAGTGGACTTATGGTCTCGACGGCTCGCTGATCGTGGCGCGCGGGATGGTGGCGGGCTTCAGCAAGGCGGACCATGGACTGGTCCCCGTGGCCCTGGAGAACATCGGCGGACTGCTGTTCATCTGCATGAACGACAACCCGCCGCCGATCGACCGGGTGAAGAAGGACATCGGCGAACAGATCGCGGTCTATGACCTCGAACGCTGCAAGGTCGCGGTGCAGGACAACCTGATCGAAGACGCCAACTGGAAGCTGGTTATGGAAAATAACCGCGAGTGCTACCATTGCGGCGCCGGCCATCCCGAGCTGATCAAGATCCTGGGCACCTACGGCTTCGGCAAGGGCCTGCCCGAGGACGGCGAAGAGGATCTCGTTGAGGACGACGTCTTCGACGCCATGCTTCATGCCAAGCGGGACGAGTGGAAGAGCCTGGGCATCTATCATGACCTCATCGAGTTTCCCGGCGACTGGTGGCACCGTGTCGCCCGCCTTCCCCTCGCCAATGGCGCGCTCACACAGTCGGTCGACGGCAAGCTGGCATGCAAGAAGCTGATCGGCCCGTTCAAGGAGCCCGAGACTTCCAGTCTTTCGGTCTGGACCGAGCCCAACAGCTGGCACCACTTCTGCTGCGATCATGTGGTGACGTTCTCGCTCACCCCGATCGGGCCGGACAAGACGCTGCTGCGCACGAGCTGGCTCGTCCACGAGGATGCGGTGGAAGGCGTGGACTACGACCCGGAGCATATCGCGGGCCTGTGGCGCGCCACCAACAAGCAGGACAGCTACTTCTCGTCGATCAACCACAGGGGCATCGCGACGGACGGCTATCGTCAGGGGCCTTACGCGGTCGAAGAAAAACTCTGCGGCCACTTCAAGGACTTTTACGTCGAGCATGGCAAGGCCGCGCTGGAACGGATGCGGGTTGCATGACCGAACTCTTCGCGAACACGGGAAGGGGTGCGTTGCCGCTACCCTCAGACGGTTCGGCCGTGCTGCGGACCGGCCGGGAGTGGCGGGAATGCGGCACGCCCGGTTTTCTGATCCAGCCCCTGCTGGAGGATGAGGACGCGGGCGTGCGGACCTGGCTGATGAAGATCGAGCCCGGAGCCTTCGCCGGTGTGCATAGCCACGCCGAAGTGGAACAGGTCTACGTCCTCGACGGGGAATTCTACGACGACGATGCGAGTTACGGCGCGGGCGACTACGTCGTGCGTGCGGCGGGCACCGAACATGTTTCGGGCAGCCGCGAAGGTGCGACCGTACTGCTGGCCTATTCGCGAGCGGAGCACGCCGCATGACCCGTTTCAACGCGTTCAATCTCTTCGCCAAGGCCCTGGGCGGGCACAAGTCCTGGCCGGAGCAGTGGCCCGATGCCCGGCCGAAGCCGTTCTATGACGCGATCATCGTCGGTGGCGGCGGCCATGGGCTTGGCGCTGCCTATTACCTGGCGAAGAAGTACGGCATCCGCAACGTCGCGGTGATCGAGAAGGGCTGGCTGGGCGGCGGCAACACCGGCCGCAACACCACGATCATCCGCTCGAACTATCTCTACGACGAGAGCGCCCATCTTTACGATCACGCGGTGAAGCTGTGGGACGGGCTGAGCCAGGAACTCAACTATAACACCATGTATTCCAAGCGCGGCGTGATGATGCTGGCGCACAACGTGCATGATGTTCAGAGCTTCAAGCGGCACATCCACGCCAATCGCCTGAACGGCGTGGACAACGAATGGCTGACGCCCGAAGAGGCCAAGGCCTATTGCCCGCCGCTCAGCATCGATCCGGGGGCGCGCTACCCGGTACTGGGCGCCGCCTTGCAGCGGCGCGGCGGCACGGCACGGCATGACACCGTCGCCTGGGGGTATGCCCGCGCGGCAGCGGCGCTGGGCGTGGACATCATCCAGAACTGCGCCGTCACCGGCATCCGCCGTGGTCCAAGCGGCGCGATCGAAGGCGTCGAGACGGAACGCGGTTTCATCGCCGCCCCCAAGGTGGGCGTTTCGGCCGCCGGCAACAGCTCGGTCATCATGCAGATGGCGGGACTGCAGTTCCCGCTCGAAAGCTATCCCCTGCAGGCGCTGGTTTCCGAGCCGATCAAGCCGGTCTTCCCCTGCGTCGTCATGTCGAACACGGTTCATGCCTACATGAGCCAGTCCGACAAGGGCGAACTGGTGATCGGCGCCGGCACGGACCAGTACGTCAGCTATTCGCAGCGCGGCGCCCTGCATATCATCGAGCACACGGTGGCGGCGATCTGCGAGATCTTCCCGATCTTCCGCCGCATGCGCATGCTCAGGAGCTGGGGCGGCGTCGTCGACGTGACGCCCGACCGTTCACCGATCCTCGGCAAGACGCCGGTTCCCGGCCTTTACGTCAATTGCGGCTGGGGCACCGGTGGCTTCAAGGCCACGCCCGGCGCGGCGGACCTGCTTGCCTACACGATCGCCAGGGACGAGCCCCATCCCATCAACGCGCCCTTCAATCTCGATCGCTTCCGCAACGGAAGACTGATCGACGAAGCGGCGGCAGCAGCGGTGGCGCACTGAAATGCTTTTGATTCACTGCCCCTATTGCGACGAGAAGCGTCCCGAAATCGAATTCGCCTATGGTGGAGAAGCGCATATCGCGCGGCCTCACGATCCTTCGACGCTGAACGACGAGGAATGGGAAGGCCACCTCTTCATCCGTTCCAATCCTCGCGGCCGGCATCATGAACGCTGGCGCCACATCCATGGCTGCGGGCGCTTTTTCAATGCGGTGCGCGATACGGTGACCGACAAGTTCGAAACCACCTACAAGGCCGGAGAGCCCCGTCGATGAGCGGATACCGGATGGAGGGCGCGGGGCGCCCGGACCGCTCGCAGCCGGTGCGCTTCAGCTTCGATGGCGAGAGCTATCAGGGCTATGCCGGCGATACGCTGGCCTCCGCGCTGCTGGCGCAGGGCGTGACGCTGTTCGGCCGCTCGTTCAAGTATCACCGCCCGCGCGGTGTGCTGGGCGCCGGCGTGGAAGAGCCCAACGCGCTGGTTTCGGTCATCCGCGGCCCCGGACGCTTTACCCCCAACGTGCGCGCGACCTCGGTGGAGATCTACGAGGGGCTGGAGGCGGTCAGCCAGAATCGCTGGCCTTCGCTGAAGACGGATGTCGGATCGATCACCGATCGGCTCGGCATGTTCTTCCCGGCGGGCTTCTACAACAAGACCTTCATGTGGCCGCGTTCTTTCTGGGAAAAGGTCTATGAACCCGCGATCCGCCGCGTGGCGGGCCTGGGCGACGCACCGACCGAAATCGACCCCGATCGCTACGCCGCGACTTACGCGCATTGCGATCTGCTGATTGTCGGCGCCGGCCCGGCGGGCATTGACGCCGCGCTGGAGGCAACCGGCACCCGCAAGCGGGTGATCCTGATCGACGAACAGAACGAACTGGGCGGCGGCGCGCTTTCCGATCCCGCGCTGAATCCATGGCTGGAAGCCAGCGTGCGGGATCTGCGGGCGGCCCCGAACGTGCAGATCCTGACGCGCTGCACTGCCTTTGGGTTCTATCACGACAACTTCGTGGGCGCGGTGGAGCGGCTGACAGAGCATCGCGCCGATATCGGCGACGGCCCGCGCGAAAAGCTGTGGCGTATCCGCGCGGGCGAAGTCGTGCTGGCGCAAGGTGCGATCGAACGTCCGCTGGTGTTCGAAGGCAACGACACGCCCGGTGTGATGCTGGCCTCGGCGGCGCGCGCCTGGCTGCTGCGCTATGGCGTCGCGGTGGGCCGCAAGGTCGTGCTGATGGCGAGCCATGACAGCGGCTGGCGCGATGTGTTTGCGATGGCGAAGGCGGGCATGAGTGTTGCCGCTATCGTCGATGTGCGCGGCACCGTGGACCAGGCCCTGCTCGATTCTGCGGCGCAGCTCGGCATCACCGTCCATCTCGGATCGAGCGTGATCGGCGTAAGCGGCCGGCATGCCGTTTCGGGCATCGAGGTGGCCGCAAACGACGGCGGCAACCGCCGCAAGATCGCCTGCGATGCGCTGCTGATGGCGGGCGGCTGGACGCCGACCATCCATCTCTGGTCGCACAGCAAGGGCACCATTGCCTGGCGCGACGACCTCGGCGCCTATGTGCCGGACAAGCCCAACGAGAACGTGCGGTGCGTCGGCGCCTGCGCCGGCAAGTGGGACTTCGGTTCGGGCGTGGTCGTCCCGGCCCTGCCCACACCCAGGGACCCGACCCGGATCAAGGCCTTCGTCGATTTCCAGAACGACGTGACCGCCAAGGACATCGGCCTGGCGGTGCGCGAGGGCTTCAGGTCGATCGAGCACGTCAAGCGCTACACCACCAACGGAATGGCGACCGATCAGGGCAAGACGTCCAACCTGAACGGTCTGCAGCTCGCTTCCACCGCCCTGGGCCGCGCGGTGACGGAGGTTGGCCTTACCACCTTCCGTCCGCCCTATACGCCGCAGACGTTCGGGGCGCTTGCCGGACGGGCCAAGGACGCCCTGTTCCAGCCGACGCGCAAGACCGCGATCGACGGCTGGGCCGAGGAGAACGGCGCCGTCTACGAGCCCGTCGCGCAGTGGCGCCGCGCGCGCTATTTCCCGCGCGGCAGCGAAGACATGCACGCCGCGGTCAACCGCGAATGCCTTGCCGTGCGCGAGGGGGTGGGAATTTTCGATGCCTCCACGCTGGGCAAGATCGAGGTTGTCGGCCCCGATGCGGCCGAATTCCTCAACCGCATGTATACGAACCCGTGGAAGCAGTTGCAGCCGGGGCGGTGCCGCTATGGCCTGCTGCTGAAGGAAGACGGGTTCATCACCGACGATGGCGTGGCCGGCCGCATTACCGACGATCGGTTCCACGTGACGACCACCACCGGCGGCGCAGCGCGCGTGCTGAACATGATGGAGGACTATCTCCAGACCGAGTGGCCGGACCTCGACGTCTGGCTGACCAGCACGACCGAGCAGTGGTCCGTGATCGCCTTGCAGGGTCCGCGCGCGCGCGACGTGATCGCCCCGCTGGTCGACGACATCGATCTCTCCGCCGAGGCGTTTCCGCACATGGCCGTGAGACTTGGTCATATCTGCGGCGTGCCGACCCGCCTGTTCCGCGTGAGCTTTACCGGTGAGCTGGGCTTCGAGATCAATGTGCCCGCGCAGTACGGCCGGGCCATATGGGAACGCGTGTTCGAAGCCGGCCGGCCCCATGGCATCACGCCCTACGGCACCGAGACGATGCACGTGCTGCGTGCGGAGAAGGGTTATATCATCGTCGGCCAGGACACCGACGGCACGGTGACGCCGATGGACGCCGGGATCGACTGGGCGATCGGCAAGAAGAAGCCCGATTTCGTCGGCAAGCGCTCGCTCTCGCGGCCGGACATCGTCGCTCCCGGCCGCAAGCACCTGGTCGGCCTGCTGACCGAGGATCCCGACGTGGTGCTGGATGAAGGGGCGCAGATCGTGGCCGATCCTTCGCAGGCCGTGCCCATGACGATGCTCGGACACGTGACGTCATCCTACTGGAGCGCCTCGCTCGGCCGCTCGATCGCGATGGCGCTGGTCGCTGGTGGGCATGAACGCATGGGCGAAACCCTGCACATCCCCATGCCCGGCACGACGCACCGTGCGGTGGTGACCGGCACCATCTTTTTCGATCCGGAAGGGAGCCGTCTGAATGGCTGACAGTCTGCATCGCGCCTCTCCGCTTCCCGGCGGGACCGTCACGCTTGAAGGCGCCACGCTTTCGGCTGCGCCGGAAATGGGCCGCTATTCGCTGCGCGCCCGCGACCCTGCCGCGCTTGCCGCGCTCATCGGGCGCGAACTGCCCGATGCGATCGGCGCTTGCAGCGGCGGTATCGCGCGGTTGGGTCCGGACGAATTCTACGCTCTGCTGCCGGCGCAAGATGCCTTGCCTTCGGGCGAAGGCGGACCGGTAAGCATCGTTGACGTAAGCGCGCGCGCGGTGGGCATCGTCGTCGAGGGGGCCGGTGCGGCGCGGGCCATCATGGCCGGCTGTCCGCTCGATCTGGACAGGATGCAGCCCGGCCGGGCGACGCGCACGGTATTCGAAGGGGTCGAGATCCTCCTCGTGCGCGAAACCGAAACCCGTTTCCAGATCGACGTCTGGCGCAGCTTCGCTTCCTGGTTGTGGCGCTCGCTCGCAGGGGTGAATGCTGCCTGATGTCGTCGTCGGCCGAGCAACGGACAAACGCCACTCTGCGGCATGAAATGTCAGGTGCGCCTGAGTATCATGGCGCACGCTCGGGATACATCGGCGCCTCGATAAGATCACGTTATGAATGCGATAAACTTTCTTTTTTGGGGGATTGCGAGGGTTTTGCGCATTGATTTGTTTTCGAGTGTGCGCACTATCGCCCGATGGTGCTGACGAGGTTCACCGGTTCGCACTCCGATCAAGAGCAAAATAATAAAAGTGTTCCTGAGAGGGCAGGTCGTAACTTTATCTATCGGGGGAAGCATGAGCAAACTACTTAACGCCGCTTCATCAATCGCGATCATCGCGGTTTCAAATACAATATCCTTTTCTGCCATAGCGCAGAACGCAACCGAATCCGAAGGTCGCGCTTCGCCCCAGGCCGGTGGTGGTATCGCTGAAATCGTGGTCACCGCCACGAAACGCAGCGAGAGCCTTCAGAAGGTGCCGATCTCGGTGCAGGCCATGGGCGAGGAAGCTCTGGCGCAACTGGGCGTCGCCAACGCCTCGGACTACATTACGCAGATGCCCAACGTCACTGCTGGCGGTGGCGGACCGGGTCAGAACACGATCTATATCCGCGGCCTCGCATCGACGACGCCCAACCTGACCACGGCCGGCGTGGCGGGTCTTGCGCCCAACGTTGCGATGTACCTGGACGAGCAGCCGCTTTCGCAGCCGGGCCGCAATCTCGACGTCTATGCCGCCGACCTGGCGCGTATCGAAGTCCTGTCGGGTCCGCAGGGAACGCTGTTCGGCGCCAGCAGCCAGGCGGGCGTTATCCGCCTGATTACCAATGAACCCAAGCTGGGCGTATTCGAAGGCAACGTCAAAGCCGGCGTCGCCTTCACCAAGAGCGGCGACATGAGCGCCAACGCAACGGCCGTCGTCAACGTGCCGGTCACCAGCAATCTGGCGGTTCGCGGCGTTGTCTACCTTGACCACCAGGGCGGCTACATCGACAACGTGGCCGGTACGCGCGACGCGTCGGAAAGTGCGCGTTTCCGTTCCGCCGATACCGTGCGCTACAATGGTACCGTCGTCGGTCCGGTTCGCGCGGGCTTCCAGTCCGGGGCGGACCTTTCGGGCGTCAACTTCATCCAGGCGAACAACGCCGGCCTTGTTGAAAAGAATTTCAACGACGCCCAGTACAGCGGCTTTCGCGCCACCGCGCTGTGGGAGATCACGCCCGACTGGTCGATCAAGGTGGCGCACACCCGCCAGGGCCTCGAAACCGACGGCGTCTTCTTCGAGGATCCGACGCTGGGCGACCTCGAAATCCAGCGCTTCGAAGCCGACAAGATGGAGGACAACTTCAGCAACACGGCGTGGACCGTCGAAGGCCGCCTCGGCGCGCTCGAACTGGTCTACACCGGCGCCTATACGGATCGCGAAACCCGCCAGCGGGTGGACTATTCCGACTATCTCTTCGTCGGCCAGTACCTGCCGTACTACATTTGCGACGGCTCGGTTTCCTACCCCGGCGCGGGCGGTCCCTCGGGAACCTGCCAGGCACCGAACCTGTTCGTGAAATCGGACTCCGATTTCACCAGCTTCACGCAGGAACTGCGCTTCAACACTCCCGCGGAAAGCCGCTTCCGGGTCACGGCGGGCGGCTTCTTCAGCGACCAGGTGCTTAAGGAGCGCAACGACTTCCACTATCCCGGATCGCAGTTCGTGCAGGGCTTCAGCCCGGGCGTGGTCGGCTTCGCGCCCAACTTCCCGTTCATGACGGGCTACACGTCCGATCCCGGCCCGTTCCCGGCCGGCGTCATCTTCCGCAACGACGTGAAGCGCACCGACAGGCAGTTCGGCGTGTTCGGCGAAGCGAGCTTCGACATTGTGCCGGACGTGGTGACGGCCACCTTCGGTGCGCGCTACTACAACGTCGAGGTCGATCTGGCAGGCAGCGCCAACAGCTCGTTCTGTAACCTGTCCGGCCCCAACGGTACCGACACCGACAGCTTCGGCACCGACATCAGCGACCTCTACAACGGCGACGGTCAATACACCGACCACGCCAGCTGCGGTGCGCCGACCACCTACACGCTTGACGGCGTCGATGCGACCACGCCGGACCGTATCGTCGCGGCCCTCAACGCGCCGGACAAGGCGAAGGCCAAGGGTGTGATCTTCAAAGGCACCGTCAGCGTCAGGCCGACCGACAACATCATGTTCTACGCCACGTATTCGGAAGGCTTCCGTCCCGGCCTGCTGAACCGTCCGGGCGGTGCGCAGGGTCCCGGCGGCTATACGGTGCCCTTCGCGCTTGATACCGACGATGTCCGCAACTACGAAATCGGCTGGAAGACCAAGCTGTTCGAAAACCAGCTGATCTTCAACGGCAGCGCGTTCTACGTCGATATCTCCAGGCTGCAGACCACGATCTTCGATCCCAGCATCACCAACCTGTTCTTCTCGGACAACGCGGCTGACGCCTGGATCAAGGGTATTGAGGGAGAGGTCACTTTCGCCCCCTATGCGGTTCCGGGGTTGACGGTGTCCGGTGCGTTCTCGCTGCTTGACACCAAGATCACGAAGGTCCTCACGCCGACCGACGACGTGCAGGTAGGACGCGACCTTGCCTATGCGCCGACCTTCCAGGGCAACCTGCGGGCGCGCTATGAGTGGGAAGCCGCTCCGGGCCTGACCGCGCACGTCATGCCGCAGATGGTGCATTCATCGTCCAAGTTCACCGACATCATCGACATCAACAGGCTGAAGCTGGATGGCTATACGACCTTCGGCCTTGCCGCCGGTGTCGCGAAGGACAACTGGACCTTCGAAATCTACGGTGACAACCTGAGCGATGAGCGCGCCCAGATCAGCGGCGACTTCTACTACGATCGGCCCCGCGTGGTCGTGAACCGTCCGCGGACGATCGGGATGCGCGTCTCCTTCCAGTATTGAACTGGCGCGCCCGACCCGTAGAAGGGGAGGCAGCCCATGGCGGCTGCCTCCCGCTACGGCATAGGGGAATGCAAAGTGAGCCGCGCAGCAGCAGTGCAAACCGACGAAAGCCTGTTGGAAGATGCCAAGGAGGCACTGCGCAATCGGGCTTACGATCGCGCGATAAGCTCGTGCGAAGCGATACTGGCCCGCGATCCCGCAAACAACGAAGCGCTCTACATCGCGGCCGTCGCGGCACGTTTCGCCAGCCAGTTTGATCTTGCCCGCAATTTCGTCCTTCGCTTGCGCGAGGCAGCGCCGGAATATGGGCGCGGCTGGCAGGAAGCGGGGCATTTGGCCCGCGACACCGGCAATATTGCCGAGGCCATCTCAGCCTATCGCAGGGCCTGCGAATTCAACCCCTCGCTGGAGGCAAGCTGGACCCATCAGACGCAATTGCTGGCCCGGTCAGGGCGACAGGCCGAGGCTCAGGCCTGCATCGCCCAGGCCGAGCGGCTCGCCGGACTGCCCAGGGCGCTGGTAGCAGTCCTCAACCATATTCACGAAGGGCGTGTCCTGCGGGCCGAGGAACTGTGCCGCCGCTTTCTGCACGAGCATCCCCACCATGTCGAAGCGATGCGCCTCCTTGCCGACATCGGCAGCAGGCTGGGCGTGCTCGACGATGCCGAGTTCCTGCTGGAAAGCGCGGTCGGCTTTGAGCCGGACAACATCCAGCTTCGGCTCGACTACATACAGGTCCTGCGCAAGCGGCAGAAGTTCGCCGCGGCGCGGGAACAGGCGCAAGGCCTCTATGATCGCGATCCGGAAAACCCGCTGTTCCAGTCGCATCTGGCAATCGAAAGCATGCAGACCGGCGACTATGACAAGGCGCTGGAGCTGTTCGACACGATCCTGGCCAGACTGCCGGAGGATCCCGCGACGCTGACCTCGCGCGGCCATGCGCTCAAGACGTTCGGCAGGCAGCAGGAGGCGGTTGCTTCCTATCGCGCGGCCACCGCTGCCCGGCCCGGTCAGGGCGATGCCTATTACGCGCTCGCCAACCTCAAGACATATCGTTTCGAGGACGGCGAAGTGGCGGCGATGCGCGATCAGCTTGACCGCAACGATCTGCGCCTGATGGACCGGGTCCACCTCAATTTCGCGCTCGGCAAGGCGCATGAGGACCGCCGCGAATATGCCGAATCGTTCAGCTTCTATGACGCGGGTAATGCCCTGAAGCGCCAGCAGCTTCGCTATAGCGCCGACCAGATGACGGAGGAACTGCGCGCCCAGTCCCTAACCTGCACGGCCGAACTGTTCGAGCGGCACGGGGGGCACGGCTGCGCGGCGCCCGACCCGATCTTCATTCTGGGCCTGCCGCGTGCGGGATCCACGCTGCTGGAGCAGATACTCGCCTCGCACAGCCAGGTCGACGGGACGCTGGAACTGCCCGATATCCTGGCGCTGGCGCAGCAGCTCAAGGGGCGCGGGCGGGATCGCTATCCCGCCGTGCTACATGAACTGACCGCCGAGCAACTGCGCGAAATGGGCGAGGCCTACATTGAAAACACGCGCATCCATCGCCGGGGAGCGCCGTTCTTCATCGACAAGATGCCGAACAACTTCCGGCATATCGGCCTGATCCACCTGATCCTGCCGAACGCGAAGATCATCGATGCCCGCCGCGCGCCGATGGATTGCTGCTTCTCGGGCTTCAAGCAGCTCTTCGCGGACGGACAGCAGTTCACTTATGGCCTGACGGAGATCGGCCGCTATTACAGCGACTATGTCGACCTGATGGACCATTGGGACGAAGTGCTTCCGCAAGGCCGCATCCTGCGGGTGCGACACGAAGACGTGCTGGCGGACCTCGAGGGACAGGTCCGCCGGATGCTCGATTATCTCGAACTGCCGTTCGAGCAGGCCTGCCTCGAATTCCACAAGACCGAACGGGCAGTGCGCACCGCCAGCTCCGAACAGGTGCGCCGGCCGCTCAATACCTCGGGCGTGGAGCAATGGAAGCCGTTCGAACCGTGGCTCGGCCCCTTGAAGGTAGCGCTGGGCTCGCTGGTGGAAGCGAACCGCGGTTAAGCCGCCGTCAGCACTCCACCACGTTGACGGCCAGGCCGCCCTGCGAGGTTTCCTTGTACTTGTCGTGCATGTCGAGGCCAGTCTGGCGCATGGTCTCGATCACCTTGTCGAGGCTGACCACGTGTGAGCCATCGCCCAGCATGGCCAGACGCGAAGCGTCGATGGCCTTGACCGCGCCCATGGCGTTGCGCTCGATGCAGGGCACCTGCACCAGCCCGCCCACGGGATCGCAGGTGAGGCCGAGGTTGTGTTCCATCCCAATCTCGGCGGCATTCTCGATCTGGCTGTTGGTGCCGCCCAGCACCGCCGTCAGACCCGCCGCCGCCATCGAGCAGGCGACGCCGACTTCGCCCTGACAGCCCATTTCCGCCCCCGAGATCGAGGCATTCCGCTTGTAAAGCACGCCGATCGCCGCAGCCGTCAGCAGGAAAGTGCGGCGGGCTTCCGGGCCGCCGCGATAACAGCGTTCGTGATAGCGCATCACGGCCGGGATGATCCCGGCTGCGCCATTGGTCGGGGCGGTGACGACACGGCCTCCCGCCGCGTTCTCCTCGTTCACGGCCATGGCCCACAGGTTGATCCAGTCGAGCACTGCCAGCGGTTCGGCCAGCGCCAGTTGCTGTCGTGCCGCCAGTTCGGCCGCGAGGGCCGGGGCGCGGCGCTTGACGCGCAGGCCGCCCGGCAGGACGCCGGCCTGGGCGCAGCCACGGTCGATCGAGCGGGACATGGTTTCGGCGATGAGATCCATCCCGGCGTTCACGTCCTCGATCGCGCGCAAAGCCAACTCGTTGGCGAGCATGATGTCGGCGATCGAAAGGCCGGTTGCCTCGCCGATCTCCATCAGCTCGGCGCCGGACGTGAAGTCATAGGGTATGGCTTCGATTTCGGGATCGGGCGCGTTGCGCTGCGCCTCTTCCTCGTCGAGGATGAAGCCGCCGCCGACCGAATAGTAGAAGCGCCGCTCCAGCGGTTCGCCGCCTGCATCGTAAGCGGTGAAGGCCATGGCATTGCTGTGATAGGGCTGGCGCTCGCGCTGGTGAAACCGGATGTCGATTTCCGGATCGAAGGCCGTATCGTGACGGCCCAGCAGGGCGACCCTCTTGCTTTCGCGGATTCCCGAGACGAGGGCCGGCACCGCATCCACATCCACGTCGGCCGGCCGCTCGCCCGCCAGCCCCAGGATGATCGCGGTATCGGTACCGTGCCCCTTGCCGGTCAGCGCGAGCGAGCCATAGAGATCGACGGCGACGCGGGCCGTGCGGTCAAGCAGCCGGTGCTCGGCAAGACGCTCGCAGAAGCGGCGCGCCGCGACCATCGGGCCGACCGTGTGCGAACTGGAAGGTCCGACACCGATCTTGAAAAGATCGAACAGGCTGACGCTCACGTCCGCTC
Organism: Novosphingobium endophyticum; assembly: GCF_014640675.1. Taxonomy (GTDB): domain Bacteria; phylum Pseudomonadota; class Alphaproteobacteria; order Sphingomonadales; family Sphingomonadaceae; genus Novosphingobium; species Novosphingobium endophyticum. The sequence goes on along the minus strand of NZ_BMHK01000002.1, from coordinate 45,735 downwards.
CGGAATTTCGGCGATGATCGGCGTGTGTCCCCAGTGGCCGAGCGCGCGCTGCAGGGCCTCGCCGGAAAGGCCGACCGTCGCGGTGTTGCGAAGCGGGTGGACGTTGACGCAAGGGTTCCGGGCCAGGTCGCTGTCCAGCACCACCTGCACCTTTCCCTCGTTATCGTTGATCGCGGCCAGCGGGGTAACCGCGCCGGGCGCGACGCGCAGCAGCGCTTCCATGTCCTCGGCCTTGCCGAAGCTGAGCTTCCTGGCACCGATCGCGCCGGCCAGCGCCTTGAGGTCCACGCGCAGGTCATGGCGGACGGTGACAAGCCAGAATTGCTTGCCCGCGTCCTTGAGAAACAGGTTCTTGGTATGCGCACCGGCTATCGTTTCGTGCAGATGCGCGCTTTCCTCGACAGTGAAGACCGGCGCATGCTCGTGCAGCGTCCAGCCGATGTCGAGCGCTTCCAGGTCGGCAAAGAGCGCCGTTTCGCTCATTTGAACACCACCGTTCTCAAGTTGTTCAGCATGACGCGATGCTCGCAGTGCGCCTTGACAGCCCGGGTAAGTACGCGGCTTTCCGATTCCTGGCCCTGCGCGATCAGGTCATCGACGGTGTCGGCATGATCGACGATCGAGACATCCTGCGCGATGATCGGCCCTTCGTCCAGATCGGCGGTGACGTAGTGCGCGGTGGCACCGACCATCTTCACGCCGCGGTCGTAGGCGCGGTGATAGGGGCGCGCGCCCTTGAAGCCGGGCAGGAAACTGTGGTGGATGTTGATCGCGCGGCCTTCGAGCTTCCGGCACAGATCGTCGGAGAGAACCTGCATGTAGCGGGCGAGAATGACCAGGTCGGCTTTCTGCTCGTCGATGAGTTCGAGCAGGCGCGCCTCCTGTTCCGCCTTGGTATCGGGCGTGACCGGCAGGTGATAGTACGGGATATCCTCGTGATCGGCCCGGCGCTTCCAGGTCAGGTGATTGGAAACGATGCTCGTCACCGTCATCGGCAGATAGCTCGTCGCGGTGCGGTAGAGCAGATCGTTCAGGCAGTGACCGCCCTTGCTGACCATGATGATGGCGCGTTGCTTGACCTTGAGGTCATGAACCTTCCAGTCAAGGTTGTATGCGGTGGCCACTGGCATGAAGGCTTCGCTGAAACTTTCGACGGTCACATCGTCGGGCGCCGCGAAGGAAATTCGCATGAAGAAACGGCCCGTCGCCGCATCGCCGAACTGCGAGTTCTGGACGATGTTGCAGTCCTGGCTGGCGATGGAATTCGCGATCGCCGCGACGAGGCCCTTGCGATCCACGCATGACAGCAGCAGAACAAAATCGGGCTTTATCAACGCCATGAACCAAAACTCCTCGCTTGCAGTCCCGGGGATATACTTTTTCCCTTGAGTGAATGGGAATGACTTTGCGCCCTTATAAAAATCTATAATAAGAGGGCTTAGGCTGTTTGATTGTGGGGCACGTGATGCGGCTGCCTGCGGAATTCGATCTTCACGCGCTCGAGGTTTTCGTGATGACCGTCGAACTGGGCGGGATGACGCAATGCGCCAACCGGCTGCAAGTGACACAGTCCGCCGTTTCGCAGACCATCGCGCGCCTGGAACAGGGCGTGGGAACCGCGCTGTTCGACCGCCGGTTGCGTCCGTTGGGCCTGAGCCCGGCCGGCCGGGCGCTTTTCGAACGTGGACGGCGTCTGCTTGTGGCCGCCAGGGCCACGTTCGATGAAGTGCGCGAAGGTGCCGATCTGCCGATCGACATGGTCACGGTGGGTATGTCGGAAAGCCTGGCAACGCAGATGACCGCCCCCCTGCTGCAGCGGTTCGGCGCGCGAGCGAACAGATGGAGGATGCGCTCGGGCATCTCGATCAACCAGCACGCCGAATTTCTCGCGCGCAAGTTCGACATGCTGCTGACGGGCAGCAACATGCTCGAGCGGGTCGAAGGGCTCGACCATCACGGGATCGTCCAGGATCCGTTCCTGCTGATCTTCCCCGGCGATTACGATGGGTCCATCGAGCCCGCCGAGGTGAACAGCGACCTGCCGTTCGTGCGCTATGCGCTCGATTGCGGCACGGGGCAGCGGATCGAGCAGCAATTGACGCGCATGAAGCTGCGTCTGCCCAACGTGATCGAAGTGGATATCACGCACCAGCAGGTCACGACGGTGGCGCTCGGCATGGGCTGGAGCATCAGTTCGTTGCTGTGCCTGGCGGCGCAGCCCGGACTCCTGAGCAAGATGCGCGTGGCACCGCTGTCGAAGGGTGGTTTTTCCCGCCGGATAGAGGTCGTGGCGCGTTCCGGCGAAATGGGTGATCTGCCGGCGCTCACCGCCCAGCTCGCGCAGGACGTCCTGCGCGAACAGACGTTTCCACCGCTCATCGAAGCGCTGCCCTGGGTAGAGCCGCTGATCGAGTGGTTTGACATCGAGACCTAGCGCCCGACGTCAGCCCTATCCCAGGTGCCTGGCGTGACGGAAGTGTGCGTAGCGATTCAGCAGGTCGTTGATAACCTGCTCCTGGCCCAGGCCGGTGACATCGTGCGGCTGATCGCCCTCGGACGATCGCGCGATCGCCCGGAAGTGTTTGCGGGTACTGGGCTGCGTCTTTCGCTGCTCTGCCCAGGCGAAGCTGGGCGCATTGATGGCCTTTGCCCGAACGGAATATTGGAACATGCCCAGTTCTCCGTGCGGAACCGTCAGGTCGACCGAGTCTTCGTTTCGCACGACGACCGGGGTGAGGCCGCTCTTCTGCAACTGGCTCGCGACCGCTTCCAGTGCGGGGCGTGCCGTGCCATCGAGAAAACTGGCGATTTCGCTCTGCCCGTAATGGCGCACGATGCCGGTCAGGCGCTGCTGCCATTTCATACCGACTTCGGCAACGGCGTCTTCGGCTATCGAAAGATCGATCGCCGTGCCCGCGCCTTCCATGCGCAGCGCGCGCAGCAGGCCGTAACACATGAACACCATCACGATCGCGAAAGGCAGCGCGCTGGCGATTGCCGCGGTCTGTAGCGCCGCGAGCCCGCCGGCCACGAGCAGCACGGCGGCGACGACGCCGGCGCCGACCGCCCAGAAGACGCGCTGCCACACCGGGCTTTCGCCGCCGCCGCTGGTAATGGTGTCGACGACCAGCGCGCCCGAATCCGCCGATGTCACGAAAAACGTGATGATGAGAAGGGTCGCGATCCCCGAACTGATCGCGGGGTATGGCAATGCGGCTAATGTCTCGAACAGCGCGACCGGCATGTTGTTGGCGACGGTTTGCGCGATCGGCGCCGCTCCCGAAAGGTCGAGGGCAATGGCCGTGTTGCCGAATACGGTCATCCAGAGAAACGTGAAAAGAACCGGCACCATCAGCACGCCCACCACGAATTCCCGTATCGTCCGCCCCCGCGAGATGCGCGCGATGAACATGCCAACGAAGGGCGACCACGCGATCCACCACCCCCAATAGAACAGCGTCCAGTCCGCCAGCCAGGGGTTGGGCGCATAAGCGTACATGCGGAATGTACGCGGAACCACGGCGCCCAGATAGGCGCCCAGGTTCTGCATGAACGCCTGGAGCAGGAACACCGTCGAACCCGCGAAGAGGACGAACAGGAGCAGCGACACGGCGAGGATGATGTTGAGTTCGGAAAGTCGCTTGATGCCGCGATCCAGCCCCAGCACCACCGACAGCGTGGCGAGGCCGGTAATCACCGTTATCAGCACGAGTTGCGCGCCTATCTCGAGCGGCAGGCCGAAGAGGTAGTTAAAGCCCGCGTTGACCTGAAGCACGCCCAGGCCGAGCGAGGTCGCCACGCCGAACATGGTGCCCAGTACGGCGAAAATGTCGATCGCATGGCCGATCGGTCCGTAGATCCGCTTGCCGATCAGCGGGTAGAGCGCCGAGCGAACGGTGAGCGGCAGGCCGCGCCTGAACGAGAAATAGGCCAGCGCGAGGCCGACGACGATGTAGATGGCCCAGGCGTGGAGCCCCCAGTGAAAGAAGGTCAGCACCATGGCATGGCTCGCCGCCTCGACGGTTCCTCCCTCGCCCAGCGGAGGCTTGGTAAAGTGCTGGATCGGCTCGGCCACTCCGAAGAAGATCAGGCCGATCCCCATCCCGGCGCTGAACAGCATCGCGAACCAGGAGAGATAGCTGTAATCGGGCTCGCTCTCGTCCGGCCCCAGCTTCACGTCCCCATACCTGCTGCACATGAGAAACAGCACGAATATGAGAAAACCTGCCACGACTCCGATGTAGAACCAGCCGAAATCCTCCACGATCGTGGCCTGGACAAGGCTGAAGGCGCGCCCAGCCTGAACAGGGAACAGCGCGCCGAACACGGAAAAGGCAACGACAAGCACCGCTGACACGAAAAACACCGGTGGATTGACCTTCAGCCATCGGCTGTTCATCAGCCCGGCGGCGTTTGTCGTTTCCGGATCGGCCATGCTTTTCCCCGTTTATCATGCGAACCCCCCGTGACCGGGGGCATGTTGTGTGCCCGTACCGATTTCAATGTGTCAATCGCGGCGGCATTGCTTCACGAAATTAGTAAGCCTCCATCAGACCTGCTGATCCAAGGTATATCCATCCTGGAGAGTCCGGTCGAGGGTAGATGGCGCCCGCGCGAGGCCGGTACGGCCGTTTCTTGTGGCTTTCCGTTCCCGGGATGGTCAGCAGCGGCCGCTTTGATGCTAGATGCGCGCGTAGGCCGATACACGAACCGCTGGCGCCCCGGCCTGAAGGGAGAGTGAAAGAGGCATGAGACTTCACGAACTCGCGGAAGCCGCCGGGCTTGCCATCGACTGGGTGGATGCCCGGCACCAGCCGCATCGGGTCTCCGACGAGTCGCTCGGGCGAATACTCGAAGCCCTGGGCTATCCGGCGGGCAGCGAGATGGATGTCACCCGGAGCCTGGCACGGCTGGCCGAGGAGAAGCACGCGCCCCCCGCCTTTCTCTCCGTGGACGCGGGTGCCGCGCTCGATCTGCCCCCGGCCCTCGCCGCCGCCGGCAGGGTCCATCTGGTTGCCGAGGACGGCACAGAACGAAGCCTCGCGGTCGAAGACCCAACGATGCAGCTGGTGAGCGAGCCGGGCTACTACACCCTGCATGCCGGCCCGCACGAAATCGCGCTTGCCGTCGCTCCCCCCACCTGCCTTCCCATCGAAGCCGTATCGCGCAAACGCATGTGGGGTCCGGCGGTCCAGATACCCGCCCTGCGCGATTCGCGGGGCCGGGCGTTCGGCAATCTCGGCCACCTCGCGCGCACGGCGGAACGGTTCGCGCGCGAAGGCGCCAATGCGATTGCGATCAGTCCGGTCCATGCGCTCTATCCGGGCGCCGGCGACCGCTACAGCCCTTATGGTCCTTCCAGCCGCCAGTTCTTCAATACCGCGCTGGCCGATCCCGAATTGCTGGGGCTTGCCTCGCTGCCGGCGGCGCCCGAACCGGCGCTGATCGACTGGGCAGCGGCGGTCCCCGCGCAGTCCAGGGCGCTCGTGCAGGCCTTCCGGGGTCTCGACCGGCGGAAGCGCGACGGCATCGATGCCTGGGCCTCGGCGCGCGGAGAGGCGCTGCGCCGCCACGCCCTGTTCGACGCGCTCTACGTGCATTTCGCCGGCCAGGGCGCCAGAGCATGGCAGGACTGGCCCGCTGCGTTTCACGATCCCGCAGGCCCCGCCGCGCGGGCCTTCTCGGAAGAGAACGCGGAGGCCGTCGACTTCCAGATCTTCGCGCAGTGGCTGGCGCGGCAGGGGCTGGAGCGCGTGCAGTCCCGCGCGCGCGCCGCGGGCATGGCGCTGGGGACCATCGCCGATCTCGCGGTGGGCGTCGAGGGGGGCGGCAGCGACAGCTGGAGCATGGGCGATACGCTGCTCAAAGGCCTCTCCATCGGTGCGCCGCCCGACCCGCTGGGGCCTGACGGGCAGGACTGGGGCCTCACGACCTTTTCGCCTCGCGGGTTGCGCGAGAGCGCCTTTCGCCCCTGGCTGGAAATGGTCCGGACGGCGCTGGGATCGTGTGGCGGGCTGCGCATCGATCACGCTTTCGGCCTGCGCCGGCTCTGGGTGATCCCGCAGGGGGCCAGTGCGATAGAGGGCGCCTACCTCGCCTATCCCTTCGACGATCTTCTCCGCCTGCTCGCGCTGGAATCGCATCGCGAGCGCGCCCTCGTCATCGCCGAGGACCTCGGCACCATGCCATCCGGCTTTCGCGAGGCGATATCGCACAGGGCGATCCTCGGCATGGGCGTCCTCTGGTTCGAACGTCACTATGACGGACGCTTCCGCGCGCCGGATGAATACGCCGTGACGAGCATCGCCATGACGGGGACGCACGACACCCCGACCGTCGCCGGGTGGTGGCGCGGGCGCGACATCGACTGGGGCTGGCGGCTCGGCCGCGCCTCCGACACCGGGAGCAGGCAGGCCGACGAGGACGCGCGCGAGCACGAGCGCGACCGCCTGTGGTCCGCAATCGGGCACGACCAGCCGCGTCCCGCCCCTGACGAAACGCCGCCCGTGGTCGATGCCGCCATCGCCCACGTGGCGGCAAGCGATTCCCCGCTGGCGATCGTTCCGCTGGAGGACCTGCTGGGGCTGGAAGAGCAGCCGAACCTGCCCGGCACCATCCGCGAGCATCCCAACTGGCGCCGCCGCCTTCCCCGGCCGCTCGGCGACATGCTCGACGAACCGCGCGTGGCCGGCCGCCTCGCCGAGCTTAACGCGGCGCGTTCACGGTGACGCTGTCACCCGCAGTTCGCAGATCCTCATCCGGTCCACGACGAAGGAATTCATCGGACAGTTCCTCGATCCGTCCGGTAATGGTTGCCGCCATCTTGCGGTGGAACGAGGCCAGGTAGCGCAGTCGCCGCAGCGTCTCGCCACTGGTCACGTGGTGAGCGCGGGACTCCGCCAGCCGACCGATGTCATCGAGCAGACGCGCCTGTGCTGCGAGGAATCCGGAATAGGAGTTGGACGCGCCATACCGCACGCGCTTGGTCCCCGGCTCGCCATGGCGGCGGGCAAGACCGAACTGTTCGAGCAAGCGGGCCGCCACGCTGGCGCTGCTCTTGGCCATGCCGAGCGCGGCGGCGATGGTGTCCAGTGTTGCCGGTTCGTCGCAGAGCAACAGGTAGGCGTAAAGTCTGGCCGTGCCCGGCTGCAGACCCCACGGCGCCAGTAGGACCGCCATGTCATCGACGAAGCGGCGTTGCTCGGCGGTCAGGGCGCGGTTTGACATATTCGGCATTTACCGAATATTACAGAATATAGTGACCGAATCAAGCCGGCTGCCCGCAGCCGCGTGGCGCGAATAACGGGAGAGAGACATGCTCGATGCAGCAGCGATCATCGCCGAAGCGGAAGAGAAGACCGGCATTGCCGACAGCGATCCCGGTGTCGCCGGCAATCTCGAGCGACTGATCAAGGCCTTGAACGAGACCTTCCCCGTGTCCGAGGCAGGGGAAGCGAGGGTTCGCGCCGCAATGCTCATGGACGCGACCAACCGGCTGGAAAGCCTGAAATGGCTGCGGGATTATCCGGAGATCGGTGAAGAGCCGATCGAGGCGCCGGTGTTCCTGATGGGCCTGCCGCGCTCGGGCACGACATACCTGCAGTACCTGTTCGACCGCGACAGTCGTTTCCGCCTCATACGGACCTGGGAATCGAGCATGCCCTCGCCCCCGCCGGGATTCGATTCCGCCTCGGTCGGGAAGCGCCGCGCGGAATGGAGGGAGTTGCAGCGGAAACGGGGCCATTTCGAAGGGTTCGAGGCGCTTCACCTCTACGACGAGGACGGCTCGGATGAATGCCACGCTTTCCTCCAGCAGAGCTGGGGCGCGGCGGGGCTGCACAACCTCTATCGGGTGCCGCAATACTTCGACTGGTTGCTCGACGGGCTCGACCTTGTTCAGACCTATCGCGTCCACAAACGCCAGTTGCAGTGCCTGCAGTGGCGGTCCGCGCGCAAACCGTGGGCGCTCAAGTATCCCAACCACGTCATCGCGATGAACGAGATCCTCGAAGTCCATCCCGACGCTCGTTTCGTGATGACCCATCGCGATCCGGTGCAGGTGCTCGCTTCGATCTCCAAGATGACCTGGAACCTGCGCGGCATGTGCGCGGCCACGCCGGTCGACCGGCACGAGGTCGGACGCGACATGCTGCATTTCATTCATCGCCATATCGACCGCATCATGGATTTCGATGCGGGACCGCTCGGCGGGCGCGTGGTCCATGTCGACTATTATGCCCTTGTCGGTGACCCGGTGGGCCAGATGCGGCGCATTCACGCCGGGCTCGGCATCGAGACGCCCGGTGAAGTCGCGCAGGCCGTCGGCGACTGGCACGCGGCCAATCCGAAGAACGCGCGCGGTACGAACGATTATTCGCTCGACCAGTACGGGCTGGACGCCGAGGCGGTGCGGGAACGTTTCGCGCCCTATGTCCGGCGTTTTGCCATCCCCACCGAAAGCGAAGGCCTCGGGCGCATCGGCGCATCCGCATGACCGGTGGCTGGGAGATTCTCGAGGCAGCGATAGCCGAAGCCCGCGCCCTGGTCGCCGCCGAGGCGCCGGAACCGGCAATCGCGGCGGAAGGCGAAGCCTATGTGATCCGCGTCGTCACGGCCGCGCTGGGCACGGCCTTCATGGGCCACCGTCTCGCGCAGAGCGGGCTGACCATGGCGCTACCCGTCCACGGCGGACCGAACCCCGATTATATCATGCGCCATGCCGCGATCGATGCGGCTGGCCGCTACCGGCTCCAAGGCCGGCTCAATGGCTCGGAGCGGGTAGGCGTCGGCCTTTACACGATCGGACGCAACGGGGCGCCGCTGATTGCCGCGTACAAGGCCTTCGATCACACGAACTGCGGCCCGGACGGCGGGTTTGCGCTCGATATTGCCGCCGATGCGGCTGGGCCGGACACGCTCGCCATACCTTCAGGCGCGCGTGTCCTGATGGTCAGGGTACTGCACCGCGATGGTTCCGAGCCCGCGCATCTCGATCTCTCCGGCGGCGCACCGCCGCGAGGACCCACCCTCGTCACCGGCAGCAGCGAACGTGCCCTGGGATTCGTCGCCGGCACCGTGCGCGCCAATATCGCCGAATACATGAATTGGGTGGCTGCCGCTCGAGACTTGCCGAACGCCCTGGCGGAAGCGCCCGATGCGCTGGCCGCGACCGTGATCGGCGATGTCGAGACGCAGTACTTTCTTGGGGGCTTCGACCTCGCCAAGGGCGAATGGCTGGAGATAGTCCTGCCCGCGGGCCTGCCGGGCTATTGGTCGCTCCATGCCTACAACTACTGGTACGAGCACCTCGTCACCCCCGGCGTTCACGACCGCAACGCTGTTCCCGAGGCTGACGGTACGATCCGCATCGCCATGGGGCCGGACGTCCCGGCAGGCGCCTCCAACGGTATCGACACCCTTGGCCGCCGCAGGGGCGCGCTTGTCTGCCGGATCGTCGGCCAAACCTCCCCGATCGCGCCGCCCATCACCCGCCTTCGCTCATCCTGAAGGGCCCGGAATTTATCCCCGCAGCCTAATCGAAACCGACCTTGCCGCGCCCGGCCTTGACCGCTCCGCGCAGCTTCTTGCCTTTCAGGCGCTGCTCCTTGCCGATGCGGTTGAGGCGGCTCTTCGCGCGCTTTTCGGGCAGCTTGTGGGCTTCGCGCAGCAGCTGCGCGAGCCTTTCGCGGGCATCGGCGCGGTTGGCCTCCTGGGTGCGGAACCGGCGCGCGGTGAGCACGAGTTCGCCCTTGGCCGTCATGCGGCTGCCGGCGAGTTCCTTGAGCCGCTTGAACACGGGAGGTGGCAGGCACAGGGCGTAGATGTCGAGCCGCAGCTGCACCGCCGTCGCCACCTTGTTGACGTTCTGCCCGCCGGGCCCGGCCGAGGCGATGAAGGTCTCGGTCGCGAGGGCATGGGCGCGCTCGACGACCTCATCAACCATCGCTGAACCCCAGTACGGCGAAGTCCGCCGGCAGCGGACTTGCGGCGATGATCGGCGGCTTCTCGCCGCGCGGCACGGTGAGGCCGGCGGCATGCAGCATCGTGCGGGCCGCGCCATTGCCCGAACCATAGACCGGATCGCCCAGCAGCGGCATGCCCAGCCCCGATGCGGCGTGGACGCGGATCTGGTGGGTACGGCCGGTCTCCGGCCGGAACTCCACCAGCGGCAGACCGCCGCGCGTGTCGAGCCTGCGCCAGTGCGTCACGGCGGGCTTGCCCTTGCGCGCCGGAATCATGCGCCAGCCGTCCTTCGCGGTGCTGACCTTGGTGAGGGCGAGGGTGATCGTGCCTTCCGCCTCCGCCAGCTCGCCCGCGACAATGCCGAGATAGCGTTTCTCGACCAGACGCTCCTCGAAGGCGGCGGCGAAACGCTTGAGCGCCTTGGGGTTGCGCGCCAGCAGCAGGCAGCCGGACGTATCGCGGTCGAGCCGGTGGACCGGCACGGGCGCGCGCTGGAAGCCGAGTTTCAGCGTTTCGATGTGATCTTCAAGGCTCTCTCCGCCCGCGCGCGGACGGTCCAGCGGCAGGCCCGCCGGCTTGTCGACGACCAGCGCCTCGGCGTCCTCGAAGAGTATTTCCGGTTTCATGTGTTATCGCTTTCGTCATCCCGGCGAATGCCGGGACCGCTGGCAGTGTTTACGAGCCGCATGGCGGGGCGCCTGCGCGCGCAGTTGCGCCTAAAGACTGCCCGCGGTCCCGGGTCAAGCCCGGGATGACGGTGATGGCATCACGCCACCGCCCCGGCAATACGGCGGCAGGCTTCCTCCAGCCGGGCCTCGTCGGCGGCGAAGCTGATGCGAAAGCCGCCGCGTCCGCCGAAGGCGGAAGCCGGGACGATCGCCACGCCGTTGTCGAGCAGGTGCAGCGCCAGCTTCATGTCGTCGCCGAAGCGCGCCATCAGCGGCGCGGCATCGACCATGCAGTAGAATGCCCCATCCGGCGATGGTGTCGACAGGCCCGGGACGGCGTTGATCGCGCCCACCACCATGTCGCGCCGCGTGCGGAAGCGTTCGCGCCACTCGGTCAGGAAATCCTCCGGCCCTTCGAAAGCGGCGACGGCGGCGGCCTGGCTGATCGAGCAGGGGTTGCCCGAGGAATGGGACTGCAGCTTTTCCATCGCGCGGATCAGCCACTCCGGCCCGGCGGCGACGCCGATCCGGAAGCCCGTCATCGCATGGCTCTTGGACACGCCCGAGACAGTGAGGATGCGGTCGGCGAGGTCCGGGCAGAGGTTGGCGAGCGTCGCGTGCGGCTGACCGGTGTAGTTCAGTGGCGCGTAGATGTCGTCGGAGAGCACCATGATGCGCGGATGGTGGCGCAGGGCCTCGCCTATGCTTTCCAGCATCTCGGCGGGATAGCAGGCGCCGGTGGGATTGCCCGGGCTGTTGAGCAGCAGCCACTGCGTGCGCGGCCCGATCTGCGCCTCGAGGTCGGCGGCAGTGAAGCGGAAATTGTCCTTGGCCGCGGTCATCAGCGGGACGACCTTGCCGCCGGCGAAGCGGACGATTTCGGGATAGCTCACCCACCAGGGCGCGGGCACGATCACTTCATCGCCTTCGCTGATGGTGGCGAGCAGGGCGTGGAAGATCGCCTGCTTGCCGCCCGCGCTGACGGTGACCTGCGAGACGGGCACCTCGATACCGAGATCGCGCGCGAAATGCAGCGCGGCGGCCTGTTTGAGGCGCGAGGTGCCGCCGACCGGCGTGTACTTCGTCTCGCCGTTGTCCAGCGCGGCCTTGGCGGCCTCGACAACATGCGGCGGCGTCGCGAAATCGGGTTCGCCCACCGAAAGCGAGATCACGTCCACGCCCTGCTCGCGAAGCCGGGTGGCGCGGTCGGTCATCGCCGTCGTTTGTGAAGGCGTGATGCGGGAAAGGGCGGTCGAAGTGTGCATCAGGTGAGCAGTCTTGCCGGAATGAGGCGGCGCAGGGCGTTGCCGATGTAAAACCCGTCCGCGAGGTCGGACAGCGTAAGCTCGGCTTCGATCGCGCGCCCCTGGTCGATGAGCGAACGGCGCAGGACGCCCGGCAGCAGGCCCAGGCTGGCCGGCGGCGTCAGCACCTTTCCGTCACGCTCGACGAAAATGTTGGTGAAAGTGCCTTCGGTGACGAGCCCGTCGTCACGCAGGAAAATCGCCTCGTGCGCCCCGGCCTGCCGGGCGGCGGCAAGACCGGCCTCGTAGAAGCCCCTGTCGCTGGTCTTGTGGCGCAGCCGCCAGTCGCCGCTGTCCACGGGCAGGCGCAGCACGGCGACGGTTGCCGGTTCGGGAAGGCTCTCGGCCATGTCCGCCAGTTCGAGCGCATAGGCGCCGCTGCGCGCGGCGACGAGGCGCAGTTTCGCACGACGGTCGGCATCGAAGCACAGCGCCTGGATGGCATTGCGCACGGCGTGGCGATCGAAAGAGAAGCCGAGTTCGCTTGCGCTCGTCTTGATCCGCTCCAGATGCAGTTCGAGCAGGGGAACGCCTTCTTCGGGCGTGAAGCGCATGGTCTCGATCAGATCGAAACTCGCGGGCGAGGGTGCAACCCCCGATGGTCGCGTTTCCGACTCTCGCACGAAACCCCCTTTGATCAGGCACTCCCGCCATTCGGGAAGCGCTTGCGAATCGGCGACGATGGCCGATCCGACCCCCAGCACCGCCCGTCCCCCGCCGTTTTCGCCGGGCGTCAGGCGCAGGGTGCGGATTGCCACATTAAAGGCGGCATCGCCAGAGGGTTCGATGTGGCCGATCGAGCCGCAATAGGGACCGCGCGAATGGCCTTCGACCTCGGCGATCAGTTCCATCGCGCGAATCTTGGGCGCGCCGGTGATCGAACCGCAGGGGAACAGCGCCCGCAGCAGGTCGACCGCGCCCCGGCCCGGCGCGAGCGTCGCGCGGACGGTCGAGACCATCTGGTGAACCGTGGGGTAGCTTTCGATCGTGAAGGGATCCTCCACCCTGACCGAGCCCGCCTCCGCCACGCGTGACAGGTCGTTGCGCATGAGGTCGAGGATCATCAGGTTTTCGGCGCGGTCCTTGACCGAAGCCGCCAGTTCCTCGCGCAGGTGCCCGTCCTCGTCCTTGTCGCGGCCGCGCGGCCGGGTGCCCTTCATCGGCTTCACCCGCACCGAGCGGCCATGGAGCGCGAAGAACATCTCGGGTGAGAAGCTCAGCATCCAGTAGCTCCCGTCATGGATGACGCCGCCGTAGCCCGCCGCGGCCGAGGGGCGGATCGCCGCGTAGAGCGCCAGCGGATCGCCGCGCCACGGCCCTGCCAGCGGGAAAGTGAGATTGGCCTGATAGATGTCTCCCGCCGTGATCGCATCGCGCAGCAGGTCGAAGGTCTGCCCGTAGCGTCCAAGGGAAACCTGCGGTTCGAGCGGCCCGATCGCGGCATCGCCGCCGGTCGCGGCATCGGCCAGCCATGAGGGGACGTCGCCGGCGCGAATCGTCTCGTGGCCCGCGAAGACGCCGAACCACACGAGCGGCCCGGCCGCGCCCGCCCTTTCCGGCAGGAGATCCCGAAGCCGGGGTTCGAGCGCGAGACCGGCTTCGTAGGCGATATAACCGGCAAGGTGCCAGCCCGCCTCGTGCAAGGCTTCGATCCTCTCCAGCGCGGGAGCGACGTCTTCGGCGAGCAGGGCGACGACGGTCTCCACCGGGCTACGGTAGAGCCGGGCATCGGCTGCCCCGGTCGCGCGGGCATCGTCGAGAAGGACAAAAGGTTCTGGCATGGCGTGCGTTTCGCCCCCGCCTTTAGCCGCGCAATCGGCGGCTGGCAAAATCCCTCTCGCGCTTGTGCGCATGCGGTTCTATCATTGACGGAACGGCTGCGGAAATGGGGGCGTTGAACCGGTAATGCGCGACATTTTTCTGGGGCTGGGGGCGGACGGCAACGGGCAGGAACTGCGGCTGGGCCGGGCCAACCGGCACGGGCTCATCGCGGGAGCCACCGGCACCGGCAAGACCGTGACGCTCCAGACCATCGCCGAACAGTTCTCCGCCGCGGGCGTGCCCGTTTTCCTCGCCGACGTGAAGGGCGATCTTTCCGGCATCTCGATGGCCGGCAGTCCGCAATTCAAGCATGCCGACAAGCTGGAGGGCCGGGCGAGGGAAATCGGCCTGGCCGACTACGCCTATTCCGACAATCCCGCTGTCTTCTGGGACATCTACGGCGAGCAGGGCCATCCTGTTCGCACGACCATCTCGGAAATGGGGCCGCTGCTGCTGTCGCGGCTGATGGACCTCAACGAGACGCAGGAAGGCGTGCTCAACATCGTCTTCCGCTTTGCCGACGAACAGGGAATGCTGCTGCTCGATCTGGAAGACCTGCAGGCGATGCTCGCCTTCACCGCCGAGAACGCCTCGGAACTGTCCGCGAAGTACGGCAATGTCACAAGGGCCAGCGTTGGCGCCATCCAGCGGCAGTTGCTGATGCTCGACAGCCAGGGCGGCGCGCGCTTCTTCGGCGAGCCGGCGCTGGAAATCCAGGACTTCATCAGGTGCGACGATCAGGGGCGCGGCTTCATCAACGTGCTCGCCGCCGACAGGCTGATGCGCAGCCCGAAGCTCTACGCCACGTTCCTGCTCTGGCTGCTTTCCGAGCTGTTCGAGGCCTTGCCCGAAGTGGGCGATCCCGAAAAGCCGAAGCTGGTGTTCTTCTTCGATGAGGCGCACCTGCTGTTTGACGATGCGCCCAAGGCGCTGCCGGACTCCGTCGAGCAGGTCGTGCGCCTGATCCGCTCGAAGGGCGTGGGCGTCTATTTCGTCACCCAGAACCCGATCGACATTCCCGAGGAGATCGCCGGCCAGCTCGGCAACCGCGTCCAGCACGCGCTGCGGGCCTTCACGCCGCGCGACAAGAGGGCGATCAAGGCGGCGGCAGAGACATTCCGGATCAATCCCGATCTCGATGTCGAGGCGGCGATCACCGAACTCAGGGTCGGCGAGGCGCTGGTGTCCACGCTTGACGGGGATGGCGCGCCCACGGTGGTACAGCGCACGCTGATCGCGCCGCCGCGCTCGCGGCTGGGGCCGGTGACGGAAAAGGAACGCGCGATCATCCAGTCGATCAGCCCCTGCGAAGGCAAGTACGATGCCCGCATCGACCGCGAAAGCGCCGGGGAAGTGCTTGCCGCCAAGGCCGCCGATGCCGCCGCCACGGCGGAGGAAGTGGACGAGAAGGGTGAAGAGCAGGTCCGCAAGCGCGAACGCAGGCACCCGAGCCTGTGGGACGGGGTCGGCAGCAGGGTCGCCAAGGCGGCGGCGGGCGCTGCCGCGGCGAGCGCGGGTTCGATCCTCGCCCAGACGCTCAAGGGCAGGAAAAGCCGCGCCAATCCCGGCGCCTCGGCGGCAAGCGCTGCGGCGGGAACCATCGGCGATACGCTGGGCAGGGCTATCGGCGTACCGGGGATAGGCCGCTTCGCGCGCAATCTGATCGGTGGCCTGATGCGATAGCGCCGGGGCCGCGCGGCCGATCGCGGTTTTCGTCCCGCGTCGGGATCAGGTGATCGGAATCTCCAGGCGCGCGGTCAGGCCTACTGTCTTCCCGTCCCCGGAAAGGCGGTTCGAGAGCCTGAGCGCCCCGCCGTGCTGATCGGCGATCGCGCGGGCCAGCGCGAGTCCCAGCCCGGCGCCACCGGTCGCCGTGTTGCGCGACGGGTCGCCGCGCGTGAAGGGGTTCGTCATCGCCTCGATCTCGTCCTCGGGAATGCCGGGGCCGTCGTCGTCGATGAGGACGATGGCACGGCTGCCCTCGTGCCGCAGCGAAACCCTGGCTCGCTGGCCATAGCGCAAGGCGTTGCCGATCAGGTTGCGCAAGGCGCGGCGCAGCCAGGTCGGGCGCAGTTCGAGGACGATCCGCTCGCTTTCGCCGAGTTCGACCGCCTCGCCCATGTCCTCGTATTCCTCGACCACCGAGGCGACCAGCGCGGACAGTTCGGTTCGCTCCAGCGGATCGCCGGGCCGGCCGACGCGCGCCAGCGACAGGATGTCGTCGAGGGTGCGCACGATGTCTTCGATGGTCGCGGCCATGCGCGCGCGCTCGCTTTCGTCCTGCACCGACTCGATGCGCACGCGCAGCGCCGCGAGCGGGGTCTTGAGATCGTGGCCGATGGCGCCGAGCATGACGTCCTTCTCATCGAGCATGGCGGCGATTCGGCCTTCCATCGCGTTGTGCGCCACGATCAGGCGGCGCATGTCGTCGGGGCCGGACGGCGCGAGCTGGCCGTCCGCGTCCTGCCTGACCGCGAATCGCTCGACCCGGTTGGTGAGGGCGGCGAGCGGGCGGGTGATCCGGCGCAGGATCAGGGCGACCGCGCCGACCAGAACGATATAGATCACCAGCGTCTGGAGAATGAGCGGCGTCACCAGGATGTTCACCGCGCGCGGCGTACGCACGCGGGCGACCATCCAGGTCTCCTGCTGCAACGGTCGCACGGCGACCACTAGCAGGTGATTGTCCATCACGTCCCGCGTCTTGCCCTGCGCCCAGCGATGATGGCGGGACCGCGCGAGGGTGGCCGCCCGCGCCACGGGATCGGCGCCGACCGAACGATGAACGACGGCGAGTTCGGCCTTGGGGAAATTCTGGTCATTGAGAATCTGCGCCAGTTTCCTTTCCGCCCGGCTGTCCCGCGCTTCGCTGGCCGCGATGGGGGCGGCGGCGCTGTATTCCACGTCGAAACCGCGCGGCGGAATCCCGCCGAACGGCACGTCCGGCCTACGCAGGCGCCGGGAGTACCAGCCGGGTCCGCGCGTCTCGGCGATCAGCCGGAAGGCGGCGGCATTGAGCATGCCGACTTCGTAGCTTTCGCGCTGCGCCCGGTAGATGAGCACCGCGCCCAGTCCCTGCACCAGCAACAGCGCCGCTGCCACCGCGAGCAGCATCTGGCCCATCAGACTGCGGGGACGCGGAATCCTCATTCGGCGTCGAGCGGCGCGCGTCTGACGTCGGTGGCCAGCATGTAGCCGCCGCCCCACACGGTCTGGATCAGCTGCGGATTGCGGCTGTCGGCCTCGATCTTGCGGCGCAGGCGGCTGACCTGGTTGTCGACCGCGCGGTCGAACAGGTGCGCCTCGCGCCCCTGCACCATGTCCAGCAGGCGGTCGCGGTCGAGCACCTGCCGGGGATGTTCCAGAAAGGCCATGAGCAGGCGGAACTCAACCGACGAAATGGCGACGACGGCGCCTTCGGGATCGATCAGCCGCCGCTTGAGCGGGTCGAGCCGCCAGCCTTCGAACATCAGGGCCTCGTTCTCGGTGGGCACGGCGGGCGCGCGTGCGGAGCGCCGCAGCACGCTGCGGATCCGCGCCACCAGTTCGCGAGGTTCGAAGGGTTTGACCACATAGTCGTCGGCGCCGATCTCGAGGCCGACGATGCGGTCGGTTGCCTCGCCGCGGGCGGTGAGGAAGATGACCGGCAGATCCTGCGTCTCGACCAGATGGCGGCACAGCGAAAGGCCGTCTTCGCCCGGCATCATGATGTCGAGCAGAACGAGGTCGGGCTTATCCTCGCGCAGGCGGCTGCGAGCCTCGGCCGCGCTGGTCGCCTGAGTCACGGCGAACCCCTGGCGCGAGAGGTACTCGGCCAGGGGTTCGCGCAGGGCCGCTTCGTCATCGACGAGAAGCAGCTTCGGGGGCGAGGTATCGTTCATCCGGTTCCTGGCTTCGCGCCCGCCGTTCAGTTGGAGGTGCCGGTCTTTTCCGCTTTCCTGGCTTTCCATTCGGCCTTCATCTTCTCGCGGGCGGCCTCGCGTTCTTCCTTGGTGACGTTGCCATCCTTGTTGGCGTCGGCCATGTCAAAGCGCTTGTTTGCCGCCGCGAGGAACTCGGCCTGGGAGACCGCACCGTCGTTATCGGCGTCGGCCTTCTGCATCATCATCATGCCATGGCCTCCGCCGTGCTTGCCGAGATGCTTGCCCATTCCGGCGCCGTGGTGCCCGCGCATCCCTTCGCGTCCCGGGCGCTTGCCGGCCATGAACTCCTGCTTCGAGATGCTGCCGTCCTTGTCGGTATCGAGCATTTCGAACATCTTGCCGCGCATCTCCTGATGATGCGCTTCGCGGTCGCTCTGGTCGAGCTTGCCGTCCTTGTTGGCGTCGAACTTCGCGAACATCGCCTTGGCGGCCGCCTGCGCTTCGGCGCGGGCGATGACGCCGTCGCTGTTGGCATCGAACCCGGCCTTGTCACCGGACATCTGTGCATATGCAATTCCGCACATCGCCAGCGCGGCGGCGGAGATCGCGATCGAAATGCCTTTGATTCTACGCATTGTCGTTGTCCTTCCTGCTCCCGAAAGAATTGTGTGAAAGTCGCGGGGCCGGGGAAGGGAGGGGGGAAAATCGTGCCCCGCGACTTTCTGTTGTCCTGTCTAGGCATCGCTTGTCGCGCAGTTATGCCGGAAAACCGGCTTATTGTCGCGAATTGTCACAAGCGGAGAGGGTTGTTCATGGACATGCAAGGAATCCAGCCGCTCACAAGGGCGCGCACTGGGCCTCGAGCCAATCCCTTGCCTCGCCTTCGAGCTGCGGGCCGATCATATCGAGAACGCGCGCGTGATAGGCGTTCCACCAGTCCGTCTCAGCGGGCGTCAACAGGCGCGTGTCGACGAGACGGCGTTCGATCGGCACCAGCGTCAGCGTCTCGAAGCCGTGGAATTCACCTTCCGCACCCTCGATCTTTCGCGGTTCGACCAGGACGAGGTTCTCGATGCGGATGCCGTATTCGCCCGCCTTGTAGTATCCGGGCTCGTTCGAGACGATCATGCCGGGTATGAGGGCTTGGTCGGCCCCGGCCTGCCCCCCCGCCGACTTGGCGATGCGCTGCGGGCCTTCGTGGACCGAAAGGAACGAGCCGACGCCGTGGCCGGTGCCGTGCGCGTAGTCGAGCCCCGCCGCCCAGAGGAACTGGCGCGCGAGCGCGTCGAGCTGGCTGCCGACCGTGCCTTTGGGAAAGACCGCGCGGGCAAGCGCGATATGGCCTTTGAGCACGCGGGTGAAGCGGTCCTTCACCTCCTCCGGCGGCTCACCCGGACCGACCCAGACCGTCCGGGTGATGTCGGTCGTGCCGTCGGGATACTGGCCGCCGGAATCGACGAGATAGACGCTGTCCGGCTCGAGCGTGCGGTTGGTCTCCTCCGATACGCGGTAGTGGACTACCGCGCCGTTGGGGCCAGCGCCGGAAATCGTGTCGAAGGACAGGTCGCGTAAGTCGCCGCAGGCCTGGCGGAACGCCAGAAGCCGGTCGGCGGCCGCCATCTCGGTCACTTCGCCCTTCAGCGCCTCGACCGAAAGCCAGTGCAGGAAGCGTGAGACGGCGCCGCCGTCGCGGGTCTGGGCGTTGCGATGCCCCTGTTGTTCGACCGGGTTCTTGATCGCCTTGGGCAGGACCACGGGATCGCGTTCCTCGACCACGTCCGCGCCCGCACGGTTCAGAACCTCGAAGATGGCGCTCACCGCCCGTTCGGGATCGACCGCGACGCGCTTGCCGGAAAGGCTTTCAAGGCCCGCCACGAACTGGTCGCGTGCGCTTATGCGCACGGCATTGCCGAGGTGCTGGCGAAGCTGCGGCGTCACCTTCTCCTCGGCGATGAACAGGTCCGCCGTGCCGTCGGCATGGGCGATGACGTAGGACAGCGCCACGGGCGTGCGCTCCACGTCGGTGCCGCGAATGTTGAGCAGCCACGCGATTGAATCGAGCGCGGTGATGACCGCCGCGTCAAGCTGCTTGCCCGCGAGCCATTCGGACACGGCGGCGCGCTTGGCTTCGCTCGATTCGCCGGCGAACGCGTCGGGATGGACCAGCGCGGGCGCTGCAGAGGGGGCAGGCTGGTCGTCCCAGATCGAGTCGACCGGGTTGCTTGCGACCGGTGTGAGCTTGCCTCCTTTCGCCGTGATGGCCTTGTTGGCCGCCTCGACCCAGCCTTTGCCGTGGAGCCACGCGTCGTAGCCGAGGTTGATGCCCTGCGGGGCATGCTCCTCGAGCCACCTGGCGATGCTGGTCTGCGGCACGCTCTCGTAGTCATAGAGCCGCCCGTCGACCTGATCGCGCACCTGCAGCGTGTAACGCCCGTCGACAAAGATCGCCGCCGCCGGCTCAAGCGCCGGGTCGGTCAGGACCACGACGGTGCCCGCCGATCCGCCGAAGCCGGTCAGCCAGGCAAGACGCTGGGCATAGGCGCCGACATATTCACTCATGTGCTCGTCGGAGATGGGAATCACGAAGCCGTCGAGACCGCGGGATTTCAGCTCCTTGCGCAAGGCATCGAGGCGCGCTTCGTCGGTATTCATCAACATGGGATCGACATCCGAATTGCAGGGCGACTTGCGAGGGTCATCCCGCCAACATAGATGCGGGGCATGGCAGATTCCACCCAGACCCTGATCGGTCCCCCGCTGGCGGCGAAGAAGCCGCATTCCTTCACTCACCACGGCGTCACGCTCACCGACGATTACGCCTGGCTGCGCGACCCGGGCTATCCGCAGGTCACCGACAAGGAAGTGATCGCGCACCTGGAAGCGGAGAACCGCTGGTTCGAGGCGCGCATGGCCGATCGGCAGGACGCGATCGAGTCGCTCTTCAGGGAAATGCGCGCGCGCATCAAGGAAGCCGACAAGTCCGTGCCGCAGAAGGACGGCGACTGGCTCTACTGGATCGAGTTCGAGGAAGGCGCGGAGTACAAGAAGTGGTGGCGCCGGCCGGTCGGCGGCGGCGAGGACGAACTGATCCTCGACGAGGTGGCGCTGGCCGAGGGTAAGGAATACTTCCGCCTCGGCGCGATCTCGGTGAGCAACAATGGCAGGCTGCTCGCCTATGCGTTCGACGATAACGGCTCCGAGCGTTACACCGCGCGCATCAAGAACCTCGAGACCGGCGAATTGCTGCCGGACGAGATTCCCGGCACGCTCTCCGCGCTGGTGTGGGTCGGAGGGGGCAAGGGCCTCGTCTATTCGCTCGCCAACGAGCAGTGGCGGACCGACAACGCCCGCCTGCACTGGCTGGGCGATTCGCTGGACAAGGACGTCGAGCTCTATCACGAGGACGACGAGGGCTTTCGCGTCGGCTCCTCGCTCTCGTCCAACGAGAAGTGGCTGATGATCTGCACCAGCGACCACGAGACGAGCGAAGTGCGCCTCATCAGTGCCGACGATCCGCTGGGCGACCAGATCCTCGTCAAGCCGCGCGTCAAGGGCGTCGAGTACGACGTCGATGAGCGCGAAGGCGTGCTCTACATCCACGCCAACGACACCCACGAGAACTTCCGCCTCGCCACCGCGCCGCTCGACCATCCGGGCGACTGGACCACGCTGATCGCGGGCACGGATGAATTCTACCTCACCGGCGTGGACCTGTTCCGCGATTTCTACGTGATCGAGGGACGCCGCGCCGGGCTCGACCAGATCGAAGTGCGATATTACGACGATCCGGCGCGCGTGGAGCCGATCGCGTTTCCCGAGGCGAGCTATTCCGCGGGCCTTTCCGACAATCCCGAATGGCACATGGACAAGCTGCGGCTCAGCTACGAGTCGATGGTCAGCCCCGCCACGACCTACGACTACGACGTGAAGGGCCGTTCGCTGGAAACGCTCAAGGTCCAGGAAATCCCCTCGGGCTACGACGCCTCGCTCTATGCTACCGAGCGGCTGGAGATCACCGCGCGTGACGGGACTGCTATCCCCGTCAGCGTGGTCTACCGCCGCGACCGGACCGGTGCGGGGCCGCTGCACCTTTACGGCTACGGCGCCTATGGCATCGCCATCGAGCCGGGCTTCTCGACCACGCGCCTCAGCCTCGTCGATCGCGGCTTCGCCTTTGCCATCGCGCATATCCGTGGCGGCGACGACCTCGGACGCGCCTGGTACAAGGCGGGCAAACTGGAGCGGCGGACCAACACGTTCAACGATTTCGTCGATGTCGCCAGGGGCCTGGTCGAGCGCGGCTTTACCGCGCCGGGCAATATCTCGATCTCGGGCGGCTCCGCGGGCGGCGAACTGATGGGCGCGGTGATCAATTCCGATCCGGAGCTGTACGGCGCGGTCGTCGCGCATGTGCCGTTCGTCGACGTATTGAGCACGATGCTCGACGAAACGCTGCCGCTCACCCCCGGCGAGTGGCCGGAGTGGGGCAATCCGGTCGAGGACAAATCCGCCTTCGATCTGATCCTGAGCTATTCACCTTACGATCAGGTCAAGGCGCAAGGCTATCCACCGATCATGGTCACCGCCGGCCTCAATGACCCGCGCGTGACGTATTGGGAACCGGCCAAGTGGGTCGCGAAACTGCGCGAGCTGAAGACCGACGGGCACGAGCTGATTCTCAAGACCAACATGGGCGCCGGGCACGGCGGCAAGTCCGGCCGGTTCGAGAGCCTGCGCGAAACGGCCGAGGAGTTTGCCTTTATCCTGTGGCAGTTGGGCGTGGAGGTGTGATTTCTTTCCTGTGACCAACTCCTTCACCTGCACTTTCACCGCCGAGCGGGAGCACATCGATCAGATGGGCCACGTCAACAACGCGGTCTGGGTGCAGTGGATGGAGGCGATCGCTACCGCCCATTGGGAAGCCGACGCGCTGCCCGAGCACAAGGCCCGCTACGCGTGGGTCGTGGCCCGGCACGAGATCGACTATCGCGGCAATATCCGCGAGGGCGAGAGCGTCGTGGCGGAGACTTTCATTCCTGATGCGCCGCAAGGCGCACGCTTCGACCGCCGGGTGGATTTCCGCAACGCGGCGGGCAAGGTGATCGTCTCGGCGCGCACGACGTGGGCGATGATCGACATCCAAAGCGGGCGGATCATGCGCGTTCCGCCGGAGATCGCGGCGCGTTTCAGCGCAAGTTGACGATCGTCGCCCCCGTCGTCGGGGCAGATGCGGCGGGCGCAGCCAGTGTGATGCATTCGGTGCAGTTCCGCCCCACCGCTTTCGCCGCGTAGAGCAGGCGGTCGCACTGCGCATAGAGTTCGGCAAAGCGCATCGGGGCGCTGCAAGTCACCATGCCCATGCTTGCCGTGACAAGGCGCTCGAGCCCGGGCACCTGGGCCGCGACCCGCGCCGGAACGGACTTGCGCCGGCGTTCTGCGCGTTCGGCGGCATCCTTGCCCCGCGCCAGCAGCAGGAATTCCTCGCCGCCGATGCGCACCGCCACCGTGTCCTCGTCGGGCGTCAGCGCGAGCGCGACGGCCCGCAGCACAGTATCGCCCGTGGCGTGGCCCAGGGTGTCGTTGATGACTTTGAAGTGATCGAGGTCCAGCAGCGCCATGGTGTCGAACCCGTCGCGGACGAGCCCGTCGAACCGTTCCTCGATCCCGCGCCGGTTGTAGAGGCCCGTCAGCGGATCGCGTTCGGCCAGCTTTTCCAGAATCCTGGTATGGGCAAGCGCCTGGTCGCGCTGGCGCTTGAATGTCATGAAGCGGTCGGCGACACCGATCGAGGTCACGATCACTTCCCAGCCGATCGAGACGTGCTGTTCCAGCATGAGTTCGGCCGGCGTCTCGAAAATGCCCAGTGCGGAAACGATGCGCAGCACGCCCATGAGCATCATCGGCGCCCAGGCGACGATCTGGAACAGGATGGCGCGGCTGCCCCGGTTCGCCGCTGTCGCCATGACCCAGGCAAAGATCAGGATCACCGGCAGGTAGCTCGCCAGGTAGGCCTGGGCGGAATAGGGGCGGATGGGGTCACCGGTGAAAAGGTAGATATAGCTCCATGCAATGATCCACGGCCCCAGCCAGCGCAGGAGGCGAATCTGGATGCGGTCGAGCTTGCCCGGTTCGATCAGCTCGCTGATGAACAGCGATGCAGTGGCGATCGCCATCGCCCAGCTTCCGGCCGACAGTACGCTGAGTTGCATCATCGACAGCGAGAAGAAGCGGTTGATCAAGCCGGTGGTGACGACGGTCTGGATCAGCATGAAGAACACGGCGGCGGTATGCCACAGGACGAAACGCTGGCGCAGCACCCGGAAGAACGCGAAGTTGAGGACGAGCGGCACGCACAACAGCCCGCAGAGCCAGGCGATGACGAGTTCCGACCGGCCGACATCCGCCGTGTCGGGCGCGGAGCCGATCCGGGCGCTGGTCAGCATGCCGACGTGGCGGGGCAGGTCGACCTCGACGACATAGGCGGCAACCGGCTCCGAAAGGCGTGGCAGCGCGCCACGCATCAGCCAGTCGTTGGTGGCGAAGGTCATGTCATCGCGGTCGTAGGCCAGCGTCGCCGTCGCGCCGTCCTGGCCGATGGCGGTGACCCGCAGCGACGAAAACAGCGTCAGCCGCGTGGTCAGGATCGGATCGGAGATCGCCTTGCGACCGGTCATGTCGAAACGGACGAACGCACGCGGCGTGACGATAGACGCGCCTTCGCCCTGACATGCCCAGCGCGCCGGATCGCGCGCGATGTCCGCATAGCCGGTGTCGAGCGATGCTCCGGCAAAGCAGGTCGATCCCGCCGGAAATTCCTGCGTCGGGCGCGCGGCGGCGGGACCGCCGGCCCACGCGAGCAGCAGCGCGACGACCAGCATGTTCCACAAGCCCCGGTGCATTCACATGGAATGCACCAGTGCCCTGAAAATAGGGTTAACTGAACTTGAGAATCTTGACGGAGAACAGCCTCATCGCGGGTCGCGGATCGGCTGCGTGATGATCCGGTCGCGCGCGGCGCGAAGATCGTCCGCCTCGATCTGGAGCGAAAGCCGTTCCTTGTCGCTCGAACGGTACATGCTCTCCGCACGGTCGATGTTCTCGAGCGAAAGGCCCGTTCCCTCCAGCGCCGACCGCGCAAGCGCGACCGCTGATTCGATTACCTCGCGGGACATCGACTTCACCGGTGCGTCCTTGAGCCGCAGCAAGGCGCGGCGGTCGAAGACCCGGGCATGGATATCGGCGTCGGGGAACGCGCCGTGAACCGCGTGGAGCAAGCTTTCGCTCAGCTGGTTGCCGTCGATGCAGAACACGATCATCTGTGCCTCGCCGGCGCCGGCCTGGCGCAGCAGGTCGATGCGGGTGCCGTCGCCGAAATAGACCTTGGCGCCGAACGAGCCGGCGACGTCGATCATTTCGATGTCGTTGTCGATCAGCGTGACCTGTATGTCGGCCGCGATCAGCATCTGCGCCACGGTCTGCCCGAAGCGGCCATAGCCGACGACGAGCGCGCTGGCGCCATCCGCGCGTGGTGACTCGCGCTCTTCCTTGCTCGCGGGCATTTCCCGGATGCGGCGGGTCGCCATCATCAGGAACGGCGTGGTGACCATCGAGAGAGTGACGATCGCGCCGAAAAGGCTCGCCGCCCGGGGCTCGATCAGCCAGGCGTTCTGCGCCTGGGTGAACAGGACGAAGCCGAATTCGCCGCCCTGGCTCAGCAGCAGGCCGAGCGCGAGCGCGCTGCGCCAGTGCATGCGGAAGGCGAGTGCGAGGCCGAAGATGATCGCGGACTTCACGGCGATCAGCGCGGCGGCCATGGTCACAACGAAGAGCGGCCGCTCGGCGATCGCGGAAAGGTCCAGCATCATGCCGACCGAGATGAAGAACAGGCCGAGCAGGATGGAGCGGAACGGTTCGACGTCGGCCTCCAGTTCGTGCCGGTACGGCGAATCGGCCAGCATGACTCCGGCGATGAACGCGCCCAGCGCGGTCGACAGGCCGAGCGATTGCATCAGCGCGGCAGAGGCAATCACCGTGAAGAGCGCGGCGAACACGAACATCTCCCGCTCGCCGAGGTTGCCGATCAGGCCGAACAGCGGCCGGATGACGAAGCGTCCCGCGGCGATCAGGCCGGCGATCGCACCCACGGTCAGCAGTGCGAGCTGCCATCCCGGGGGCCCCTCGGTCAGGTTGGGATTGCGATTCATGGCCGCGACGATCGTGATCAGCGGGATGATCGAGAGGTCCTGGAACAGCAGCACCGCGAAGGCGCGTTCGCCGAACGGGGTATGCAGGCGTCCGGCGCTTTGCAGCATCGGCAGGACCTGCGCGGTCGAGGACAGGCCCAGAGGCAGGCCCAGTGCCAGCGAGGCCTGGAGGCTGAACCCGGCGAAATGGTGGATGACCGCCGAAATCGCGAGACCGCAGAGCACGACCTGCAACAGGCCAAGCCCGAATATCTCGTGCCGCATGCGCCACAGCCGGCGCGGCGCCAGTTCCAGGCCGACGATGAACAGCAGCAGGGTGATGCCGAGTTCGGCAATTCCGATCTTGCCTTCCGGATCGCCGATCAGACCCAGCACATAAGGACCGAGCACCGCGCCGGTAAGAAGATATCCCAGCGTCGCACCCAGCCCGAGCCGGCGGAACAGCAGTACAAAGACGAGCGCGGTGCCGAGCAGCAGGAAACCGTCCCTCAGCAGGAATTCCTGCGTATTGTGTTCCATTGGGGTCTTTCCGGTGAGCGGGTAAGCGGCCTGGGGCGTTTCTGTTCAGCTCTGGTGTTCACGACGTGCGGTCTGGGGACCAATGCGTAAACTCACAAAGGGTTGCCGTATTCGTCGCGATAGATGTCGCGGCGGCCGACGTGGTTGGCGGGGCCGACGAAGCCGTCGTTCTCCATGCGCTCGACCCATTTGGCCGCGGTATTGTAGCCCACGCCCATCTGGCGCTGGAGCCAGGAGACCGAGACCTTCTGGTTCTCGAACACGAGCTGGCAGACCTGCCGGTATTTGCGTTCCTCGGGCGCGTCGGACGCGGTGGCGTCGAGATCGTCGAAGCCGAAGCTGCCTTCCTCCGGCTCTTCGGTGACGGCGTCGATGTAATCGGGTTTGCCCTGCGTGCGCCAGAAGTCGGCGACGCGCTCGACTTCCTCGTCCGAGACGAAGGGGCCGTGGACGCGCTTGATCGGGTCGGTATTGGGCTTGTAGAGCATGTCGCCCTTGCCCAGCAGTTGCTCGGCGCCCTGTTCGCCCAGGATCGTCCGGCTGTCGATGCGGCTGGTGACCGCGAAGGAGATACGCGTCGGCAGGTTGGCCTTGATGACGCCGGTGATGACGTCGACCGAGGGCCGCTGCGTCGCCATGATGAGGTGGATGCCCGCCGCACGGCTCTTTTGCGAGAGGCGCTGGATCAGGACTTCGATCTCTTTGCCGACGGTGACCATGAGGTCGGCCAGTTCGTCGACGATGAGGACGATCTGCGGCAGAACCTGATAGTCGAGCTGGTTTTCCTCGTAGAGTTCCTCGCCCGTTTCGGGATCGAAGCCGATCTGCACGCGGCGCCCCAGCGGCTTGCCCTTGGCGGCGGCGGCGCGGACCTTTTCGTTGAAGCTGGCGAGGTTGCGCACCGAGATTTCGCTCATCTGGCGATAGCGGCGCTCCATTTCCTCGACCGCCCATTTCAGCGCGCGCACCGCCTTGGGCGGCTCAGTGACCACCGGCGAGAGCAAGTGCGGGATGTCGTCATAGCTCTTGAGTTCGAGCACCTTGGGATCGACGAGGATCAGGCGACACTGAGCCGGGGTCAAACGGTACAAAAGGGACAGCAGGATGCAGTTGAGCCCCACCGACTTGCCCGAACCGGTAGTACCGGCGACCAGCAGGTGCGGCATGGCCGCAAGGTCGGCCACGACCGGCTCGCCGGCGATGTCCTTGCCCAGGATGATCGGCAGCATGCCCTTGTGATGCGCGAAGTTCTCCGAGGCCACCATCTCCTTGAACGAAACCATCTGCCGATTGGCATTGGGCAGTTCGATGCCCATGACCGTCCGCCCGGGAATCGAGGAAACGCGCGCCGAAATCGCGCTCATGTTGCGGGCGATGTCGTCGG
Source organism: Novosphingobium endophyticum (assembly GCF_014640675.1). Taxonomy (GTDB): domain Bacteria; phylum Pseudomonadota; class Alphaproteobacteria; order Sphingomonadales; family Sphingomonadaceae; genus Novosphingobium; species Novosphingobium endophyticum. The sequence continues at coordinate 18,009 of NZ_BMHK01000002.1, read as the reverse complement.
CAAGGCCGATCACGCGGCTGGCCTTAATGCCCGGTGCCGGTTCCAGTTCGTACATGGTGACGACCGGACCGGTGCGCACGGCGGTAATCTCGCCCTTGACGTTGAAATCGTCGAGCACGGTTTCGAGCAGGCGGGCGTTCCGTTCCAGGCTCAGCTTGTCGATCTTCGGCTGCGCGTTCGCGGGCGGATCGGCGAGGATGTCGAGCGGGGGCAGCTCGTACTGATCGAACAGGTCCTTCTGCCGGCTGCCCGAGCCAAGCTGGGCGGGGCGCGCGGGCGTCGTCGGATCGACGATCTGCGGCGTCTTGCGCGCGGTTTCGCTGGAGGGCGCGGGCGTTGGCGCTGTCGGGCGCGACGGCGCGCCGGGCTTTGCCTGCTCGTCCTCCCCGCCGCGCGCGAAAGGCAGCTTCGAGGCGGAGGGGAGCGCCTCGCGCACGCGGCCGATGCGGCCGGGCAGGGTCAGCAGGCGGATCCAGTCGATGGCGAAGACCTTGCCGATCAGAACGAAGCCGGTGGTCAGGCAGGCCAGCGCGAAGCCGAGCGTGACCCAGCCCGCGGCCCCCTCGGGCGTCAGGCCGGAGAGCCCGGTGACGGCCTTGGCGCCGAGCAGACCCGCGAGGCCGCCCCATGAGGCGGGCAGCGTTCCGCCCGGCTCGTCGATCCACAGCGAGAGCACCGTCGCGATGAGCAGCATCGCCAGCAGCAGCATGCCGACCGGGCGCCACCAGCGCTGGTTGGAATGTTCCATCTCGCTGTCGTCTTCCTCGACCAGCAGCCACAGCTTGCGGGCGAAGACGTAGAGCAGCGGCACGAACAGGGCGGAGACGGGGCCGAAGAGCGTCAACGCGAAATCGGCGACCCAGGCGCCCGCCGGCCCCATCCAGTTCTGCACGTCGCCGCTGGCGGCGGTCGAGGCCGAGGGGTCGGTCTGGTGATAGCTGACGAGAGCCAGCGCCAGGAAGGCCATCGCGGCGAACAGCGCGAGCGCGCCGCTGAGCTCGCTCGCGCGGCGCAGGCTGCGCTTCAGAACCGCGCGCCAGTTCGGCTTGGCGATGCGCCGTCCGGACGCGATGGGCCGTGTCGCCATGTGAAATTCCCCTGATTACGGCGAGCGATAATGCGCCTTGCCGGGACTCGCCGTCAAGAATGGATCGGGAACATGCTTGTGGGCGCTTTCGCAAGCGCCTGAATTGCCGCCCATTTCGGGGCGCCGATGGACCGGGCGCGACGGGCGTTCATTCCCCCCAGCGCGATGACGGGGAGGTGCGAACGCGCGGCCAGGAGCCGGAACCGGACCGGGCCGAGGTGCGGTGCGCCCGGATGCGAACGGGTGGGGAAGACCGGCGAGATCAGCACTATGTCGGCCCGGCCGAGGTTCGCTCGCGCCACTTCGCGCAGTGAATGCGCGGTGACGAGGCGCAGCAAGGCAGGGCCGCGCGCCAGTCTTTCGGGAGGGCCATAGACGGCGTCCGCGCGCCACTGCCGCGCCTCGCGCGGGGTGCCGGACAGCGCGGCGCGATGTCCGCGGCGGCGGGCCATGCGGGCCAGTTCGCGGAAACGCGCGCGGCGCTGTCCGGGCGCCAGACCGTAGTGCCGGAAAATGAAACCCGATCCGCGCGGCAGGCGCGCCAATGCCTGCGGCAAGAGGCTGTCCACGCTTTCATCGCTGACGAGCCACAGATCGGGGAGGCTGGCGGGAAGAGGCGGGTGGCGGATCGGCACGCAGCCGCTATAGCAGCGCGCCATGGATCAGCCAGACCTTACACCGCTGCAGGACGTCCGCGCCCGGATCGCCCGCGCCGCCGCGATTGCCGGGCGCAAGGGCGACGACGTGGAACTCATCGCCATTTCCAAGACCCATGCCGCCGAACGGATCGTGCCGCTGATCGAAGAAGGCCAGCGCGTCTTCGGCGAGAACCGCGTGCAGGAAGCGCAGGAAAAATGGCCCGCGTTGCTGGAGCGATACGAAGGGGTGAAGCTGCATCTGGTCGGCCAGCTTCAGTCCAACAAGGCGGAGGACGCGGTGCGGCTGTTCGACTGCATCCATTCGCTCGACCGGCCTTCGCTGGTGTCGGCGCTCGGCAAGGCGATGGACAAGGCCGGACGCCGTGTGCCCTGTTTCATCCAGGTCAACATCGGCGACGAAGAGCAGAAGGGCGGCTGCGCGATTGCCGAAGTGCCGGCGCTGCTGGCCTCGGCGCACGACGCCGGTATTCCGGTAACGGGCCTGATGTGCGTTCCGCCCCTGGGGATAGAGGCCGCGCCGTTTTTCGCGCTGCTCGCCAGGATCGCGGCCGAGAGCGGCCTTGACCAGCTCAGCATGGGCATGAGCGATGATTTCGAAACCGCCGTCATGCTGGGCGCGACCCATGTGCGCGTGGGCAGCGCGCTGTTCGGCGCGCGGCGGTAAACCGAGAGGCACACAAATCGTCATCCCGGCGCACGCCGGGACCGCTGGCGGTGTCTACGCGCAAGCTCTCGCAAGGACGCCCGGCCGAGCAGCGCGCTGGTCGAAGCCGCGCGTAAACACCGCCAGCGGTCCCGGGGCGAGCCCGGGATGACGCTGCATTGGCTACTTGGGCGTATCGAGTTCGTTGCCGGTCAGCGTCACCACATGCAGCAGGTTGGTCGATCCCGGCACGCCGAACGGCACGCCCGCCAGCGCGATCAGGCGAGATCCTGCGGCGCCGAAGCCGTGGCGCAGGGCCATGCGCTTGCCCTTGGCGATCATTTCCTCGAAGCTGCCGATGTCCTTGGTCGAGACGGTGTGAGCGCCCCAAAGCAGGGTCATGCGGCGCGCCGTCTTCGGCGAGGGCGTGAGCACTAGCATGGGCGCGGATGGACGCTCGCGGGCGACGCGGCGGGCGGAGATGCCCGAACCGGTAAAGACGATGATTCCCTCGATCGGCAGCGTGTCGGCAATCGTCGCGCAGGAGGCCGAAAGCGCGTCGGCCATCGTCGGATCCGGCGGCGTCTGGGCGATATGGATGCGCTCGTGATAGGTGTCGTCGCTTTCCACGCGCGTGGCGATGCGGTCCATGATGGTCACCGCCTCGACCGGCCACTGGCCCGCCGCCGTCTCGGCCGAGAGCATCACGGCATCCGCGCCGTCGTAGACCGCGTTGGCGACGTCCGACACTTCGGCGCGCGTCGGCGAGGGGCTGGTGATCATCGATTCGAGCATCTGTGTCGCGACGACCACCGGTTTGCCGTAACCGCGGGTCTTTTCGATGATGCGCTTCTGGATCGGCGGCACTTCCTCGGGCAGCAGCTCGACGCCGAGATCGCCGCGTGCGACCATGATGCCGTCGGACAGCTCGATGATCTCGTCCAGGCTGGTGACCGCCGCGGGTTTCTCGATCTTGGCCATCAGCGCGCCATGCCCGCCCATCAGCCGGCGCGCTTCGGCCACGTCCTCGGGCCGCTGAACGAAGGAAAGCCCGATCCAGTCCGCGCCATGCTCGATCGCGAAGGCCAGGTCGCGCCGGTCCTTGTCAGTGAGCGCGGGGACGGGCACGATCGCGTCTGGAATGTTCACGCCCTTGCGGTCCGAGATCGCGCCGCCGACCTCGGCGCTGCACAGGATCGCGTCGGAATCGGCCCTGATTACCACGAGGCGCAGTTTGCCATCGTCGATCAGCAGGCGCTGGCCGCTGTTGAGCACTTCAAACAGTTCGGGATGCGGCAGAAACACGCGTTCGCCGTTACCCGGCGCGGGATCGCGGTCGAGCGTGAAGTGGGCGCCGTGGCGGATGAAGGCCTTGCCGCCCTCGAACGTGCCGACGCGCAGCTTCGGCCCCTGCAGATCGCACAGGATCGCGACCGGGCGCATCAGGTCCTTCTCGACCGCGCGGATATTGGCGATCGTCTCGCGATGGGTGTCATGGTCGCCGTGACTCATGTTGACGCGAAAGGCGTCCGCGCCGGCCCTCAGCAGTTTGCCGATCGTTTCCTTGTCGCGGCTGGCGGGGCCGAGCGTCGCGAGAATCTTGACCTTGCGGGTACGCTTGATACCGCGATGATGGGGGGAACGGCGATTGGGGAGGGTAACCAAGACCTGTCTGCCTCTTTCGAAAGTGCCGGGTCATATGGCAAAGGGTTTCTCACAAACCAAGGACGATTGTCGGACAAATGAACAAAAAAGACGAACTCGACGCTCTCGATGCTCTCGACGATGCCATCGCGGCAGCCGCCTTCCGCCGACTGGTGCGGCATCTGCGACATCGCCACGATGCGCAGAACATCGATCTGATGGGCCTCGCCGGCTTTTGCCGCAACTGTCTGTCGGACTGGATTCGCGACGCCGGCTATGAAGGCGACAAGGCCGCCGCGCGCGCGCTGATCCGCGGCATGCCGGCGGACGAGTGGAAAGCGAAGTACCAGACCGAAGCAACGCCCGAACAGCTGGCGCGCATGGACGAGAGCCTGAAGAGGAACGCCGGCGGGCATTGAGCGGTTCGCCGACTTCCGGTTCCTGCCGGTTTCGGCATGAGCCGAGGCGAGGCTCCGCACGCGCTTTAACGTCGTGATAACCATCTCGGCCTACTTGTCGGCTGGAAGGTTCGATTGAACTTCTGTCAGCGTGGGTGGACGACATGGGATTACTTGTGCGATTTGCCGTGATGGTGGCGGTGACGACTGTCATCCCGATCAGCGCGGCCCATGCCTATCTTGACGCCGCCAGCGCCAGCCTGGCGGTACAGGCGCTCGTGGGAACGGTCGCGGCCTATATCCTGACTGGCAAGATCTATTTCCGCAAGCTGAAGGGCTTGTTCGCGCGCAAGAGGAATTCGGACGTGGAATCGTCGGATGTCTCCGACTGATGTACTACGATCCGGGATCCTATCGCGATCCTGCGGGGCGCGTGGTCATAAAGGACGGACGCGTTTTTCGAGCCGTCTTTGAAGCCGGCCGCGATACATTCGAAGCCGCACTTGCCGCGGGCGTCATCGATCGATCGATCGATCGAACACAGCTGCTCTCGATGCAGGAAATCGATCCGGAGGCGCTTGCCTCGATGGAGCCGTCGCCTTGCCATCTGCTCGAGCATCCCCGGCTCGATTTTGTCTCGTATCCCTATGAATGGTGCTTTTCCGCGCTGAAGAGCGCAGCCCTGCTTCACCTCGACTTTCATCTCGATCTGCTCGCGGACGGTTTCACCTTGTCCGATGCGACGGCTTACAATCTGCAGTTCAAGGGTACGAAACCCGTTTTCATCGATCATCTTTCGATCGTTCCCTACGTTGAAGGCGAGCCGTGGGTGCCCCAGCGCCAGTTCACGATGCAGTTTCTGGCGCCGCTCATTTTGTGGGCCAAGAAGGGGATTGCTCCCAATCCGTGGTACCGGGGCAGCCTTGAAGGGATTCCCCCCGAAGACCTGCTTCCGATGCTTTCCTTTCGCGAGAAGCTGTCGTTCACCGTCATCGCGCATATCGTCGGCCAAAGCGGACTGCAGAAGCGCGCGATCAGGAGTCGTTCGGAAAACCGGCAACCGGTGGTCTCGCTTACGCGCAAGCGGCTCGAGGCCATCCTCATCGGACTGCGCGATTACATTGCGGGGCTTTCGCCACCTGGCGCGGCGACGGTCTGGGGGGATTACGAAACGAATAACAGCTACGACGCCGAGAAGCGGGCCGTCAAACACGCCTTCGTCGCGAAAATGGTCGCCGAATGTCGGCCGGGACAATTGTTCGACGTAGGCTGCAACAGCGGTGACTACACCCAGACGGCCATCGACAACGGCGCGGGCAATGTCGTGGGCTTCGATTTCGACTTCGGAGCGCTTGAGCGTGCCTTCGCGCGGTTTTCGGCCTCGGACGCGCCCGTCCTGCCGCTCTGGCTCGACGCCACAAATCCGAGCCCTGCCCAAGGATGGGCCGGCATGGAACGCATGAGCCTGGCGCAACGGTCCAGAGCGGACTCGATGATTGCGCTCGCGTTCATTCATCACCTGGCGATTGCGCGGAACGTTCCGCTGGAAATGGCTGTCGACTGGCTGGTTTCGCTGGCCCCGACCGGAATCATCGAATTCCCGGACAAGGCCGATCCCATGGTTCGAAAGCTTCTCTCGACCCGCAAGGACATCTTTCCCGGCTATACGGAGGAAGCGTTCGTCAGCGCCGTTCGCGCGCGGGCACGGGTCGTCGAATCCCAGCGTATCGAGGGCGGGAACCGGCTACTGCTGCGCTATGACAGAACCTGACCGATGCGTCAGTTCGTTGCCCGGCTTGGCCGCCTGCCCGTTACGCCGTTCGCAATTCCGATTCTCGCCTGCATCCCGCTCTGGATCGAGAATTTCCCGCGCATTTCCTATCAGATGGTGTTGCCCACGGTGCTTGGGCTTCTGTCGCTTGCGGCGCTCCTGCTCGTCGGCATCTGGCTCGCGGCAAGAGACTGGGCGCGCGCGTCTCTGATCGCCTCGATCTGGATCGGCTTTCTGCTGTACCTGCCCTCGCCGATCCGTGTCGTCACCGAAAGCCGGTGGGTAATGTCGGGCGCCATCGTAATAGGTGCCGCGCTGGCCTGGGACATGTCTCGCCGTGTGCTTCGGGAAACCGGGCGTTTCCGACGGGCAAACGGTATCGCGAATCTCCTCAGCGGTCTTCCGGCATTCGTTATGGTGGGCGCGTTGATCATCCAGCAGCAGCATATCGAGCGCGGCCGCCCCGATCCACGCGATAGCTTCGCCGCCTTTCCGGGGCAGGCGAACGCGCAGAGCCCGGATGTCTGGCACATCGTCATGGACCGGTACGCGGGGGCCAGCACTTTGTCCCGCAGTTACGGGTTCGACAACAAGGCCTTTCTGTCCGCGTTGCGCGAACGCGGCTTTACCGTGGCTGACGATGCCTATGCCAATTACCAGATCACGCCGCTGTCGCTGGCCTCTACCCTCAATGCCTCTTACCTGGACGCCTATACCCCCAGGCTCGGAAACCAGAACGACATTGTGCCCATGTTCAGGGCGATCGACAAGAACGCCGCCTTCGATTTCTTCAGGCGGCAGGGCTATGAGGTAATCTTTGCCGGCGGCTGGGCCGACGTCACGAACGACAATTCACAAGCCGATCGCAAGATCGAGTTTCGCAGAATCGGGGAACTGCCAAGAACCGTTGTGAATCAGTCGGTACCCGGCGTTCTGGCACAGATGCTCGGCATGCCGTACGCCGACGGGCGCGGCGACCAGTGTCTGCGTGCGAAATACAAGTTCGATCGATTGCGGGAAGTCGCGGGCGAGCCAGCGCGCAAGTACGTTTTTGCCCATTTCCTGGTCCCTCATCCGCCCTATGTCGTCAAGGCCGACGGAACATGTCAGAGCGTCAGCGAAGCGCAGGAACTCGGTCGCGTGCGCAGCTATATCGAACAGATCGAGTTCTCCAACAGGGAGTTGCTCAGGCTCATAGACACGATCCTGAAGGGGCCGCGGCCCGCCACGATCGTCCTTCATGCGGACGAAGGCCCTTATCCGGCGACCTATGCGGTGGATGAGCCGGAGTTCCCGCAATCGCCCAAGCCGGGCATGAACTATCTGACCGACACAGCGGAGGTCAGGCGCGAGAAGACCGGTATCGTCCTGGCTGTCCGTCACGCCGATGGGACCCGAGGTCAGGCATTGCGCTCGCCGGTGAACATCTATCCGGTCATCACCAATCATTCGTTCGGCACGAACATCCCGCTCCGGCGCGACAGAACCCTGATGTTCGGCGCGGGCCCCAACTATCGGGAACTGCGGGACGTCACGTCCGAGACGTTCGGAGCGGCCCGCTGACGCAAGCAGGCACCGCCCCAGTCGCAATTTCCACAGCTGTGACTTTGCTCGAATCCCGGGCCGCCGCTATCAGCCCCGGTCAATCGATTCACACTGCATGACCGGAGCATTGAACCCATGGCCGAAACCACCGACGATCGCCTGCGCCTCCTGATCGAGCGCGTCGAACGCCTCGAGGAAGAGAAGAAGGGCATCTCGGACGATATCCGCGACGTCTACAACGAGGCCAAGGCGGTCGGATACGACGTCAAGATCATGCGCCAGATCGTGCGTCTCAGAAAGATGAAGCCGGACGACCGCAAGGAAATGGAAATGGTGCTGGATACATACAAGTCCGCGCTGGGGCTGGGCTGATCCGTCATCCCGGACTTGCTCCGGGACCGCTGTCCAGCTTCGGACACCGTCATCCCGGCGCACGTCGGGAACGGTGGCGGTCTTTAGACGAAACCTCTCGCAAAAACGCCTGGCCTGAAAGCGCGCCGATCCGATGTCGCGCCTAAAGATGGCCCGCGGTCCCGGAGCAAGTCCGGGACGACGATTGCCCCCGGCGCGTCCGTGGGCTAGGGGCGGCTCAACGCTAAACCCGAGCAGACGAAGCGAGCAATGGCAGGCCATTCCAAATTCAAGAACATCATGCATCGCAAGGGCGCGCAGGACAAGAAGCGCTCGGCGATGTTCTCCAAGCTCTCCCGCGAAATCACGGTCGCGGCCAAGATGGGCATGCCCGACCCGGATATGAACCCGCGTCTGCGCGCGGCGGTCAACGCCGCCAAGGCGCAGTCGATGCCCAAGGACAATATCCAGCGCGCGATCGACAAGGCCAGCAAGGGCGACGGCGAGAACTACGAGGAAGTGCGCTATGAGGGCTATGGCCCCGGCGGCGTCGCGCTGATCGTCGAGGCGCTGACCGACAACCGCAACCGCACCGCCACCAATGTTCGTACCGCTTTTTCCAAGAACGGCGGCAACCTGGGCGCTTCGGGCGCGGTGAGTCACGGATTCGAACGACTGGGCCTGATCGAGTACCCCGGCAGCGTGGGTGACGAGGAAAAGGTTCTCGAAGCCGCGATCGAGGCAGGTGCCGACGATGTCGAGAGCGACAGCGAAAGCCACGCCATCTGGACGGCGGTGGAAAGCCTGCACGAAGTCGCCGGCGCGCTCGAAAAGGTGCTGGGCGAAGCGGAAGGCGTGAAGCTGGCGTGGCGTCCCAACCTCAAGGTCGATGTCGACGAGGGCACGGCGAGCACGCTGCTCAAGCTGGTCGACACCCTCGATGATGACGACGACGTGCAGACCGTCTGGGGCAATTACGAAATCTCGGACGAGGTGATGGAGAAGCTCGGCTGATCATCATCGGTCTCGACCCCGGCCTCACCTGCACCGGCTGGGGCATTGTCGCGAAATCGGGCAGCCGCCTCAGTCATGTCGCCAACGGCCAGATCCGCACCGACGCCAAGGCTTCGATGGCCGAGCGGCTGGTCGAACTCGACGCGGCGCTGACCGACGTGATCCTCCACCACCGCCCCGACGCGGGCGCGGTGGAGGAAGTCTTCATGAACAAGAATCCGCAATCGACCCTGAAGCTCGGTCAGGCGCGCGGCGTCGCGATGCTGGCGCTGGCGCGCGCGGGTCTGCCCGTCGCGGAATATCCCACCAAAGTCGTCAAGAAGGCGCTGGTCGGCACGGGCGGGGCGGAAAAGGCGCAGGTCCAGGCCATGCTCAAGGTGCTGCTGCCGGGCGTCGGGCTGGCCGGCGAGGATGCGTCCGACGCATTGGCGGTGGCGATCACGCACGCCAACATGCTGGGCAGCCATCGCTGAGGGTTACATGCCTCCGCGTTCGAGAGAAGTCTGGAAATCGTAGACAGGATCCGGTGTGCACGTGCCGGGTCGGACGTAGAGGCAGGGACGCTCGCTGGGAAGCGTCAGGCAGGCTACCTGGCGGTACTGCTCCGTCCCCAGCGGCCGCTTTTCCGCAAGCAGCGCATCGGCTGCTATGACAAGCTCCGGGGGGAGTGGCCGGGTGCCTTCGTAGACACCCTTGGGCGCGACTGAGATGGGCACTCGGCGAGGCATGATCGAAGGCGCCACGTAGGCATAGTAGGCTTCGACCACCGCCAGTCTGCACACGTCCGGCCGTGCGCCTGCCATGGCCGCAAGCTTCGAAAGCGCGCCGCCGCCACGGAACGCTGAATAGCCGCCGGTGATCTGGAAAGAGGACAGCGATAGCAGCGCCCATACCGCCAGCGTCGCTGCCAGCGGGACCGGCCCATCGCCGCTGCCGGGCCTGCGCCGGTCGGCCAGGAACCGGAAGAGGTTCAGCGAGCCGATCGCTGCCAGCGCCAGCAGGGTCAGCGTGGCGATCCAGACGAAGCGGTATTCCTTGTGGCCGATCAGGCTGTGCGCGGCGACTGTCACCACGGCAGCGCACAGCAGCGGCCAATAGCGTCGTCCGGCCAGGAGCACGCACAGCAGGGTGAAGATCAACGCGCCCGCGCCAAAATGGAAGTAATAGTCCACAAGGTACTGAAACGGTCCGCTGACGCCAAAGCCGGCGGCGCGTCCCTCACCGATGTTCATGGTGAAATTGGCGAAGACCCACGAGAACGGAGCCGCGCCGCGTGCGAGATCGCTCGCCGCGCCGAGTGCCGCCGCGATTATTCCGCCGGTGACAAGCGGCAGAATACGGCGCCTGTCGCGCCACTCCGCGTAGAGGAACAGCACTGCGGCGAACGGGGCGAACTGGAACCTGACGAGAAGGCCCAGCCCCAGCAGGAATCCGCTCATGCGCAAGGCTCTCACGCCGGCCTTCTCGTCGAGCAGCGGCGCGGCTGAAAGCAACAGGATCGCTGCGCCGAGACTCTCCGACAGCAGGAGGTTGGAATAGAGCACGCTTTCCCACCAGATCGCCACCACGAACAGCGCGGCCAGCGCGTGTCGGCGCGAGACGAGCGCACCAAGCCGCCAGGCCGCCGGCAATGCGATCAGCGTCAGCGCCGCGAATGTTACGCGCGCCAGATACATTCCGGCAAGCGTGCCCGGCGCGATCCGGTGACCGATCCAAAAAGGAAGCGAAAGGAGTTGCGGGATCAGTTCGTTACGCACGCCATAGCGGGTTTCCCACGGTCGGATGCCGTGGCCCGTCGCGATGCGGTTGGCCTGTTCGAGGTACTGCATCAGCTCGTCGGCGTGGCTGATGTCGAACGGCGAGAAGGCGTGAACCCGCAGCACCACCGCGAGCGCGACGATCGCCAGTATCGCCAGTTGCCAGGTCCGCTCGTTGCTTTGCCAGCTGATGCCGCGGCCCCGCGCGCCGATGCCCCCGGTATTCCCCATGGGACGGGTCATAACCCGCCCGGCGGGCAATGTCACCGAGGCTTGCGGAGTTTGCGCTTGCCGCGCGACTCCCGGCTGTGCCATAGGAACAAACCATGATCGCCAAGCTTACCGGAGTGCTCGACGACACTGGCGCCGACTGGGCGATCGTCGACGTGAACGGCGTCGGTTTTCTCGTCCACTGCTCGGCCCGCACCCTCGACAATCTCGGCATTCGCGGCGACCGCGTGGTGGTGCATACCGAAATGCAGGTCTCCGAAACCGACCAGCGCCTGATCGGCTTCGCCTCCGCCGCCGAACGCGAGTGGTTTCGCCTGCTCACCATGGTGCAGGGCGTCGGCTCCAAGGTGGCGCTGGCGATCCTCTCGGCGCTCACTACCGAGGAGCTGCAGCGCGCCTGCGCCGGCGGGGACAGCGCCATGGTCGCGCGCGCCAACGGCGTCGGGCCGAAGCTGGCGAGCCGGATCGTCAACGAGTTGAAGGACAAGGCAGGCGGATTGCCGGGCGCGCCCGGTGTCGCGGCGGCGACCGTGCCGGCGGGCTCGGCGAGCGCCGACGCGGTCTCGGCTCTGCAGAACCTGGGTTTCAAGCCCGCCATCGCCAACGCGGCCGTGGCGCATGCGGTCGGAGAGCTTGGCGAGGACGCGGAGCTGAACGACCTGGTGCGCGTGGCGCTGAAGAAGGCGGCGGGGTGATAATGGACGGAGACGATCAGGAACGGGCGCTTATTCGAAGGGTCGCGGAGGTTGAATTCTCTAACAGCCTCGCTTTACAGGCGCGATTGCTCGACGAGAACGGTGCCACATTTCGCTGGCTTCTGGCATCATTGCTCGCCGTGAATGGTGGAAGTGCTGTGGCCATTCTCACTGCGGAAAAGATCTCCGGAAAGGCGATGATTTTGGGAGGGGGAGCCTTCTCGATCGGAGTGTTTTTCGCACTACTCCTTGCATTCTTTACGATGAAATCCACTGAGCGAATGGTCGCGCCTCTCGGGACGTTATCGGGATTTTGGCTTGCGGCCATTGAATCTGGCGACATCGACTTGAAGGCACTCGCCAAAGCAAAGCTGAAAATGCAGAAGCAGCTCAAGCCCACAAAGTGCGCATCCAATTTTTGTGGTTGGGCGTCGGCAATGTTTTTTATCGCAGGTGTTGTTGCGATCGGGTTTAATTTGAAATGACCGATAACCCCATCCTCACCTCTACCCGCCAGGCCGAAGATGCCGACGCGGCGCTGCGGCCCAAGATGCTGGCAGAGTTCGTCGGGCAGGCGGGGGCCAAGGACAACCTGCGCGTGTTCATCGAGAGCGCGAAGTCGCGGCGCGAGGCGATGGATCATGTGCTGTTCTTCGGGCCGCCGGGGCTGGGCAAGACGACGCTGGCGCAGATCGTCGCGCGAGAGCTGGGGGTGGGGTTTCGCTCCACTTCGGGGCCGGTGATCGCCAAGGCAGGAGACCTCGCGGCGCTGCTCACCAATCTCGAACATGGCGACGTGCTGTTCATCGACGAGATCCACCGCCTCAATCCCGTGGTGGAGGAAGTGCTCTACCCGGCGATGGAAGACCGGGCGCTCGATCTCATCATCGGCGAGGGGCCGTCGGCGCGCTCGGTGCGGATCGACCTGCCGCCCTTCACCCTGATCGGCGCGACAACGCGGCAGGGGCTGTTGCAGACGCCCTTGCGCGACCGTTTCGGCATTCCGGTGCGGCTGCAGTTCTACTCCGTAGAGGAACTGGAGCACGTCGTCACGCGCGGCGCGGGGCTGCTGGGCATCGGCATCGACAAGGGCGGGGCGACCGAGATTGCCCGCCGCGCGCGCGGCACGCCGCGCGTCGCCGGAAGGCTGATGCGCCGGGTGCGCGACTTTGCCCATGTCGCCGGCAGCGACGTGATAACGCGCCGTATCGCCGATGAATCGCTGACTCGGCTCGAGGTCGATGCCATCGGCCTCGATGCGCAGGATCGCCGGTATCTCCACATGATCGCCGATATCTACAAGGGCGGCCCCGTCGGCGTCGAGACATTGGCGGCGGGCCTGTCCGAACCGCGCGACACGATCGAGGAAGTGATCGAGCCCTATCTGATCCAGCTCGGCCTCGTCGCCCGCACCGCGCGCGGGCGCTGCCTCAACGACCGGGGCTGGACGCACCTGGGACTCACGCCGCCGGACGGGCCGCAGGGCGGACTGTTCGATTCGGACCAATCGGCTGACTAGGCTCGAAAACCAGTCGGTCACGTTTACAAAGCGCACCCCGCACAGTCCCGTTTCGGCACAGTCCCGGGTTCCTCGCGATTAATTAACCAGGTTTCCCGCATCGGGACGCCGGAATCGCGGTTAACGCGGTTGTGGCGTTAAGCACTCTGCGGTGATGCTTGTGCCAGATGGACTTTCTGGAAATGCCCCTCCGGCATCCCGGAAAGGTTCAGAGGTAACGAAGAGAGCATCGCTTATGTCGGTTCGGATGGCCCTTGCGAAATTGTCTGCCTGTGCGGCAGGCTGCGCAGTTATCGGTGGCGGCGCCGTCCATGTCGCGGAGACGCCTTCGAAAGAGGTCCAGTACCGCAAGGTGAAGCAGGCCAAGGTCGAAAAGGCCCAGCCGGTGAAGCGCGTCGTTCGCAAGGAGCAGCCGCGCGAGACCAAGCGCGTGCGCAAGATCGTCAAACGCACCTGCTGTGAGCAGCCGCAGATGGCCATGGTGCCGCTGCCGCCGCCCTATATTCCGCCCGCGCCGCCGCAGACGGGCGGTGGCGGCGGTGTCCCGGTGGTGATCGGGGGCGGGCCGATCGGCGGCTTCGGCGGAGGGTTCTTCGGCGGGTTCTTCGGCGGCGGCGGTGGCGGTGGCGGCGGCAATGTCGTCATCAGCTCGACCACGAGCGGCGGGTCCACGTCGACTTCCACTGGCGGGCTCACCTCGACCACCAGCGGTGGGTCCACGTCGACATCCACCGGCGGCCTCACCTCGACCACGAGCGGCGGGTCGACGTCTACGTCGTCCTCGACCGGCGGCGTGACCTCGACCACAGGCGGCGTGACTTCTACCACAGGCGGCGTCACTTCGACGACCGGCGGCGTCACCTCGACGACCTCGACCAGTTCGGGCGGCGTAACATCGACCACCTCGACCAGTTCGGGCAACGTCACCAGCACCAGCTCTTCGTCGTCTTCGTCTTCGAGCTCCTCGTCGTCTTCGACCTCGTCGAGCACGTCCTCGAGTTCTTCGACCAGTTCCTCGACCTCGTCGAGCACGTCGTCGTCCTCGGGCGGAACGACCAGCACCAGCTCGGGCGGTCACGAAGTTCCGGCGCCGCCGATGCTGATCCTGTTCGGCGCCGCAGCCGCCGCGATCGTCGGCCGTGGCCGCCTCGCGCGGGGCAAGACGAACGCCTGATTCCAGGCTGATACCCGTTTACCGGGGGGAGGGCGGCGCTTTCGTGGCGCCGCCCTTTATCGTCTCTTACGGGCGCCGCCGCATTGCCTTTGAACCGGCGTCTCGAAAGCCGCCGATCGCGCCGGAGCAAGCCGTTCAGCTACGCTTGCGGACAAATTCCGCGCGAAGGACCAATCCCTTGATGCCTTCATAGCGGCAGTCGATTTCCTGGGCATCGCCGGTCAGCCTGATCGACTTGATGAGCGTGCCGCGCTTGAGAGTCTGGCCGGCGCCCTTGACGACAAGGTCCTTGATCAGGGTCACCTGATCACCGTCTTCCAGCAGGTTGCCCACGGCATCGCGCACTTCCACCTGGCCGCCGGACGCGGCCTGGCGCTGCTCCAGTTCGGATGCCGGCATCCACTCGCCGGTCTCCTCGTCATAGACGTATTCTTCATCGCTCATCGTATGGCTCCATGAGGCTGTTTTGACGTTCCCGGCAGGGCAGAGGCGGCGGTCGGCGTCTCCGCCAAAAGAAAACCCCCGCCCTGCTCTGCGCGGGGCGGGGGGTCTTTCTCAGCCATCAGGCCGGCGCCGGGTCAGGCCGCCAGCTTGCGCAGCACGTACTGCAGGATGCCGCCGTTCATGAAGTATTCGACTTCGTTGGCGGTATCGATGCGGCACAGGGCGGTGAAGGTGAACTTCGATCCGTCCGGCCGGGTCACTTCGACTTCCACGTCCTGACGCGGCTTGAGGTCGGCGACGCCCAGGATCGTGAAGGCATCGTCGCCCGTCAGGCCGAGGCTCTCGCGGGTGTCGCCGTCCTTGAACTGCAGGGGCAGCACGCCCATGCCGACCAGGTTCGAGCGGTGGATACGCTCGAAGCTCTCGACGATCACGGCGCGCACGCCCAGCAGGTTGGTGCCCTTGGCCGCCCAGTCGCGGCTGGAGCCGGTGCCGTATTCCTTGCCGGCGACGACCACCATCGGGGTGCCCTGCGCCTTGTACTTCATCGCCACGTCGTAGACCGGCAGAACCTCGTTGCCGAAGCGCGAGATGCCGCCTTCGGTGCCCGGCACCATTTCGTTCTTGATGCGGATGTTGGCGAACGTGCCGCGCATCATCACTTCGTGGTGGCCACGGCGCGAACCGTAGGAGTTGAAGTCGTGCTTGGCGACCTGATGATCCATCAGCCACTTGCCCGCCGGGCTGTCGGCCTTGATCGAGCCGGCCGGGCTGATGTGGTCGGTAGTGATCGAATCGCCTAGGATCAGGAGCGGCTTGGCCGCGACGATGTCGGAGACCGGCGCCGGGGTCATTTCCATGCCCTCGAAGTACGGCGGGTTGGCGACGTAAGTCGAACCGGCGCGCCAGTTGTAGGTTTCAGAGCCGGTGACGTCGATCGCCTGCCAGTGCTTGTCGCCCTTGTAGACGTCGGCGTAGCGGTTCTGGAACATGGCGCGGTCGATGGCGCCGTTCATCACGGTGGTCACTTCCTCGTTGGTCGGCCAGATGTCCTTGAGGAACACGTCCTTGCCGTCGTTGTCCTGGCCGATCGGCGTGGAAACGAAGTCCTCGATCACCGTGCCCTTGAGGGCATAGGCGACGACCAGCGGCGGTGAGGCGAGGAAGTTGGCGCGCACGTCGGGCGAGACGCGGCCCTCGAAGTTGCGGTTGCCCGAAAGGACCGAGGCGGCGACGATGTCGTTGCCGTTGATCGCCTTGCTGATCGGCTCGGCGAGCGGGCCGGAGTTGCCGATGCAGGTGGTGCAGCCGTAGCCGACGAGGTTGAAGCCGATGGCGTCGAGGTGGCTCTGCAGCCCGGCCTTCTTCAGGTAGTCGGTGACGACCTGTGAGCCCGGCGCCAGCGAGGTCTTGACCCAGGGCTTGGGCTTGAGGCCGCGCTCGTTGGCCTTCTTGGCGACGAGGCCGGCGGCGACGAGCACCGAAGGGTTCGAGGTGTTGGTGCACGAGGTGATCGCGGCGATCACGACGTCGCCGTCACCGATGTCGTGGCCCTTGTCGTCGACGGGGACGCGCTTGAAGCCGTCGTGCTTGTAGACTTCGGCAAGATCCTTGTTGAAGACGTCGTCGACCTTGTCGAGCGCGACCTTGTCCTGCGGGCGCTTCGGGCCGGCGAGCGAGGGCGTGACCGTCGACATGTCGAGTTCGAGGACCGAGGAGAACACCGGCTCCGGCGCGTTCGGATCGAGCCAGAAGCCCTGCTCCCTGGCATAGGCTTCGACGAGCGCGATCTGCTCCTCGTCGCGGCCGGTGAGGCGCAGGTAGTCGATGGTCTTGTCGTCGATGCCGAAGAAGCCGCAGGTCGCGCCGTATTCCGGGGCCATGTTGGCGAGCGTGGCGCGGTCGGCGAGGCTCAGCGAGGCGAGGCCGGGGCCATAGTATTCGACGAAGCGGCCGACGACGCCGTGCGCACGCAGCATCTGGGTGCAGGTGAGCACGAGATCGGTGGCGGTGATGCCTTCGGCGAGCTTGCCGGTCAGCTTGAAGCCCACGACTTCGGGGATCAGCATCGATACCGGCTGGCCGAGCATCGCGGCCTCGGCCTCGATGCCGCCGACGCCCCAGCCCAGCACGCCCAGGCCGTTGACCATGGTGGTGTGGCTGTCGGTGCCGACGCAGGTGTCGGGATAGGCGATCAGTTCGCCGTTCTGGTCCTCGCTCGACCACACGGTCCTGGCGATGTTTTCCAGGTTGACCTGGTGGCAGATGCCGGTGCCCGGCGGCACGGCGTAGAAGTTGGCGAGCGACTTGGAGCCCCACTTGAGGAAGTCGTAACGCTCGTAGTTGCGCTGGTACTCGATCTCGACGTTCTGTTCGAAAGCCTTGGGATGGCCGAACTCGTCGACCATGACCGAGTGGTCGATCACGAGATTGACGGGAACCTGCGGGTTGATCTTGCTGGTATCGCCGCCGAGCTTGGCGATGGCGTCGCGCATCGCGGCCAGGTCCACCACGCAGGGAACGCCGGTGAAGTCCTGCAGCAGCACGCGGGCCGGGCGATACTGGATTTCCTTGCCGGTGACGGGGTTCTTCTGCCAGTCGGCGATCGCCTGGACGTCATGGGTGGAGACGGTGAAACCGCCGTCCTCGAAGCGCAGCAGGTTCTCCAGCAGAACCTTCATCGAAAAGGGCAGGCGGGAAATGTCGCCGATCTTCTCCGAGGCCTTCTTCAACGAGTAGTATGCGACCTGCTTGCCGCCGACAGTCATGGTGCTGCGGGTGCCGAGCGTGTCCTGTCCGACCTGTGTCATGGTGGGCAATTCCCCTTCGTTATGGAGCTTGCCTTCCTTGCTCGGCTATCCATGGGCGATGCCCGATGGGATGCACGGCCGTGCTGCAGTGCGACAAGCGGATTCGTCGGCCCCGCCGATGCGCGCTATGGGGGCTCAGGTCAAGAGGGCGCCCCCTCATCCACAGGGCTATCGCATTTGGCCGATGATGGATCGAGCGAAGTCGTTGGACCAGCCTGAGCGTTTGCGCTTGCGTCTGATGGAGATTTCGGGTCGTGCGGTTCGCAG
>NZ_BMHK01000001.1 GCF_014640675.1 Novosphingobium endophyticum | reverse complement strand
GGTTCCTCGACGTGTTCGGCGCCTGGGATCCGACGCTGGTTTTCGTCATGGGCGGCGCCGTGCTCGTAATGGCGGTGGCATGGCGCATGCGCAATCGCATGGGGACGCCGATCTTCGCCGAGCGGTTTTCGCTGCCGGACCGCAACGATCTCGACGTACGCTTGATCGCCGGCTCGATCCTGTTCGGGATCGGCTGGGGCATCGCCGGCCTTTGCCCGGGTCCGGCAGTCGCTTCGCTGGCGCTTTCCCCCCTCAGCGTCCTGCCGTTCGTTCTTGCCATGCTCGCGGGCATGGCCGCTCAGCAGTTCACCAGCCTCATGCCACGGCGTCGCCAAACGGTTCCGGAGTAACGCGTCATGGAACTCACCAAGCTGACATACCGCCTGAGCACGTCTCCCCAGATCCGCCCGGACGAGGTTGCGGAGATTGCGGCCGCCGGTTTCCGATCAATCGTCTGCAACCGGCCTGACGGGGAAGAGCAGGGGCAACCGACCGCCAATCAAATCGGCGCAGCGGCAAGGCGCGCCGGCTTGTCCTTTGCGCACATTCCGGCCGTGTCGGGCTCCATCACCGACCAGGATGGACGCGCCATGAGCCGCGCTCTCGACGAGCTGCCGGGGCCGGTTCTGGCCTACTGCCGCTCGGGCGCGCGTTCCAAGAAGCTGGCGGAAATGGCAGGCGCTTTGGCCCCGCAGAGCGCCGACAGCGGCAGCTACGATATCGTTATCGTCGGCGGGGGCAGCGCGGGGATCGCCACCGCGGCCAGCATTCTCAAGCGCAACTCCAGGCTCAGCCTGGCGATCATCGAGCCGAGCGAGGTCCACTACTACCAGCCCGGCTGGACGATGGTGGGCGCCGACATATTCAACCTGGAATCAACCCGGCGCGCGGAGGCACAGTTGATCCCGCAAGGCGCGACTTGGATCAAGGCGTCTGCCAGCGGGTTCGCCCCCGACGAGAACAAGGTGCTGCTATGCGATGGCGGCAGCGTGTCTTACCGCGTGCTGATCGCCTGTCCGGGGATCAAGCTCGACTGGGACGCCATTCCGGGACTGCGGGACACTCTCGGCCGCAACGGCGTCACTTCGAACTACAGCTACGAGTTCGCGGCTTACACCTGCCGCCTGGTGAAGGAACTCAAAGGTGGACGGGCGCTGTTCACCCAGCCGGTCATGCCGATCAAGTGCGCCGGCGCACCGCAGAAGGCGATGTACCTGTCTTGCAGCATTTGGGAGCGCGCCGGAGTTCTCAAGGGCATCGACGTTCAGTTCCACACCGCGGGTGCAGCGCTGTTCGGCGTGCCGGTCTACGTGCCGGCACTGATGGAGTACGTCGAGCGCTACGGAGCGCATCTGAACCTTGAGTCACGGCTCGTCTCGATCGACGGCCCGGCGAAGGTCGCCACATTCGAGCAAAAGCGCGGGGACGAGCTCACGCAGGTCGAAGAACGGTTCGACATGATCCATGTCGTCCCGCCGCAGACCGCGCCCGATTTTGTCCGGTCCAGTCCTCTGGCGGCGCCGTCCGGCTTCGTCGAGGTGGACGAAGCGACGCTGCGCCATCCCCGCTACCCCAACGTCTTTGCCCTCGGGGACGCGTGCTCCGCCTCGAACGCCAAGACCGCGGCGGCGGCCCGCAAGCAGGCGCCGGTGGTGGCAGTGAACGCCCTGGCAGCGCTCGCGGGTCGGGAGCCCGTCGCCGATTACGACGGCTATGGCAGTTGTCCGCTCACGGTCGAGAAGGGCAAGATCGTGCTCGCAGAGTTCGGGTATGGCGGCAAGCCGCTGCCGAGCTTCCCCACCTGGTTGATTGACGGAACGCGGCCGTCGCGCCTCTCCTGGCTGCTCAAGGACACGATCCTGCCGCCGGTCTACTGGCACGGCATGCTCAAGGGGCGCGAGTGGATGGTCAAACCGCACCTGATCGACCGCTGAGATGGGGTGGGGCGCTCGCTATCTGCCGCTGCTGGGCTGGGCGCGCGGTTATGACCGTTCGACGCTGACAAGCGATCTCGTCGCGGCGGCGATTGTCACCGTCATGCTCATTCCGCAGAGCCTCGCCTATGCGATGCTCGCCGGCCTTCCACCCCAGATCGGTCTCTACGCCTCGATCGCGCCGCTGATCGCCTATGCTATCTTCGGCACCAGCCGCGCGCTCGCGGTCGGGCCGGTCGCGGTGATCTCGCTGATGACGCTGACCGCCGCCGGGAGCGTGGCGCCTCCCGGGAGCGCGGAGTTCATCGCCGCGGCGCTCGTTCTGGCGCTGCTCTCCGGCTTGATCCTGCTACTGATGGGTGTGCTGCGGCTCGGCTTTCTCGCCAACCTGCTCTCGCACCCGGTGGTGTCCGGGTTCATCACCGCAAGCGGCATCATCATCGCGTTCAGTCAGCTGAAGTCCATCCTTGGCGTCTCCGCTTCGGGCGAAACGTTGCCCGAGCTGATCGGGACGCTGGTCCGGGTCCTGCCTTCGACGCATCTGCCCACGCTCGCGATCGGCGTCGCCGCAACCGCCTTCCTGTTCTGGGTACGCAAGGGGTTGAAGCCGCTGCTGGTGCGCGCGGGAATGGCTCCTCGCCCCGCCGACCTCCTGGCCAAGGCCGGACCGATTGCCGCGGTGGCGGTCTCGACCTTGGCCGTGGTCTTCCTCGGATTGGAGGCGCAAGGCGTCAGGGTGGTTGGCGAGATTCCGCAAAGCCTGCCGCCGTTCACGTTGCCGTTGTTCGACGCAGAGCTGTGGCGCCAACTGGCTGTGCCAGCGCTGCTTCTGTCGGTAATTGGCTTCGTCGAAAGCGTCTCGGTCGCCCAGACGCTCGCCGCGAAGAAGCGCCAGAGGATCGATCCCGATCAGGAGCTGATCGGCCTGGGCTCGGCCAACGTGGCCGCCGCCTTCACCGGCGGTTATCCCGTTACCGGCGGCTTCGCCCGGTCCGTCGTCAACTTCGACGCTGGCGCCGAGACTCCGGCCGCCGGCGTCTTCACAGCTGGCGGAATCCTCGTCGCCGCCCTGTTCCTGACGCCGCTCCTGGCCGCGCTGCCGGTCGCTACGCTTGCCGCCACGATTATCGTTGCGGTGCTGAGCCTCGTGGACCTGAAGACCCCGGCCGAGATATGGCGTTACTCGCAGACAGATTTCGCTGCGATGATCGCGACCATTCTGGTCACGCTGGCGGCCGGGGTCGAGGCTGGGGTAATCGCGGGTGTAGGCATCAGTCTTGCGTTGTACTTGTGGCGCGCATCGCGGCCCCATGCGGCGATCGTCGGACGAGTTCCGGAAACCGAACACTTTCGCAACGTCAGGCGACACAAGGTCTTCACCGATCCCCGGGTGCTGACCATCCGCATCGACGAGAGTCTGACCTATCTGAACGCGCGCTGGCTCGAGGAGTTCGTGCTCGAGCAGGTAGCGGAGCATCCGCAGCTGCAGCACCTTATCCTGATGTGCTCGGCGGTGAACGCCATCGATGCCTCGGCTCTCGAGAGCCTCGAGGCGATCAACCACCGCCTTGCCGACGCTGGGGTAAACCTGCATCTTTCGGAGGTGAAGGGCCCCGTAATGGACGCGCTCGAGCGGTCGCATCTTCTGGGGAACCTTGGGGGCAAGGTTTGGCTTTCGCAAAACGCCGCTTTCGACGCTACTGTCGCCAGCGCCGATCGTCTCGAGGACGCGCAGCGCACCCCTGATGTCTGGCTCTCACGAGGATTGATATGATGGATCAGCTGTGAGCACTGTTTCCTGCCTGTGCGCAATTTTGCCTCAATGAATGGCGCCTGCGGTCTTGGTTGGAAACCTCCCTTCCGGCATCTCCATGTCGTACCAGCTCGGCGCTAACTGGTCTGTGTTCGCGGGGCGCGGCCGAAGCGAGGGGGCGATCGAACACATCCATTCTCGATTGTTGGTATGGCCCATGCGTGATGACCAATCCTGAAATCTTGGACCAGAAGGCAAGTCACACAGGGCCTTCGTTTTCGGGGTTGAGCGACGCCGAGGCAGCCGAACGCCTGCGGACGGAAGGTTATAACGAGCTGCCGCATTCGGGGCAGCGCACGTTTGCGCGCATCGTCGTGGACGTCCTGCGCGAACCCATGCTGGCCATGCTGCTCGGTGCGGGCATGATCTACATGGCGTTGGGCGACCTTCAGGAAGCCCTGATCCTGGTCGCCTTCGCCGGGCTTTCGATCCTCATCACTGTCGTCCAGGAAAGTCGCACCGAACGGGCGCTCGAAGCTTTGCGGGACCTGACCAGCCCGCGTGCGCTCGTCATCCGCGATGGCGTGAGGAAGCGCATCGCCGGGCGCGAGGTGGCGCGTGGCGATCTCGTCGTGCTCGCTGAAGGCGACAGGGTACCCGCCGACGGGTGGATCGCTGAAAATAACGGATTGCATCTGGACGAATCCTTGCTGACCGGAGAATCTGTTGCCGTACGCAAAACTGCCTGCGGGGCTGATGCGCCAACCGCCATGGTGCGTCCCGGCGGAGACGACCTGTCATTCGTCTATTCAGGATCGCTGGTCGTGCGCGGGACGGGGCTTTGCGTTGTCACCGCAACAGGTCTTGCCAGCGAGATCGGTCGCATCGGGCGTGTTCTCTCCACGCTTGAAACCGAAGCGCCACGCCTCAGACAGCAGACACGCCGGCTGGTCTTGTGGTTTGCGGTGACGGGCGCTGCGGCCAGTGTGCTCGTTGTTATCCTTTACGGACTGTTTCGCGGGAGCTGGCTGGAGGCCGCGCTTGCCGGGATAGCGCTCGGCATGTCGATGCTGCCGGAGGAATTCCCGGTGGTGCTCACCATCTTCATGGCGATGGGCGCCATGCGCATGTCGCGCAATCGGGTGCTGACGCGCCGCGCGGCAGCGATCGAGACATTGGGCGCGGCAACGACGTTATGTACGGACAAGACCGGTACGCTGACGCAGAACCGGATGCGGATCGCCGAGTTGCGTCTCCCTGATGGGCGGATCCTGTTGCATGACGATCAGCAGAAACACCTGCTGCAAGACGAATTCCACCGTCTGGCCGAGCTCGGCATTCTCGCCAGCGCCCAGCAGCCGGTGGATCCGATGGAAGTCGCCTTCCATGAACTTGGTGATGAACTCGCGCCCGAAACCGTCAGGGCGCGGCAGGACGCGGGCTGGACACTGGATTATCACTATCCTCTCGACTCCGCCCTGCTGGCTATGTCCCATGTGTGGGCCAACCGCGACACGGCCGAGGAACGAATCATCGCCACGAAAGGCGCACCTGAAGCCATCGCCGAACTCTGCGGCATGGCTGGAGACGAGAAGGCGAGACTGAAGGACACCATTGACGCCATGGCCAGTAAGGGGCTGCGGGTTCTTGGCGTAGCCGACGCGCGCTGGGCAGGTGTTGAACTACCGAAGTCGCAACGGGAATTCGGCTTCACCTTCCGCGGGTTGGTCGGCCTTGCCGATCCCCTGCGCGCTTCTGTCCCAGATGCCGTGCGCCAATGCCGTGCAGCCGGCATCCGCATCATCATGATCACTGGTGATTACCCGCAGACCGCCCGCGCCATCGCCCAGAAAGCAGGAATTGATTCAGACGACGTGCTGACAGGCGAAGACCTGGCGGCAATGTCCGACGACGAACTGCGACAGCGCATCGGCTTCGTCAGCGTGTGCGCGCGCATCATGCCTGAACAGAAGCTGCGGCTCGTCGAAGCGCTGAAGGAAGCCGGCGAAATCGTCGCCATGACCGGCGACGGCGTGAACGATGCGCCTTCGCTCAAGGCGGCGCACATCGGCATCGCCATGGGCGGGCGCGGCACCGATGTTGCCCGCGAGGCGTCGGCAATCGTGCTGCTTGACGATGACTTCGGCTCAATCGTCAAGGCCATTCGCATGGGACGGCGAATCTATGACAATCTGCGCAAGGCAATGGGCTTCATCGTTGCCGTGCACATTCCGATTGCGGGCCTTGCGTTGCTTCCACTGCTGACCGGCATGCCCTTGTTGCTGGGGCCGATCCACATCGCCTTCCTGGAAATGATCATCGATCCGGTCTGTTCACTCTCCTTCGAAGCCGAGAAGGACGAGCGCAATGTCATGGAACGACCCCCGCGCCGACCGGATACCCCGTTGTTTTCACGCTGGCTGGTGGGCTGGTCGGTTATCCAGGGCAGTGTTGCATTTGGCGTGGCCGGGGGGCTGACCCTGTATTTCTGGGATACCGGCATTGGCGAGGAACAGCTCCGCTCCACCGCCTTTCTTGCGCTCGTCCTCGGAATCACGAGTTTGATCCTCATCAACCGCCGCTTCAGCGCTTCGATAACGGCGGCCTTGCGCAGGTTTAATCCGGCGCTCGGCACGGTCTTTGGGTTGGTGACCATTATCCTGCTGGCAACGCAGTTTGTTTCTCCGATTGCCGACCTGTTCAATTTTGCGCGCGTTGCTCCCGAGGGAATCGGGATCATTGCGCTCGCCAGTGTTGCCATGCTGTTCATCCTCGAACGGTTGAAACCGCTGTGGGGTACCCGATTGCTTGAATAGGCCGTCTGTGGATGGCTCCCGCGTTGCAAGCACTTTTTGAAATTCTGACGGTCGGTCGGGTGCAGTCGTCTGTCCGGCCGACCCAAAGGGCCCACTCCAATCCCGGGTCAACTCTCAGAATCAACAGGTAGAGAGCCTTCATGTGCTCGACGGTGCGATAGGCGAGCCGGGCCCGACCCTCCTGCTGGCGGCCGCCAAGGAGCGCCACCCCGAAGCGGAGCGCGAGGTTGGTCTGCTTGGCGGGTTTGTCGAGCGCCGCGAGGCGAGCGGCGAGCGCCGGGATCCCGGCGACGGGATCAAAACCGTCCCAGGTCGCGTACCAAGTCGGCGAGAAGATCGGATTGTATCTCGCATTCGCCTTGCGGGCGGCGATCTTGGCGAAATCCGCGGCCGGCTCCGAGGACGCCTTAACAATCGACAGCAGACAGCCGAGATTGCGCAGGTTGAACGGCGGCCTTGTTGGCGGTTGATGCCTATGCTCGCTGGAAATTTCCCTTGAGGATTTTTCCGCCTGTTCGCAGAGCATCCAAGTAGTCAGACCAGAACTGCATCATTTTCACACGCTCGGGCCAATGGTCGCCGCGGGCATAGGCCCGGCGCCGAGACATCGGGATACAGGCCCAAGGCCAATGTCTTCTGTTTGCCGCCGAAACGGTAGTTCATGCGCCAGAGGCGGCCGCCGCCCGGCGTCACCAGCAGATAGAGGCCTGCACCGTCGCTGAGTTTGTAAGGTTTGGCCCTTGGTTTTGCAGCATTTATCGCAACGAACGACAGCGCCATGATGGTATCTCCATGATGGTATCAGCCCCCGGTACCATCATCGATACCACTTTAGGCTCCGGATTCAACCGGATCGCTGGAGACGAGACCGGACAATCGGGCTCGAAAAACCGCAGAAATTCGTCGTTTTTGTGGATGGGTATGGATGCCATCGGACCCCTGCGGGGCGATGGTGCCCGGGGACGGAATCGTAAAGGAGTCTACGGACCGCGTAATTCCTATGGTTTTGAATTTACGTCGAAAAGGTGGCCCCCTATCTGGCCCCCTCAGGGGCAGGCTGGGGGCCAACTTTTTTCCACCGCAGGGTCATTACCGGTGGATTGTGGGGCAATTTGGGGGCCCATCAGCGGTCTGGCCGGCCTCGGAAGCTAGATCTTGGTTGCGGCGGGAAGGGCGCTCACGCTCGGCGCCAGTTCGATGCCGAGCAGGGAATCTAACTGGTCTGTCGTCTTTCACAGTCTGTTCGCTCGGCTATCCCATTGCCGATATGCGGTCGCACATGCCATCGCCGCCCAAGGATGAACCAACTTTAATGCGCTCGCGGTGCGCACCTGCCTGTATCGTCTCGCGCGCCAACCAGCGAGGAATGGCATGGACGAGCGCGTGAAAGCATTTGTCGACGGTCTTGTGGCGGCGGCCACATTGAATCCGGGGGCCACCAGAGATCGCACCTGGGAACTCTTCCTGGACGTTGATGACGAAAGAAGCAGGGTTGCGCTGCTCGCCATGTACGACGCGGCCATGAGGGTCGCGATGGAACACACCGAGGCTGACGGTGGCGACGTCGAAGGGCTGATCGGCGCCATCGCTGCGGACAAGTGCGCATTCGCATTCTTCGAGGCGATGGACGATCAGGAAAGGGTCGATGCTGACGAGTTCCAGCGCGTCGTCCGGCGTGAGGTGGCGGCGGGCCGCATGGGTGCCGACGACCCGGCCATCTTCGGCGAGGCTGCGGTGACCGTCCTGCGGACGCAGCGAGATGAGTTGCGGCGCCGGTGTGGTGGCTCGGCCGCGCATTGATCGCGGCGCAGGGTGTCATCAGCGATGATTGCCCACGAAGCACAAGGCGCCGCCAGACCGTTGCTAGTCTCGCGGCCCAGGGGTATGACGATGATCGACCGCGAGCGGGCTTCCCTCGCCAGCGTCCCGAGCCAGACCGAGCGAGGTGTCGAATGCGCGCCAACCGCAAGTCGGATAGGCCAGCGATCAAGTAGGGCCGGTTAGGGGGCCGCTTCGAAAGGAGCGGCCCTTTCCGCTTTCCGGCAGAGACACGTGAGCAGACCACCCGTGGAAGGTGGTCTCGCTCACCGGGTCGGGACTGATAAACTCACCAGGGAACCGGAGTGCAATTCCACTGAGCAGCCATTGCTGGATGAATCGCTTTGTAAATGTACTGTCCGGGAGTGAGATAGAGCGAGGCCCAGCTTCCATCAGCCGCCAGTATGCTGCAGTACAGCTTCGTTGCCGGAGTGTTCATGCCAGACGTATTGGTTACTTTCAGGTAACGCACTCCGCTCTGCCAGACTTCTTCTGGTGTTGCCGATTGTGCGAATGCAGAAGCTGGCAGCAATCCGATCGTGGCTGCAATAATGGCCGAGAAGACCACGCGACGTGATTTATTCATGATACCCCCATCAAGCTCACCGATTCGAGCCGGGGAAAGTTATACTGGCCATCGAACCGAACGCTACAAGATTGTAGCGCTACGCGGCACTGACTGCCGCAACTTTCCGCTCGATCACTCGACTATTTGAATGACGTCTGCTGTTCTTGCTGTTTGCCAGGCGCTTTGCGGGCCGCTCGATGGAAACGGCCCTTACTGCGTAGGTTATCTGCTCAGGCGACGTGAAGCCGTTCCACGTTGTCACCGTCCTGGGCCGCGCCAACCAACTCGTCATGCTCGGCGAATATCCGCTCGATCTCCTGGCGCTTGTCGAGGATGAGCTTGGCAACGCCGGCGGTCATCCCGCCTTCGTCGCCGACGCGGCCGAGGACCGCAATTTGATCTTAGCCTCCTCGAGACTGGCGTGGAGTCCGTCTTTGGAATCGCGAAACGCAATGCACTGGCTGGCCATGTGTTGCCCTGAAATGCGATGTCGTAGCACTACAACGCGGGCGCGGCCCGTTCGGAAGAGGGACAAATTCGATCAGTGGCCGTGATGGCGGCTATATACAATTTGCGCCCGTCCCAGCCGTAAGATTGCGTTTTCAGCAACCCCGAAAGCGGTCTTTCGCTCGTGCCCATCGTCGCGTCCACCTCTGCGTCGCGGCAATAATGCCCAAGATGAGGCCCGCCGGCGACCGCGATCCCTCAAATCGCTGCGAGCCAAGACGCGGTGGCCCCGGTCACTTGAACAGAGGGCCTGCATGGATCATCTTACGTGCGATCGCCCTCGGTGAGCGCCGAAAGCGACAACACATCGACGCCACGGGGGCCCGGGGCGATCCAGGCCCGAGTAAGTTGACCGACCCGACGCTGTCCCCCCTCGTGAACGATCCGGAGCGCGACGCCACGCCGGCCCTGCGTGGCTACTCGTACCAGATCCTGCGCACGATCGAGGCGTGGCTGGTACTGCCAATTGGCGAGATCCTCGTCATCGAGGGCGCCGAGGACTTGGACCGGATCTCGCCGGACGGCGCCCTCGTCGAGCAGGTTAAGGACACCTCGGGGTCCGGCAGCGTCACACTGCGGAGCATCGGCGCGATCGAGGCGATCGGGAACCTGTTCGATCACCAAGCGCGAAACGATGGCGTTGCGATCCGCTTCCGGTTCCTGACTACCTCTAGCGCCGGGATGGAGAAGGGCGATCCGATGGCCCTGGGCAGACCGGCGCTGGAAGCCTGGGAAGAAGTGCGACGGAACCCGCAGTCGAAGGCAGCGAAAGCCGCCGCCGAAGCGATCCGAACCTTTCTCGCCACCATTCCAGGCCTTGCGGAGAAGCCGAAGAAGTGGATCGCGTCCGCCACCACGGCGGAGTTCATCAAGCGCATCGTCGATCCGATCGAGTGGGTGACCGGCCAGGGTGACATTATCTCGCTGACCGCCCGGCTTGAGGTGCAGCTTATCGAGCTGGGCGAGACGCGCAACCTGTCCACCGCGGACGCGGTCAGGGCCCTCGACGCGTTGCATCGGCACGTCTGGACGGTGGCCACCGACGCCAAGCGGGAGCCGCTCCGGCGCGGCGACCTCCTTCGGATCGTCGACCAAGCGGGCCGCACCTCCATCCCCACCGAGCAGCTCGTCGGACTGCTGGCCGCTCTGGCGCCCGGCGGTGGCGGCTCGACCGCCATCACCGCCGCCACCCTGGTGGAGGCGCCGCCGCAGCGGCCGCCCCGTCACTTGGATCGTCCAACGCTAAAGGCGACGATCGCCGGGCGCCTCGCGGCCGGAGCCGTCGTCGTCCACGGCGGGACCGGCATGGGCAAGACCGACCTCGCGGCCGACGTCGCCCGGGAAGCGGGACGGGCCGGTTGGATCAACCTGCGCGACGCGGACGCCGTCATTGCCGCGGGCAGGATCCGCGCAGTGGCGGCGGTCGCCTCGTCTTCCGGCGGCATGACGGTCGTCCTCGACGACCTGGAGCCGGGCGACGATCCGCGACCGCTCGAAGCCGCGCTCGCCGACCTGAACGCAACGCTCCGCAGGCATACGAGCGTACTCGTTGTCACCTCATCCCAGCCCCTCCCGCCGCGCCTCGCGACGGCGCTGGGCCTCGACCGGCGGCAGCAACTGCAGGCCCCACCGATCGAGGACGACGAGATCGATCGCTACTTGCTAGAGCAAGGCTGCCCGCGGGAACGGGCAAATTCTTGGTCCAAGCTGATATGGGCGACTACGGGCGGGCACCCCCAGTTGGTCAACGCGCGGGTTGCGGCGCTCGAACAGGCGGGCTTCCCCAAGCCCTCCTACACCGACCTGACCCAGACGTCCGAGGACGCGGTGAACGTGCGGAAGGAGGCGCGGCGCATGGTCTCTTCGCTGCCGGGCGCGCATCGCGAGATGCTTTGCCGTATTAGCTTGATGTCGGGACGGCAGCCGCGCAGCCGGCTGCTCCGTGTCGCCGCGATTGAACCACCGATCGAGTCGCCCGGGGACGTGCTCGACCGCCTAGCCGGGCCGTGGCTCGAGCTGACCGCGTCCACGGACCTGCGCGCATCGCCGCTGCTTAGGGACCTCGGCGTCGAGAGCCGGGGCCAACGCTGGGCGACCGGAATGCACGCCGACATCGCGGAGGCGTACGTCGATGCCCGCAGCCTCACCGCCACCGACGTCTCGAGCATCCTACTCCACTGTGTCATCGGCGAGACGGCCAGACCCCTGGTGCGCATCATGCCCAGCCTGCTCCAGGCCTCCTCGGAGGTGTGGAAGCAGGTCGGCGAATCCGCCGGCATCTTCGCGCGCGTCGGCGTCGAGGCGTCGCTAAGCGCCCCCTTCCGCGACCCGGTCGACCTCGCCATTTTTCGTATCCTTCAGTTCAGGATCGCCGCCGAGCGAGACGAGGCCGAGGCGCGCGCCGTGCTGGAGCGGGCGATCGAGGAGTCGGCGGACGCCGGCGAGGACGCCGACTTCTTCGTCCTGCTACTCCTGTGGCAGGCCATCCAGAACGAGGACCTGGCGCTCGATCCTGTGACGCGGGTCCGTCACGCCCTGCGGTTCGCACGGGTCGCGGAACGCATCCGAGCGGCGCTGCCAGCGCGCATGGCCGCGGCCGGCGTGGAATCCGAGGGCCACGACTGGCCCCCAGGCGACACGCTCGCCGCGTTCGGCGCCCTCGCGGCCATCCACGACGCCGATGGTCTCGACTGCGTGTTGAACGAACTGGACGCGCTCTCGCCGTCAGACGCCCAGCTGCTCCTCTCCGGCCTCGGATCGATGCCGGGCTTCGGCAGCATAGCGCTCACCAGGGTCTGGATCACTGAGATCCGCCGGACGCCGCCGCGCTGGCCGTTCCTGTCGGCCACACTCGAGCGGCTCGTGGCCGCGGCGCGGAAGCACGGCGCCATCCCGCTGGCGACCGCCGCCGCAACGCTACTCGTCAGGGTGATCGACGAGAACCTGAAGGACCCGGCCGCGGCGGAGGCGGCGGCCGACCGTCTCCTCGCCGACCTCGGCGACGCCCCGCGCCTGCTCGCCGCCAAGGCGAAGGTGCTCTGGCGCAGTGGCCGAGAGGCGGAAGGTCTCGCGATCTACGACGACGCACTGCCGCGCTTCGACAACTCCGACCCGGACCTCGTCGACGCCGCACGCGACGCCGCCGTCGCTGCGGCGAGGATCCAGGACTGGGACCAGAGCGCGACGCTGTTCCGCCGCGCCCTGGCGGCCGACGCCTCGCTCCAGGCGCCGGCTCGCCTGATGGGCCTGAGAGGCGATCTCGCCCTGTCGCTGCAGCTCGCCGGGCGCACGGACGAGGCGGTCGAGGCACTGACCAGCGCGGCCGCGCCGATGTTCGACGCGACCGATGAGCCGGGGGAGCCGACGCTGTCGACCTGGCAGCGGGTCAACGAGGCGGCGAAGATGATCCTCGCGGACTTCAGCGGCGAGACGCCACTCGATCCCGCCGCGATGTCCAAGGCGGTCGGGATGTGCAGCTCGCTCGAGCCGTTCGACTGGATGAAGGCCACCGCAGCCCCGCTCGACATCGTGCTGCACAACGTCGCCGCCCTGGATGCCGGAACCAGTCCGGTTCCCGCGGTCGCGTTCAGGCTGCAGGACAGGATCAGGCACTCGTCCAACCTGCTCCTCAAGTGCGTTTCGGGCACGCTCCTGTTCGAGCTCGACGTCAGGCGCACCGACGTCTCCGGCGTAGTCGCCGACGCCGTCGCGCAGGTCACCGCGATCGCGGCCAAGGGGGGCGGAACCGGGGATCCCAACCGGCTCTTTGATCTGGCCGCGGCCCCGGTGCCCTCCGCCGACCAGCTCGAGTTCGTCCGCGCCAGGATCATCGCCGCGCTCTTCGCCATGGCGTCACGCGGCGAGCTGGACCGCGTGCCGTTCCAGGCATGGAGGGAAACGATGCCGGCGGATGAGACCTTCCAGTCCACCCGCGACCTCGTCGACTGGTCCGAGCGGATGCTGACGATCGAGCCCTCACCCTGGACGCACCTGTTCCCGACGCCGCCGACCTGGGAACAGCACGTCGTCGGCGCGCTCGCCGCCGTCGTGCGCCAACGCCTGTCGCCGGACCAGCTTCTCATCTGCCACGCTCTCTGGGGCAACTACCTGCGCCACCCGCTCATCAACGAGATGACGGCGGCCGCGGCCGCGATAATGGTCACCGAACAATGGCTCGACCGTTGCGACAGCCCGGCCCAGCTCGTCATCCCCCGGCTCTCGGTGCCAGCCATACGGGCGGCCGCGACAAGCGGAACGATCGGTTGGAACCGAGTACGCGCAGTGATCGCGGCTGCGAGTAACGCGGTGTCAATCGAAACCAGGAGGTTCGCAGCCACAGCGCTGGGCCGAATGGCCGAATGAACGCGAAGCCGGTGAGCGTCCGCCGGGCCGGAAGGTAGACCGTAGTCTGACCTACCGCCCGACCCCTCGTCACGCCGCGCAGCCGGTAAATTCTGTGGAAACGCAGTGTCCGCCTTTCGCAAAGAATCGAAGGCTGTCAGACTACTAACGGCCAGTTGAATCCATTCGATCTCCAATTGCGACGATGTCGGCTTTTGAGCTCAAGCGATCAAAAGCAGCCAGTCCGCAGCCGGCAACATTTTGGTCATTCAGCCGCCCTTAGGCCTTTCCGATAGCGCGCGATCGCGCAGACGTGAATTTGCTTACGCAGCCTTGCACCCAACCAACTTGCTCATGTTCTCCTGTTTGCATTTCTGCCACGCACTGCAGCGCAAGCGACGATATGGAGATGCAGGGTCTTTCAAGACGATGCCTTCGCCCCCGATGGCCCAAACGCGGTACGATTCCTGGATCGCGTGTGCCTCATCGAAGATCCACGTGTCGGTCATGACCTGCACGCACTCGGGATCGTCTCGCCCAGCGCTTCGGGGGCGCCAGTCCCAAGGCTCATCGACGGCGCCAACGATAGTCCTGAGCCATTCCTTGCGTTCAAGTAGCGGCCGCTCCCATCCTCCGGCACGCCATGCAGGCAACGGCATTGCGTCGAATAGATGGAGCACGCCAGCTTCGCCGCCGCGTTTCCAGCCCCGCTCGAACCATGCCTTGGTAGCGGCCAAGGTGCCGTCGACCTGAATTTCCCCGTCGAGCATGATCGGCTCTCCGGCAGCTTCCTCGATGAGGCGCAGACGGTGGAGGATATGGTCCGCGCCTTCGAGGGGTATCCCGTTGCGCGACCATAATCGGGGCTGCCCGTCGATGCCGCGGAAGTAGAGGCATCTCCATCCATTAATTTTGACCTCCCCCAACATTCCGCCGGCGGGCATGATGCCGAGGTAGTCCTGGGCGAGCTGGCAAAGGGCAGTGCTCACATCTTCACCTTCGTGATATCGCGGCGGGTCCGGCGTTTAGTATCCATAAGAATATGTCAGGCACGAGTTAAGCATCATAATGTAGATATCATCAATTTAGACAACGTCCTGATATGTACGCACGACCGTTATCGGAAAATGCGCCCGAATATACGCCAGAGTATGGAATTATCTACGGAAAAACGCGGGTCCTATCTAGCAGATGTATTCTGCACTAGCGCTGAGGCACCGCAAAGTTTCTGGCTGAGGTGGTTCTAAGCGTTTGAAACAGTTAGAAGAGTGAGTTTTCCGGGGTGTCGGTCATGTCCATTGGCCCCGCGCGCATTGGCGCTTCCGCGAAATTCCGCCGTCATGCTATGAAGCCCCTGCAACGGTCACGGAGGATGGCATGCGGAATCACCTCACTCTTGCTGTGTCCATGGTTCTGCTCGCGTCACCGGCGTTGGCCCAATCGACCCTCACGCCCAAAGATCGCGCTGCGGCATTCCGTGCCGCCGGCTTCAAGTTTGCGGCCGGGAAGTGGTCCGCTTGCGGCGATCCGGGAACGCCCAGCTATTCGCCTGGGCAAATCGAGACGATTCGCGATCTCAACGGCGATGGGCGCCCCGAGGCTGTAATCACCGAGGGTGGCACCTATTGCTTCGGCATGACGGGCACCGGCTATACGATCGTCAGCAAGCAGGCCGACGGCACGTGGAAGAACATCACCGGCGGAATAGGCATTCCGAGCTTCCTTGCCACGAAGGGCGTCGGCGGCTGGCCAGACATCGAGATCGGTGGACCCGGCTTCTGCTTTCCCGTCGAGCGGTGGAACGGAAAGGCATATGTGCTCCATGGCCACCAGTACGAAGGCAAGTCCTGCCATCCGCAATGATGAGCTGGGCCAAAGGGTGCGAGAGGCGCGGTCTCGGGGCGATGCAGAGGAATCTGATTTGACGGCAACATTCAGTCCGGATGAACTGCACGACCTGATGTGCACCTCGCTGTGCCGCGCCGGGGGCCGCCCTTGTGAGCAACTGATATCAGGGCACAGCGGGCGCGTGGCTGACATCGCATTTCCTGACGATCAGATCGTCATCGAGGTCAAATCCATCACGACTGATAGGGGTAACGATCGGGCAGTGCAGATTCGTGCTGGGGAAATTCTCAATGAGTGGGCCGCGAAGGGTGCGGCGCCGGTCCTCTTTGGGAGGAAGAAGGTTTGGTTGCCGGATCTCCAGTGGGACGTCGCTCGGGATCTTCTGAAAAATCTCGGGAATCGCGTGCGTCGCGAAGTGGCGCATGCAAACGCTCAAGTCCGCAGTACGGCGACAGCTCTGGGCTTCGACCAACCTCGAGGCCTCTGTGTGTTCGTGACGCCAGGAAACTTTGCCGTCGGCGCGAAAGAACTCAGGGAAATCGTCGCTCATTCGGTGAAGCCAGGTGAATACCGATCGCTGAATGCCTTCCTGTTTGTGGAAAGCTGGACCGAACCGGGGCCGCCTACGAAGCGCCTCGAAGTTCGGCCTGCGTCGCGTGAAACAATGCCCGGATTGCCGGAAGGCTTCATGCAACGCATCATGCTTCCATGGTTTGCTATGGTCTCGGCGCGGGTCGGGGAGCCGGTTACGGTGCAATCCGGGCTAGTTGACCCTGAGGACGAACTCCGAACTGGGGCACAAAGGGTGTGACGTTGGGCGCCGGAATATCGTCGGAGTCGCTTTAACGCTCGCCCATTTGCCTAATGGCTGCGAACCCAACTTTCACTTGTCCGCTCGATCGTGATGTCACCAGCCCATGGGCGGCATAGGTCCAGCGCCTCCGCAGGCGCACCGGCGATCCATCGGGCCTCGTCCTCTGTCGACAAGATCACCGGCACGCGGTCGTGCACTTCGGCCGTCGTCTCCGCGGCATCTGTCATCACCAGCGAGTACACCGGACCCCATTCGGCACTATCGCGCCAAACGCCGGCACAGGCGAACACTGGCCGATCTGGCAGCGAGAGCCATGTCCTGGTCATGTGCCCCTTGGGGCCCTCGGCTTCGGCAAATGCGCTCATCGGTACGAGGCAACGACGCGCCTCGAAGCTCGAGCGCCAGAAGGCGCTGGCGAGCTTGTCCGCGCGCGCGTTGTTCACGGGCTTGGGCTTGAGCGGCTGTCCCGTCCTCTTGCTCCTTTGGACCAACGGGAAGCCCCACGTCATGGCACGCAGCATGCCGCCAGCGACGACCAGACCGGGATAGCCAGGGTAGATCTCGCCCGGCGTATTCAGGCTCTCCGGAAGCGGCGTTCCGAATAGTCTCGCGATCTCTGCCGGGCCGGGCGTGAGGCGATAAAGGTTGCACACCGCGCGAGGTTTGCCCGCAGGCGCTGCGGAGTCAATTGTTTGGGAGCCTCCCTCGGTAGGGAGAAGTGTACCCCGCTCCCGCCGTTTCGTCGGACAACTCCAGTGACGGAAACGCCGCGACGAACCGTTGCGCGTCCTCGATCCTGCGAAAGTAGAAGCCGACGGCATCCCGAGGCGGAGTACGAAAGGAATGGTCGGCGTATTCGCCGCGGCCGATCTCGTTTTTCAGCCAGGCGTGGATCTCGTCGTATTGTTGCCCAAAGCCGAACCGGGGCACGCGGACCAGGATGCGCACCGGAAAGGCGCGGTCATCGATCTTCTTCTGTGGGGTGCTGCGGCGGACCATGGGTGAGAACGTACATGGAACATCGGAGTCGCATCAAGCCGCCGCAAAACCACGCAGCTAGCTGCCCGCGGCGCAACGTATCGCCTCGGCAGCGGCGAAAATGCCAAGAACACTATCATCATCGCCGATCTCGACTTCGCCTAGATTCAAGACAATAAGGTTGGTGTTGCCGGTCGCCTTCAGCGGGCCATCGAAAAGGCCCGGGGCGTGGGATCGCCGTCGGTCCAACTTTACACCCCAAAGGAAATCCCCAATCTCGAACGCATACGAGCGCCTGCCCCATGCTGGTGCATGGTAAGGTAAGATTGCAACTGAGCCGAGTTGCTTTCCTCCAACTAGCCACCTTTTTCGAGCGACAAAGAATGACGGTTCAAATCCCGATGAATCGAAAACCCCGTTTCGCAGTTGATATTCCCACGGGCCGAGGTCCAGATCCTTGGAGGTCACCTGGGATGCCGCGCATTTCCAGAGAACCGACGAGACGAAAAGGGCGAGTCTCTGGGGATGCGGGTTGAGTACCTCGTACGCGCGGCCGTTGAAAATTGGGCTCGCGTGCCGCTCGAACTTTCTAATCCAACGAATGGCGTAGTCATCGCCGATGTTCAACTTGCTCTCGCACCCGGCGCACAGAAGTTCGGAATCGTGCAATCCGGATTGGGAAAACTTGACCTCCTGCGCGTCCCTATCCAGCACATGCAAGTGGCGCTCGGACCGCCTCATGTCGTGCGCTAGCGCTCGTGGAAATAGGTGTGCCTTCGCCATGTCTGATCTTGTGCAGACTTTACACTGCATGGCATTTCCGCTCGCCCACATCATCGCTAGCTAGTGCATTACCCGAATAGTCCAGGTGACGTGTCGATCTCTTCAATGTCCACTTTGAACATTGAATTTGGACGCTCACGAGCGGTTCTTCCCACTACGAATGAGTCCGCCACCTGAAGCCCCAGCGCTGACAAAAATCGTTGCGCGGCTTTCAGGTGAGCGCCGGTTGTGCAGACATCATCGATTAGAACGGCAGATGCTGGAAGGGATTGGCCGCCATCAAATCGCAGGTTGGCCTGTATGAGGTACGGGTTGCGTGTGCCCCCTCCAGCACTCTTCGGCATCGCTTCATGAAAATATAACACAGGTGATGACGTATACTTTCCGTCCGTCAGTGACTGTATTGCGTCCGCAATTCTGCGGCCCACAAACATCCCACTCGGATCTGTGTGCGATGAGGAGGGCACCGGAACAATTGCCACTTCTTTGTAGCCCGCGCCGTAGATTTTTCCAGCGATGACAATACTGGCCACGGTAAGCGCGTTCGCTCGGCCCTCAACGGTGTCTGATATAGAGTAAGAGGTACTTCCGACGGTGACTGTCGAACTTCCGTTGAAGGTTAGGCCCTTCAGTCCTTTCACTAGGTTACGGGCCGAGTAATCCTCGCCCCGCCACTGGTCATCCCAAGCGTCTGTCTTCTTGCCGCGATAATAAACAATGCCGTGCAAATTCACGTCTATACCCCCTCGTAGACGCGTCGAAGCAAGTCTGCAGTGTCATCCAAGACTATGCACTTTTCGTAATTTAGAAATTTTGCTGGCCATGTGAGGGTTTCGTCATCAACGACGGCTCTGGTGATTCCGAGCCATCGCCCCAACCTGACACATTCTGCCGCTTGGTGAAGTGTCCCCGACGTTTCAGAAGCCTCGATGATCACGCTAGCATCGGAGATGGCCGCCATCGTCCGATTGCGCGCCGGAAAGTTGGAAGGGAATGTTCGTTCGCCCACATTAAACTGGGTTAGGAGCAGGTGACGGCGGTAGATGAGCTCCTGTAATTCAGCGTTCTGCGCGGGATATGCCTTGTCGATCGGAGTTCCTATTACCGCGATGACACTTCCGTTATTGCGGATGGCAGAACTGAGCGCCGTGGCATCCACACCGGCCGCAAGGCCAGAGACGACGACGACGCCCCTTTCAACGAGTTCGCGTGCAAACCGGTTGGCCCTCTTGCGGCCTTTTTCCGTCACTTTGCGAGTGCCGATAACCGCGATTGCCGGTCGTCTCAGAAGTTCACGATCGCCTGCGCACCAGATTGTCAGCGGCCGAGCGCTGGCTCCTTCGCCCTGATCCAAGAAGTTAAGCTGTTTTGCCTCAAGCTGTCCCCGGTTTGACATGCCCAGGATCTGCCGAAGATCGGTTCGAAATACGTCGCTGGGCGGCGTGTAGCGGGATCGTTTCGGTCGTCCCTTCGCCTCGACTACCATGGCATGCGCGCCCATGTTCCCCCTCGAATCGCGGAACGAATTCGTAGACCCAATGTCATTATAATCCAAACTTGGTAGAGCAGAAGCCCACGATCGTGGCCCATAATGCCGCGTACTGTCCTCGAAAAAGGGGGCTACGCCGCTAGGTCCCGTTTGGGGCCTTGCTGTACTTTCGCCGCGTCAGCTCCTTTGGCAGTATCTCGCGATGGAAGCACACGCCAAACCAACCGCCGCGTTCGCGCGCCTTCAGCAGTTGCATGCCGCATTCGACGCTGATCCCGACGGCTTTCTTGAGGCAACCATTGAGCCCACTGACGACGACTATCGGATGATCGGAAAGCTCATCCAAACCTATTGCTTCGCGGATTTCTGCGCTCGTCGCACAATCGACGCCATTCGCGAGGCGGCTTTCGATGCCACCAAAAGAAATGGTTCCATGCTCCAGGATGCCCAAGTGTTCCCGAAATTGAGGGAGGCAGCGGGGTTGCTCTGGGCCGGTGAAGTCAAGGATCAGTTGGAGCGGGCATCCGATATCATGGAAATGCACCGCGTGCAGCGGCACGCCTTTGCCCATTGGGCCGTTCGTCGATTTCCGGACGAGGATGCGATGATCATTCTATCGAAAAATGCTCGAGAGGGCGAGCGACGCCATGGCCATAACGCCGATGCTTACGAGTCCAGTTATGGGTTCTTTGCGCCAAGCCAGCTCATCGAAGAGATGCGGAAGATTGATAAGCATGTGCATGCGTTGTCGGCCCATGCCCATTACCTCGAAACGAATGTTGACGAGCTCAGGCGAGAGTTCGACAGCCGCGGCATGCACCAGGGACGGCCCACCGCTGCGAAGCGGGGAAAATGATGGTCGCCAGCAAATGAAAGAGGCGGCCAGACCCGAAAGCCTGGCCGCCCGAGTCGCCCGCCAACGAAAGGATGAAAGCAAGCGGGTGCTCGTATCGGGCGATTGATGACTCTGCCGATTCAAATCAGGGCATCTGCACCGATCGGACGAACCGGGCATCCCTCAGCCCGGGGCCCTTGCCTGAGAGGCATTGCAGCGCGGCGGCGATGTCAGCGGGAACGTCGATCGTGCGCCAGCGCGGATGGAAATGAGGCGGCCAGGTTTCGCACCCTGACCGCCTCAATGCCCCGCGAAAAGGATCAGAAAACGCGGGGCTCCCATGACCGGGCGGGGAAAGACAAGTAACCCGCCCAGCAATTCCAATTACGGCAACGTTCTATCTGAAAGCGCGGCGATGACCGAGAGGTGATCGCTGTTTTCAGGCGTCAGCACCGTTTGCCCACAACCCGCTACCAGCGCCTTGCTTTGCGGCAGTGCATCGAGCACCTGCGCCACCATGGGCGGTACCGGGATCCCGGACCGCCAGGAGAGCAGGCGATCATTGCCGATGCAGCCCGCCGCGGCGTGCCGAGCTTGCCCAACTTCCCGGGCGCCCGCGCCGATCGCGGTGTGAAGCGCCTGCAGGCCCGCATAGCACTCAAGCAACTCTTCGGCGGCGCGCTTGGCCTGGGCCCGCAGAGCGTCCGCCAGAGGCTGCGCGACCGCCGCCGCTTTGCCTCTGGTATGGGTGCGCAAGGTGTTCATCTCGGCCTGTACGTCGTCGTAACGGCGCCGAAGTTCGCCGATCGCAGCGCTCAGATTGGCGAACTCTTCCTTGAGCGCCTCCGCGTCGGGTGCGAGCGCGGTGACTTCGGCGGCATGTGCGCCGCCAAGCAGGGCATCCGCAACATTGCTGGCCGAGACGCGCTCTGCGTCCCGCCAATCCCTCTGCGCCTGACTGATTTCCGTGCGCCGCGCGTTGGCGCGCTCGATTGCCGCGTCTATGTTGTCGCGCTCGGCTTCGAGTTCGGCGAGCCGGGCCTCTTCGGCCGAAAAGTCCAAGGTTGCGAAGGCGCGGGCGGTCTGTTCAAGGGGCTTCATATCCATCAGATGTCATCCTTCATTGTGTCGCGGGAATAGCTCTCGCGGACGATTTCACTTCGGGCGATCATTCGGGCCCAGCGGGACGGGCCGCCATTGGTGGAGGTCTTGGCCGGGGCCACTGACTGGCTTTCCGACGACGGGTCCGCTTGCTGCCGCCGTCGCCGGTGCATGATGTCGCTGAGCCAGCTCATTGCTTCATCTTGGCGATGACGCGATCCCAGACGTCGCCGGCCGCTTTGGATTCGGGCTTGCTGGCATTGCTCGCGATGGCCGATTCCCAGATCTTCGCGCTTGCCGTTTCCGCAGGTCTCGGCTTGCCGGCGTTCGCCGCAATCGCCCAGTCCCACATGTCGGAAATGCGGGCGCGCCTTGCAATTTCGACGGACTGGGCATCGGTGGGCATCGTCGGCAGCATCGCGATAATTTCCGCGGCGCTGAGGTGCAGCGCCCCTCCTAGCAAACCGGCAGCCCTGGCCTGCCGGCCCTTCGCCTGGGGCGAACTCATCACGGCATCGTGGCGTGCACGCCGCCGGGCCTGTTCGATCTGCGCCGCCGTTGGCGCTGGCGCCTTCGGGGCTGGTTTTGGAACAATCGTGGTACGCGCTGAAGGCGTCGCCGGCGTCGCGATCGCTCGAGCCGGTGCTATGCCCGTTGCGCCTTGCGGGAGATTTCGGCCGGTGTGGTCCCGCCCGTTCGCGGCCCGGAATGCGGCCAAGCGGCTGCTACTCCTGCTGGTGCCAACGGCAGCGATGTCGCTGTCGTCAAATGTGTAGAGGCCCATGGTCAATTCCTTTCGTCAAAGATCGTTGAGCCGGTCGTCGAGTTCGCCCGGCGGGAGTCTGGTGGCGCGGCGACGCGACGGCCGGCGCGAGGTTCGTGGGGTGAAGGGGCTTCGGTCGCTGCAGCCGTTCGGCTGCGCATCGGACTGGCGCGGGGCGGGCGTGCTGACGAAGACTTGCCAGGTCGGCTCATCGGCATCGCGATCGAGGAACGCGACGACACTGGCCTTGCCGAGCCAAACAGACATGTACCGGTTGCCCTTCGCGCTGGTCCGCTCGCGGAGTTCGAGAAGGAGGACACGCTCACCCAATGTCCTGCCCTCCATCCTTTACTTCGGAGGGCGAGGGGGCCTCTTGGGCCCTGCCCTCTATATACGAAGTATATAAGGGGGTCGCCGCACGCGGGTCGCCGCACGCATTTCCACCGGTTTCAGCGAGGGGTTGCCGCAGGGTGCCGCAGGGGGGTGCCGCAGGGGTCGTCGCATGGTTTTCCGCCATTCCGCGAACAGGGTCGCCGCACTTTTCAGCGAGCCGAATCCCCTGCTTCCAGTGGCGGTGCGCGTCCTGCCAGAGCTTCGCGTCGAGCTCGATTTCGCCGATATGGATTAGGCGCTCCATGGCTCGTTCAAAGACCGCTCGGTCATGGCCTTTGCCCTCCGGCAACCCCGCGAAGATCTTTGGCGCGTAGTTCGATCCGTTGACGTGAGAGACAGCGCGCCTCTTTGCCGTGCAACTGGCCAGGCACTTGAGAAAGGCCGCATTCTCCGCGTTGGCCCGTATCACTTCCGATAGTTGCGCTCGCATGTCTTCCGGCAGGTCCTCGTCTTGGACGAAAGCCCATTCGTGCCAGCGGAATCGGAGTGCCTCGCCCGCGCGAGTGTAATTCGGCTTGCCGATGGTCAACACGCGAAGGTCGTCGTCGCCATCGGCATCATCGGGCCGGGACATGAAGATCTGCGAGCGAACGGCGTTCAACCAAGCCGTCGAGCCGGAGTAACTGTCACCAGCCTTGTTCGGATGACCAAGAAGAACGATCGCCGCGCCGGACTCACTAGCGAGCCGATTGAGGAGATTGATGGCGCCCGTCACCTCGCCGCGGTCATTCTCGTTGACGCAGACCAGATGCGCCAGATTGTCGAGGAACGCGATCTTAGCACCCGTTGACCGGATCAGCGCGGCCACCTGGCTGAAGAGCGGCGTCGGCTCAACGCGCCCAGCGCCATTGACGATCGCCAGCGCATTGTCCGGCGCGCCGCGGAGACTGGCAATGTGGAGTGAGCCGGAGAGCCGTGCCATGTCGACACCGAGGGCGCGGCAGATATGTGTCTGCCGCCAGTGGAGTTGGGAATAGTCGTCCTCGCATGTGATGTAGATCGCAGGAGCCTTTTCGAGGTCCATGCCGAGCGTTCTCACGCCAGCGGCCAAGGCGGTGGCTAGCTGCTGGGCCAAGAGCGACTTTCCGACCGCACCGCCGCCGGTTAGAAGCGTGACTTCTCTGTCCGGTGCTATCCGTGGGATGATGAAGTGTTTTGGTTCCGGATCGACCTCGGCAAGTGCAGCGAGGTCCAGGCATTCAATGGCCTTGCCCGTGGCGATGACATCGGCCGGCGGGACGATCTCCCGCAGCGGCATTCCCATGTCGGTGCAGGTCGCCTTTTCCTCTTCGAGCCATTGTAGTCGGCGACGCCGCGCTGCGAGGTCTCTGATTTGTTCGGCAAGCTCGCGTGGAGCTAGGAGACCTTGGCCATCGCCCGTGAGACGGGCGAGGTATGCGATGCCGCCGAACGCCTTCAACTGTTCGTCTGCTTCAAAATCCGGGCGAAGGCTGATCGGCGTAACGGTCCGCCCCTGGGCGATCAGATCGACGGTGCGCGCGTAGATCCGGCCGTGAACTGGCTCGTAGAAATCCGAGGGCGACAAGATACTGCCCGCTGTGCGCCCGACGTCGTTCTCGATCAGCATCGCGCCGATCAAAGCTGCTTCTGCCTCCACGTTCGCGGGCGGGCCCTTCGGTAGGTGCGCGACGGCGGTGCTCACTCCGCCTCGCTCGAGAGATCTATCAGAGCAAAGCCGTGCTCGTCCGCGCGCTCAGCCGCATGGGCGAGGGCAATTGCCCGATCGGTGAACCATCGGCGTCGCGGAGGTCGACCAGCGCCAGCGCACGAGGTCACCGAGTAGAGGGCCGCGTCGGCGACGTCGGCCTTGTCGACGACGATGGCGCGCAGGGCTCGGTGGCGCTGGAGTTCGGGGAGCGGAACCTCAGCCATGGGCACAGCGCAGTGCTAGCGGCGCGATCATGGCGGCATTTTCGATGACTAGACCGTAGCGATTGGCGAAGACTTGTGCCTGGAATCCGGCAAGGTTATACGAGGGTGTCAGCGTGGCCCCGTCGGGGTTCGAATGGGCCCCGGCCGCCTTGGATGGCGCCGGGGTTTTTCGTTGGCGGGCCACGTTATGCGGCCTCGCCGTGCACCAGCGCTTCGATTGATCGAACCGAAATAAGTCTGGTTTTTCCGATCAGAGTTGATTCAACGGCCCCGGTCCGGACAAGCTCCGCGGCCTTGGTTAGACCTATTCCCAGCATCTCTGCCATTTGTGGCAGTCGAACCGAGACAGCGTTTTCGGAGATGGGCTTGGCTCTGCGAGCCTTGGAAGGCTTGGCCGGGGAGCGAAGCGGGGTGACTGTGTTGGGGGTGGTTTTCACTTTGTGCCTCCACGTTGCGTTTTAACGTGGATGCCATCGTAGTTCGTCGCCAACTGCGCCGCATAGTTGGCTCTTGGCGCACTTCAGCGCA
Organism: Novosphingobium endophyticum; assembly: GCF_014640675.1. Lineage (GTDB taxonomy): Bacteria > Pseudomonadota > Alphaproteobacteria > Sphingomonadales > Sphingomonadaceae > Novosphingobium > Novosphingobium endophyticum. The sequence goes on along the minus strand of NZ_BMHK01000001.1, from coordinate 291,991 downwards.
CCTCCGGCGCAGTTGTGGCGCAGTTATTTGTTGGCGAAAAATTGGAGCTTTGCCTCCTTGTATGCCTTCAAAAGAGGATCGCGCTTCTCGCCGTGAAACGTCTTACGGCCGAGGTCCCAGGCCTTGTTTTGGCTGAGCCTCGGGTTCTCCCGGAGTCGCTCGATCATCCATTGTGTGAGTTCTTCGGATGACAGTTTGAGGCCAGGCAAGCCCATTGAACGCAAGAGTGAGTCGGCGCCCGCATTGGCGACGTGGACATTTATCGCCCGCCGCAACACAGGGTGCGTTCCCCCGATGAGACTGTGAGATATTGCGAAGTCACCGGCTGCCCAATTGGCAGTATATGACCACCTATCTGCCAACGTGGAACGCGATACGGGGATAGCGCCAACAGCCTTTCCTCGCCGCATCATTATTCTCGGCTGAGAACTCCCCTGGATGACGTGCTCGCCATCGAGTAACGGAAATTCACCCGACCAAAATGCTGCAGGCAGCGTAAAGTTATCGGCATTCTCCGGGTATTCCGTCGGGCTGTAGCTTGACGGATTGATGCCAACAAAGCGGATGCAAGTGCTCAACAGCCTACCGGAGCGGAGGTGCGCCAGCATCTGCACCCGCGCGGCGTCCTCGCCAATGGCTGCCTTGATGAGGTCAGCAAATTTCTCAATGTGAATGTGGTTATCCATCCCGCCTCCGCTGCGGCTCCGCGTGGACGACGGGGGAAGGGGGAGCGGAGATCCCCCACGGCTGGCCGGCCGCCCCGTCGCTTCCATCATCTCGCCCCAGCCGATCGTCCGCAAGGCGGAGCTCTGCCGTTTTCCACTCTCGGGCAGAAGGTGGCGAGAGCGATCGTTAAAGTTAGTCTCGACAGTTTCATACTCTCCTGTTGATCCGCGCGAGATCCCGGGAAACGGAATCGGCAAGAACACCGAGCCATTCGCCGTTGTCCAGCGCCTCAGGGCGCAGCACTGCCACCTTGTCCGCAAGTGTGATGGCGTCTGCCACAGGGAATGCAGCAACCGCATGCCATTCTGCAACGTGTGCGTTGTTCGCCTTTTCCAGTTCCTCCTCCGCTTTGCGGCAGCGTTGTGCCATCGCGACGCGTTCCGGCCGCGCCTCCCATGCCTCCACGGCCCGACAATACGCGGCGTATTCGGCAATCTGCTTGAGGCCCTTGGCCATAAGCTCGCTGCGATAATTCTTGGGCGTGAGCCATAGCGCGTCCGATTGCGCCTTCATGGTGACCGGCCCGATCTCAACGTCCTCCTTCGTGCTGGTCACTACCGCCGCGGGTGCAGCGGCGTCATCATGCGCGAGTGCCAGGTCGGCCTCGACCGCTCGCTCACTGGCCCTGTAAAGTCGCTTGTGTGCTAGGGCATACTTGGACTTAATATCTTCCCAGCCGGCCTGATCGGTTGCGGCGGCTGGCGTCGACCCATACGCAGCAGGCGCGATCACCACGGCGGCGATGGCGGGCACACTTGCAAGCAACGTGCGGCGGGCAATCGGGTTGGTGCGGGCGGACTCGCCCTGTATGTTGGCGTCAGCCATGTTCAGCACTCCTGTTGCTGTTGTTGGTCAGGCCCGGCGCGGTGCTGGTAACACCATGTCGGGCCGCTTCCGGGGGCGACGTGCCCCGCGAAACTCTATCCCGCCTCCTTGTTCGGAAAGCTGACGACGTCGGCGCCCTTGCGAAGCGTGTCCAGATGATCGGACCACCACTGCGCCATCGCGACGCGCTCCTGCCAGTGCGTGCCCCGGTGATAGGCATTGCGGACCTTGTCGTCGCCGCCATGGGCCAGCGCCTTCTCGATCGCGTCGGCGCTCCACAGCGACTTTCCGGTCTTGGGATCGAGGGCTTCGTTGAGCAGCGTCGAGGCGGTTGAACGGAAGCCGTGGGCGCTCACTTCCTCGCTGGTAAAGCCCAGCCGGCGAAGTGCCGCATTGAGGGTGTTCTCGCTCATGGGCCGTGTGTGCGACCGAATAGAGGGGAACACATAGCCGTCATGGCGCGCCGAAAGCGCGTGCAGGCCCCGCAGCAATTCGAGCACCTGGCGGGAGAGGGGCACATGATGGGGTTTGCGCATCTTGGTCCGGCTTGCCGGGATGGCCCACACGGCCTTTTCAAGATCGATCTCGCTCCAGCGCGCCTGCCTCAGTTCGCCAGGGCGCAGGAAGACATGTGGGATCAGCTCGAGCGCGAACTTCGTGACGTAGTGGCCCCCATAGCCATCGATCGCGCGGAGCAGTTCGCCCAGCTTCACCGGATCGAGAATGGCGGCGCGGTTCTTCGTGTCCGGCGTGCGCAGCGCGCCCTTGAGGTCGCGCGTCGGGTCGGACTTGAGCCGGGCCGTGGCAACGGCATGCCGGAAGATGCCGCTGGCGAGTTGCAATGCCCGTCTCGCGCTTTCGAGGTTGCCGCGCGCTTCGATCTTGCGAACCGCGGCCAGAACCTCGAGCGGTTCAATGTCGGCGATGGGGATGGCCCCCAGCGTGGGGGCCAACTGTGCATAGAGCCATTCGTTCTTGGCGGCCGTGGTCCCGGCCCATGCCTTGGCCCCATCGGTCTTGCGCTTCTCGATGTACTCGGCCGCGACAAGGGCGAAGGTGTTGCTGGCGTCTTCGCGCGCCTGCGCGGAGCGGCGCTGCTTCTCGCGGCTGGGATCCTTACCGCCGGCGAGTTCGGCCTTCGCATCGTCCCGGCGTTTGCGGGCTTCGGCGAGCCCGACATCGGGGTAGCGCCCCAGTGCGACCTTTTTCTCTTTGCCATGGATCCGGTACTTGAGCCGCCACAGCTTGGCCCCCGACGGCTGCACGAGGATGAAGAGCCCACCGGCATCGCCGAGCTTATAGGGCTTGTCCTTGGCTTTCGCGTTCCTGATCGCCGTGTCCGTCAGTGCCATCGGTCCCGTGGCCCCCTGCCATTCTGCCATGGCCCCCAAAAGGGGCCACAAATTGCCCGACTGCTAGCGATGTTTCGCGATGCGATGCGAGCCTACATGGCAAGGAATACGCGGGTTTCTGCGGTGTTGTAAAGGGTAATGCGCTGCTCTGCGATGCGGCAAATGGTGCCCGGGGACGGAATCGAACCGCCGACACCATGATTTTCAGTCATGTGCTCTACCAACTGAGCTACCCGGGCATCGCTTCGGCGGCGGTCTCGGGGAGACCGGCGAGCGGCTGGTTGCGGGCCTATGGCGAAGCTCGCGCGTCTTTGCAACCCCCCAATCGCCACGAATTTTCAATCGTCCTGTGGAACCTCGGGGAAGCCGGGCGGGCCGGGCAGGGCATAGCCCCCGTCCAGCCATTGCAGCAGGTCACGGTCGCGGCAGCGCTTGGAGCAGAAGGGGGTGTGCTCGGCCGCGCGCGGCTTCGAGCAGATCGGGCACTTGCGTTCGGAACGGGTCATGGCGCAATGGCCTGCGCGAAACCGCCGGCGAGTGCAAGGTTGCTGTCTTCCGCCAGCCGGATGGAGCGGCCGGTGCGCCGGGCGAGTTCATCCAGCCAGGCGCCGGTGAGCGCGGCGCGCACTTGCGGATGGGCTGTGAGCAGCAGGACGCCGGGCTCTCGCACGCCTTCCGCGCGGCGAAGCAGGAGGCGGGCCGCTGCTCCGATCGGCTCCTGCCGGACCCGCTGCAGGATCGAAGGCCGCTCCAGCCGGGCGACGAGTTGCACGAAGCCGAAGCCGTTCATAACGGTGCGCTGGTGCGCCCAGTGGTCGAGAGCGGTCGCCAGCGCTTCGTCCACCGCGCGCCGGTCATCCTTGCGCTCCAGCGTCGGGAAGTCGATGCCGATGGAACCGCCCAGGTCAAACCGGCCGATCGCGGCGGCAATGGCCGGGATCGCGGCCAGCGCCAGCGCGCGAGCGGGCAGGTTGCCGTCGATGTCGATCAGAGTCATCGCCGGAGTGGGCGTCACGATGATCGATCCAGCCTCCAACGCGATCACGCCGTCGACGGCTTCGGCAATGATGTCCGGCCAGGGATCGTCAGGAAACCGTGCGACCACCCGCGCCGAATCGCCTTCGCCGCGCAGGCGTTCCGCGAGCGGGGGGATGGGGCGGCGCGGCTTCTCGCTGAAACGGGCCTGCGCGCGCTTCAGGCGGCCGGTTTCCGCAATGGCCGATCGGGTGACCATGGCGCGGACCGTGGCGCCTTCGCTGGCATTTGCCGGAAGACCGTCGATAAGGGCTTCCTCGCCGTTCGGGAACAGCACGGTTCCCCGGCTCGATCCGCTGCGGCGGGAGGTGAGGGTGGCATCGGCGATCTCGCTTGCGATCAGGCGGCCGGCCCATTCGAGGCGGGCGGCGAGGACTTGTCCCGCCTCCACGAGTATCGCGCGGGTCTCGCCGATCCCTTCCTCGACCAGCCACTCAGCCAATCGCGAATCCCGCGGCTTTCAGCAGTGCGCGCGTTTCGAACAGCGGAAGCCCGACAACGCCGGAATGGCTGCCGCCAATCCACGCGATCAACCCTTCCGCGCTGCCCTGAATCGCGTAACCGCCCGCCTTGCCGTGCCATTCGCCGCCGGCGATGTAGCGTTCGATTTCCTCGGCGCTCAGCGGCTTGAAGCGGACCACGGTTTCGGAAAGCCGTTCACGCAGCGTGCCATCGGGCGCTTTCAGGGCAATCGCGGAAAGCACGCGGTGGCGGCGTCCCGAGAGCAATGAAAGGCATTTGCGGGCCGTCGCTTCGTCTTCCGCCTTGGGCAGGATGCGCCGCCCGCAGGCGACCACCGTGTCCCCCGCCAGCACGTGTTCGCCATCGCCGCGCACGGCCAGCGCCTTCTCGCGCGCCATGCGGCGGGCGTATTCGCGCGGGAGTTCGCGTTTCGCGGGCGTCTCGTCGATGTCGGTCGCTACGATGGCCTCGGGGACGAGGCCGAGACGCACGATCAGCTCGCGGCGGCGCGGGCTGGCCGAGGCGAGGGTTAGCCGCGGTTCCGGCCGGATAGCGCTGGTGTCGCCGGGAAGAGGCCCGGAAACGGGCAAAGCCTCAGTACTGACCGGGGCCGCCACGGCCGGGCATGAAGCGGTAGGTGATACGGCCCTTTGTAAGGTCGTAGGGGGTCAGCTCTACGAGAACCTCGTCGCCCACCAGCACGCGGATGCGGTTCTTGCGCATCTTGCCTGCCGTGTGGCCAAGGATCTCGTGGCCGTTTTCCAGTTCGACGCGGAACATGGCGTTGGGCAGGAGTTCCACCACCCGTCCGCGCATTTCGAGGAGTTCTTCTTTCGCCATCGGCGATCAATATCCGTAGGTTTGCTGTAACATGGGTGGGCGCCATAGCCACGACTTGCAGAAAAGGGAAGCCTCGCCGGTTCATCGTAGTGCAAGTTGCCAGCGACAAATTGTTACTGCGTGGCGGCTTGAAGACGAACTCGGGCCGATGCATCAGCGCGGATGGGTAGGGAGTGCGTGCTTTTTTGCGGAGATATTGCTTGCGTTCCTTGCTTCTTGTGACTCTCGTAACCAGCACTTCGCTTCCCGTCGTGGCGGCAGCCGCGACAGCTGCGGAGGTGGGCGGCGAGACGGGCGCCGGGTCGGTGATCGCCGACGACGAGGACGATGACCTCGATGTGGACGTCAACGAGATCATGGTCATCGCCCCGCGAATTCGCGGGCAGGTCGATGTGCCCAATCAGCCGATCCAGACTTTCGATGAGGACGATATCGCAGCCTACGGGGCCGATTCGATCGCCGATCTGATTGCGGCCATATCGCCCCAGACGGGAAGCGGCCGGGGCCGGGGTGACGGCCGGCCGGTGATGCTCGTAAACGGGCAGCGCATCACCAGTTACCGGGAGATGCGCCGCATTCCGCCCGAAGCGATCCGGCGGATGGAAGTGCTGCCCGAGGAAGTGGCGCTGCGTTTCGGCTATCCGGCTAACCAGCGCGTCGTGAACGTCATCCTCAAGGACCGGTTCGCCGCTGCCCAGGCGGCGGGGGAGTACAACCGCCCCACGCGCGGCGGCTATGACAATTATGAGCTGGAGGCCGGGCTGTTCAGCGTGGAGGGGCCGCGCCGCTACAACTTCTCGGCCAAGCTCACCGAGACTTCGATGCTTACCGAGAACGAGCGGGGGATCGAGCAGGGTGATCCCGTCGCCGGCGAGCCCGACCCGGCCCGCTTCCGCAGCCTGGCGGCGAAAGAATCCGAACTGGAGATCGACGGGACGATGACTCAGGGGTTGGGCGAGGGCGGCCTGGCCGGTTCGCTCACGGTCAACGGTGCCTACACGCATACCCAGACAAACTCGCTGTCGGGTCTCAACACGGTGACGCTCACGCCGGATGGAGACAGCAAGCCCGATCCGCTGAGGAATCGCCAGGTGGCCGACACCTTCGAGGTCGGGCTGGGCTACAATACGATGCTCGGTGACTGGACGCTCTCGGCAACGGGCGACGGCAGCTACACCGACACGAACACGCGCGTCGACAGGCGCGATGCCGGCGGCGTCGATGTCGCCATAAACCGGGACCTTTCGCTTGAGACGCTGACGACGCTTTCGGGCACGCCGTTCAGGATGCCTGCGGGCGATGCCAGCCTTACGGTCAACGCCGGTTTCGATTTCGACCGCACCTCAAGCGAGGATACCCGCACCGCACTCGATACCGTGACGCTCAAGCGCGGTGACGTATCGGGCGGCGCGAATCTCGCGCTGCCGCTGACCCGGCGGGGTGATTTACTCGGTGCGATCGGCGAACTGGCGCTCAACCTGGGCGGCGGCGTCAATCACCTGTCCGACTTCGGCTCGCTGACGAACTGGAACGCCGGTCTGACGTGGAACCCGACCGATACGCTGTCATTCCAGGCCAGCTATCTGGTGGAAGATGCCGCGCCGGCCCTCTCGCGGCTCGGCGCTCCCACGATCCCGACTTTCAACGTCCCCGTCTATGATTTCGCCACTGGAACGACCGCGCTGGTGACGGTGACGACCGGCGGCAATCCCGATCTGCTCAAGGAAAAGCAGCGGGACATAAAGCTGTCCGCGAGCTGGGACCTGCCGTTCCTGCGGCGCTCCAACCTGATCGTGGAATATTTCCGTAATCGCTCCAGCGACGTGACGGCATCCTTCCCGCTGCTTACCCCGGCGATCGAGGCCGCGTTTCCCGGCCGGGTGACGCGCAATGCCGCCGGCCAGCTCATCGCCATCGACCGCCGGCCGATTACGTACGACGAAATTTCCAGTTCGAGCATGCGCTGGGGGTTCAACCTGTCCGGCAGCCTGGGCAGCGACGAGGAAGCGCGGCCCCCGGCGCGGCGGGAGGGCGCGCCGGCGCCGGGGGGCGGACAGGGAGGCGCTCGCGGCGAAGGACAGGGCGCGCGCCAGGGCGCATCGGGTGCCGCCGGCAGCCCGCCGCCGGTCCGCGGATTCGGTCGCGGCGGCCGCGGGAGCCGCTGGAACCTCTCGATCTATCATACCTGGCGTTTCACCGATCGCGTGCGGATTGCCGAAAACATGCCCGTGCTCGACGCGCTTGCCGGCGATGCGCTCGCCTCGGGCGGCGTGCCGCGTCACTCGATCGAGTTGGAAGGCGGCGTGTTCAAGAACGGCTACGGCCTCCGGCTGAAGGGCGAATGGGACGGTCCGGCCACGGTCAACGGCAGCGGTCTTCCCGGCAGCTCGGATCTGCGTTTCGGCAGCACGTTCGTGGTCGATGCGCGCCTGTTCATCGACCTTGGCCGCAACGAGAACCTCGTCGCGAAAGTCCCGTTCCTGAAGGGCGCCCGCCTTGCACTTACCGCCGACAACCTGCTCGATTCGCGCCAGAAGGTGACCGACGAGAACGGCGAGGTTCCGTTCGCCTATCAGGCCGCCTATCGCGAGCCCCAGGGCCGCGTCGTCGGCATCGACTTCCGCAAGATGTTCTGAGGAAGACCGAAGGAGCAGGTCTACCGTTTCACCGCGCCATGCCCTATCTCGCGGGCATGGCGCGTACACCTGCCGGCAAACCCGAACACCCCAAGGGCCTCGAGCGCTTTCACGAGGAGCGCGCGACATATACCGTGCGCGGATCGGACCAGCCGGACCTCCAGGCCGGTGCGGAGATCATTCGCGACACCATGCGCACTCTGCCGAACCGGCCGGGGGTCTACCGCATGCAGGATGCGCGCGGCGATGTGCTCTACGTTGGCAAGGCGCGGGTGCTGCGCAATCGCGTGGCCAACTACGTCCAGTGGGAACGCTTGCCGAGCCGGCTGCAGCGCATGGTCAGCCAGACGCGGTCGATGACGATCGTGACCACCAACTCCGAGGCGGAGGCGCTGCTGCTGGAAGCGCAGCTCATCAAGCGGTTCCGCCCGCCGTACAACGTGCTGCTGCGCGACGACAAATCGTTCCCCTTCATCCTGCTGCGCGCGGACCACGCTTTCCCGCGCATCATGAAGCATCGCGGCGCGCGCAAGGCCAGGGGCAACTATTATGGCCCTTTCGCCAGCGCCGGATCGGTGAACACCACGATCAACGCGCTGCAGAAGCTGTTCCTGCTGCGAAGCTGTACCGATTCCTTCTTCGCCCGGCGCGACCGGCCTTGCCTGCTCTACCAGATCAAGCGCTGTTCAGCCCCTTGCGTCGGCCGCATCGAAGAGGCCGATTATGCCGAGCTTGTGCAGGAGGCGAAGGATTTTCTGGGCGGCAAGTCCAGCGCCGTGCAGCGCAAGATCGAGGTGCAGATGGCAGAGGCCGCCGAAGCGCTCGACTTCGAACGCGCCGCCATGCTGCGCGACCGGCTGCGGGCGGCGACCTTCATCCAGGGCAGCCAGGCGATCAATGCCGAAGGGCTTGATAATGCCGATATCTTCGCGATGGCGGGCAAGGGCGGGCAGATCGGCGTGCAGGCCTTCTTCATTCGCGGCGGCCAGAACTGGGGGCACCGCGCCTTCTTCCCCACACACACCGAGGGCCTTTCCGAAGAGGACGTGCTGCAAAGCTTCCTGACCCAGTTCTACGAGGAAGTGCCGCCCGCGCGCTGTATCCTCATTGACCGCGAACTGCCCGAGGCCGAGCTTCTGGCCGAGGCGTTCCGCGAGGGGGCGGGGGGTAAGGTCGAGATTTCGGTCCCCCAGCGCGGCGCCCGGCGGCGCCTGATCGCGCAGGCCACGCGCAACGCGATCGAGGCGCTCGACCGCCGTCTGGCCGAGCGCGGCACGCAGGCGAAGACCTTGCGCGAACTGGCCGAGTTCCTGGAGCTTGCCGAAGTCCCGCAGCGGATCGAGATCTACGACAACAGCCACATTCAGGGCGCCAAGGCGGTGGGCGCGATGGTGGTGGCGGGGGCGGAAGGTTTCCTCAAGAACCAGTACCGCAAATTCAATATCCGGACAGCGCAGACCAACGACGATTTCGGCATGATGCGCGAGGTCATGGCCCGTCGTTTCGCCCGGGTGATGGAGGAAGACCCGGAGCGTGAGAGCGGCACCTGGCCGGATCTGGTCCTGATCGACGGCGGCAAGGGCCAGATGACGGCCGTGCGAGAGACCGTGGAGGAACTCGGCATCGAGGATATCGCCCTGATCGCGGTGTCCAAAGGGCCTGACCGCAATGCCGGGCGAGAGATCTTCCATTTTCCGGACGGGAGGGAGAAGACGCTGCCGCTCAACTCACCCGTGTTGTTCCTGCTTCAGCGCCTGCGCGACGAGGCGCACCGTTTTGCCATCGGAGCCCACCGCGCCAAGCGCAGCCGGGCGATCACGGCCAGCCCGCTCGACGAAATTCCCGGCATCGGCCCGGCGCGCAAGCGCGCGCTGCTGCTGCATTTCGGAACGGCGGGAAAGGTGCGCGCGGCAAGCCTTGAGGACCTCCAGCGCGCGCCGGGTGTCAGCAAGGCCGTCGCGCAGACCATTTACGACTTCTATCACCCAAACGGGTAATCGGGCCTAGCGCTCAACTTCCGCCGTGACCCGATGGAAGAAGGGATGGTGCGGAGTCGCGCCATGGTGGATGTTCGTGAACGTGCCCCCGCACAGGCTGGCCAGACGGGCCTCGGCGGTCGAGATTTCCTCGCCGGCGCGAACGTCGACGTGGAGCTTGAGCTTGCCGTCGAATTCGAAAATGATGTTGACTGCCTTGGGAAATTCCGACTTGACTTGGTCAAGCAGCTTACCGAGTTCATCGGCGATGGAGGTGCTTCGTTGCGGCTGCGGGAACGGTTCGATCTGATTGACGTATGTTGCTTCCGACATGGTTCTGCCCCTTGGTCTTCGCGGCATTGTAACCGTTGTGGACCGATTTGGCAGCGGGATTCCGCACTTGCGAACGGTTATCAATCGTTAATCAGACCCGTACACCAAGCCTTCGCATGGCACGCCAGCCATAGGCTTTGGCCAGATTGCGCGCTGGCCAGCGGCCGGGGCTTCGCGGGCGCAGTCCGAATCTGCGCAGCAAGCCGTTGAAAGTCCGGGCGTCCGCTTCCGCGAAGCTCCATTCCGAACGCCAGGTGATCGACAGGGAAACCGAAGGCTCGGGGCCGTTGCGCACGAAATGCGGGGCCATGACGGGTACGAACAGGGCCTCTCCGGCTGCCAGGGGAAATTCGCGTCCGCCGGGGAGCAGATCGTCGCGCCATCGCAGTTCCCGCGCGCCGCCCGTGTGATAGGCCTCATGCGCCTCGTCGGGCGCATAGCGGGGGTTGCCGGCGGGAAACTGCGTCATCACCTTCGAACCGCGAACCTGCAGCAGGATATTGTGCTCGGGATCGAAGTGATAGGGCGTGACGCCCCCGGCCGAAGTCACGAAGACGAAACCCTGTGTCTTCAGCATCCGCCCGGTGCGGGCTTCGATTTCCGGGCGCAATTCGTCCAGGAGATCGGACAGCAGCGCGGCATAGGCCGCGTGCTGTTCGATGTTCTTGAGCACCGCCCAGGAATTGGTGGTCTCTATGTGCCGGATCGTTTCGCCGATGGGAATCCCGGTGGCTGCCGGCTTGCCGTTGACCCCGATCGGCTGGTTGCCGGCGTTGTACTCGATCGAGGCCTCGGGCAGCGCCTCGGCAAGGCGGGCGAGGGTCCCCAGTTCCATCAGCGGGTGAGCGCCGAGAGTGTGGACGAGCTTGTGCGGGGTCTCGGGGTAATGGGAGGCGAACATGGCGCGCGCCTCCGGCGAAAAAATGGTCATCGGTCGAACCCTGCGGGATTGCGCGCGGTTTCGGCGCGCACGAACTGGCGGAAGACGGAGCGGCGCAGACGGCCGCCGATGGCGATGGAAAGGCGGCCGATACGGCTTCGCTCGCGCCATAAGTGATCGATCATGGGATGATCCGCCGATGCGCAGCTATCGCTCCAGGCGATGTCCTGGCGTTCCAGAACGGCAAGATTCTCCCGTTGCAGCAGCACGCCGGGCGAAAAGCGGGCAAAGCGCTCGTCGAACGCGGTCTTGTAGGAGAAGGCGCCGGGCGGGGCCTGAAAGGTCGCCAGCATGGCGAGCGGCCGGCCGTCCAGCGTCAGCGTCAGCCGTTCGAGGCGTCCACGCCGCGCCGCGCCTTCCATGCTTTCGCGAAACATCCGCTCGGTACCCGCATTGCAGGCGAGCGCGGAGCCCGCCTTGCCTTTCCAGCCGGCGGCTTCGAGGACGAGGAAATCGTCGCACCACTTGTCGATGTCCGCAGCGTCCGTTCGGCGGGCAAAGAGGGCTTTGCCTTCTTCGGACAGCCGTTTCGCCTGCCGTCGCAGCTCCTTGCGCTTCTTACCCGAAAGCGAGACTTCCAGGTAGCCCTCGGGTGAGAGGTCCGAGGCCAGCATCGCGCGCTTTTCGAGGTGGACCGTTCCGGCGTGCCGTCCTTCGCGGGCAAGGACATCCTCAAGCGCCTTGTGGAGCGGGCCGCCAAGGGCAATGCCGCGCAAGTGCATGAACAGGGCCGAGCCGGGGTGCGCGTCCGCCCAGTTCAGCACGGCCTGCCAGAAGGGCACCTCGCACCCCCGCGCCACCAGAGGGACGCCGCAAAAGCAGTTGGCATGGAGCCAACTCGCGATCTGCGGCACGGGCCAGCGGTAATAACGCGCGGCGCGTACGACCGGCAGCAGGCCCGCAAGCCGGCCGGCGTGCTCGAAACGCAGTATCCTGACCCCACCGGTATCCGGCAGGTGGCGCAGGGACGGCAGCAGGTACCAGCTTTCGAAAAAGGGATTGGGCTCGGCGGCATCGAGCGCAAGGCGGTCCCACGCGTCCGTCTCCGCCTCCAGCGCCCGCCAGGGAACGCAGGTCAGGGAGGCTTCGGGGACATGCGCGAGGCCCGCTTCGACACCTGCCGCCGAACGCGCGATTTCGTCCTTTGCCTTGCTGGCCACGTTCGGGAACGTCCGGTTGTTGCGCGGAATGCTGCGTGCCGGGCCTAGCGGTTAACCATCAAGGAATTACTAACGGGGCGGGGAGGCGCGAGCGGGCGAACAGCGCGAAGTTCCTCGACGGGCACGAAGAACCCCGCCGGCGCGAACCGGCGGGGTCATTGCAAGGTCAGTGGTAAGGTGCCGTCAGCCGGCCGCGAGAGCGGCCAGCAGCAGCAGTGCGACGATGTTGGTGATCTTGATCATCGGATTCACCGCCGGACCCGCGGTGTCCTTGTAGGGATCGCCCACGGTATCGCCGGTCACCGCGGCCTTGTGGGCCTCGGAGCCCTTGCCGCCGTGGTGGCCGTCCTCGATGTATTTCTTGGCATTGTCCCAGGCACCGCCGCCCGAAGTCATCGAAATGGCGACGAACAGGCCGCTGACGATCACGCCGAGGAGCAGTGCGCCCAGCGCCGCGAAGCCGGCCGCCGGGTCGCCCGCGACGGCGGTGATCACGAAGTAGACCAGGATCGGAGCCAGCACCGGCAGCAGCGAGGGGATGATCATCTCCTTGATCGCCGCCTTGGTGACGAGGTCCACCGTCTTGGCGTAGTCCGGCTTGGAGGTTCCGGCCATGATGCCCGGATCGTTGCGGAACTGGTCGCGCACGTCGATCACGACGTCACCGGCGGCGCGGCCCACGGCGGTCATGCCCATGGCGCCGAACAGGTAGGGCAGCAGCGCGCCGAGCAGCAGGCCCACGATCACGTAGGGGTTCTCCAGGCTGAAATCGACCGTCAGGCCCGGGAAGAACTCGCGAAGGTCGGTCGTGTAGGTGGCGAAGAGCACCAGCGCGGCAAGGCCTGCCGAGCCGATCGCATAGCCCTTGGTCACCGCCTTGGTGGTGTTGCCCACCGCGTCGAGCGCGTCGGTCTTTTCGCGAACAGCGTCGTCGAGGCCGGCCATCTCGGCAATGCCGCCGGCATTGTCGGTGACCGGGCCATAGGCGTCCAGCGCGACGACCATGCCGGCCAGCGCCAGCATGGCGGTAGCCGCATAGGCAATGCCGAGCAGGCCCGCGAGCTGGTAAGTCGCGATGATGCCGGCAACGATCACGATCGTCGGCATCGCGGTCGCCTCGAGGCTGATCGCGAGGCCCTGGATCACGTTGGTGCCGTGCCCGGTTTCCGAGGCCTTGGCGATCGACCTGACCGGGCGGTAATTGGTGCCGGTGTAGTATTCGGTGATCCAGATGATGAGGCCGGTGATGACGAGGCCGAGAAGCGCGCAGTAGAACAGCACACGGCCGTTGAAGTCCGTGTCCGCGATCGGTGCTTCCATGCTGCCCAGGGCATATTGCATGGCGAACCAGATGGCCGGGATGGACAGCACCGCGGTTACCAGGAAACCCTTGTACATTGCGCCCATGATATTGTTCGATTTGCCGAGGCGCACGAAGTAGGTGCCGATGATCGAGGTAACGATGCACACGCCGCCGATCAGCAGCGGAAGCGCCATCATTTCCATCAGGTTGTCCGCCGTCGACAGCAGCAGGGCGGTGAGCACCATGGTGGCACCGACGGTGACGACGTAGGTTTCGAACAGGTCGGCGGCCATGCCGGCGCAGTCGCCCACGTTGTCGCCTACGTTGTCTGCGATGACGGCCGGGTTGCGGGGATCGTCCTCGGGAATGCCGGCCTCGACCTTGCCGACGAGGTCGGCGCCGACGTCAGCGGCCTTGGTGAAGATGCCGCCGCCAAGGCGCGCGAAGATCGAGATCAGGGAGGCGCCGAAGGCAAGGGCGGTCAGCGCCTCTACCACGGTGCGGTCCTCACCGCCGACAGTGTGGCCGGCCGGACCCGTCAGGTACCAGTAGAATACCGAGATCGCGAGCAGGGCAAGGCCCGCCACCAGCATGCCGGTGATCGCGCCGGCCCTGAATGCCAGTGTCAGCCCCGGCTGCAGCCCCGTCTGGGCCGCGGCGGCCGTGCGCACGTTCGCGCGCACCGAGATGTTCATGCCGATGAAGCCGGTGGCGCCCGAAAGGATCGCGCCGATCACGAAGCCGAGCGCCGAAACCCAGGTCAGGGTCACGGCGATGATGATGGCGACGACGACGCCGACCAGCGCGATCGTCGAATACTGCCGCTTCAGGTACGCCTGAGCGCCTTCCTGGATGGCGGCTGCGATTTCCTGCATTTTCTCGTTGCCGGCTGGAGAGCCCAGCACCTGACGACTGGTGACCAGGCCATAGACGATGGCCAGCAGCCCCAGGACAATTGCGATCGTGACTAGGTTCACGTAACGCCCCCTTCCCAATGTGAGTTCGCTATTTCGACGGGTTTTCCCGTTCGAAGGCGCAAGGGCTATAGACAAGAATCAAGGCTGGCAAGCGACTTATCCGCAGGTTGTCGGCAAGTCGCAAAGGGTGCCGCGGTGCTTGCGCCGCAGCGAGATCAGTGTTGGTAGCCGAGGTGTCCGGGAAGCGGTATTGGCTCGCCATTGTGAACCAGGGCCAGTCCCGCGCCTCCTCCGACGCTGCCGATGGCACTGACCTCGCAGCCGAGCCCGGCCGCGGCCTTACGAATTTGCGCGGTTCGCTGGGGCGGAGCGGTGAACAGCAGGCAATAGTCGTCGCCGGCCGTCATTGCCGCCAAGCGCGCGTCAAGATCCTGCCCCGCGACCTCGCGATGCGCATCTGACAGCGGGACCGATTCCACGGATATGACGATGCCGGCCCCGCTTGCCTCAGCCATGCGGCGGCTATCGACGAGCAGGCCGTCCGAAACATCCATCATCGCCGTCACATGAGGCGCCAGGGCGATCCCCAGGACAACGTCCGGGGCAGGGCGGCGATAGCGCCGGACAAGCCAGTCGGCGGTCACGGGGTCCGACCTTGCGGCGAACCGATGTCCCGAGAGGATCGCAAGGCCGAGGCCGGCATCGCCTATCGTCCCGCTCACCCACACCCGGTCGCCGGGCTTGGCTCCGCAGCGGGACGGTATCGCGCAGCCCTTGGGGCCGCGCCCGATGGCAGTCAGCGAAAAGCTGCGCGGGGCGCCTTGTGGCATGCGGACGGTGTCGCCGCCGAGCAGGGGAATGGCGAAGTGGGTCGCGGCCTGCTGAAGTCCCTCAAGGAAGCCGTGATCCCATTCCTCGTCGCCAAGCGCATAGGAAACGAGGCAGCCGACCGGCTCCGCGCCCTTGGCGGCAAGGTCCGACACGTTTACCGCCACGAGCTTCCATGCCACATCCGCTGCCGGATCGCCGGGCAGGCAGTGCACGGTCTCGACGATCGTGTCCATGGTGAGGACCAGCGTCTCGCCGCCGATCTCGATCACCGCCGCATCGTCGGCAAGACCGCGCGCGGCCGGATTGGTGGCGATGGCGCGCAGGGCTTCGATGAAGGCGAATTCACTGGTCACGCCCCGACCATGGCGATCCGGTGTCGGCAAGTCGAGAGGGTCAGCGCACCGCCTTGGCGACGGCGTCCAGCACGCCGTTGACGAACTTGGCCTCGCGTTCGTCGAAGAAGGCGTGCGCGACGTCGACATATTCGCTGATCGCGGCGCCTGTGGGCACGTCGGCGCGGGCCATGAGTTCGAAGGCGCCGCAGCGCAGGATCTGGAGCATGGTCTTGTCGAGACGGGCGATCGACCAGCCTTGCGCGAGCTTGCCGGTGATGCGTTCATCGATCTCGCCGCGACGGGCGATCACGCCCTTCACGATATCGTCGAAAAATGCGGTTTCGGCCTTGGCGTACCGGTCTTCATCGATTTCCATGCCGAGACGGTGCCGGTGGAATTCGTCGAGCAGCGTGGCGGCGGGAGTGCCTTCCATGTCGTGCTGGTAGAGCGCCTGCACCGCGGCGAGGCGGGCGGCGGCGCGCGCCTTCTTGGAACTGGTCATTGGCCGAGCCTTACTTGTATCGAGCGCGCATGCGCGGGGAGCCCTTCCGCGTCGGCAAGGGCCACGGCGGCGGGGCCGATGGCCTCTAGCGCCGCCTGATCGAGCTGGATGAAGCTGGTGCGCTTCATGAAGTCCAGTACCGAAAGGCCGGACGAGAACCGCGCGCGGCGCCCGGTGGGCAGGACGTGGTTGGGGCCTGCGACGTAGTCGCCCACGGCTTCCGGCGTCATGCGGCCGAGAAACACCGATCCTGCGTGGCGGATCGCGCGCATCAGTGTTTCGGGCTCGTCCGTGGCGATCTCCACGTGCTCGGCGGCCAGCGCATTGGCGAGCGCGGGAGCCTCGTCGAAGCTGGTCACGTCGATGATGACGCCGTTGTCGTTCCAGCTCGCGCGCGCGGTTTCGGCAGTCGCGAGGGCGGCAAGTTCGGTTTCGACCGCACGCGCCACCGCATCGGCAAAGGCGGCATCGTCGGTAATGAGGATCGACTGCGAGGTCGGGTCGTGCTCGGCCTGGCTGAGCAGGTCGGCGGCGATGCGGCGCGGCTCGTTCTTCGCATCGGCGATGACGAGGATTTCGCTGGGGCCGGCCACCATGTCGATGCCCACGACGCCGTAAAGCTGGCGCTTGGCTTCCGCGACCCAGGCATTGCCGGGGCCGGTGATGACGTCGACCGGGGCGATCCTGTCCGTTCCATAGGCGAGCGCGCCCACGGCATGGGCACCGCCCACGCGCCAGACTTCGTCGACAGCGGCAAGGTGCGCGGCGGCGAGGACCAGTGGATTGACCTCGCCCCCCGGTGTCGGGGTGACCACGACCAGCCGCTCCACGCCCGCGACCCTGGCGGGAATGGCGTTCATCAGCAGCGACGAGGGATAGGCTGCTCGCCCGCCAGGAACGTAGAGCCCCGCGGCATCGACCGCGCGCCAGATCGCGCCGAGGCGCACGCCGGCCTCGTCAACATAATCCCGGTCCTCGGGAAGCTGGGCCGCGTGGTACGCGCGAATGCGCGCGGCGGCGAGTTCGAGCGCTTCGCGCAGTTCGGGTTTCAGCGCTGCGAAGGCCGCGCGGCAATCTTCGGCGTCGATCCGCCAACCGCTTTCGTCGAGGTCATGGCGGTCGAAGCGACGCGTATAGTCGGCGACCGCCGCATCGCCGCGTTCGCGCACTGCGGCCAGGATGTCCGCAACGTCCCTGGCAACGTCGACGGCGCTCTCCCGGCGGTCGGCAACGACCTGCCGAAAGGCTTCGTCGAAGCCGGCGTCCCTCGTCGACAGGCGCAGCATCAGGCGGCCGCCTTCTCTTCGGCGACGAGGGCGCGGAAGCGCTCCACCAGCGCGGCAACACGCTCGTCGGTCTTGAGCGCGGCGCGGTTGACGATCAGACGCGCGGAAATATCGAGGATGCGGCTCGTTTCGACAAGGCCGTTCTCCTTGAGCGTGCGTCCGGTGGAAACGAGATCGACGATCCGGCTCGACAGGCCCAGCGAGGGCGCCAGTTCCATCGCACCGTTGAGCTTGACCACTTCGGCCTGCACACCCAGCTTCTCGAAATGACGGCGAGTGAGGTTGGGATACTTGCTGGCGATACGCAGGTGCGAGGGCGGCGGCCCGCCAACATCTCCCACCGGCTCGGCGACCGACAGGCGACAATGGCCGATGTCGAGATCGACAGGCGCGTAGAGGTCCGAATAGTTGAATTCCTCGACCACGTCCGATCCGACGATGCCGACCTGCGCCGCACCATGCGCCACGAATGTCGCGACATCGAAGGCGCGCACCCGGATCAGGCGCATGTCGCTGTCTTCACAGGCGAAGGAAAGCGCGCGCGATTTCTTGTCGTGGAACTCCGCGTCGGGCACCACACCGGCGCGTGCCATCAGCGGCAACGCCTCGTCGAGGATACGGCCCTTGGGCACGGCGAATGTCAGCGGTTGAGGCATAGGGCGCGCATTTAGGCGCGCTAAGGTGAAAGGGCAACACGCGATGGACGGCGAAGACAACCGTCGTCATCCCGGACCTGCTCCGGGATGACGGGGTCTTACTCCCCCGGCGCTCGCGCCTTGATGGCGACGGCGTGGACGCGGTTGCCCGGGATGTCGCCCAGCGCGGCGTTGACCATTCGCTGGCGCTGCAGGCGTGAAGCGCCGGCGAACCTCGCGCTCTCGATCTCGATGGTGAAGTGCGATTCGCCGCTGCCATCGTCGCCCGAATGGCCGCTGTGGCTGGCGGAATCGTTGATGATATCGAGGCGGGTCGGGGCAAATGCGGTGTCCAGCAGTTGCCGCATTTCCTGTGTGATGGTTCCAGTCATGGCTTCCATTTAGGCGCAAGTGCCTCCATCTTGAAGCCGGTGAAGTACAGCAGATTTCATGGACGATACGAATCCCGGGGACGCGAATGCCATTGGCCGGGGTGCGAGGAGGCGGGCGAATTCCGGGCGCCGGGGCCGAGGCCGTCCGGCTTTGACGGCCCGGGCGACTATCGCTGGTTCTGCCTTGAACACGTGCGCGAGTTCAATTCGGGCTACGATTTCTTCGAAGGCATGGAGGCGGAGGAGATTCTGCGCGCCCAGTCGCCGCTCTATGGCTGGAACACGCAGACCCGCGCCTTCCGGCCGGATGCGGGCGTGGACGATGTTCCGCGCTGGGCGGACTTTTCCGATCCGCTGGAGGCTATCAGCGGCAGGGCGCAGGCCCATGTGAAGCGCCGGCGGGCGGACATGAAGCCCGGGAACCACCGCTTCACCCCGAACGAGCGGCGCGCGCTCGACGTGCTGGGGCTGGACGGCGATGTCGACCGCAAGGGCCTGCGTCAGCGCTACACGCTGCTGCTGCGAAAGTATCACCCCGACCACAACGGCGGCGACCGGAGCCATGAACGGCGGTTGCAGATCGTCGTGGAGGCGTATCAGTTGCTGAGGAAGGCGGCTGCCTTCGCCTGACGCCGAGCGGGCATCATTCCGCCTCGCAGAGCGCTTTGAGCTGATCGGCGCATGCGCCCCAGCCTTCCACGAAGCCCATTTCCTCGTGGGTCTTGCGATCCTCGTCCCGCCAGTGCCGGGCGCGCGCGGTGTAGCGGGTGCCGTCACCCTCGGGCGTGATTTCCCAGATGCCGATCATGAAAGGGCCGGAGGGCTCAAGGTTGCTGGTCACCGCGTCCGTAGTGGCGAAGCGGCGACCTTCATCAAAGGCGAGGTAGATGCCGTTCTGTGGCTCCCTTTCGCCGTCGGGTCCGTGGAAGGTCATGTTGGAGGCGCCCCCGGGGCGCTTGTCCTGCTCGTCGATCTCGGCGCGCCACGGGACAGGGCACCACCATTCCTCTTGCCGGTTCGTCATGATCTCCCAGACCTTCGCCGGGGGTGCCGCGATGAAGCGGGTGACCGAAAGCTCCTTGTTCGTGTCGGGCATGCTGATCTCTCCTGGGGGTGGTCAGTCTCGGTCGGGGGCGCCGAGCGGAAAGAAGGGGCGGTAGGGGCGGGCATCCTCCACACACCGGGCGACGGGGCGAAGCTGCAGGAGATGCGCCCGCCAGCTCCTGAGCCGGGGGAATTTGTCGGAAATCGGGTGAACCCAGTCGGCATAGAACAGCGAAGGCGACGCCGCGCATTCGATCAGCGTCACATGATCCATCGGAGGATAGAAGCGCAGCCAGTCCTCGAGCCAGGCGTAGGTTTTCTCGAGCCGCGCCCGGGCTTCCCCGCACCGCGCCATGTCGGGACTTTCGGCATTGCACAGGTATTCATCCACGACAATCTGCATCGAATTCATGACATAATTGTCGAAGACCCGGTCGAGCATGCGCATCCCGATCGCGGCGTCCGGATCGTCAGGGATCAGCGTGCCTTCGCCCGTGTGGTGCCGGGCAATGTAGTCGATGATCGTGGTCGCTTCGAACAGCAGGTTTTCGCCGTCCTGAAGTACCGGAAACTTCCCGAGCGGACCGGCGGACTGGACAACCGAGACGTTCTCTGGATGGTCGGCGTCGACGATGCGGAACTCGAATGCCACGTCGTAGGCGTAGAGGGGGATGAGCGCCTTCCAGGTGTATGAGGAGAATGGATGACCGTAGAGCGCCAGCGTCATGCCTTCCATCCCCCATAAGGCACTGTCAGCGCTTCCAGGAAATGCCCATCGGGGCCTTCGAAATAGACGCCGCGGCCGCCGTCGTTGTGGTTGATCTCGCCGGGGTGCTTGCGGGCAGGATCGGCCCAGTATTGCAGGCTCTTCGCCCTGATCTTCTCTATGACCGCATCGAATTCCTGCTCGCTGACCAGGAAGGCGTAATGCTGGGGCGCGATGGCTCCTTCCTTTTCCGCGAAATCCAGCGAGACGCCGTTCGCGACCTCCACCACGCGGAAGTGAAAGAGGTCCTTCGGTTCGGGCAATCCGAACACTTCCGCCAGGAAATCGGCCGAACGAAAGCGATCGGTGCACCACACGATCGTATGGTTGAGCTGAACGCTCACGCCGGCTCTCCCGCGCGTGCTGCCTCGATAGTGGCAATGTCGATCTTTCGCATCGTCATCATCGCGTCGAAGGCGCGCTTCGTCGCCGCCGGGTCCGGATCGTTGTAGACGTCCAGAAGCTGGCGCGGGGTGATCTGCCATGAGAGCCCCCACTTGTCCTTGCACCAGCCGCACATGCTTTCCTGCCCGCCGCCCTCGACGATGGCGTTCCAGTAACGGTCCGTCTCGTCCTGATCCTCGGTGACGACCTGGAACGAGAACGCTTCCGAATGCGAAAACTCCGGGCCGCCGTTCAGGCCCATCGCCGGGATGCCCACGCAGGTGAACTCCACCACGAGCACTTTGCCCTCATCGCCGCCGGGATAGTCTCCGGGCGCCCGTATGATCGATTCGATCCGTGTGTCCGGAAAGGTTTCGGCATAGAAATTCGCGGCCTCTTCGGCATCGTGATTGAACCAGAGGCAGACGCGGTTCTTCGGGTTCATTTCTTCATCTCCGCGATCAGCGTGTTGTCGATGGCCTTGGCGGCCTTGTAGGCGGCGCGGTTCTGCACGCGCTCGGCATAGCCGACGAAAGCGCGGCGGGGGGGCATGATGCCGAAATTGAGGCCCCAGTCGACCGTGCTGCCGACATAGACGTCGGCCATTGTGAAGCGGTCTCCGCACACCCATTTGCTTCCGTCAAGATGCGCTTCGAGAGTGCCTATCGTACGATCGAAGCTGCCCCAGCCGGCCATACCCTCCTGTTCGGGCGACGGCTCGAACCTGAAGTTGCGGGATGTGATCGCCTGCTCCACCGGGCCGGCGGCGAAGAAGGTCCAGCGGTAGTAGTCGGCCATCTCGGCATCGTTCGGCAGGAGTCCGGCTTCGGGATGCATCTCGGCGAGGTAGAGGCAGATCGCGGCCGCCTCGGTCACGATCCGGTCGCCATCCTCCGCGTGGTGGACGAGCGTGGGTACCTTGCCCATGGGATTGGCGGCGAGGAACCCGGCCGGCTTGGCCTTCCAGTCGACGAGGACCTGATCGTAAGCCGCGCGCGCTTCGTGGAGTGCCCAGCGGGCGATCTGCCCGCGCGACATGGGGTTGGTATAGAAGGTATAGTCGGCCACGATCCACTCTCCTCAAGGACAGGCGGTTGATGCGGAACATGCGTAGAACATGAGGTCCGCGTCAATGACTATTCGCTCATCCGCCTTTCGGGCCCACCAGCCCGAACGGCGCTCCTTGAGGATCGCCTGCGATGACGATCCAGTCGCCGCCGGGAACCTCCATCGGACCCATCATCACCCTCCCGCCGTCGGCCTCGATCCTCGCCTTCGCCTCCAGGATCGAGGGCACACCGAAAAAGAACAGCCACATGGCCGGCTGCTGCGCGTTCGTTTGCGGCGAGACGGCGCCGAGGCGCGTGCCGCGGTGATGGATGAAGCAGTAATCGCCCATTTCGCCCATCGGCATCTTCTCATTGAATTCGAAGCCGAAGTGCCGGGCGTAGAAGGCCATCGAGGCGTCCTGGTCCGGGCTGGTCAGTTCGTTCCAGCGCACGCGCTCTGCCTCCGTTTCCGAGAAGACGTCGCTGGGGGCGTCCTGTTTCCCTTCGGGCGGCACGGGGGTCATGATGTAGATCGGTACGCCCTGCGGGTCGGCGACCATGGCGATGCGGCCGACCGGCAGGTCGGTTGCGGGCATCAGCGCCTTGCCGCCCTCCTTCTCGATCGCGGCGATTTCGGCATCGACATCGGGCGTGTAGAGATAGGGCATCCAGCATGGCCGGGCTCCGCCGGACGCCATTTCTTCGGTCAGCCTGAAGACACCACCGGCCATGCCGCCGTCCGAACGCTCGATCATGCGGTAGTCCATTCCCCCCGCTTCGGGCGAAGGCTGTGCCGCGATGTTCCAACCGACAACGGAGCCATAGAACTCCGCCGCCGCGTCGGGGTCGGTGGTCATGAGCTCGTACCAGATGAAATTTGCCGGGCAATCAGTCATGGGTCATGCTCCCACGCTGGATCTGGTCAGTTCGACGACAGGCCGGAAACCGCCGTAGACCATGCGCTTGCCGTCGAACGGCGGTTTCGCGTCCGGGTTCTCGCCCATGAACTTCTTCATCCGCTCGTCCTGCATCATCTTCTCGTGCGCGCCGTCGCAGGCCTCGCGTGAGGACCATTCGACGAATGAGAAGACAACGATCTCGCCGGGCTCGGCCTTGACCGAGCGGAAGAAGTCGGTCTGCTTGCCTTCCGGAACATCGTCCTGCCAGGCTTCGATGACCCGGCTGGCGCCGTAGTCCTTCATGATGTCCCACATCGCCATCGCCGCTTCACGATAGGCCTCCTTGTTGCCCTCCGGGACCGGGACGATGAATCCCTGGACATAGCCTCCGGCGACAGATTCGCCTTCCTCGACGATGGGTGCAAAGCCGCCGTAGATCATGCGCTTGCCGTCGAACGGGGCGGGATTCTTTTCGGGATTGAAGCGGTCGTCGGATTTGGCGAGTTCATCCATCCGGCCCATTACTGCCTGCCGCTCGTCCTTGCCGGGCCATTCGATCCAGCTGAAGACGACCGACTCGCCTTCCTGGCAGTCGACGGCGCCGAAGAAGTCGGTTGTATGACCCTTCTCGACATTGTCCTGCCAGCATTCGACGACCCGCGTGGCACCGTGATCCATGAAGACCGGGTCGCCGAGGTTGGCGTGCTTGAGAAACCTGTCCTTGTTCGCGGTGGGAACCGCGATCACGAATCCGTCTACGTAAGTCATGGTAAGCCTCCTTAGGGGGTAAGAAGCGTCGGGTATGTCTAGGCCGCCTGCTCGACGTATCCGGCTGACTGGTCCGCAAGCGCTTGCCGGAACGCCGGTCGGGCCTCTCCCCGCGCCTTGTAGGCCGAAAGCGCCGGGAACCCTGCGAGGATGTCGGTATGGTCGAGATTGCGCAAGACCGTGACCATCATGATGTCGGCCACCGAGAACGGGCCGGCGAGCCAGTCCTTGTCTCCCAAGGCATTCTCGGTGCTTGCGAGGCGGGCTCGCACCATCTCCACGGCGGAGGGGCGCGCGTCCCTGGTCCAGGGCTGGCCCGCCTGGAACACATCGAGATTGACGATTTGCATGGTCATCGGCTCGACGCTGTTGAGCGCCGCGATCAGCCAACTCGTTGCCGCCCACCGACCGGCCGGGTCACGAGGAAGCAGGCGTTCATCCTGCTCGCCGAGGTAGAGCAGGATCGCGCCGCTTTCGAACAGGCGCAGGTCGCCCTCGGCGAAGGCCGGAACTTGGCCGAAGGGCTGCCAGTCGCGGTATCCCTCAGGCCGGGGAGCGAAGGCGTCCAAGAGCTGCGGGCAGTAGGTACGACCCATCTCCTCCAGCGCCCAGCGGACGCGCAGA
The DNA here is from genome assembly GCF_014640675.1 of Novosphingobium endophyticum. Taxonomy (GTDB): domain Bacteria; phylum Pseudomonadota; class Alphaproteobacteria; order Sphingomonadales; family Sphingomonadaceae; genus Novosphingobium; species Novosphingobium endophyticum. The sequence goes on along the minus strand of NZ_BMHK01000001.1, from coordinate 267,971 downwards.
TCGCGTACCAGGCCACGGGCGAAAGCCGGTACGTTGTCGAAGCCGGTGACGAGAGTGGTGGCGGTTTGATCGACGGGCATCTCGGCTTTTCTCCTTCGAGTGTTGTTCAGGCTGCCTCTTCGGCGGGTGCTTCACCCGACGCTACGGCCGGATCCATCCACATCACTTCCCAGACGTGCCCGTCGGGATCGGCGAAGCTGCGGCTCATCATGAAGCCATGGTCCTGTTGCGGATTGATGTCTGCCGTGCCGCCATGGCCGCCCGCTGTATCGGTGAGGCGGTTCACATCCGCGCGGCTCTCGCACGAAAGGCAGAGCATGACCTCGCTCGAGCCGGTGTCGGGGATGGGGCGACTGGTGAATGTCGCCCATTTCTCATGCGTCAGGATCATGACGAAGATCGTGTCCGACCAGACCATGCAGGCGGCGGTATCGTCGCTGAACTGCGGATTGTTCACAAAGCCCAGTGCTTCGTAGAAGGCTTTCGACCCTGCCAGATCGGCCACGGGCAGGTTCACGAAAATCATTCGGCTCAAGTTACGTCTCCATCGTCGGTGCGAATCGATCTTGCGAAACGATGCTGTTGTGGGTTACAAAAAGCAACCATGAAGTTACAAAAAGATACCAAAGGGTCGAAATCGGCGATGGACGGAGCTGAAACTCCACACGGCAGGTGGTACGATGACGCCTGCGGAGCGGCTTTCGCGATGGAGCTTATCGGAGAGCGCTGGTCGCTGCTGATTGTCCGCGAGATGATGCTGGGCGCGCGGCGCTTCAGCGAACTGCGCGCGGCTCTGCCGAACCTCAGCGCGAAGGTCCTGACCGAACGGCTGGAAACGCTTGAGGCGACCGGCATTGTGGAACGTTCCTGGCGCAAGCCGCCTGTCGCGGCGCAAGTCTATGGCCTGACGGAATGGGGAAGGGCGCTGGAGCCCGTTCTGCAGGAACTGGGCCGCTGGGCCGTTCGCTCTCCGCTGCATGATCCCGCGCTGCCGCTGACGCCGGTGGCGCTGATGCTCTCGCTGCGCACCATGCTGGACACAAACAAGACCGAGGGAATGGAGCTCTGGATAGCTTTCGATGTCGGCGATCAGCATTTCGCCGGCCGGCTGCGCGAGGGTGACCTTGCCATCCATCCCGTTGGTGAGGGGATGGCATCGCCCGACTTGCGCTTTACCGCACCGGAAGCGGTGGATTTCCTGCCCGTGTTCTACGGCAAGGTCAGCCCCGAGGAAGCGGGGGGCAGGCTGGCGATCGAGGGCGATCCCGCCTTGGCCCGGCGTTTCATCGATCTGTTCTCGCTGCCGGCGAAGTGTACTGCCTGACGGGTGACCCTGGCCGCAAACCTTATTGCGGTGCAGCGCCGGGTCCTTTAGGCGGGTTTCGCAATGACTGACTCTGCCATCATCAAGAACGATCGTCGCGATTCCACGCGCCTTGCCGCTCCCGACACGGAGATCGATGTCCGCGAAATGTTCGGAATCGATATCGACATGAAAGTGCCCGCGTTTTCCGAGGCGGACGAGCGCGTGCCCGATATCGACGAGGCCTACGTATTCGATCCGGACACGACGCTGGCGATCCTGGCCGGCTTTGCCTTCAACCGCCGCGTCATGATCCAGGGCTATCACGGAACGGGCAAGTCGACTCACATCGAGCAGGTCGCCGCGCGGCTCAAGTGGCCGTGCATCCGCATCAACCTCGACGCGCATATCAGCCGCATCGACCTGATCGGACGCGACGCGATCGTCCTGCGCGACGGGCTTCAGGTCACCGAGTTCCGTGAAGGCCTGCTGCCCTGGGCGCTGCAGCACCCGGTAGCGCTGGTGTTCGACGAGTACGACGCGGGCCGTCCGGACGTGATGTTCGTGATCCAGCGCATTCTCGAGACCGAGGGCAAGCTGACGCTGCTCGATCAGAACCGCGTGATCCGGCCGGACAAGTATTTCCGCCTCTTTTCGACCGCCAACACCGTTGGTCTCGGCGACACCTCGGGCCTGTATCACGGCACGCAGCAGATCAACCAGGGCCAGATGGACCGCTGGAACATCGTCGTGGGCCTCAACTACCTGCCAGAAGAGGTCGAGGTCGACATCGTCCACAAGAAGGTTCCGGGCGTCGACCCCAAGACGATCGCCGACATGGTCAAGGTTGCCGACTTCTCGCGCCAGGGCTTCATGAACGGCGACATCTCGACGGTGATGAGCCCGCGTTCGGTGATTACCTGGGCGCAGAATACCGAGATTTTCAAGGATGTCGGCTTCGCCTTCCGCCTCACCTTCCTCAACAAGTGCGACGAGACCGAGCGCATGATGGTGGCCGAGTACTACCAGCGCGTGTTCGGCACGGACTTGCCGGAAAGCGTGGTCGGCAAGGTGTGAAGCGTCATCCCGGACTTGCTCCGGGACCGGTGGCCATGGTTACATGCAGCCCCGCCGAGAGGAGATGCCGAAGGACCTCCACCGGTCCCGGAGCAAGTCCGGGATGACGGGGTTGGCTGCCTCATCGGGGTTTGACTACTCCGTCGGATAAAGGGCCCGCACGAAGTACAGCCCGTCCGGCGGCGCGTTGAGTCCCAGCGCCTGCCGGTCACGCGCGGCGAGGGCCTGGCCCACTTGCGCTTCGTCCCAACGGCCCATGCCGACGAGAGCAAGGCATCCCACCATCGATCGCACCTGATGGTGGAGGAAGCTGCGCGCGTCGGCCTCCACCAGCACGAGATCGCCTTCGCGGCGCACATCGAGCCGGTCGAGCGTCTTGAGCGGGCTTTGCGCCTGACAATGGACCGAGCGGAAGGTGGTGAAGTCATGCCGCCCCACCAGCGCCTGCGCCGCGCGGTGCATGGCCTCGGCGTCGAGCGGTTTTGCCACCTGCCACGCCCGTCCGCGCTCCAGCGTCAGGGGTGCGCGGCGGTTAACGATGCGGTAGAGATAGGCGCGGCCGATGCAGGAGAAGCGCGCGTGCCAGTCATCCGGCACTTCCTCGCAGGCGATGACGGCGATGGGGTTCGGCCGCAGCCGGGCGTTGATCGCTTCCGTCAGGCGGAAGGGCGTGAAGGCCTTTGCGATGTTGACATGGACGCGCATCGCCAGGGCGTGGACGCCCGCGTCGGTGCGCCCGGCGGCATGCATGGTAACCCGCTCGCCGGTGACCGCGTGGATCGCCTCCTCGACGCACTGCTGGACCGAGGGGCCATGCGCCTGTCGTTGCAGGCCCATGAAGGGGCCGCCGTCGAATTCCAGGGTGAGTGCGAAGCGCGTCATTTCGCCACGCCGATACAGGACCGCGGGGCTCATGCAAACGGCTTGGCCCCTGCGTCGATGACTGGCACCATGCGGGGCAAATAACGGGAAAGGATGCCGGGATGGCCGAGGAACAAGCCGAAGCGCCGCGTTTCGAGATATTCCGGGGCGCCGACGCGCCCACGCTCGACGAATGCGGGTGCATGACCAGGGAGGGAGAGGCGCCCAATCTCCTGGCCGTCATGCCCCGGATCATGAAAGCAGGCATGGAACGGGGCGAGCAGGTGGATGTGCCCTACCGGCGTCCGGGCATGAGCCTGTCCCGTCTCTGGCTGAAAAGCGGCTTTCCGTTGCCTCTCCACTCTCACGACTGCGACTGCCTCTATTACATCGTCGCCGGCAGCATCCAGCTCGGTTCGGAGACGCTGGCGGCGGGGGACGGGTTCTTCGTCGGCAGCGAGGTTCCCTATGGCTACAGCGCCGGGCCTGAAGGCGCGGAAGTGATCGAATTCCGCGCGACCGACAGCTTCAACATCCGCATCCGGGACAAGCCGGTCGCGGCCTGGGAAAAGGACGCCGAAAAGGTCCGCGCAGCGCAGGAACGCTGGGCGAGTGAGCCGTTTCCGGGGGGCAGGCTGCCGGAACGGGCCTGACCGCTCAGGCGATCCGCGTGCCCGCCGGCACAGGCCGGCCGCGCAGGAGATCGGCGGTCGTCATGGCGGGGCGTCCGGCGCGCTGGACACGGCTCGGACGGATGGCGCCGGTGCCGCAGGCAATGGTGAGCTGGTGGTCGAGCGTCGTGCCCGGAATGCCCATGGCATCGGAGAGTTCCGCGGAGAGGACCTTGTAGCGTTCACCGTCCAGTTCGAAAAAGGCGCCCGGCGCGGGAGCGAAAGCGCGCACCTGCCGTTCGGCCTGCGCGGCCTGACCGGTGAAGTCGAGCTGCGCTTCGGCCTTGTCGATCTTCTTCGCGTAAGTCACGCCGTCATCCGGTTGCGGGACGGGGCGGTGGACCGCAAGATCGCGCAGCGTGGCGACCAGAAGCCGCGCGCCCTTTTCGGCCAGCTCCGCCGTCAGCTCACCCGCCGTCTTGCGGTCGATAACGGTGCGCAGCGTGGCCAGCATCGGCCCGGTGTCGAGGCCCGCCTCCATCTGCATGATCGTCACCCCCGTGGTCGGATCGCCCGCAAGGATCGCGCGCTGGATCGGCGCCGCGCCGCGCCATCGCGGCAGGATCGAGGCGTGGATGTTGAGGCACCCCAGGCGCGGCGCATCGAGAATCGCCTGCGGCAGCAGCAGGCCATAGGCGGCCACTACCGCCACGTCGGCGCCGAGCGCGGCGAAAGCAGCCTGCTCTTCGGCGCCTTTCAGCGAAACCGGATGGCGCACCTCGATCCCGCGCGATTCGGCTTCCTTGTGGACGGGGGAGGGCGTCAGCTCCTTGCCGCGCCGGCCGCCCGGACGCGGGGGCTGGGTATAGGCGGCCACCACCTCGTATCCCGCCTCGATCAGTGCGGCGAGAGCTGGCACGGCGAAATCGGGGGTTCCCATGAAGACGATACGCATGTGGGGGACTTCTCCGGCGGGCTTCCTCTGACGCCCGGCAGGCCCTATCTCCCGAGCCATGGCATCGCAAGAGATCGAGACCCTTACCGCCGCCCTGTCGCGCCTTCCCGGCCTCGGCCCCCGTTCGGCCCGACGCGCGGTGCTCTGGCTGATCAAGCGGCGCGAGACTTCGCTGGTCCAGCTCCTCGAAGCGCTCGCCGCCGTGCGCGAGACGCTGGTGGAATGCGATGTCTGCGGCAATATCGATACCTCGAATCCCTGCGGCATCTGTGCCGATCCGCGCCGCGATGTCCGCTCGATCTGCGTGGTCGAGGAAGTGGCCGACCTGTGGGCGCTAGACCGGGCGCGGCTGTTCACCGGCAAGTACCACGTCCTCGGCGGCCGGCTCTCGGCGCTCGACGGGGTGCGGCCCGAGGATCTGACCATCGACCGCCTGCTGGCCCGAATCGCCGAAGGCGGCATCGACGAAGTGCTCCTGGCCATGAATGCCACGCTCGAAGGCCAGACCACTGCGCACTACATCGCGGAACGGCTGGAGGCCTACCCGGTGCGCGTGACCCAGCTCGCGCATGGCCTTCCGGTCGGCGGCGAGCTCGATTATCTCGACGAAGGCACGCTGGCGCAGGCGATCCGGGCGCGGCGGCCCGTCGGCTGACCGATCACTCTCATCGCGAATCCCGTGCATCGTCATTATTGCGAAATCGCGGCAGCGCGCTTATCTGCGATCCATGGCTATACGCGAGATCCTTGAAGTTCCCGACCCGCGCCTGAAGCAGGTCTCATCGCCCGTCGACAAGTTCGACGACGATCTGAAGACGCTCGTCGCGGACATGTTCGAGACGATGTACGACGCCCCCGGCATCGGCCTTGCCGCGATCCAGGTGGGCGTGCCGCTGCGCGTGCTGGTAATTGACCTCCAGCCGGAGGATCCGGCCGCGGAGCCTGAAGTCTGCACGGCGCACGGCGGCCACGCCCACACGCACCAGCCGACGAAGAAGGAACCGCGGATATTCATCAATCCCGAGATCCTCGATCCTTCGGAAGAGCACTCGGTCTATCAGGAAGGGTGCCTTTCCGTGCCCGAGATCTACGCCGACGTGGAGCGTCCGGCCCGCATTCGCGCGCGCTGGCAGGATATCGAGGGCAAGACCCACGAGGAGGAAATGGAGGGCCTCATGGCCACCTGTCTCCAGCACGAAATGGACCACCTCGAAGGTATTCTTTTCATCGACCATCTCTCGCGCCTGAAGCGGCAGATGGCGCTCAAGAAGCTCGACAAGTTGCGCAAGGCAGCCTGATCCTTCGGCCATTGACCTCGCCTTCGTTCCCCCTGCGGAGGCGAGGACCCGTTTGACTGTTGATAGCTTTCGGTGGAGGCTGGCGTTCCTGAAACGTTCCGGATAGGCTGCCGGAATGGAACTCGTCGTCGTTGCTATCGTCGCACTCGTCATTGGCTTGGGAATCGGCTGGTTCCTGGGCGTCAGGCCGCTTGCCGAAGCACGGGGGCAGACCGAATCGCGGGAACGTGAGCTCAAGGACGTCGAGGAAAAGTTCCGCAAGGCGATCGTGGACCTCGCCTCCGAAAGCGAGAAGGCGAGGCGCGCCGACGATCTTGCCCGCGCTCTAGAAGGCGTGCGCGCGGAGCACGCCGGCACGCTGGAACGCCTGCGCTCCGAACATGCGGCGGCGATCGACCTGCACCAGGGCGAGAAGCGGGCGCTGGCCGAGGAACTCGCTACGTTGCGCGAGAAGACCGCCAACTTTGACGAGCAGAAACGCCTGCTGATCGAGGCGCAGGAAGTGCTGCGCAAGGAATTCGAGAATGCCGGGGCCAAGGTGCTCGAAGGCGCGCAGGAGGCGTTCCTGCGCCGCGCGGGCGCCCGCTTCGAGGAAACCGAGAAGGCCAATGCCGAGCGCCTCCGTTCGCTGCTCGAACCGGTCGGCGCCCGGCTGAAGAGCTACGAGGAACAGGTGCAGGCGCTGGAGGCCAAGCGGGTCGATTCGTTCGGCCAGCTCACCGGGCTGATCCAGTCGATGCGTGAAGGGCAGGAAAAGGTGCGCGAGGAGGCGGCGCGGCTGGGCAACTCGCTGCGCAATGCGCCCAAGGCGCGCGGCCGGTGGGGCGAGCAGCAACTCAAGAACGTGCTCGAACAGTGCGGCCTTACCGAGCATACCGATTTCGTCACCGAACATTCGATCGAGACCGAGGACGGCCGGCTACGGCCCGATGCGATCGTCAACATTCCCGGCCAGAAGCGTCTGGTGATCGACGCCAAGGTCTCGCTCAATGCCTATCAGGAAGCGTTCGAGGCACAGGATGATGTCGCCCGCGACACCGCGCTGCGCCAGCATGTCGCCTCGATGCGCAATCACGTCCAGACGCTGGGCGCCAAGAGCTACCAGAGCCAGTTCGAGGATGCGCCCGATTATGTCGTGATGTTCGTGCCCGGCGAGCACTTCGTGGCCGCGGCCCTGGAATACGATCCGGAACTGTGGGATTTCGCCTTCCGTAACCGGGTCCTGCTGGCGACGCCGACCAACCTCGTCGCCATTGCCCGCACCGTCGCGCAGGTCTGGCGTCAGGACGGCCTTGCCCGCGAGGCGCGGGAGATCGGCCGCATGGGCGGCGAACTCTACGACCGGCTCGCCGTCGCCGCCGAACATATGAAGCGCGTCGGCTCCGGCCTCGAAACGGCGGTCAACAACTACAACAAGTTCGTCGGCAGCTTCGAACGTAACGTGCTCTCCACGGGCCGCCGCCTGAAGGACAAGCACATCGAGATCGGCAAGCGCGAGATCGATGACGTGCCGCAGATCGAGTCGTCACCCCGCTATGGTGTCGAAGCGGTCGCTGAAGGGGATGGCGATGGAGAAGCATTGCCCGCCGCCGCCGAATAGGCGCTGGCCAGTCTTTACCTGTCTTTCGCGTCTGAATCCGGCGTGTGCTTTCGCACCAGTTGTGCGGTGTGTCCGCGCGATTGCAGGGTCATCCGGTTACCTTCGACCTCGATACGCGGGGTGGCGACGAGGAGCGATCCGACCGCCTTCTCCTGGCTCCAGGCCGGCGTTGGGCACGCCATCTCGGTTTGCGTGAAGGGGCCTGCGATGAGCCGCTCTTCGCCCATTCTCCAAGGGCCGCCGAGACGGTTGCATCCCACCTTGACGCCGATGTGATCCTTGCTGAAGGTCAGGCTGGCCGCCTCGGAAGCGGGGCGTTCCCCGTCGATCCGTTCGAAATGCCAGGTGCTGCCGGTCAGGTGCGAGCCGCCATCGGCCCCCGCGTTGCATCCCGCGATGCCGAGAGTGCAGGCGAGGAGGAGGACCAGGCGGTGCATGACCCGGTCATTGTACACCCGGCAGATGATATCCGGATTAACAAACGCCCTCAGTTCGTCGCAAGATGTGCCAGCGCCTCGTAGGCGAGGACGGCGCCGGCCACGGCGGCGTTGAGGCTGTCGGCACGGCCGCGCATGGGGATCGTCACACGCAGGTCGCAGGCATCCTCGTAGGCGTGCGGCAATCCTTGCGATTCGTTGCCGACCATGAGGAAGCACGGCGCGGCATACGGCGCCTTGCGATAGTCGGTCGAGTCGCGCAGCGAAGCGGCGACGAGTTGGCCTTCGTCCTGCCGCAGCCAGGTGATGAACTCATCCCAGCGCGCCACGGCCAGCTTCTGGGTGAAGATGGCGCCCATGCTGGCACGCACCGCCTCGACCGAGAAGGGATCGGCGCAATCGTCGATCAGGATCAGCCCGCCCGCACCGACCGCGTCGCCGGTGCGCAGCATCGTCCCGAGATTGCCGGGATCGCGCAGAGCCTGGGCCACCAGCCAGATCGGCGCGGCGTGGCGGTCGATGCCAGCAAGGCGTGTGTCGAACTCGGCGAAGACGCCCGCGACGGCCTGCGGATTGTCCTTGCCGGTGACCTTGGCGAGGATCTCGACATCCATCTCGACGATCTCGCCGCCGGCGGCGCCAACGGCCTCCTCCAGCGCATCGAGCAGCGGGTGAGGTTCGCGGCCCGCCGCCATGACGAGCATTTCCGGCACGATCCCGCTCTCGCGCGCATCGGTCAGCAGGCGCAGTCCCTCGGCAAGGAAGCGCTGTTCCCGTTTGCGGTGCTTCTTCTCGCGCAGTGAGCGCAGGAACTTGACCAGCGGGTTGGAAAATCCGGTGATGGTACGGCGCGGGGCCAAGATCAATCCTCGCCGAAGCCTTCCCTGACGAGCGAGGCGAGCGTGGCGAGCGCCCGGTCGGCACCGTCGCCGGAACAGGCGATTTCAATCCTGTCACCCTTTGCCGCGCCCAGCATCATCAGGCCCAGGATTGATCCGCCGGCTGCTTCGGTGCCGTCCTTGACGACCGTTACCGTGACCGATGGCGGGAGGTCGGCGACGTGATTGACGAACTTGGCGCTGGCGCGGGCATGAAGGCCGCGTTTATTTACGATGAGCACCGTCTCACGGCAGTCGATCATGCGGTCATGCATCCTGTCCCAGGTATTCCGAAGCTATGGTTATGTAATTCTTTCCGGCATCGCGCGCGGCCACCGCCGCATCGCGCACCGACATGCAACGGCGCGCCTTTGCCAAGCGGATCAGCATGGGCAGGTTGATGCCGGCAATGACCTCGATCTTTCCCGCCTGCATCAGCGAGATCGCCAGGTTGGAGGGCGTTCCGCCGAAAAGGTCCGTCAGGATGACAACGCCTTCGCCGCTGTCGACCGCTGCGATGGCATCGGCGATTTCGCCGCGTCGGCGTTCCATGTCGTCATTGGGACCGATGCACACGGTCTCCACCGCCGTCTGATCGCCCACCACGTGTTCCATGGCGTGAACAAACTCCTCGGCGAGATTGCCGTGAGTGACCAGGATCATACCGATCATGCGGGAAGGGCGCTCCGAAATACCTCTGATCGCACCTGGGATTTACACTTGTTCTTCACCGCCGCGGACCTCCTTCCAGAAGATCGGCTGCTCGCGAGCCCAGGTTGCGGTGCAGCAATGTGGGGGAAAATCCTTCCTGACGCAAGGCCGCAGCGATCTGTTCCGCCATGAAAACCGAGCGGTGTCTCCCTCCGGTACATCCAAATGCGATGTGCACATAGGCCTTGCCCTGCGTTCGATAGCGCGGAAGCAGCATGAGCAGCAGGTCGCGAATGCGCGCGAAGGCCTCCTCGTAGCCAGGGTCCTTGCGGATGTAATCGCCGACCGGCGCTTCCTGCCCCGTCATCGGCCGCAGCTGTTCGTCCCAGTGCGGGTTTTCCAGAAACCGGACGTCGAACACCAGGTCGGCCAGCGGCGGCATGCCGCGCGCGAAGCCGAAGCTGGAGACGGTCACCGTCACGTCGTCCGGCGCGCTCGACGCAAATCTTTCGCGAACCGATCGTTGCAGGTCGTTCGAGGTGAAGTCGGTCGTGTCGATCAGCAGGTCCGCCCAGCCGCGCAACGGCGCCAGCAGTTCGCGCTCGGCGCGGATTCCGGTAGAGGCCGGGGCGTCGGAGGCAAGTGGATGGCGGTGGCGCGTCTCGTTGTAGCGGCGCTCCAGTTCCCTGCTGGAACAATCCAGGAAGAGTGTTGTCAGCTCGAACTCCTCGCGCTCGTCGAGGCCCTGCACCTGGCTGATGATCTGCTGGGGATTGAAGCCACGGGTGCGCGAATCGAACCCGATCGCCAGCGGGGGGCGCGGTCCGGGACCGCCGTTGGGCGAGCTTTCGATTAGGCCTTCCAGCAAGCGGATCGGAAAGTTGTCGATGATCTCCCAGCCGAGGTCTTCCAGCACGCGCAGCGCGGTGGTCTTGCCTGCTCCGAGCATGCCGGTCACCAGCAGCACGCGCTGCTTGGGGTCACAATGTTCCAGATCGTCCTGCATCGCGTCCGTGTTTGCGCCTGCTGTCGATGAAAGAAAAGTGGGGACGGCAGTTAGCTTGTTGAAGGCCTGATCGTCAGACAGCGGCGCCGAAGCGGTCGAGGGCCAGTTCCACCTTGATCGCGAGCAGCCCGCCTCCCGGCCAGACGCGCAGCATGGGAATGGCGACACCCTCGATTTCGACCGTTTCCGCCTCCTCGATGTAGCGGGGCGCATTCGGGTCGAGCCTGATGACGAGGGAGATCGCCGCTTCGTCCAGGCAGGGGAAGGACAGCAATCCCAGATTGCGGACCTCCAGAAGTCCGCGAATCCTCTGGTGGGGGCGGGCGACGAGCCGGCCCTTTTCGGCATGCACGAGGATGCCGTCGTCACCCAGGAAATGCGCGCCGCGATCGATCAGTCCCAGTGCCAGGCTCGATTTGCCCGAACCGGTCGCCCCCTCGATCAGCACGCCGCGCCCGCCGATCGCGACGCAACTTGCCTGCAGGGGGCTGGGTTTTGCCTGTACCATCAACTGGGCCTCCATGCCGGGAGCGAAAGCTCGAAACGCGCGCCTTGCGTGCCGTCGGCGCGTGCGGTGGCGACAAGCCTGCCGAAGTGGGCCTCTACGATCGTGCGGGCTATCGCCAGACCCAGGCCGCTGTGCTTGCCGAACTCCTCGCGCGAGGGGCGCAGCGAATGAAAGCGCTCGAAGATATTCTCTCGCGCGTCCTCCGGAATGCCGGGGCCATGATCCGATACCGAGATCTTCACGCGGTCGTCGCGGCGGCCGAGAACGATCTCGATCGTCTCGTTCTCCGGCGAAAAGGACACGGCGTTGTCGAGCAGGTTCTGCAGCACGCGTTCCAGGCGCGGGGCGTCACCCGCTACTGTGAGATCCGTGTTGCCATCGCGAATTATGGTGATGTTGCAGGATCCGTTGACGCCGCGCTGATCCCGCTCCGCGACGAGGGCGTGGACCATCTGTGCCATGTTCACGGGCTCGAACACGGTGCGGCTGAGTTCGGCGTCGATCCTGCTGGCATCGGCAATCTCGGTCACGAGGAAGTCGATGCGGCGCACATCGTCCTGGGCAATGCTGATGAGCTGGTGGCGCAGATCGGGCCGCTCGACCCGGTCGAGGCTGTCGAGGGCGCTGCGCAGTGAAGTCAGTGGATTCTTGAGCTCGTGCGCGACGTCGGCGGCGAAGCTCTCTACCGCGTCGATGCGCTGGCGCAGCGCGCCGCTCATGTCGGAGATGGCGCGGGCGAGCAGGCCGATCTCGTCGCGGCGGTCCGGCAGGCGCGGAACGACGACGCTGCGATCGCGCCCCAGCCTGACGCGCACTGCCGCGCGCACCAGCTTGCGCAGCGGCTCCACGATCGTGCGCGCGAGGAACAGCGACAGCAGGATCGAAACGCCCAGTGCGCCGCCCACGATGATCGCCAGCGTCTGGCGCGCCATGCGCACGTTCTCGGTGATGTCGCGGGCATTGCGGGTGACGAGCAGCGCCATGCCCTCGTCCCCCACGGGAGTTGCGGCAATGATGACCGGGGTCCGGTCCGGCGCCGACTTGTGATCGACCACCGTTTCGCCGCTCGCCAGCGCCGCGGTGACCTCGGGCCAGGCGGCGGCAGTGCTGTCGGCCGGATCGCGATAGTCGGGGATCGGCGGCGCCCCCAGCAGGAAGTCCATGCCCCGGTCGAGCGCGCGGGCGGCATCCTGATACCAGGGTTCCGTCGCCGGGTCGATCAGCCGGTAAGACGGCGGGGCAAGCTCGAAACTGTCGGCGAGCAGGACGCCCCCGCTGTCAAAGAGGCGCAACCGCAGCGCCTGGCTGGAACCGATCCGGGCGATAAGCTCGCGGCGTCTCTCGCTCGGTTCGCCGGTCAGGGCATCGGCGGTGATTTCGGCTTCGGCCACGGCAAGGCGGTAGCGCTCGGCGAGCAGTTCGCGCCGATAGCTGTCGATGTAGAACAGGCTGCCCGCGAGCAGCGCCAGTGCTATGATGTTGACGGCAAGGATGCGCGCGGTAAGCGAAACGCGCCAGGATAGACCCAGACGCGTCCCGAGCGTGGGCTTCCGGCGCTCGGTGAGTTTCTCAACCATCGGAGAAGGAATAGCCGGCGCCGTAAAGCGTATCGATTGCCGCGAATTCGGGATCTACCGTGCGGAACTTGCGGCGCAGTCGCTTGATGTGACTGTCGATGGTCCGGTCATCGACATAGATGTCGTCGCTGTAGGCCGCGTCCATCAGCTGGTTGCGGCTCTTCACCACGCCGGGGCGAGTGGCCATCGCCTCCAGGATCAGGAATTCGGTCACGGTCAGTGAAACCGGCTTGTCATCCCAGGTCACCTGATGCCGCGCCGGATCGAGGTGCAGCCGTCCGCGCACGACCGGTTCGGGCAGGTCCTCCTGAGGAGTTTCTTCAGGCGTCGCCTTGACGAGCTCGCTGCGGCGCAGGATCGCGCGGATCCGGGCGACCAGCAGGCGCTGGCTGAATGGCTTGGTGATGTAGTCGTCGGCACCCATCGCAAGGCCCAGGGCCTCGTCTGGTTCCTCGTCCTTCGACGTCAGGAAGATCACCGGAAGGCTCGACTGCTCGCGCAGCGCCTGCAACAGGCGCAGCCCGTCCATGCGCGGCATCTTGATGTCGAAGATGGCAAGGTCCGGCGGATTTTCCAGGAGCGCCTTCAGTGCCGTCTCGCCATCGGTATAGACGCGGGTCGTAAAACCTTCCGCCTGCAGGCTGATCGAAAGGGTCGTCAGGATGTTCCGGTCATCGTCGACGAGCGCGATCGACTTGCGCTGCGGTTGCCACGCCTGCCCGTCGTCGGTGGATCCGTTGGGTGTCGATGCATCGGCCATGAAGACGAAGTCGTTGCCTTTGCTGCAAATCTGAAATTGCTGATTAGCCGGTCGGGCTGTGCGTGACAATCGCTCAGCCGATGGTCCAGTATCGTTGGTATTATACAGGGCTGGTCGGTTCCAATTTTCGCGAAATTGACGGAAAAGGGGGTGTCGACTATCGGCCGTCCGATTCTTGCGTGGAATCGTCGATGCACTGACCGCTTCGTGCCGGCAGCCGTGTCTATCTGGAGGAGATAACATTGACCGCTACCCTTAGCTATCCGCTATCCCGTCAGGGAATAGCGACGAAGGCGCAGATTTTTGCGAACCTTGGCACTGCGCCACTGGTGGAACATGCGGTCAGCAACGGGGAGGGGATGCTTTCGGTTGATGGTCCTCTGGTCGTCGCCACTGGCAAGCACACCGGCCGGTCCGCAAAGGACAAGTTCATCGTCAAGGACGCCGAAACGCAAGACACCGTCTGGTGGGGCAAGACCAACGTTCCGATGACGCCCAAGCACTTCGCGGCGCTCAAGGAGGATTTCCTGAAGGCGGTGGCGGAGAAGGAGAAGCTCTACGTCGCGGACCTGTTCGGCGGCTCGCAGGCGGAGAACCGCGTCAACGTGCGCGTTATCAACGAACTTGCCTGGCACAACCTGTTCATCCGCACCCTGCTGGTGCGCCCGGCCAAGGATGAGCTGGAAGGGTTCGAGCCTGAATACACCATCATCGACCTGCCCAGCTTCCGCGCCGATCCGGCGCGCCACGGGTGCCGCACCGAGACTGTGATCGCGGTCAACTTCACGGAAAAGCTGATCCTGATCGGCGGCACCGCCTACGCGGGCGAGATGAAGAAATCCGTCTTCGGCATTCTCAACTACCTGCTGCCGGTGAAAGGCGTGATGCCCATGCACTGCTCGGCCAACATTGGCCCCGCTGGTGACACCGCCGTGTTCTTCGGCCTGTCGGGCACCGGCAAGACGACGCTTTCGGCCGATGCCAGCCGCACGCTGATCGGCGACGATGAGCATGGCTGGTCGGACACCGCAGTGTTCAACTTCGAAGGCGGCTGCTACGCCAAGATGATCCGCCTTTCGGCCGAGGCCGAGCCCGAGATCTTCGCGACCACCAAGCGATTCGGCACGGTGCTGGAGAACGTGGTGATCGATCTGGAAACCCGTCAGATCGACCTTGATGACAACTCACTGGCCGAAAACAGCCGTGGTTCCTATCCGATCGACTTCATTCCGAATTCCTCTGAAGAGAATCTCGGTCCGGTCCCGAAGAACATCATCTTCCTGACCGCCGATGCCTACGGCGTGCTGCCGCCGATCGCGCGGCTCACGCCAGACCAGGCGATGTACCACTTCCTCTCGGGCTACACCGCGCGTGTCGCCGGCACCGAGATCGGTGTGACCGAACCGGAAGCGACATTCTCGACCTGCTTCGGCGCGCCGTTCATGCCGCGCCACCCCACGGTCTACGGCAACCTGCTCAAGGAACGCATCGCCAAGGGCGGTGTGAAGTGCTGGCTGGTCAACACCGGCTGGTCTGGCGGCAAGGCGACGATGCCGGGCATCAAGCGCATGCCGATCAAGGCCACCCGCGCGCTGCTCAACGCCGCGCTCGACGGGAGCCTCAACGGCGCGGAGTTCAAGGAAGATCCTAACTTCGGCTTCGAGGTCCCGGTCGAGGTTCCGGGCGTCGATTCCAAGCTCCTCGACCCGCGTGGTGCATGGGCCGATCCCGCCGAGTACGACAAGACCGCGCAAACATTGGTCAAGCAGTTCATCGAGAACTTCGGGCAATTCGAAGCCCACGTCGACGAAAGCGTACGCAAGGCGGCGCCGGTCGCGGCCTGATCCGGGTCTGCCTGGACCCACAGTGAAAAAGGCTCCGGGACAAGATTCCGGAGCCTTTTTCATGTCTCGGGGCGCCCCAGGTGCCGCGCCCGGCCGACCGGGCATCGTCCGGGTGATCCTCTCCATCGGTCCGGTTGGAGGGACTCGCTAGGCAGCGATAGTGTATACTATCCAATGTGCATTCGGACGGGGAGTGAGGGTAAATGAGCGACGGTGATCTTCTCGATCTGGGGGGACAGGTGGCCGTGGTAACGGGTGCCGGTCAGAACGCGGGCCGCGCGATCGCGCTGGAACTGGCGCGTCACAACGCAGGCGGCATCGCCGTCAACGATTTCGTTGCGGAGCGCGCCGAGGCCGTGGCCGAGGAAGTGCGAGCGATGGGCGTGCCGGCGCTCGCCGTCCCGTTCGATGTCGGCGATCTAGATGCGATCAAGGCCGCCGATGCCGAGATCAAGGACAAGCTCGGAGCCGCGACGGTGCTGGTGAATAACGCCGGCATGGCCGGGCCGGGTGGCTCGCTGCGGCCCAGGCAGAATTTCTGGGAAGAAGATCCGGCCAATTGGGACCTATACCTGCGCACCAATCTTTACGGCGTGTACAACTGCTGCTTCGCCTTGATCCCGAACATGGTCGAGGCGAAGAGGGGCCGCATCGTCACGATCGTATCGGACTCGGGCCGCCTGGGGGAACCGAAACTGGCGGTCTACGCCTCGGCAAAGGCAGGCGCGCAGGGCTTCGTGCGTTCCATCGCCAAGGAACTGGGCCGCTACAACGTCACCTGCAATGCCGTTTCGCTCTCCGCGCTGATGCCAGACATGCCGGAGGAGAAACTGGCAGAATTCATGCAGACCGATCAGGCCAAGGCGATGATGTCGCGTTACACAATCCGTCGCTACGGCAAGTCGCGGGACGTGGCCGCGCTGGTTGCATTCCTCTGCTCGAACACGGCCGAGTGGATCACGGGCCAGACCTATCCGCTGAACGGAGGCTATGCACCGTCGATGTGACCGTGACTCGCGGTTTGCCGGTTGACGAAAGCGGCGGCGGACCCGACCTTGTCCCGACAGGATCATCCGGCAGGGGAGTTCAATGCCGTCACCAGCCTTTCACGCACCTGACACCGTGGAGGGCGCCATTGCCCTCCTTGCTGCCGATCCCCTGGCGCGGCCGCTCGGCGGCGGGACCGACCTGATCGTGCAGGTGCGATCGGGGCGCGTGACACCTTCATCCATTGTCGATCTGAAGCGGATCGGCGGACTCTCCGGGGTGCGCCGGGATGGTGAGGCTTTCGTGATTGGTGCGGCAACTCCGTGCACCTCGCTGAAGGACGATGCTCAGTTCAGCGCTGCCTGGCCCGGCGTGGTCGAGGCGGCGAACCTGATCGGCTCTGTCCAGGTTCGCAACCGTGCCACCATGGCCGGCAACCTGTGCAATGCCTCACCCGCCGCGGACAGCGTTCCGGCGCTGGTCGCGGCCGGCGCCACCTGCGTGATCGCGGGGCCTGCCGGCAGGCGCGAAGTCCCGGTTGAGGCGGTGCCGGTGGCGCCGGGCCGGACCTCTCTGGCCGCCGGCGAATTCGTGATTGAAATCAGGCTTCCCGCAGGCCGGCGGAGTGGATCGGATGCCTATCTGCGCTCTATCCCACGTACCGAGATGGACATCGCCGTCGTGGGCACCGCCGCCAATCTCGAGTTCGATGGCGAGGGCACCTGCACTTCGGCTCGCATCGCGCTTGGCGCCGTGGCTCCCACGGTCGTACTGGTCGAGGCGGCGGGCGCGGCGCTGATCCGCACCAGACTGGACGATGCGGCGCTTGATGCCATGGCCGAGGCGGTCAGGGCGGCCTGCGATCCCATCGACGATAAGCGCGGTACGATATCCTACCGCAAGGCCATGGCTGGCGTACTGGCAAGGCGTGCGGTCCGGATCGCCGCGGAGCGCGCGGGAGTGAAGGCATGAACAAGATCCACGTCAACTGCGCCGTCAATGGCGACGCCACCGAGTTCCTCTGCGATCCGGGGGCCACGTTGCTCGATGTCCTGCGGGATACGCTGGGTCTCACCGGTTCCAAGGAAGGTTGCGGTTCGGGCGACTGCGGGGCCTGCACCGTGGTGCTTGATGGCGAGATGGTCTGTTCCTGCCTCGTGCTCGCGCCTGAAGCGGAAGGGCGCTCCGTCGCCACCATCGAGGGCGTCGCCGAAGGCTCGGTGTTGCATCCCGTTCAGCAGAAATTCCTCGAACATGCCGCGCTCCAGTGCGGCTTCTGCACGCCGGGCTTCATCGTCGCGGCCAAGAACCTGCTGGACCGCAATCCCGATCCCACCGAAACCGAAGTGCGTTACTGGCTCGCCGGCAACCTGTGCCGCTGTACCGGCTACGACAAGATCGTGCGCGCGGTTCTGGCCGCCGCCGCCGAGCTTCGCCAGGAAAGGACGCCGGCATGCACGCGCCCGAGACAATGAAGCCTTTCCGTCATATCGGCACGCGCCCGGTGCGGCCGGATGGTGTGGACAAGGTCACCGGAAAAGCGCTGTACGGCCCGGACTTCAAGGCGCCAGGCATGCTCTGGGGCGCGATCCTGCGCAGTCCGCACCCGCACGCCCGCATTGTCTCGATAGACACGCGGGAGGCGGAAAGGCTGGCCGGCGTAAAGGCGGTGGCGACGGGCAGGGACTTTCCCACGTTGGAATCTCTCGTCATGCATGTGGGCGAGGGCGCTTCGGATATTGTCGATGTAGCGCACAATTGTCTGGCGCTGGACAAGGTGCTCTATGAGGGACACGCGGTTGCGGCCGTCGCGGCCACGTCGCCGGAAATCGCGCGCGATGCCCTTGCGTTGATCGAAGTGGAATACGACGTCCTGCCCTTTGTCCTCGGGCTGGAAGAAGCGCTCGCCCAGGATGCGCCGCTGCTTCACGACAATATGTTCACAAAGGGTGTGAAGCCCAGGCCGGACAAGCCCTCCAACGCCTCCATGCGGGTGGAAATGGGAGCGGGCGATATCGAGGCGGGGCTGGCGGGCGCGGCGGTCACGGTCGAGGGCCGCTACACCATGGAGCCCGTGCACCAGGGCTATATCGAGCCGCACGCCTGCGTGGCCTCCTGGAACGGAGACGGGCAGGCGCAGATCTGGTGTTCGAGCCAGGGCCATTTCTCCGTGCGCTCGCTGACAGCCTCTGTGCTGGCCATCCCGCAGTCGGACATCCGCGTCATGCCGCTGGAGATCGGAGGCGGCTTTGGCGGCAAGACAACGATCTATCTCGAGCCGGTGGCGATGATCCTCTCGCGCAAGTCGGGCCGTCCGGTGCGTCTGGCGATGAGCCGCGAGGAGGTGTTCCGCGCGAGCGGCCCGGCTCCCGGCGCAATCATCGACGTGCGCATCGGCGCCGACGCGGACGGCAGGCTCGTCGCGGCCGACGTAGAGTTCAAGTATCATTCGGGCGCCTATCCCGCGGTGGATGCCGGTGCGGGCGTGTCCAGTGCCATTGGCCACTACCGTATCGCCAACACGCGCGTTGTCGGCACGGAAGTTCTCTGCAATCGTCCCGCCGCCAAGGCCTACCGCGCGCCGGGCGCGCCGCAGGTCAACTTCGCCGTGGAAAGCGCGTTGGATGAACTGGCCGCCAGGCTGGGCATGGACCCGCTCGAACTGCGGTTGAAGAACGCCGCGAAGCCCGGCGATCCGCAAACCTCGGGCCTGCCTTGGGGCAAGATCGGCTGGATCGAATGCCTGGAAGCTGCCAAGGCCCATCCGCATTGGTCGTCGCCGCTCGGCCCGAACCAGGGGCGGGGCATCGCCGGGGGATACTGGGGCAATTACGGCGGTCCTTCGACGGTCAACCTAAGCGTGGCGGAGGACGGAACCTTCACTGTCGCCACCGGCAGCCCCGACATTGGCGGTAGCCGCGCATCGATGGCGATCATGGCGGCCGAAGTGCTCGACGTGCCTTACGAGCAGGTCCGCTGCGTCGTCGCCGACACCGCCTCTATCGGCGTTTCGATGGTTACCGGCGGCAGCCGCACGACTTTCGCGACCGGCATGGCCACGGTCGAGGCGGCCGGGGAAGTGAGGCACCTGCTGTGCCAGCGCGCGGCGCGGATATGGGGCGCCTCGCCCGAGCAGGTCCAGTGGCGTTCGGGAGAAGTCGTCTGTCTTTCGGGCGACAAGCAGGGCGAGACGATGTCCGTGGCGGACATCGCCTCTCGCTCGTTCCACTCGGGCGGGCCGATCGCAGCGGTCTCCGCCCTCAGTGCCAGGGGGTGGCTACCCGGCTTCGGTTTCCACATCTGCGATGTCGAAGTCGATCCCGAGACCGGTCACGTCGCCGTCGTGCGCTATACAGCGATCCAGGACGTGGGCCGCGCGATCCATGCCGACTACGTCGAGGGCCAGATCCAAGGCGGCGTGGCGCAGGGCATCGGCTGGGCTCTCAACGAAACGTACATCTACAATGAGGAAGGCCGGCTCGATAACCCCGGCTTTCTCGACTACCGCATGCCTGTCGCCTCCGACATGCCGATGATCGAAGCGGTCATGGTCGAAGTGCCCAATCCCGATCACCCTTTCGGCGTCAAGGGCGTGGGCGAAGTACCGATCGTGCCGCCGCTCGCTGCCGTGGCCAATGCGATCAAGGCGGCGACCGGCAAGCGCCTGAACTCGCTGCCGATGTCGCCGGAACGGGTCTACGCGGCGCTCCATCCCGAGGGGTGAAGGGCGCGTGACCGGCCATGCCTTGCGGATCATCATCATGCCGCCGTTCGACAAGGAGTTCTTCGGCACGGACCGGCTTTCGCTAGCCGCCGTCAACCTGTTCGACCTCATCGGCAAGCTTGACGCGCTGGCGCCGGGATTTGCCGCGATCGCCCAACCGCGCGTTCATCTCGCGGTCGACGGCGTGCTGGAAACGGACTGGACGCGTCCGCTTGCCGACGCGAGCGAAGTGATCGTGCTGCCGCGCGTGGGAGGAGGATAGGCCGGCCGATCCGGTTGGTGGCAGATTATCCAGGTGTTTCGCGCGCGACCGCCGGTCAGCGGTTCACGGCGATCACAGACCTTCGACTATGAACGTCTGATAGCCGGCGGCCTTGAGGCGGTGGGGAAGTGCCGCCTGGTAATCGGGGCTGTTGTACCAGGCCTTCGCGTCCTCGACGCTCGCAAACTCGATCATGACGACGCCATCTGGCGCTTCCCCCTCGAGCGGGATTGTAGTGCCATGAACGACCAGAGGTTTCAGGGGAACGGTTGGCGCCGTTTCGCGCGTCTTGCGCTGGTATTCGACCATCGCGGCTTCGTCGCGAACCGGTTCCGTGCGCAGGACGATCAGGTAGGCTGGCATGAAGGTACTCCGGTTTGACTGGCGAGAGAAGGGAGCGGAAGGCGTCAGTCGCTGCGACGGTGACCGGTTCAGCCGGCATCGAGCAGACGCTTGGCCTCGGCGATGTAGTCGATGTGGGCATCGATGTTGTTTCCGAGGCCTTTGCCCATCGAGGGCACGCAGCCGTGTGTGCCGCCCGCATCGCGAAAGGTGCGCAGGTGATCCGCGCATTCCTGGGGGGTGCGTGCGAACAGCGCGAGCAATTCGCGTCCATAGTCGCTCTCGTCGCGGTCCAACTCCTTAAGATGGAACCTGATCCGCTCCCACGCCTCAACCGCGGGGCCTCCGGGTGCGGCGAAAATGAAGCCGTCGCCGATCCTCGCGCCGCGTTCGTAGGCAGGCTCGCTGTTTCCACCTACCCAGAGAGGAATCTGTCGGCGCGGACGCGGGTTGATGCAGCCCCTGTCGACCCGGTCAAACCGCCCGTCGAACGTCACCAGAGGTTCGCTCCAAAGCCGGCGCAGCAAGTCGAACTGTTCCTCCAGCCGCTTGCCGCGCGTCTTGAAATCCTGCCCGAGCGCTTCGTACTCGACGTAGTTCCAACCGATTCCCATCCCCAGCCGCAGGCGTTCGTTCGAGAGCAGGTCCACATCCGCGGCTTGCTGAGCGACAAGAACGGTCTGGCGCTGGGGGAGCACCATAACGCCCGTGGCGAACTCCAGCTTTTCCGAAATCGCGGCCGCGAAGGCGAACAGCACGAAGGGATCGTGAAAGCTGTCCTTGTCGGTGTAGGGTCCCGTCAGCTTCGGTTCGCGGCCTTCGTGCGGTGTCTTGAGCACGTGGTCGTAGGCCATCATGTGCTTGTAGCCGAGTTCTTCGGCAGCCCTCACGAACTTGCGGATGGCCTTCGGATCGCCCGCCACTTCGGTCGTCGGATAGGATACGCCGATCTTCATACAGGTTCACCTCTCCCGTTGTTCCTTGGGGAACTCGTCTTGGGATCGCGCATAACAGCAGGGCAGTCCCCTAGCTATTCCAAACAATGTCGCGGGGTATGTGTTGCGGCTATGGGTAGGCCGCATCAGGATTCCCCGATCCCGCAGGCCCGGGCTGCGGACCAGGTGCCCTGCTGGATCAGCGCGCCGACTTCCTGGCGAATGAAACTTTCGACCTGCAACGAGGCTTTCGCCGCTTCTCCTTCAGGCTTCAGCGCCAGGAAAAGCTGCCGCGTCAGCCCGGGCTTCGTGATACGCACGAATGCCAGCCGGCCCATCGCCGCCTCGCGCGCGAAGGCGCAGTGCGGCAGGATTGCGTAACCAAGGCCGGCTTCCACAAGCTCCTTCATCAACTGGTGGGAATCGGCCTCGACCGCGATGTTGAGCTTTATCCTGGCCTTTGCCGCGCTGCTTTCGATCAGTTGGGTCAGGCCATG
This sequence comes from Novosphingobium endophyticum, assembly GCF_014640675.1. Taxonomy (GTDB): domain Bacteria; phylum Pseudomonadota; class Alphaproteobacteria; order Sphingomonadales; family Sphingomonadaceae; genus Novosphingobium; species Novosphingobium endophyticum. The sequence goes on along the minus strand of NZ_BMHK01000001.1, from coordinate 245,858 downwards.
GACCGCACCGGGAAGGATGAGGGGGAGGTCCGCCAGACGCCTGAATTCGATCGTGGCCTCCCGAGCCACCTGCGATTGCGGAGGAGCAACAAGCATCAGCTCATCCTCCAGCAGGCGCGAAGCGTTGAGACCGGACGGAGTGGGGCCGTAAAGGATCCCGATGTCGAGCTCTCCCGATTGCATTCGCTCGAGCAGGTGCGCCGAGTTCGCATCGATGATCCGCAAGGAAACCTTGGGAGCATGTGTCGCCACCCGGCGAGCCATGCCTCCGGCCAGCATTTGTACGATCGTGGGAGGCATTCCCACCACGACGTGGCCGCCCGCCTCGGTCGGCAGAGAGCGAACTTCGTAGATCGCGTGGCCGATCTCGCGCAGCGGCCCCGCTATGCGGGCATAGAGCATTTCTCCCGCTTCGGTGAGGTGCATGCCGCGCGCGCCGCGCACGAACAGCGTGACGCCGAGTTCTTCTTCCAGCAGCCGCATCTGCCGGCTCAGCGAAGGCTGGGTAATCCGGACGCGATCGGACGCCTTTGAAAGCGAGCCCAGTTCGGCCACTTGTGCGAAATAGCCCAGTCGCTTGAAGTCCATGCCCTCTTGTTCCGCCTTGCCGCTATAGGCTGATCCTATACCCCGGGACACGCTTTGTCATGGCCAACCTTGGCGCAACCGCGATAGACTCGCATGAGGATGCGAATGGGCCCAGCCAAGCCTTCGCGAAGGAACAGATGGAACATTGCGCCCGTTCGAAAAGGTCTGGCGCGGATCATGGAGAACAAGATGAAGTTCGAGACCCCCGAGCTTACGCCTCGGATTGGCACTGAAATCATCGCCGACAAGGCCGAACTGCTCAAGGGCGGGTTGCGTGATGAAGTCCGTGAACTGCTCGAACAACGCGGCGTGCTGCTGTTCCGTGAAATCGGCATAACGGACGAGGAGCAACTGGAATTCGCCAGAACCCTTGGTGAAGTCATCCCGCAAGGTATCCGGGGTATCTACAAGATCAGCCTCGACCCGGAAGTCAACGACACTGCGGAATATCTGCACGGTACCTATTACTGGCACATCGACGGGGCCCAGGACGACGTGCCGACCCGCGCCTCGCTGCTCAGCGCGCGCGTCTTGTCGAAAGAGGGCGGACAGACGGAATTCGCCAATACCTATGCGGCCTATGAGGACCTGCCGGACGAGAAGAAGCGTCAAGTGGATGGGCTCAGGATCGTCCACAGCCAGGAATACATCCAGCGCGCGGTTGTGCCCAATCCCACGGAAACCCAGGTCGAGCGGTGGCGTGCGCTCGGCGTGAAGGTTCACCCGATGGCGTGGACCCACAAATCCGGGCGCAAGTCACTGGTGCTCGGCCTGACGGCCGGCCAGATCGAAGGCATGGAGCCTGAGGAGGGCCGCGCCCTTCTGGACGAGATGCAGGCGTGGACGACGCAGCCGCAGTTCGTCTATCGGCATGAATGGACCGTTGGCGACATGATCATCTGGGATAACACCGGGGTCATGCACCGGGTGGAGCCCTATCCGGCGGACAGCGGCCGCCTGCTGAGCCGCACGACACTGGAGGGCGAGGAGCCCATTCTCTGACGGGGCAGGCGCTAGAGGCCCTTGCAGCGCAGGCGCCCGCCCAGTTTGTGCCTCGGTTGCACGGTCGCAACGTTCGGCAATTCATTCGTCGGTGTCGGCTGCCTCCAGACGATTTCTCAAGCGCATCAGTCCTTCCACGTACGTGCGGGAAGGCGGACGGTGACCGTACGGCCGAGTTGCTCGGCGCTCTTGCCGACGGCGAACCCGTAAGTTCCCGGAGGCTGGGACCAGCCGCCATTTTCCCACTCGGCCAGGAGCCGCGGCTCGATGTCCAGTTTGACCGTCTGCGAGCCGCCGGGCGCAAGATCGACCCGCTGGAACCCGACCAGTCGCCGTTCTGTCTTGCCGTTGCGCGACACAAGATAGAGTTGAACCGCCGTCGCCCCCGCGCGGTCGCCGGTGTTGCGCACCGCTACCTCGGCCGTCTTGCCTGACACTTTCGGCGTCTCGAAGGCGAACTGCGTGTAGCTGAGACCGTGCCCGAACGCGAACAGTGGCTTGAAGCCCTTCTGCGCGTACCAGCGGTAGCCCACGTTCGAGCCTTCCGGGTAGGTGATCTCGAGCGTCTGCTCTTCCTCCGGTAGGTCATAGAGATCCCGCCCCTTGGCCTGGTCAATCATAGCGGCTCCCGGGAGCGTGGGATTCGGAAGCTGCGACACGGACGCCGGGAAAGTCACCGCAAGATGGCCGGACGGGTTGACCTGGCCCGACAGGACACGGGCAATCGCGTGCCCGCCCCGGTTGCCGGAGTACCATGCCGCCACAACGGCCGGGACCTTGTCGAGCCACGGCATGAGTACCGGGCCGCCAGTCTCGAGCACGACCGCCGTGCGCGGATTCGCGTCCGCCACGGCCTCGATCAAGGCATCCTGGTTGTCGGGCAGGTTGAGAGGGACGTCGTGCCCCTCTGCGGTGAACTGATCCGCGAACACAATGGCGATATCGGCATCGCCGGCGGCCTTCGCGGCGCGCGCCGGATCGGTGCCATCGTCAAAGTCGATCGTGGCCTGGGGAAACTGCTTCTTCAGCTCATCCAGGGGCGACGAAGGCATGTAGAGCCGCGTATGGTAGACGGGTTCACCGGGGATCGGCAGCCGCAATGACGCGCCACCCACCGGCCATACCTGCGAGGAGCCACCGCCTTGCGGCACACCCTTGTCCGCATGGGCGCCGACCACAAGGATGCGCTTGGCGTTCGCCGCGACCGGAAGGAGGTTGCCCTCGTTCTTGAGCAGCACGATGCCCTGTTCGGCGACCTTCTGCGCGAGATCGAGGTGCTGATCGAAATCGATCGGATTGCCCGGCTTCACAGGATCATCGGCCAGCCCGAGTGCGTAGATCGTGCGCAGGATGCGCGTCACCGAACGATCGATGTCCGCCTGCGTGACGGAACCCGAGGCCAGCGCTTCGCGCAGCGGCGTGCCGAAATACGCCGTCTTCCGTTCGTCATATGTCCTGCCGGACTCCTGATCAAGCCCCTGCCGGATCGAGACGCTGTGGACCGCACCCCAGTCTGACAGAACCCATCCCTTGAAGCCCCAGTCTCCGCGCAGCACGTCGTTGAGTATAAACGGATTCTCGCAGGCGTATTTGCTGTTCACCTTGTTGTATGAGCACATAACCGCGCCGGGCTGACCGATTTCGTGCGCCAGCTGAAATGCCAGGAGGTCGCTTTCCCGCATCTCAGGCTCATCCATCCGTACGTCCGCGAATGAGCGACCGGTTTCCTGGGCGTTGAGCAGGTAGTGCTTCACCGTCGACACGACGTGGTTCGACTGGATGCCTCGCACCGAGTACCCCGCAAGGACGCCCGAAAGCAGCGGATCTTCACTGAAATACTCGAAATTCCGCCCGTTGCGCGGCTCCCGGATCAGATTGACGCCGCCGGCAAGCAGGACATTGAACCCTTTCGCGCGGGTTTCTGCGCCCATGACGCGGCCCGCCTGCTCGATGAGCGAGGGATTCCATGTCGAGGCCATCAGCAGCGCTGAAGGCATGGCCGTGGCCTCGTCATTGCGGCGCATGAAGCCGCCCATGTTAGCAATGCCCAGGCTTGCGTCGCTCTCGGCCAGCGCCGGGATCCCGAGGCGGGGAACGCCCGGTACGAAGCCTGCGCCTGTCGGTACGTTCTCCGGTATCTGATCCTCGGGAACGCGGGGCGTGAGATAGCCCATCAGCATGCCGAGCTTTTCGTCCTCGGTCATCCGTGAAAGCGTGCTTGCGGCCCGATCATCCGGATTGCTCGGCTGGGCCGCGGCGGGAACCGCCAGCGCCGCGCCGAGAAGGAGAACAGCTGATATGCTTAGTTTCATGCACAATCCCTCGTTTGAGCGGCGGCCGTCCTGACGACGGAAATCCGCCGTATAGCAAGGATATTCGGCTGATGCGCGATATTCAAGAAAGGCGCCAGCCGGCGGTCAGTTCCATCAGCACCTCTCTGGCAGGGCGGTCGACCATGCCGATGCCGAGGCCGTCGATGCGGTAGATGATGTGCCCGCCTGGCTGCGCGTTGCTCGTGCCCCAATCGCCGAGGATCGCGTTGCCCGTCATGCCTGGCGCATGCGTGAGCGGCACCCCGGCGCGGGGGTGCCGAATGCGATGAGCCTTCCGGAAGGTGGCTCGCGATTCACGCCAGTACTTCCGGCTCCTGGACGTCGGTGGGACGGCTGCCCCACAGGGCATAGAAAATGATGTAAACTTCGCACACCACGGTCAGCCAGAAGCTGTTCTGCAGACCGATGGTGTCCGCCAGCCAGCCTTGGGCAACGACCAGCGCGCCTCCGGCGATGGCGGTAATCAGCAGCCCCGACCCTTCCTCGGTGAGCGGACCGAGGCCCTTGATGCCGAGCGCGAAGATGGTCGGGAACATGATCGAATGACCGAGGCCGACAAGCACGAGGCACCACATGGCGGCCGGGCCGTGGAGCGTCGCCGCGCCGATCATCACCACCATCGAGAACAGGGCGAAAACCGCCAGCGTGCGGTCCGCCGGGAAAACGCGCATGATGAAGGCGCCGGCAAATCGGCCGACCATCATCCCGCCCCAGAGCAAGACGAGGTAATTCGCGGCCTGGGCGGGCGTGATGCCGGCGATCTCGGGCAGGATCGCGAAGTTGATGAACAGGTTGGCGACGCCGATCTCGGCGATCAGATAGATGAAGATCGCCGGAATACCGAAGACAAGGTTGCGGTGCGACCAGAGCGAGAGATGCTTGCGTTCCTCGGCATTGGCCCTGCGGGTGCTGGCGCCCAAAGTCGGCAGCTTCGCGCGCCAGATGATGAGCGCAAGGATGACGAGGACGACAGCGACAAGGATGTACGGCAGCTGGGTCGCATGGGCATCGGCCAGACGTTGCTCCAGCGAAATTTCGGTACCCGCGAGCGCATTGCCTCCGACCGTGCGGCTGAGGATCAGGTAGCCGCCGAAGTAGGGCGCGAAGAACGTTCCCATCGAGTTGAAGGCCTGCACCAGCGTCAGGCGGGATTCCGCGCTCTCGGGCGGGCCGATCACCGCGACATAGGGATTGGCGGCAACTTGCAGCAGGGTGATGCCGCTGGCGATGATGAACAACGCGAACAGTGTCACGCCGTAGGACGGGATCTGGGCTGCCGGGACCATGCCCGCCGCGCCGATCGCCATCACGGCAAGGCCCACGATCAGGGCGTTCTTGTAGCCGATGCGCTCGATCAGGAACGCCGAGGGCATGCCCATTACGCCATAGGCGATGAACCAGACCGATTCGATCAGCGTCGTCTGCGTGTAATTGAGGTCGAACACGCTCCTCAGGTGCGGCAGCAGCGTATTGTTGATGACTGTGATGAAGCCCCACATGAAGAACAGGCTCGCAAGGAGCGCCAGGGACTTCTTGTAGGGGGCGGCCGGGCTGTGGCTCGCGGTGGGCATGGCTGCGGAAGGGGATGTTGGCACTGGCGATCCTCGATCTGATTTCTATTTGTACGAGTATATACGCCGCTCGAAGAGGTCAATCCACGAGGTGTCGTGACGCGCCAATGTCCGAGCGCCCCGATTTCCGATAGCCGTACGGCAGGGGTGGGCAGACCGGAACGGTGGCGCCAATCGCGGAAACGGAACGGGAGGCTGCTTGGTATCAGTCGGTGCGGCGGGGCAGTGGGAGACGCGCTTAGGCCACGCGCTCGCCCTCTTCCGCGCAATTCCTATCGCGAGCCCATGGCCGTCCGTTCAGCGATCGAAGCGCTACGCGGACGGCGCGCGGCAGGCCATGCAATACCTGCCGTGACGGGCTTTGGCCGATATGAACGTCTCCAGACCGGCGCCACCAAGGCGCCGGCAAACTGATCTCACGCGATGAGTTCGGTGACGGTACGCCGGGTTTCCATCGAGAGCGCCCCCCACTTTTCGACCTGAACCCCCATCGCCTGCTGGACCGTGAGGCCGAGGCGCGTGATCGGGTCGCCTTTGCCGGCGAGATGGTAGCCTGTGCGAACCTTGCCGCCCGCGTTACCGGCGACCATGGCCGGAATCCCCTCGACGGCGTGCGACTTGGCGATCGAACAGTCGGAGTGCGCAAAGACCAGGCAATTGTCGAGCAGCGTTCCGTCGCCTTCGGGGATGGCGTCGAGCGCATCCAGGAAATCCTTCCAGGCGATCATGCTTTTCGTCGCGAACCAGGAGACTTCCCTCTGATAGCCGAGCTGCTTGTCTACCGGTTCCTCGTGCGTCAGCGTGTGATGGGTCGTGGTCTCGCCCTCACGGCGCAGGTTCGAAGCCGTGTCGGAGAGCAGGACGTTGAAGACCCGGGTCTGGTTGCATTGCAGCGCCTTGGCCAGGAGACCGGCCATAAGCCGGTGGGTTTCCATGACCGCTCCCATCTCCGAATTGAGCGGCACTTCGGGTGGCGGAGCCGGCTTCGTGAAATCCTGGACCGGAGCGGGGGGCTCCAGCCGCAGGGCGAGCTGCTGTTCGATCTGGCGTAGCGAGGTGAAGTACTCGTCGAGGCGCTGGCGATCCGAGGCGCCGACCGTGCGCATCAGTTTCTGCCGGTCTTCGGAGACGGCCGAAAGCACGCTCTTCTGGGCCATTGTGCGCGTATCGGGAGTGAAAATCGCGGCGTTCGGGTCCTGAAATCCTTCGCCGAACAGGCGCCGGTAGAGGGTGAGGGGAGAAGTCTCGCTGGGGTTGGGTGAACCGGCCGCGTGGTAGGAATAGGAACGCTCGACACCCGAGGTGCTCACTTCGATCGAACGGAAGCGCGAATCGCCACCGATCTTCTGGCCGATCAGGACGTCGAAGGTGGGTGCTTTCACACTTTCATTGGGAACTGGCACGCCGGTGCGCAGGCCGAGGCAGCCGGTGACGTGGGGCTTGTTGGGCACGCCGTCGAGCTTGACGTCGAAGCCGCTGAAGATCGCCAGCTTGTCGCGGTAGGGTTCGAGCGGGGCGAGGTCCTCGGGCATGAGGTATTCGCGCCCGACGGTGGTCGGGACCCACTTCTCGGGGATGAAGCCGCAGCCCCAGATCCACGTGCCGAAGCGCACCGGAATACGCTGCCCGGTCGCGGCGATCGCCGTGCCGTTGTTGTCGAGGAAGCAGTCCAGCAACGGAATGCCTACGCCTACCGCCGCGCCGCCAAGCGCGCCGCGCAGGATGGACCGGCGTGTGATCTTGGTCATGACTTGTCTCCGGGTTCGGATGTTCGGCCTGTTACGACCTGCGGTTTGCCGCGGGCGTCGTCCCCGCCGGACACTGCGAAGAAATTGCGGCTGAGGGCAATGCGGCGCATGAGTTCGGGAACGCGATAGCCGTCGTCCGCAAACTGCTCGTCGAGCCAGTCCAGGTACGCGCGTTCGCCCCAGGTGATATCGCGCCCGACCGCAGCCTTGAACATGCGCTCGGCCACGCAGCGTGGCGTTTCGGGATGGTTGCGCAGGGCCTGCGCGAGCCCCGCCGTCGTGTTGAAATCGGTCCCGTCGAGCGACCCTGAGGTGTCGATGAACGCGCCGTTTTCCCGCGTACGGAACGTGCCGACACCATCGTACTGTTCCATGGTCAGGCCCAGCGGGTCCATGACCTTGTGGCAGCCCGCGCAGGAAGGCTCGGTCGAGTGCATGACGAGACGGTCACGCGCGGTCGAGTTCTTCTGGTGGGCATTTTCCTCCACGGCGCTGAAATCCACGTTGGCCGGCGGATCCGGCACGTGCTGGCAAAGGAACACCTGCCGGACGGCATAGCCGCGCAGCGTCGGAGAGGAGCGGCCCGGGTGCGAATGGAGCGCAAGGAACGAAACGTGCGACTGGATGCCCGCGCGGTTCGCATCATTTGCAAAGACCACATGCTCCCAGTCTCCACGTGTCGGCACCGGCGTACGGTAGATCACGCCAAGCGGACGGGTGAGAAACGTCTCGCGCGTGGTGAACAGGTCGCGGTAATCGGCATCCTCGGTGACGAGGTGGTTGACGATGGTGCGCAGCGTCTGCTCCTGCGCGTCCGCGATCACATCCGAATTGAAAGCGGGATAGATCGCCGGGTCCTTGCTCAACTCGTCAAAGCGGTCGAACTGCAGCATGTCGGCGAAGAAGGCTTCGACGGCGCCTTCGAAGCGATCGGAAGCCATGAGCCGGTCGACCTGCCGCGACAGGCCCCAGCGGCTGTCGAGCTCCCCTTCGCCCGCCGCCCGCAGCAGTTCGCGGTCAGGTGTCGAGTTGGTCAGGAAATAGCTGAGACGGGCAGCCTTCGAATAGGCATCGAGTTCACCTGTCCCGTCGTCCGCGCCGGGCTTTGCCTGCTCGATGCGGAACAGGAACTCCGGCGAAACCAGCATCGTATAGAGACTGAGTTCGAGGCCGGTGTAGAAGTTGCCCAGCTGCTCCTGCGTGCGCCGCGCCAGCCCCACGTAACGCGAGACTTCCGTGGCGCTGAGTGGTCGGCGGAACAGCATCAGCCCGACATCGCTCAGGAATTCGCGCGCGCACTCCTCGTGGAAGGCCTTTGCGTTCGCGGGCAGGCAGGGGAGGAAATCCTTGCGCCGCTTCGCACTGAGCACCGCCGCGGCAATTCCCTGAGCCGCCGTGTCGTACTGTTCCATGGCGAAGGGAGACATGCCCGAGGTGCCGGTCCCGATGGCCACCAGCCCTTCGTATCTGACCGGCTTTTCAAAGCGCGCGTTGACCGGAATGTCCGGCGCGAAGACATCGGCGATCGTCGCGCGGTACTGCGTTTCCGTGAGCCGGCGCAGCACGGTCGGTCCGCCCACGGGGTCCGGTTCACCCGACCCCAATGAAAGCGCGATCAGCGCCAATGCGCCGAGGCCAAGGAGTGCCGCGGCAACCTGGCGGCGGCGTGAGGAAAGCGCTTCGGCGAGCCGCGTCCGCGAGGGGAGGGCGAGGAACCTAGTCATTTCGCACCAGCTTCTCGTTCACGCTCTTCGTGTCGACATCGACAACGAAGGCCGGGCGCGCCTCGAAAGCATATTGCGTCGAGATCGCCGTAAACTTGCCGGTGCGCGGATCGGGATGCGCGTCGGCAAGCCGGTGCAGCGCCTGATATACGCCCTGGCAGGTATAGCCGAGGACGCGGGCAGCCCCGTTCGACGAGTGTATGATACGGCCCAACGGCGCGGGCTTACCGGACACATCTTTCGCGTTTCTGAAAGCGAACTGATAGTCATAGAGTTGCTCAACCGGAGCATATCCGGCCAGATAGCCCTTGAGGACGCCGTCCTTCGACAATGTCGCCTGGATGCGGGCATCGCGCAGGGGGCGCTCCAGCGTCAGGGCGTTGACGTCGCTGCGAAGTCGGATGTCGACAGGATCGGTCGTGAGCACGCCGCCACGTATTCGTCCGCGCGTGGTCGCGCGAAAGTTCTCGTCCTGATCCATTGCGTAAGTGGCGTATTCAAGCGCTTCGCGCGTGGGGCTGAGCTGGATCGGGTCGGCATTGGCGTAGATGCCGACCTCGACATCGTCGTCGTTTTCGAGGTCGTCGACGTCGTCCAGGCTCAGCACTACCCCCCAGGATCCGCTATACATTCCGATCTCGAACGAGTTGGACTGGCCGTCGGACTGGAACGAGCGACTGCACCCGACAGCCCGGAAGAACTGGTTGTCGACACCCTTCGCGCCGTTCTTTCCGGCGAAGTCGGCAAGGTGTCGCGGGGTGCCGGGCCGGCCGCGCGAATCGATGCCGTCGATGTCTATCCCGTCGGCGCGGACCGAAAGGCTGTCGAGCGTGCGGAAATGCGTGTCTGGCGGGGCGAGTTCGGGGTGCATGCAATAGTTCTTGCCGTCCGCCGAGGCAGATATCCGCTCTCCGCCGTCTTCCAGGCGCTTGCTGTAGACGCCTTCATCCTCACCGGGGCGTTGCTGGCCTTCGGGCGTGAGCGCGAAAATCTGGGAGACGTCCTTCGACATGCCATCGGTGCAGGCGCCGCTCTCCGATGCGTCGGGACCGAGGGCATAGGCGATACGGGTGACGATGAATCCGGCCTTGCCATCACGCAGGAACGAGCCGGTCTCCGCCGTCGCCGGCCCGGACGGCGATAACGCGAAGACACCGACGACGATGGCTGCCGCCATTGTCACGCCGGCGCCGATGGCAAGCGTCTTTCTGTAATTGCGCACTGCGCCCACGTTCTCTCCTCTCACTCCCACCGCACTGCCTTGGTCTTGTTCGATGCGGCGGATGCCGGCTTGCCACTCGTAGAGATTGCAAACTGACGCGGGTGTTAGTAACACTGCTGGTAGAAACTTCAACAGCCTTCGGGCGAAGCGAATGAAAAAGGCAGCCCATGGCCCGTCCCTTCACGGCGACCGACGAGCAGATTATCGATGCAGCCCACGCGGTTATGGCCAGGCGCGGTGCCGATCACTTCACGGTTTCCGAAGTGGCGCGCGAAGTTGGCCTTTCGCGTGCGGCCATTACGCAGCGCTTCAACGGCGTGGAGGCACTCCGCTCGATCGTGGTCAATCAGCTGTCGAGCTCCTTTGAGCAGAAGATCGCGCAGTTGAATGTCGCGCCCGGCGCACCAGGCCTGCTCGATATCGCCAACCTTGTCGGGATGATGGCCGGTGCAAGAAGCAGGTTCTCGGCGTTTCTGCTGGATTACACTTCGAACATCAGCGATCGCAGTCGACGTGAGTTCGAGGAACGGCGTGGGGCCGTATTGCGGGCAGCGGTGGCGCGGGTGATGCCGCCGCTTGCCATATCGCAATCGGCGGCGGTTGACGCGTACATGGCCAATCTCATCGGATCGCTGATTGCCTGGCAATCGAGCGAGCATCCGGACGCAGCGGAATTCCTGCGCCGGAGAACCCGCGACTGGCTGCTGTTGGCCGGCATCCTCGAGGTTGTGCCGGTCGAGCCGGACTGAACATTCAGACATTCGAAAGCGGCACTGCGCCGCCAAAAAAAGCAATGCGCAACGCGCATTGGTGGGAGATCAGGATTGTTACGTCGCATTACCTTCAACTGGCGGAAAGTCGGGCTGGCGGCGCTGTTGGGCGTCATTCTGACGGGCGCATCGGCGGCCTACGTGTTCCGCCCGATGGAGAAACCCGCCGCGCCGCGTCTGGACACACTCGATGCGAGTTTGGAGGAGGGGCGCTATCTCGCGACGATCGGCAATTGCGCGGCATGCCACACGGTCAAGGGCAAGGCCGATTATGCGGGCGGAGTGCGTTTCGAGACGGATTTTGGAGCCATCTATTCGACGAACATCACGCCGGATGCCCGGCATGGTATCGGCGGCTGGTCCTACGCCCAGTTCCGCGATGCGATGAAGCATGGCGTGCGCCCCGACGGGACGCACCTCTATCCCGCGTTTCCCTACACGTCGTTCGCCAGATTGAGCGATGCGGACATCGCCTCGCTCTACCTCTATTTCATGTCGCTGAAGCCAGAAGATGTGCCCAACCGGCCCAATGCGATGAAATTTCCCTTCGGCAACCGCGAACTGCTCTATTTCTGGAAGCGGCTGTTCCACGACGATGCGACGTTCGCGCCGCGCGCGGACAAATCGCCGGCGTGGAACCGCGGGGCATACCTTGTGGAAGGTCCTGCCCATTGCGGTGCCTGCCATACCCCTCGCAACATGCTCGGCGGGCTGGATCAGGACAGGGCGCTCGAGGGCGGAACCTACACCGATCGCGTCGCCAGCGGGCAGTACCGGACATGGGCGGCCGTTGATATCACCGCTGGCGAGCGCGGCCTCGCGAACTGGAGCCATCAGGACATCGCCGCCTATCTCAAGACGGGCAAGAATCGTCACGCCGTCGTTCACGGGCCGATGGGCGAGGTGATCGAATCGACGCGCCACCTGACTGACGCGGACGCGCAGGCCATAGCCGATTACCTCAAGGGCACCTCCGCCGGCGGCACGAGGATCGGGCTGCCGTCCTTGTCGTTCTTCGGCACCGGCGGGAGCAAGGGGGAGGTGATGTACACCGTCCACTGCGGGACCTGTCACCTGCCCGAAGGCCAGGGGGATCGTATTCTCGGCGTGCCTTTGGCGGGCAATCCCGTGGTTCAGGCCCACGACCCGTCCTCGCTTATCAACGTGGTCCTCTATGGTCCGGACCTGCCGCCTCCGCCGTTCGCCTCCGGCCGGACCCGGATGCCGCCATTCGGCAAGCGTCTGTCGGACGAGGACATTGCCGCCATCGCGACCTATCTGCGCTCGCAATTCGGCAACCAGGCAGGCGCGGTTACGCCCGAACAGGTGCTGGAGCAGCGTTAGGGGGGCGGAAGCGAAGTTCGCCTTGGGGTGTGCGGGATACCGGACCGGCTTCGACGGCGATTGCGCGCGGGCGGCTTGTCTTGTCCGAGACCTGGCGGTGTTTCCCCCGGTCGGGTTGACTATCGCCATTTCAGGTCTAACCACGTGGGGGAATTGGTAATAGTCCGGACGGCTCACGGGTCGTCACGGCGTCCGCGCCGGGTATTGGGCAAGGGAGGGAGAGAACTCATGGCAGTAGTGAAGGCGGTTGCCTCGGCGATTCTCCTGGGAGCGTCCCTGGCAGGAGGATCGGCGGTCGCATTGGCGGCTGCGGCGCAGCAGGATCCCAATGTCCCATCGCAGCGTGAGGCGATCGAGCTGGCCACCGGCTGGCGTTTCCACTTCGGCGACGTGCCTGCCTCGGTCACGGGCAGCAATTTCGACGACAGTGATTGGGAAGCGGTCTCGGTCCCGCACACCTGGAATCGCGTCGGCGAGTATGCGCTCGAGCGCGGCCCGGCCTCGAACAACGCTCAGGGCGTCGGCTGGTACCGACTGACGCTTGATGCGCCTGCCGCCGCGCGGGGCATTCGACAATATCTCGACTTCGCGGCGGTCGGGAAGATCGCCGAAGTCTGGGTGAACGGGCAGCGGGTTGGCGGGCACAAAGGTGCCTTTTCGCGCTTTCGTCTGGACGTGACCGACCAGTGGCGGCCGGGGCAGCGTAACCTCGTGGTCGTGCGCGCGGACAATTCCAAGCCCACGGCGGACAACGCCGCCGGACAGGTTATCCCTCTGGCCGGCGACTTTTTCGTGCATGGCGGTCTCTATCGACCGGTCACCCTGCTGCAATTGCCAGAAGCCTCGATCGATCCGCTCGACTATGGTGGCCCCGGGGTCTATGCGCGGACGGCTGAAGTGACGGATGCGCGGGCGGTTGTCGATGTGCGCACGCGCCTGCGTAACCAGGGCGACGCCCGCGATCTCGAGCTGACCACGCAGATTACCGACGCGAAGGGGAAGGTCGTCGCGCGAACGGTTCGCCCGGTGCAGCTTGCTCCCGGCACAGCCGAAGTCTCCGACCGCCTGATCGTCGAGCGGCCGCACCGCTGGGACGGGCGCGCCGATCCCTATCTCTACAAGGTCACCGCCACGCTCCGCGGCAAGGGCAAGGTGCTGGACCGGGTGACGCAGCCGCTGGGCCTGCGTACGTTCCGCTTCGACGCGGACCAGGGTTTCTTCCTCAATGGTCGTCACGTGAAGCTGCACGGCGTTTCCCGGCACCAGGACTGGCTCGGATCGGGCTGGGCGCTCACACCGGAACAGCACGAGCGCGACATGGAGCTTATCGAGGAACTGGGCGCCAATACCGTCCGGCAGGCCCACTATCAGCATGCGGACATCTGGTCCGATCTGGCCGATGAGGCCGGCATGGTCGTCTGGGCGGAACTGCCTTATGTGACTGCGCCTTCGCTCTCGGGTGGCAAGGGGTCGGAGAGCCTCTGGGCCAATGCCGAGCAGCAGCTGCGCGAGCTGATCCGCCAGAATTACAACCACCCGTCGATCATGATGTGGGCGGTCGGCAACGAGGTCGATTCCGCCAAGGGCTTCGGGATCAAGGGCGATCCGCCCAAGCCGCTGGCACTGCTGCAACACCTGAACGAAATCGCCAAGCGGGAAGACCCCGATCGGCCAACAACCTTCGCCGATTGCTGTGAAGGCCTGGGCATGATGCAGACGGCCGGTGAGAAACTGGCAGGGACCGCCGACCTCATCGGCTACAACCGCTACTACGGTTGGTATTACCCCAAGCCGCTCGAAGCGCGCGCGCAACTGGGGGAAATGCTCGACAAGATGCACGGCGAGCATCCCGAGCTGCCCATCTCTGTCAGCGAATACGGGGCGGGCGGAGCGATCAGCCAGCACACCGACGATGTGACGGGCGGCTTCATCAATTTCGTCGGCCGGCCCCATCCGGAGGAATACGAGGCCTGGGTCCACGAACAATCCTGGCCGGCCATCAAGGAGCGCGATTTCGTCTTCGCGAGCTGGGTCTGGAACATGTTCGATTTCGCGAGCGACCTGCGTGACGAGGGCGACGCCGTCGATCTCAACGACAAGGGCCTCGTGACCGCTGACCGCAAGGTGAAAAAGGACGCGTTCTGGTACTACAAGGTCGCCTGGAGCGATACGCCGGCGATCCACCTTGCCGGGAAACGCTATGTCGATCGGTCCTATCCGGCCATGACCGTCAAGGCATATGCCAATTCGCCCAAGGCGAGCCTGACCATGAACGGCCGTGCGGTCGGTGAGACGATCTGTGTCGATTTCGTATGCGAATGGCGGAACGTCCCCCTCGTGCCCGGACCCAACAAGGCGCAAGTCACGACAGTCGGCGGCGAGGCGGTCCTTGACGACGCGGCGACGTGGAACGGCCCCGATCCTGAGAAGGGCGTTCGCATCGATGCCGGCAACCTCGCGACGCGGAACCTGGACGGCCAGCGCTTCGGCTCCGATACCTTCGTTACCGGCGGCGCACCGATGGTGCTCAATCTCGTGGGCTTCGGGGGACGATCGCTGCGCCCGCGCCGCGATGTCGCCGCCACGCGCCCTGAACTGTTCGAATACTGGCGTCAGGGTGAGGCGTTCTCATACGCAGTTCCCGCGCCCGACGGCGACTGGACCGTGACGCTGTACCTGTTTGAGCCGAATGAGGAAGCGACCGCCGGCCAGGCGTTGACGGTGACGGCCAACGGCAAGCCGGTTATCCGTGGGCTGAATGTGAGCAAGGCGGCAGGCGGTTCGCTCAAGGAACTCGTCCGGACCTTCCCGGTCACGGTTTCCGGCGGCGTTCTCAAACTCGACTTCGCCAGCGTCGGGGGCAATGCGTCGCTCGCGGCCGTCGAGATATCGCGATGATCGCCAGCCGCTGCACCCGCCGCGCGGCGATCGGCGCGCTTGGCGCGCTGGGCGTGACCGCCTGTGCGACGCCGCTTCCCCCTGTCGGGCCGCGCCGTCCGCTTGGCCTGGCCGACATTACCGTGCTGAAGGCGCTCAAGCAGGACTATGGCGCCACGTTGCGCGACGTGAAGGCCATGGGTTACACGCACTTCGGTTTTCGCCTTGCCAGCTATTCGCCTGCGGACAGTTCGGAGCTGCCGCCGGAACAAAAGGCCCGGTTGGTCCGCGACGCGGGGCTGGAACTCGGTGTCGTCCGTTATGGCTATGGGCGCGGTTTCCGCGAGCAGGCGGAACAGGCGGCCGGAATCGGCGCCTCGATCATTGCCTATTCGGCGGCTCCGGTCTTCTTCAGAAGCGGCAAGCTGGGCGAGACGACGCGGGAGGCGTTCGACGGCTGGTTGCCCGAACTTGGCGAAATGGCTGCAACGGCTCGCGAGCTGGGCCTGACGCTCGTTTATCACAATCACTGGTGGGATCACGTCCCGCTCGGGGGCGAAACCCCGCTCGACATTATCGCGCGAACCTTTTCTCCCAGGGACGTTGGCTTCGAGATCGATCTTGCATGGACCTGGCTTGGCGGGGTCGATCCCCTGACGCTGGTTACGTCGTTGGGGCCGCGCGTGAGGTCGATGCATTTCAAGGACGTGGATCCGTCGCGAGGCGATGACAGGATGAAGCAACTCGTCGAACCGGGTGCAGGGCGCCTGGACTATGCCGCGCTCCTGCCGAGGCTGGATGCGGTGACCGACGCGATCGGCTACGTCGAGGTCGATGCGCCGGCCGACGGTATGGCGGCGGCGGCTTCCGCGGCCCGATTGATCCTCGCCGTGCGGGCAGGCGCCGCATGATCCGCCGCGTTCCTTTGCGTTGGTGGATCATCAGCCTCGTTACCCTGGGAACGATCCTGAACTACCTTGCCCGCTCGACGCTGTCGGTCGCGGCCCCCACGATCAAGGCCGAGTTCGGCATGTCGACCGAGCAGTACAGCTGGGTCGTCCTTGCGTTTCAGGCGGCATATACGGTGATGCAGACGGTCGCCGGGGCCGTGCTCGACGCCTTGGGGACACGGTTGGGCTTCTTCATTTTCGCTGTGGGCTGGGCGCTTTCGAACATGGCCCATGGTCTTGCCGGCAGTTGGCAAGGGCTTGCCTTCTTTCGCGGACTGCTCGGCGCGACGGAGGCCGCGGCGATACCGGCCGGCACCAAGGCCGTGTCCGAATGGTTTCCTTCGCGCGAGCGTCCTCTGGCCACCAGCGCCTTTCAGATGGGAACGAGCGTCGGCAACATGATCGCGCCGCCGCTGGTGGTCTTCTGCATTCTCAACTGGGGATGGCAGTCGGCATTCCTGGTGACGGGATCGCTCAGCCTGGTCTGGGCGGTGCTCTGGTGGTTCGCCTATCGCGCGCCTGACGCCCATCCGCGCCTGAAGCCTGCCGAGCGCGAGCTGATCGAGCAGGACCGGCAAAGCGCGGATGTCGGTGTGCGGCCGGCGACGCGCAAGGCCGTGCTGCGTTCGCGCGGGTTCTGGGCCATCGCCGTTCCCCGCTTCCTCGCCGAGCCGGCATGGCAGACATTCAACTTCTTCATTCCGCTCTACCTCGTGTCGGTCTGGGGGCTGGATCTTGCGAGCGTGGCGCTCTGGGCGTGGTTGCCATTCCTTGCCGCCGACTTCGGCTCGCTGGCCGCGGGATTGTTGCCGCCGGTGCTGATGCGGCGCGGCGTGGGCATGGTCGCTTCGCGCAAGGTGACGATGACGCTTGGCGCATTGTGCATGATCGGGCCGGCCTGCATCGGGCTCGCGGGCTCGCCAGGGCTTGCGATCGCGCTTTTCTGTGTCGGCGGTTTCGCCCACCAGATGCTGAACGGTGCGCTGATTACGCTGTGCTCCGACCTGTTCGAGCCCCGTACCGTAGCCACGGCAAGCGGCATGGCCGGGACATTCGCCTGGATCGGCGGCATGCTGTTCACGCTTCTGATCGGTCAGAGCGCCGATGTCTATGGCTACAACCCGCTGTTCGTGGCGCTTGCAGCGCTGGACCTCGTGGGTGCGGTAGTGCTCTGGACTGTGCTGCGCGGCGGCGGCGTGACGAAGCGCGCTCAGTGATACCAAGCTGCAGCGATCCCGACCTATGAGGTCGGGATCACTGTAGCTTGGTATATGGCGCGGCCTCGTCCCTGCGCGGAATGGCGCCGCGCCGCATGACGTTCCAGCCGGCAAGGGCATGTCCGGCCAGCGCGGCTTCGGTGACCGGCACGTCATTCATTCGCGCTGCCAGATAGCCGCCGTTGAAGGCATCGCCCGCGCCGCTGGTATCCACCGGCCGAAGCGGCTCGCGCACCGGGCACTGTGTCCCGTCGGGCAGGAGGCAGCCGTCGGCGCCGAGCTTCACGATCACTTCGCGGCAGCCCATGCGCTGCCAGTGGGCCGCGACCTCGAGCGCGCTGCCGGCGCCGCAAAGCTGCACCTCGTCATCCAGCGTGGGCAGGCCGATATCCGCAAAGGCGATCGCCTTGTCGCGCGCCCGGATCGCGGCTTCCGGCGTTTCCCAGAGCCGAGGGCGATAATTGCCATCGAACGCGACGATGCCGCCACGATCGCGCACCTTGCCGGCCAGGCGAAGCAGATCCTGCCTCCCTTGCGGCGGAAGGACCGCCAGCGAGATCAGCGAGAAATAGAAAAGGTCGGCCGTTTCAGCCGCCGCGATGGCCTCGTCGATGGCGTAAACCTCGAACATGGCCCGGGCGGCGCTGTTCTCACGCCAATAGGTGAAGCTGCGCTCGCCATCGGCGTCCGTGGTGATGGCGTAAAGGCCGGCCTGCCGCGTCGGGTGCGTGACGATCAGGTCGCAATCGATCCCCTCCGCCTGCCAGCGCGATCGCAGTTCCTCGCTGAAGGGATCGCTGCCAAGAGCAGTCATGTAGCCCACCGTGTGCCCGCCGCGGGCGAGGTGAACCGCCGTGTTGAGCGTATCGCCCCCATAGCCCATCTGCCAGAGCTCGCCCGCGCGGGAGAGTTCCAGCATGGCCTCACCGAGGCAGACGATCCTTGCCATTCGTCAGGCGCCCCAGTCCAGGCTCACCAGTTCCACATCGTTCCGTCTTCGAGCCGCGCGACCGGAAGGTATGCGGGCTTGTAGGGATACTTCGCGGCGAGATCCTCGTCGATGTCTACACCGTGGCCCGGCGTCTCGCCGCAGATCAGGTGCCCGTCCTCGAAGCGGTAATCGTGCGGGAAAACCGCGTCGGTTTCCTCGGTATGGCGCATGTACTCCTGGATGCCGAAGTTGGGTACCCAGGTGTCGAAATGCAGCGCGCAGCCCATGGTCACCGGCGACAGGTCGGTGGCGCCGTGGCTGCCGGTGCGCACCTGATAAAGCGCCGCGAGGTCGGCGATGCGGCGCATGTGCGTGATGCCCCCGGCCCCGACGATGGTGCAGCGGATATAGTCGATGAGCTGGTTCTGGATCAGGTCCTTGGCATCCCAGATCGTGTTGAAGATCTCGCCCACCGCAAGCGGGGTCACGGTGTGCTGGCGCACCAGCTTGAACGCCTCCTGGTTTTCCGCCGGCGTGCAGTCTTCGAGCCAGAAAAGCTGGTAGGGCTCCAGCATCTTGCCCAGGTTTGCCGCTTCCTGCGGCGTATAGCGGTGGTGTCCGTCGTGCAGGAGGTGATGGTCGAAGCCATACGTCGCGCGCAGCTTCTCGAACATTTTGGGGACGTAATTGAGCGCCTTGCGGGTCTCCCAGCCGGTGACCGATGGCAGCGCCGCGTCCGCCGGTTCGTAGTACAGCTTTCCGCGCCCCACGCCATAGGCGTCCTTGATGCCGGGTACGCCGGTCTGTGCGCGGATCGCCTTGTAACCCATGTCGATGTAGTGGCCCACGGCCTCCACGGTTTCGTCGATGTCCGACCCGTTGGCGTGACCATAGACCATCACCCGGTCACGGCTCTTGCCGCCCAGCAGGTCATACAGGGGCATGCCGGCCATCTTGGCCTTTATGTCCCAGAGAGCCATGTCGACCGCCGCGATCGCCCGCATCGTTACCGGGCCGCGCCGCCAGTAAGCGCCGCGGTAGAGATATTGCCAGATGTCTTCGATCCGGCGCGGGTCCATGCCGATCAGGCACGGGATGACATGCTCTTCCAGATAGGCCACAACCGCGTGTTCGCGGCCGTTGAGCGTTGCATCGCCGATGCCGTATACCCCCTGATCCGTATGGATCTTGAGCGTGACGAAATTACGTCCGGGGCTGCAGACGATGACTTTGGCTGTTTCAATCTTCATGTTCGTTCTCTAGTCAATCAAGCAGCCGGGGCCGGCGCCTTACGCATAGTGCATTTACCACTTGCAAGAAAGTGGTCCGACCGCAATAGGAAGATTATGTCGATGTTGGATCCTGACGGGAAACTGCGTGGGGGGAGCGCTGGATTTCAGGCGATTGCTCGCAATGAATCGCGGCTCTACAAGCGTATTGCCGGCGGGCTGATCGAAGAGTTCCAGTCAGGGGTCTATGCGGTCGGCGACAAGATGCCGGCCGAACGCGATCTGGCTGTCCGCATGGGCGTGAGTCGCCCGGTGGTGCGCGAAGCAATGCTCGCTCTCGAAGTGCTGGGCCTCATCGAAGTCCGCATCGGCGCCGGGACGTTTGTTGTCCGCTTGCCCGGCGAAAGCGATGCACCGAAATTCACGATCAGTCCGTTTGAACTGCTTGAGGCACGGCTGCTTTTCGAAGGCGAAGCCGCGGCGCTCGCTGCCCTGCACATCACGGATGAGGAAATCGCCGAGCTTGACGGGCTGGTCGAGGCAATCCAGCAGCAGAACGAGCACCGCCTCGCCGAGGAAAACGCCGACATGGCGTTTCACATGACGATCGCACGGGCGACCCGCAACCTTGCGGTCGTGAAGACGGTTGAATCGCTCTGGTTGCAGCGCTGGAGTTCGCCGGAGTGCAAGTTACTGCTTGAACACGCGCGGACGGCAAATATCCTGCCGGTCGTGGAAGAGCATTCGGCCGTTGTCGAGGCTCTGAGGACGCGCGACCCGAAAGCAGCCCGGGCGGCGATGCGCGCGCATCTTGAAGCGGTTATCAATCACCTGCTGTTCGCGGTCGAGGAACAGGCCCTGGCCGAGGCCCGCAGGTCAGTTGACAGCCAGCGGCGGCGTTTTGATGGCATGTCGCAGATATGATGAGAGTACAGGTGTGACAAACAAGGCGCTCAGTCTCGATCCCGACCGGCTGCTTCCCGTCGAAAGCCGGACGCGGGCTATTGCGCGCGCGCTTTACAAGGAAGTGCGCGATCTCCCCATCATCAGCCCGCACGGCCACACCGACCCGGCGTGGTTCGCGACCGATGCCCCGTTCGGCAATGCCAGCGAATTGCTGCTGCAGCCTGATCACTACGTATTCCGCATGCTCTATTCGCAGGGTATCGCGCTGGAGGCTCTGGGCATCGGATCGGGCGGTGAAAGCGTTGATCCCCGCGAGGCATGGGGCCTGCTGGCGGCGAACTATTACCTGTTCCGGGGAACGCCCTCGCGCATGTGGCTCGACTGGGTCTTCGCAGAGGTATTCGGCCTTGATGTACGCCTCACGGCGGAAACCGCCGATCTCTATTACGACACCATAACAGAGGCGCTGGCCCGGCCGGAATTCCGCCCTCGGGCCTTGTTCGAGCGCTACCGGATCGAAGTTCTAACGACGACCGAAAGCCCGCTGGATACGCTCGAGCACCACCAGACAATCCGCGACAGCGGTTGGCGGGGGCGTGTGCTCACGGCGTATCGTCCCGATCCGGTGATCGATCCCGAATTCGAGGGCTTCCAGGCCAATCTCGATCGTCTTTCGGAACTGACCGGAGAGGATTGCCGCACGTGGCAGGGCTATCTTGCCGGTCATCGCCAGCGCCGCGCATTCTTCGCGCGGATGGGGGCGACTTCAACCGACCATGGGCATCCCAGCGCGGCCACAGCGGACCTTTCCCCCCCGGAGGCAGAAGCGCTGTTCGCGGTGGTGTCCGCCGGCCGGGCGACGCCGGCACAGGCCGAGCTGTTCCGCGCGCAGATGCTCACCGAGATGGCGGGCATGAGCCTCGACGACGGGCTCGTGATGCAGATTCATCCCGGATCGTTCCGCAACCACAACACGTCGCTGTTCGAACGCTTCGGGCGGGACAAGGGCGCCGATATTCCGGTGGCGACCGAATATGTCCGGGCACTGCAGCCGCTGTTGTCGCGTTACGGCAACGAGCGCGAACTGACGATCATTCTCTTTACGCTGGACGAGACCGCCTATTCGCGCGAACTGGCGCCGCTGGCAGGCCACTATCCGGCATTGCGTCTCGGCCCGTCCTGGTGGTTCCACGATAGCCCGGAAGGCATGCGCCGCTTTCGCGAGCAGGTGACCGAGACGGCCGGCTTCTATAACACCGTGGGTTTCAATGACGACACGCGCGCCTTCCTCTCGATCCCGGCGCGGCACGACGTCGCCCGCCGGATCGACTGCGGCTTCCTGGCGCGCCTGGTGGCCGAGCACCGGATGGAGGAGGAGGAGGCCGCGGAAGTCGCGGTGGATCTCGCCTACAATCTGCCCAAGCAGGCGTACAAGCTGTGAGGCTTTCGTCAGCGAACGCCGCCCGGCTGAGCGCAGCCGTTTCCCGCTTCGATTACGACCGCGATGCCCAGAGAGTCGGCATCGTCCATTTCGGTATCGGGGCATTCCACCGCGCTCATCAGGCCTGGTACACGGACCGGGCCATGGATGCGGGAGACCGCGACTGGTCGATCCTGGGCGTGTCGCTGCGCTCGGCAGGCGTCGCGGAGCAGTTGAACCCGCAGGATGGCCTCTACACCGTAACCGAACGTTCGGGCGCCGGAGCCGCGACGCGGCTGGTCGGTGCGGTCCGGGAAGTGCTCGTCGCGCCGAGCAGCCGAGCCAGCCTCGCCGCCAGCCTGATTGCGCCTTCGACGCGGATCGTCAGCTTCACCGTCACGGAAAAGGGCTATTGCCGCGCGCCTGACGGTTCGCTCGACATCGCCTTGGCCGATGCCGGGAGCTTCTATCCTATCCTTGCCGACGCCATGCGCGAGCGCCGCGCTTCCGGCATTGGCGGGCTGACGTTGATGAGCTGCGATAACCTCTCGGAGAACGGCAGGCAGTTGCAGCGGCTGATGGCCGAGTATCTGGCCGCGCGGGAGCCCGGTCTGCTCGACTGGTTCGAGGCGGAATGCTCCTGTCCATCGACGATGGTCGACAGGATCGTTCCCGCGACGACCGGCGAAGACCGCGACACGCTCGCCGATACGATCGGCCTCGTCGACGAGGCCGCCGTCTTCACCGAACCGTTCAGCCAATGGGTGATCGAAGACAGCTTCGCCGCGGGCCGGCCCGGCTGGGAAGCCGTCGGCGCGCAGCTCGTTGCCGATGTGGCGCCCTATGAGACCGCCAAGCTGCGCATGCTCAATGGCGCGCATTCGGCACTCGCCTACATCGGTCTGGAGCGCGGCCACGAATTCGTACACCAGGCCGTCGCCGATCCCGCGATCCGGCCCGTTGTCGAGCAGCTGATGCGCGGAGAAGCCGCGCCGACGATCGCGGCGGGGCCGGGGCAGGATCTCGGTGCCTATGCGGGTTCGTTGCTCGAACGCTTCGCTAATCCGGCGCTCAATCACAGGCTTGAGCAGATCGCGATGGACGGCAGCCAGAAGATTCCGCAGCGCTGGCTGGAAACGCTGGCGGCGCGAAGTTCAGCAGGTCAGGCTTCGCCTTCGGTCATGATCGCGCTTGCGGCCTGGCTGCGTCACGTGCGCGGCGATGCCCGCAGGGTGGATGATCCACTGGCGCCCAAGCTCGCCGAAGCATGGCGCCAACACGGTGCCGAAGGGATCGTCGGGTGCCTTTTTGCGCCCGGCGGGATCATGGCCGGGAAGTGGCAACCGAGCGAGGGCGACAAGTCAGTCCTGACGGCGTCCCTGACCGGTATGAGATAACGGGTGTGGCCGGCCCCGCTCAGGTGCGGGGCCGCCCAGGACTATTTCACCACTACGCGGACCCGGTCGAGATCGCTTATGCGGGCATAGGGCGTGGCCTTGTCGCCTCGCCGCTGGGATGTACCTTTCAGAACAGGAAAATACACGCCCGGCTTGTCGAAGGTGTGCGTCACGGAAACCGTAACCTTGTGTTTTCCTGCGGGCACTTGCGACTGGACCGGGAAGGTTCCTTCCCCATCGAAATCCCATTCCGCAGCGATGATTGACCCTGCGCTCGGCGGGACGGCGATCGTGCCGGTCAGCCGCACCGTTTCGCCGACAGAGACGTCGGCCCGCTCTCCGCCGCCGACGGTGAGTTGAACGGTCAGCTGAATGCCCTTGCGTTCGGCGGCTGTCTCGGGCGTGATCACCTGACCATCGACAATCCGGTATTGCGTGCTGGCCGGGGGCTTCACACCTTGCTCGGCCCAGGCCGCTACGTCGCGCAGCGCCTGCTGCAGAACCGGGACGTAGCTGACGATTTGTGTCTTCGCCTCGGTGGTCGGCTCGTCGCCGTGCAGCGCATGACCGGTGTACCAGAGACGGACCTGATCGTCGGCCTTGTCCCCGTGATAGGCCGCAACGCGCTTGCGGTACCAGTCAGCTTGCCACGGCATCGCTTCGCGGTCCCACAACGAGGCGACGATTATCAGCTTCTCGTCCACTTCGCCCGTCATCCGCGAACCCGAGGTTGACTGAACGAAGAGCGGTCCCAGCAGCATGGGCCGCTGCGGATAAATGGGCTTGCCCTGAGCGTCGCGGAACTGGTCCCATACCGGGAAATCGGGGCCGGGCACCTGATGGCGGTGGTAGCTTTCCATCGCCAGAAAGTTGGAATTGTCCACGGTCACCTTGTCGCCCGCGGCAATCTGGCTGGCGATCGCGGGGTTCACGATGCCCAGCATCACGACGTCGCCCCGCAGTGTGTTCAGCATCAGCCGCTGGCCTTGCCCTGCTCCGCTTTCCACGATCAGTTCGCCGCCGAGCATGTACTTTGGCGGTGGCGTCTCGGAGAGCCGGTATCCCACAATCCGTCCGGCTTCTTCGGGCGGTCCCTTGAACGCGGTGTCGACGCCTCCACGATCCTGTGGCGCAAAGGGATCGTCCGACAGTCCCATCCTGGCGGCCTCTGCGGCCGTTATGGGCTCGGCAATCGAACTGGTGAATTGGATGCGGTCCTGCGCAAAGTACTCAGGATGATCGCGGCCGAGATAGCCCGGCTTGGTCCAGAAGTCGGTGAAATAGGTGGGGTCTGCAGCGGCCACCCCGCCATAAAGCGCCGCAAAGCCGTGCAGGCCCATGGTCTTGTAACCGAACCAGGACTTCATCGGGAAGCCCATCTTCTCGATCTCGCGCAGAACCGACGCTTCGTAGTCGGTCAGGCCGGCGTAAGGATCACCGCTTCCGCCCGGTTCCAGCGCGTCGATGATCGGCGGGAACTTGTCCCTGAGAACGCGTAGCGCCTGCATCCGGACAGTGAACATGTTGGGGATCGCCATTGTCGAGCCCACCACATAGGGGACCGCGCCGTCCCACACGCCTTGCGTATTCTCGACCGATCCTATCGTGCGGAACGCTCCCCCGGAACCGCCGTAGACATAGCCGTAGGGGCGCTTTGCGGTGCCATAGACCTGAGCGGCGACGTGGCGTGAGAACTGCGCTGCGGCGGCGTTCGCGCGGTACGCGGTGATCGTCGGATCGGGCAGCGCATTCGCGCCCTTGGTCAGGTCGATGGTTCCGCCGCCGTTCGTCTCGACGAAATACGCGCCGCTGTCGGCGGAAAACCCGATCTTGTTGAACTCGCCTGCTGGCATCTGCTGGGCGAGGTTTTCACTGTCGGGAACCGGCGTCACGTGCTGGAAGAAGCGGCCCTCGTATTGGGGAGAGGGCGGAAAATAGAAGGAAAAACGCGTATCGGTGCCGGTGAAGCCGCCATGGATGTAGCGGTGCCGGACCGGGGTATCGCGCCATTCGTCAACGTCGATATATGGCTTTGCGAACAACTCGTCATCGGCCTGGAAGCCGGCCGTGGAAAGGCGCGCGGATGCCTGTTCTGCATCGCTCTGAGCCGTGGCTTCCCTGGCCGTCCCGGCGGTTCCCCACCCTGCGATGGCAAGCATGGATGAACTTGCAAGAACTGCGCGCGCGATTATCGAGGTTGTCGTACGCATGGTGTTGCCGTTTCTCCCGTTATGCGCTGTTCAAGGTTTCGAAACGCACAGGGCCGCCACGCATCAGCGCGGCGGCCCTCATAACATTTCAGAACTTCTTGGACACACCGATTACGAACATCCGTCCGAAGGTGAAGCCGTTTGCGTAACCGTTTTCATTGGGACCGGTTCCGAAAAACACCGGCGGCTCTTCGTCGAGGACGTTCTTGACGTTGAGCGTGAACGCAACATCGCGCAGCAGGGCGCCGCTCGCCGGCACTTCGTATTTGAAGAACAGGTCGAGAGTGGTGAACGAGCCGACATGGTCCTGCACCGGATCGGTCTGCAACGGCTCGATGTCGTATCCTGCGGTATGGTTCACCGTTGCCTGCGCCCGAAGGCTACCGACATCGACCCCGGCCGAAGCGCGCAAATTCAGCTTCGGAGTGTCGAACTCGAGATCGTCAACCACCGGTGACTCCGCGCTCACCTGCGACTTGCGGTTGAGCTGGTAGTTGCCGGCGACGGAAAAATCGACCCCGCCGAACCCGGTGGCGGTGCGGTAGTTCACGCCGAAATCGAGACCGTCGACCTTGAGGACGCCAAAGTTGCCTGTCCGGAAATCGACCAGCTCATACACGAGGTTGCCGTTCTGGATCAGTGCTTCCACGACAGCGCTGCCGCCCGGGGCGAGCATCCCGAAGGCACGAAGGTCATCGGGGCTGATGCCTCCGACATCGGTCTGGATGTTGTCGGGGAAGTTCGTGAAAATCCCCACACCTGGTGTAGGCGTGGAAAGGATGTCCTCGAACTTGACGTTATAGTAGCTCAATTTGAGGTTGAGGCCGGGAATGAAGGGCGGCTCGGCATCGAAGCCGACCGACCAGGTTTCCGCCTCTTGCGGCTGCAGATCGGGTTGCGAACCTGCCAGCGCGACCGTGAAGGAACCCGGGGCCGTCGTATCGCCCGGCCTCGTGAATGCGACGAACGGAAAAGCGCTGATCGTATTGCCCGCAGAGCGAAGCTGATCGAGCGGCGTCGGCGCGGTGAAGGACGTGCCCCAGTTGCCCCGGAACGACAGCCAGTCGATCGGCTTCCAGGTGGCACCGATTTTCGGATTGAACGTGCTGCCGAAGTCTTCGTAGTTGTCATAGCGGGCCGCGAGCGAAATCTCGAGAGCGTTGAAGCCGCCCATGGCGTTGCCCGGGCCGAAGATCGGGATCAGCAGCTCGCCGAAGGCCGAGTAGACGTTACGGTTGTAGGTATCGTAGGGAGTCGACGACAGCGTGCCGATGCGAATATCGTTGCCGGTGCGCAGCTTGAAGGCGTCGTACATGTACTCCACGCCAGCCGCCATGCGCACGTCGCCGCCCGGCAATGACACAACCGATCCTTCGGCGATGAGGCGGAGATTGGTCAGATCGTCGATGGCCTGACCTGCACGCTCGTTGTCGACAATATCGGCGATTACCGCAGGGTCGGACCCGGCAATGTTGAAGGGATCGATCGTCCCAGCCTGTCCCGCCGCATTCAGGCGTGTCGTGTTCGGCGCGATTAACGAAAATTCGCTGTTGCTGCGGCTGTAGTTGAAAAGCCCGCGAAGCTCCCATGTGCTCGTCAGTTCTTTTCTGAACTCGGCATTGACGCCCCATTCCTCGATTTTCGTGATCGATCGGCCGGCGTCGTCTCCGAGCGCCGGTGTGAAGCTAAACGCGCCTGACGCGGTGGGGGTGGCGAAGGCCCCGCCACCGATCGGAATTGCGGGCGGGAAACCAGCCGGTACCGGGAAGGTCGCCGGAAGCCGCGCCTGACCTGTCAGCGGAGATGTCGCAAGAGTGTCGCGGCGACTGTAGAATGCGCGGATATCGACACTCGTGGTGTCATCCAGATCCTGCGACAGGCTCACCAGGCCGCCGTGTCTTTCGACTTCGGGGATGATCGCACTATCGTCGGTCGTATCACAGGCATTGACGCTGCCAGGCACAAAATTCGGGGCGCCGGCTGCGAGGCTAAGAACATTGAAGCCGAAAATGGTGTAGTTCACCGTCAGGTTCGGCAGCTCACACTCGCGGCCGAGCGGCACATAAGGCATGGAGCTGTAGTCGAGACGGCGAATGAAATCCCTGTCGCGTCCGAACAGTTCGTCCGACTTGGAAAAGCTGTACGCGATGTAGGCCGAGCCCGAACCCCAGTCCTTGCCGACCGTGGCGTTCACCGCGGTCTGCCAGTAGTCGTCGGCGAAGCCGTACTGGCCATCGACTTCAACGCCGTCAAAACGGCGCTTTGTGACGAAGTTGATCACGCCGGCAACCGCGTCTGCGCCGTAGATTGCCGAACCGCCTTCCGTGACGACGTCGACGCGCTGAATGGCACCGAGCGGAATGACGTCGGGATCAACAGATGCCTGGCTTGTGCCTGCGGTCGCGATCCGGTGACCGTCGACCAGGATAAGCGTGCCGGAGCTGGCGGCGGCGTTGGGCGAGATGTTGCGGATATTGGGCCGCGTGATCTGGATCTGGTTTACCGCAATCGCCAGGTCGGCCGCGGGTACGCTGTTGAAATAGTTTGTGACCTGCGGCACCGAGGCCAGCAGCTCGTTGGCCGATGAGGAGGCGGTTTCCTCGATACGCTGTTCGCCCAGGTCGATAAGGTTGGAGCCGACCGGCGCCTGACCGCGGATCAGTGTGCCGGTGACGACGATTTCCATGTCGTCCTGCTGCTCGTCCGCACTCTCCTGCGCCAGGACGAGCCCCGGGACGAGAGCAGCAACGGCAACGCTGCTGATCGCTGAAATACGTAATCCAAGACCAATGGAGCTGGTGAACATATTGCCTCCCTCATGTTCTTTCCCTGGCGCGGGCCGGTGCACTTGCAGCCGCTGCTTCGTCTGACAGGCTTGAGATCCCTGCGCCGTGAAATGGCGCTATGGCGGAGTTACGATCCTGTCAAATTTATTTTGCGTCGTAAAATAAAACAGACGCCGCGCTTGTTCCTCTTCGCAAAGTCTGGAAAGCAGCGCCATGCGCATGTCAGATCACGCATTCAATCGCCTGTCCGTGCTCAAGAAGCTGCGTGCCGCGGAGCCCGTGTCGCGAACGGCGCTTGCGCGGCTTACGGGTCTCAACGGGGCCACCATCACTTCCATAGTACGGGACCTGGTCGCGCGCGGCCTGATTGTAGAGGAACAGCTGGCTTCACCCGGTCGCGGGCGGCCCAGGATCAATCTCAGGATCAATCCCGAAGGTGCATTCGTAGTCGGCGCGACGATGACCGATGACGGGGATCTGCTGGCAGAGATCGCCGACCTCAGGGGACATATCGTCTCGTCTCATCGCGATGAGTTGAATTCAAACGGCACCTTGACGGATCTGGCGCAAAAATTCGCCGAGGCGATAGCCAACGCGATCGCGGCGAGCCCGATCCCCGCTGATCGCGTTGCCCAGATTGGCATTGGCCTTCCGGCAATAGTGGACAGCCGCAATGGAACGGTGGAGCATCTTCAGACGTTTACGGGCGCGCCGTTTCCGTTTGCGCTGACAGTCGAACGTGAACTCGGAATTCCGACGCGGGTGGACAACAGCATCAATCTTCTTGCCCGGGCAGAGCACTGGTTTGGCGAAGGCACCGGTGTGGCCGACTTCATGGTTGTTCTGCTGGACCTGGGACTAGGCGCGGCGCGTTATCACGAGGGCCAGCTTCTTCTCGGCAGCCACGGTATCGCAGCGGAGCTCGGCCACACCAAGATCGTGCCGGAAGGGGGGCGGCCGTGCGGCTGCGGAGCGCATGGCTGCCTGCAGGCCTACAGCTCCATCAGCGCGATCGTGTACCAGGCAGCCGAGATTGCGGGCGAAGCGCGCCCGGGGATTCCCGCAATCCGTAACCGGTTCGCGGCGCTGATAGACAGGGCGAGGTCCGGCGACAGGGAGGTCGTCGATCTGATCGCACGCGGAGGGCGCTATCTGGGCCGTGCACTGGCGAACCATATCAACATGCGGGCCCCCGAACGCGTCATCGTTCTCACAAAGAGCCCCGATCTGGTTGACTTCGTTTCCGGCCCGTTCTTCGAGGCGCTGCACCGGGACACGCTTCCGCTTCTGCGGGATCTGGGCAGGGTGACGTTCAAGGAAACTGACGACAGCGCCTTTGCGAGAGGCGCTGCGGCCATGGTTCTGGAGCAGCTCTATGGTTCCTGGTGAGGGCCAAGGGGCGGATGGCCCCATTCAAGCACGGCAAGGAGCGGGCGCGATCTACCGCGCCCAAGGGCCGAGCGTGCCGCGTTCGGGCAGTACCGCCGGGTTCTCGCAACGCACCAGCAGTCGGCGCCTGTCGAAGGGGCCGGGCAGGTCCCAGCCGCCGGTCCACTCGTTGGTAAAGCCCCAGAACCGACCGTAATACTCGGGATCGCCGACCATGACCTGCGGCAGCGGCGCACGACTGTCTATGCCTGCCATGCTTGCCGCCATCAGCGCCCTGCCAAAGCCCATGTTCTGCTTATCGGGCAGAACCGCGACGGGGCCGACCATGATCATGGGATGGGCGCGGCCCTCCGGGTCGGTCAGCGCCACCGGCCAGCACTGGATCGTGCCGGCCAGCATCTCGTTCGCGTCGAGCGCGGCGAAGCTCAGCGCCGGAAGCCAGTCCTGGCCCTCGCGCACCTTGTAGGCGGTGCGTTTGTGTCGCTCGGGTTCGAACGCGCGGTCGAGGAGTTCCTCGATGAGAGCGGGGTCGACATTGTCGAGCGGGATTATGGTGGCATGGTCGGACATCGCGCGCGCCGATAGGTGGGGCACGCGGTTTTGTCGATTCAATTTGCGCTTGCTCAGGCCGCCGGAGTCAGCCTGAGCAAGCGGCCGGCACCCGCTTCATCGCCGTCCTCGAGCAGCCAGAGCGCGCCATCAGGCCCCTGGCGGATCTCGCGAATACGGTGGTCGAAGGGATGGCGCGCTACCTCGACGGCCTTTTCGCCTTCTATCCTGACGCGGACAAGGCCTTTCGCGACCAGCCCGGTGATGATCGCTTGGCCTTTCCATTCGGGGAACGCCTCGCCCGAGTAGAAGATGAAGTCTCCGGGCGCGATAACCGGGGTCCAGCTTATCGCCGGCGCGGCAAGGTCCGGCCGCGTGCGATGGTCGGGGATCGGCCTGCCATCGTAATGTACGCCGTTCGAGACGAGCGGCCAGCCGTAGTTCCGTCCGGGTCTGATCAGGTTGAGCTCGTCACCGCCTCTGGGGCCGTGTTCGAGTCCCCAGAGGCGTCCTTGCTCGTCGAAGTCGAGACCGAGCACGTTGCGGTGCCCGTAACTCCAGATCTGGTTCGTCGGCGAAGGCTTGTCCGCCCAGGGGTTGCCCGGTGCCGGCGCGCCGTCAGGCAGCAGGCGCAGGATCGTGCCGAGCGTGTTGGAAAGGTCCTGCGCCGGCGTCAGCTTCTGGCGGTCGCCCGAGCTGACGAAGAGGTATCGGCCGTCCGGCGAGAAGGCGATGCGGTGCGAGTAATGGCCGTGCCCCGTCACCTTGGGCACCTGACGCCAGATCACCTGCAGGTTCTCCAGGGAGCATTCGGTCTCGCGGGGGCATGCCAGCGTCCCCCTGCCGAGCGCCGCGCCGCGTGTATTGCTTTCGCCTGCCTCGGCCCAGCTCAGGTAGACCACGCGCCCGTCGAGCGTCGGTCCGCTCTGTCCGGGAGCGAACCTGATGTCACCCAATCCGCCCTGACCGCGATCCTCGACGTCGGGTGCGCCGGCAACCGTGCCCAGTCTGCCGTCGGCAAGGCGCAGGCGGATGTTTCCGCGCTTCTCGGTAACGATCAGGGCGCCCGTCGTTTCGTCAAAATCCATGGCCCACGGTTCGTCGAACCGCGCCATCTCTTCCACGGCGAAGGGTGTTCCGGAGGCGGCTTCCGGCCCGGCATTATCCCCGGTCGCGGCCGATCCGCAGCTTGCGACGAGGAGAGGGGCGGGCGATAGCAGGGTCAGGAATGTTCCGAATCTCATGGGCACCTGAATGAGCATTGTTTCGCGACTGGCGGCTCGCACCGGAGGCATCGTCATCGGAGTCGACGAGGCCGGGCGCGGGCCTTTGGCTGGTCCGGTTGTGGCCGGCGCGGTCGTGCTGTGCAAGCCGCGTCCGTCCGGCCTGGACGATTCCAAGAAACTCTCAGCGGCCAGAAGGTTGCAGCTCGAGGAA
This sequence comes from Novosphingobium endophyticum, assembly GCF_014640675.1. Taxonomy (GTDB): domain Bacteria; phylum Pseudomonadota; class Alphaproteobacteria; order Sphingomonadales; family Sphingomonadaceae; genus Novosphingobium; species Novosphingobium endophyticum. The sequence continues at coordinate 214,258 of NZ_BMHK01000001.1, read as the reverse complement.
GTTATCAAGCGTCGCTGCCGCTGGGCGGTGGGAGTGGTCGAAGTCGAGGAGATCGACCGGCTCAATATCTTCGGGGCGACGATGCTGGCGATGACCCGCGCCGTGGCGGCCATTTGCGAGCAACTGGGCGAGGAGCCCGACGAGGTGCGTGTCGACGGCAACCTCACGCCGCAGGGGCGCTGCACGGATTGGCGCTGGAAAGCCCGCCCGATCGTCGGCGGCGATGCGCTCGAACCATGCATTTCCGCAGCCTCCATCATCGCCAAGGAACACCGCGACAGGATGATGCGCGAACTTGCCGAAGCGCACCCGCACTACGGTTGGGAGCGCAATGTCGGCTATGGTACGCCGGAACACGTGGAGGCGCTTCGCCTGCACGGTCCCAGCGTGCACCACCGGCGCAGCTTCGCCCCCGTCGCGCAGCTGGAGATGCCGCTGTAAGCGAGACACGGCATGGTTTCGCCGGAACGGATCGCGCGCGGTTCTTCTGATCTTTTGAGGTCCGAGAATATTTTTGCGTCCGGGTCCTGCCTGCCGCAGTCACCATATATTGAGTCGCATTTCTCTGCCGACACGCAACATGAAGTGCCGGATTCGTTTTGTTCTTCGGCACGGTCCGCCTGAATCGTAAGGGATTCAGGCGAGTCGCGACTTGACGGCGAGTCCCGAAAGACTCAAACCAGAGGCTATCCACAATCTGGTTACATGAGGAACTTCGGAAAAACGCCATGGGGCAGGTACTCGTCAAGGAGAAGATCCGCGCGCGCGCGCCTGCGCCGGTGCCGAAGGAACTGCTGCCGCTGGGCCAGATCATCCCGGGCGACTGCGTGGAGGCCATGCGTACCATCCCGGACGCCAGCGTGGACATGGTGTTCGCCGACCCGCCGTATAACCTGCAGCTTGGCGGCGACCTCTCTCGGCCCGACGGCAGCCAGGTCGATGCCGTTACCGACGAATGGGACAAGTTCGCCAGCTTCGCCGTCTATGACCAGTTCACCCGCGACTGGCTTACCGAGGCGCGGCGCGTGCTCAAGCCAGAGGGGGCGATCTGGGTCATCGGCTCGTATCACAATATCTTCCGTGTCGGCGCGATCATGCAGGACATGGGGTTCTGGATTCTCAACGACGTCGTTTGGCGCAAGGTCAACCCGATGCCCAACTTCAAGGGCACGCGCTTCACCAACGCGCACGAGACGTTGATCTGGGCCTCCATGGGCGAAAAGTCGAAGTACACCTTCAATTATCGCGCGATGAAGACGCTCAATGACGAGTTGCAGATGCGCTCCGACTGGGTCCTGCCGATTTGCGGCGGTCAGGAACGTCTGAAAAAGGGTGGCACCAAGGTTCACCCGACGCAGAAACCCGAAGCGCTGCTCTACCGGGTCATGCTGGCGACGACCAACAAGGGCGACGTGGTGCTTGATCCGTTCTTCGGCACCGGAACTACCGGCGCGGTCGCGAAGCGCCTTGGCCGCGACTGGATTGGCTGCGAGCGCGAAAGCGTCTATCGCGATGCCGCCGTGGAACGCATCGAGATGGCGCTGCCGCTCGACGAATCCGCGCTTCGGACGATGCAGTCCAAGCGCACCGCCCCCAAGGTCGCCTTCGGCACGCTTGTCGAAACCGGCTGGATCGCGCCGGGTACGCAAGTCATGGACAAGAAGCGCCGCTTCGTTGCCACCGTGCGGATCGACGGTTCGCTCGTCGCGGGCGATGCCAACGGCTCGATCCATGGCCTCGGCGCGCAGCTTCAGGGTGCGCCGTCGTGCAACGGGTGGACCTTCTGGCATCTGGAGCACGAGGGCGAGGTCAAGCCGCTCGATGCGATCCGCCAGCTCTACCTGCTCGCGACGGAGCCTTGAGGAAACCCTGCGATACTTCGTCGTGCTGAACCTGTTTCAGCATGACGGACCGAATGGCTAAGGGAGAGCTCATGACCCGCAAGCTCTACATCCGCCCCATCGCCCTTGCCGAAAGCCCGCAGAGCGAGGAGGGCGAGGCCGTGCGTCTCGGCGGCTCGATGGTCTGGGCCAGCCGTTTCGGGGTGATCGTCCGTGAAAATGGCAAAGTCGTCTCGCGCATTCGGACCTCGGCCGCCGGTATTTCCGACGTCATGGCGTCGCTACCCGCCGATCTCGGCGCCGAAGCGCAAGCGCAGTGGACCAACCTGCGGAACGCCCATGCCCCCCTCAAGTGCGGACAGCGCACCATCCGGCTGGATCAGCCGCAGGTCATGGGCATCCTCAACATGACGCCCGACAGTTTTTCCGACGGCGGCGAGTTTCTCGATAACCCGCAAGTTGCCGGCGATCACGCATCCGCCATGCTGGAAGCCGGGGCGGCGATCATCGACGTGGGCGGCGAATCGACGCGGCCCGGTGCAGCTGCCGTCTGGGAAGGTGACGAGATCAAGCGCGTTGTGCCGATGGTGGAGCGGTTGGCGGCAATGGGCGCGGCGATCAGCGTCGACACGCGCCGTCCTGCCGTCATGGAAGCGAGCCTTGCCGCTGGCGCACATATCATCAACGACGTTTCGGCCTTGCGCTACGATCCGCGCAGCCTGGAACTGGCGGCGACTTCCGGCGCGCCGGTCGTGCTCATGCACGCGCCGGGCAAGGGTGAGAACCTGCATGCCGGCGGCGATTATGCCGATGTCGTGCTCGACGTCTTCGACTGGCTGCGCGAATGCCGCGACGGTGCGCTCGCCGCGGGGATCGCGCCTGAAGGGATCGTGCTCGATCCCGGCATCGGCTTTGGCAAGACCCTGGCCGAAAACCTTGCGCTGATGAATGCGCTGCCGCTGTTCCATGCGCTTGGCCATCCGCTCCTTGTAGGCGCAAGCCGCAAGCGGATGATCGGCGCCCTGTCGAACGAAGCGCCCGCGCACCGCAGGCTGGGCGGCTCGATCACGCTTGCGCTCAGGGCCATGGATGCCGGGGCGCATATCCTGCGTGTCCATGACGTTCCGGAAACCGTTCAGGCCGCGCACGTCTGGCGGGGCATGCGCGATGCGGCCCTGACCGATTTTTCCCAGTTGCCGGACGACTGAGGAATTTTCAGCACGCTTCGTTCCGGGCGCGGGATGAAAGCGGCCGGCTTCATCGTTCCTCATCCCTCTATAGGCTGTACCCGCCGTCGCTTACCAGCACTGCGCCGGTGATCGTCGCGGCAGCATCGGAAAGCAGGAAGCCGACCTGCGCGGCGATCTCATCGGCCCGCGCATAGCGGCCGAGCGGCGTTGCCATCTGGCCCATCGCAGAGATTGCCGCCTCCCTGCTGCCCTGCTGCGTGACGAGATCCTGGAACATCGGCACCTGATCCCAGATCGGCGTGTCGACCCCGCCGGGTGCGATGGCATTGACGCGAATGCCCTGCGGCGCGCCTTCCCTGGCGGCAACTTTCGCAAGCTGGATCACGCCGGCCTTGCTCGCGCCGTAGGCGGCTGTTCCCGGCTCGGCCTTGATGCCGCTGACCGAAGCGGTCAGCACGATGCTACCGCCTGTCGCGGCCATGGCGCGCATCGCGCATTGCAGCGAGAGTATCATGCCGTCGAGGTTGGCGGAAAGCACGCGCCGCCACTGCTGGAAATCGATATCCGCGATCGGCGCGGCGTCGGCGCACCCCGCGTTGAGCACCGCGAAGTCGACTACGCCGTGGCTGTCCGCCACCTTCCGCCATAGTCGGGGGTCGGCGACATCACCCGCGAAGCGAAGAACCTCGCCGCCGGGATTGATCCGGTCCAGCCCGTCCGCATCGAGATCGACGAGCAGGAAGCGTGCGGTTCCCCGCGCAGCAAGCCACGCGACGCAGGCCGCGCCTATGCCTGATGCCGCGCCGGTGACGAGGGCGGTCTTGCCACTGAAACAGGGCATGGAAATTCCTTCGAATGACATGGTCCGTAGCGCGGCCATCGGCCGCGGCGGTGAAAAAGTGGCCGCCGTGGCGGTGTCACTGGACCAAGTCTGGAAACTCCCTCGCAGATTATGGCGGATTATCGCGCGATCACGCGGCGTTGTCGATCCCGAGTTCGCTCAGCTTGCGGTAGAGCGTCGATCGGCCGATGCCCAGGCGCCGTGCGACTTCGGTCATTCGTCCGCGATAGAGACCGATGGCGAGGCGGATCACGTCGGCCTCGATTTCCTCGAGCGGGCGCAGGTTGCCGTCTGGCGTGTAGAGCATGACGCCCGAGCTTTCCTGCATCGGGTTGCCGGCCACTGTGGACAAGCCTGTGCCCAGAATGTTGAGAAGCTGTGGAAAGTCTTCCGAGGTGAGCGCGTCGCCGTCGCAGAACACCGCCGCGCGGAACAGCACCGCCTGGAGCTGGCGCACATTGCCCGGCCAGTCGTAGGCGGCCAGCAGCGAGAGCGCGCCCTCTGTGATGCCGAGCTCGCGCAGGCCTGGCTGCTCGCCGATGCGGGCCAGAAAGAAACGGGTGAGCGCGGGAATATCGCCGGTCCGCTCGCGCAGGGGCGGCAGGTCCACCTTGGTCGGCGAAAGGGCCTCGAGCAGTTCGGGCAGAAAGTGGCCGCCGGAGACAAGGTCCTGGAGCGGCAGGTTGCTGGCGGCGATGATCCGCACGTCTATCCGGAAGGAATGACGCGCTCCGATCGGGCGTACGTCGGAGCGCCGTATCGATTCAAGCAGGCGTTCCTGGACGGCGAGCGGCAGGCGATCGACCTCGTCGAGAGCGAGGGTCGCGCCATCGCAATGCTGGAGGGCGCCGATCTGCCGGTCGAAGGCGCCGGGAAACGCGCCCTTTTCATGGCCGAACAGTACCGATTCGATCGAGTTTCCGGGCATTCCGCCGATATTGACGATCCTGAGCGGCAGTTTGGCGCGTGGACTGGCCGCATGCATGGCGCGAACCAGTATTTCCTTTCCCGTGCCGCTTTCGCCCTCGATCAGCACATGGCCGTGCCCACGCGCGGCCTTGGCGGCGACGGCGAGTGCCTTGCGGAAATTGGGCGAGGCCCCGATCATCGATTCGAAATCGGGGTTCGAAGGCATTTTCTCGGTCAGCGGCGCCAGCTCGTCGCGCGGCGTCTCGCGCGTGGTGGCCGAACGGAGGGCCTGCATGAGCCGGTCGGGCGCGACCGGCTTGACGAGATAGTCGGCTGCCCCCGCGCGCATCGCTTCGACCGCAAGCAGCGGTGATGTGCTGGCGGTCAGCATCAGGATGGGAAGGGCCGGACGGCGCGATTTCAGTTCCGAAATCAGGGCGCAGGCGTCATCGCCGGGCACCCACTGGTCCAGGATGATCGCCGAGAGCAACATGCCCTCGCGCGTACCCAGCGTGGCGATCGCGGTCTCCGCGTCGCGCGCGACGATTGTGCGCCAGCCCTCGCGCGAGGCCAGCGCCGAGATCAGTCGGCTTTGCGCAGGCTCATCGTCGATGAGCATGAGAAGGCGCTGTTCCAGGTCCGCCATTTACCCGTTTTCCGTCCTGACCAATTCGGTGTGGTCGCCCAGTGATAGGGCAATCGGGTAAAGACGGGATTAAGCCTAGCATCTGTTTGAAAATTCGTCGTTCGGACAAGTTTCGACTGTATTCGGCTGCTGCGCCGCCCCCCCATCTTGGATCGCGGAAACCGGATCACATGGCTTGGTACTTGAGCCTTGCGTCACTCACGGCTAGAGGACGATCCCGTAATTCACACTTCTATTGGGGGAATGGGTTTCATGGCCTCGGGTAACCACATGAAAGCGGCGCAAGAGACGTATAACGGCTTTATCAAGGCCACGACCTGGGGGACGGCCATCTGTATCGTGGTCGTGGCAGTCGTCGTTGCCCTGATCGCCTGATTTGCCGGTGTCACAAAGCCGGCGGATCGCCGTTCTGAAGGAACGGGCGGCAGGAGAGACGCGTGTTTCGGCAACGCCCGAAACGGTGAAGAAGCTTGTTGCGCTCGGCGCCGAAGTAGCCGTCGAGGCTGGCGCGGGCGCTATCGCCAGCTTCTCGGATGAGGACTATCGGGCGTCCGGGGCGCATGTCGGCCCGGCGGACGAGGTGCTGCGCGGCGCGGACATCGTCTTCGGCGTGCAGGGACCGGAAGCGGGCCTGCTGTCGGGCGTGAAGCCCGGCGCCTGGGTGGTTGCGATACTGGATCCCTTTGTTCGGCGCGATCGGATCGATGCCTACGCGGCGGCGGGTCTGGAAGCGCTGACGATGGAATTCATGCCGCGCATCACGCGCGCGCAGTCGATGGACGTTCTCTCGTCGCAGTCGAACCTTGCCGGCTACAAGGCGGTGATCGCCGCCGCCGATACCTACGGCCGCGCTTTTCCGATGATGATGACCGCCGCCGGCACTGTCAGCGCCGCCAAGGCATTCATCATGGGGGTGGGCGTCGCGGGTCTTCAGGCCATCGCCACCGCCCGCCGCCTCGGCGCCCAGGTCTCCGCGACCGACGTGCGCGCGGCGACCAGGGAGCAGATACTTTCGCTCGGCGCCAAGCCGATCTTCGTCGAGAACGTCGCCGGGATCGAGGGCGAGGGCACTGGCGGCTATGCCACGGAAATGTCGGAGGAGTACCAGAAGGCGCAGGCCGAGCTGGTATCCGGCCATATCGCCAAGCAGGACATCGTCATCACCACCGCGCTGATTCCCGGCCGGGCCGCGCCGCGCCTCATCACCGACGCGCAGATCGCGACCATGAAGCCGGGCAGCGTGATCTTCGACCTCGCGGTCGCCCAGGGCGGCAACGTCGAGGGCAGCGTGGCCGATGAGGTGGTCGAGAGGCACCGCGTCAAGATCATGGGCTTCTCGAACACGCCCGCGCACCTGCCGGCGGATTCCTCCGCGCTTTATGCGCGCAACCTGTTCAACTTTGTCTCGGCATTCTGGGACAAGGAACAGGGCGGGCCGGTGCTCGACGAGGAAATCGGCGATGCCATCCGGCTGACCCGGGGCGGCAAGGTTGTGAATGCGAGGCTTTTGGGGTGAGATGTCCAGCACGCCCGATCCTCCCCCACCGGGGGAGGGGGACCGCCGCGAAGCGGTGGTGGAGGGGGTGCGGCTGCGCGCTCGCATTGAACTGATGCGCAACCATACGGAAAAGGCCCTGCGTTCGGACAAACGGCTTTGGTCGGAGATGTCGCTGCCCGAGGTGCTGCTTTGGCGTGTTCTCAGAACCATGCCGCTGGGTCTCAAGTTTCGTCGCCAGCACCCGATCGGGACATTCGTGGCCGATTTCTACTGCGATTCCGCCAGAACCATCGTCGAAGTTGACGGTATCGCGCATGACATGGGCGCCCGGCCTGCACGCGATGACGTTCGCGACGCCTGGTTGCAGGCAACCGGACTGACTGTGCTTCGAATCCCCGCATCCGACGTTCTGCGCGACCCGCAGCGTGTTGCCGAGTCGATTGTCACGATGTGCGTGGCCGCGCCCCCGCCGTCAGCGCTGCGCGCTGCCACCTCCCCCGAGGGGGGAGGATCTGTTCGGAGCTTTTGAATGGACTTCATCTCGATCCTGTCGATCTTCGTGCTTGCCTGCTTCGTGGGCTATTACGTTGTCTGGTCGGTGACCCCGGCGCTGCATACGCCGCTCATGGCGGTGACCAACGCGATCTCCTCCGTCATCGTCGTCGGCGCACTGGTGGCGAGCGCCGCTGCCGGTAGCCCGCTGGCGAAGTGGCTGGGCCTGGGCGCGGTGGTGCTGGCCAGCGTCAATATCTTCGGCGGCTTCGCCGTTACCGAGCGTATGCTGGCGATGTACAAGAAGAAGGACAAGGGGCCGGCGCAGAATGGCGCGAAGGGGGGCAAGTCCTGATGGAACATGCGGTCAATCCCTGGGTCGCCGTCGCTTATCTGATCGCCGGCGTCTGTTTCATCGTCGCGCTGCGCGGCCTCTCTTCACCGGCGACTTCGCGGCGGGGTAATCGCTATGGCATGATCGGCATGGCCATTGCCGTCGCCACAACGCTGATCACGCATGACATCGCCAGCCTGCCCGAGATCGTCGGGGCCATCGCGATCGGCGGCGGGGTGGGCTTCGTTATCGCCCGGCGCATCCAGATGACGGCGATGCCGCAACTCGTCGCTGCATTTCACTCGCTGGTCGGGCTTGCCGCCGTGCTCGTCGCGGTGGCGGCGTTCCTCAACCCGGGCGCCTTCGACATCCTGGGCGGTGACGGCAACATCCTGGCCGTCAGCCGCGTCGAGATGGCGCTGGGCGCCGCGATCGGCGCCATCACGTTCTCCGGTTCGGTAATCGCCTTTGCCAAGCTCAACGGCAACATGAGCGGCGCACCGATCCTGCTGCCGGCGCGCCATGTCATCAATCTCGGTACTCTGCTGCTGATCCTCGCGCTGACCGCCGGTTTCGCCGTGGCCGCGAACGCGGGACCGGGCGAGAACGGGATGTTCTGGGCAGTCGTCGCGCTGTCCTTCCTCATCGGTTTCCTGCTGATCATCCCGATCGGCGGTGCGGACATGCCGGTGGTCGTTTCGATGCTCAACTCCTATTCGGGCTGGGCGGCGGCGGCGATGGGCTTCACGCTGCACAATACGGCGATGATCATCACCGGCGCGCTGGTCGGTTCCTCGGGCGCGATCCTCTCATACATCATGTGCCGGGCCATGAATCGCAGCTTCATTTCGGTGATCGCCGGCGGTTTCGGGGCCGAGAACGGCGGCGGAGGCGGCGGCTCGGCGGAGCAGCGCCCGTGGAAGCGCGGCTCGGCCGAGGACGCGGCCTTCCTGATGAAGGAAGCCGGAAGCGTCATCATCATCCCCGGATACGGCATGGCCGTCGCCCAGGCGCAGCATGTGCTTCGCGAGATGGGCGACCTGCTCAAGGAGGAAGGCGTCAACGTGAAGTTCGCGATCCATCCGGTCGCGGGCCGCATGCCGGGCCACATGAACGTCCTGCTCGCCGAGGCCAGCGTGCCCTATGACGAAGTCTTCGAGCTGGAGGACATCAACGGCGAATTCGCGCAGGCGGACGTGGCGTTCATCATCGGCGCCAACGACGTCGTCAATCCGGCCGCCAAGACCGACAAGTCCTCGCCGATCTACGGTATGCCGGTGTTCGACGTGGACAAGGCCAAGACGATCTTCTTCATCAAGCGCTCGATGGGCGGACAGGGCTATGCCGGTGTCGACAACGACGTCTTCTACATGGACCAGACGATGATGCTGCTGGGCGATGCCAAGAAGATGGTCGAGGAAATCATCAAGGCGCTTTGACGGGTTCATGAAGCTGGTGATCCGCCTCGCCGTCCTCGCGGGCATTCTGTTCATGGTCTGGCGGTTCGCAGTGCCGGTGTATGCCGAATGGCGGATCCGCAGCGCTTTGACCGAAACGGGGATGAGCGAGAAGGGTGCGGATTGCACGGCCCGCCGTATCGCCAGGCGCCTCAGCCCACCGCAGCTTGCCAATCTGCAGGCGCTCGACGGCGAAAAGGAACGGCTCGGTGACTGGGTTAATGCGGTCGAACAGATCGACGACCGCGAAGTCATTGTCGTGGCCACCACGTCGCTGGCCTTGTGTTCCACCGGTCTGGCTCGCTAGGGCGGAGCTGCGAATACGCCAATTCCGACTCCGGGAAAGACTTGCGCTTGACCCTCGCCCCCTATGCCTCGAACCCCGCAAAGTCGCGCGGCCGTGAATTTCCGGTCGAGAACGCTCTCGCGCGCGGGCCGCGCAGCGATTACCAGCGCGACCGCGATCGCATCATCCATTCGATCGCGTTCCGCCGCCTGCGTTACAAGACCCAGGTCTTCATCGCTCCCGATGGCGATCACTACCGCGTACGCCTGACGCACAGTCTGGAAGTAGCCCAGATTGCCCGCGTCATCGCCCGCACGCTGGGGCTGGACGAGGATCTGGCCGAGGCGCTGGCGTTGGCGCATGACATCGGCCACGCGCCCTTCGGCCATGCCGGCGAGGATGCGCTGGATGCCGCGCTCCACAAGGCGGGCGGTTTCGATCACAACGCCCATTGCCTGCGCACGCTGATGCGTCTCGAAAGCCCCTATTGCGAGCACGACGGACTGAACCTTACCTGGGAGACGCTGGAGGGGCTCGCCAAGCACAATGGCCCCGTGGCCGAGCCCAACTGGGCGCTTTCGGAGCTCAACGAGGCCTACGATCTGGATCTCGGCACATATGCCTCGCTTGAGGCGCAGGCCGCCGCGCTTTCGGATGACATCGCCTATGACAACCACGACATCGACGATGGCCTGCGCGCCGGCTTTCTCGACCTCGACGAGGTGCTCGCGCATTCCTTTGTCGCGGATCACTGGAAGGAAGTGGAACGCCGCTATCCGGGTGTCCCGCGCGAACGCCAACTTGCGGAGCTGATCCGCAGCCAGATCGGCTTCATGGTCAACGATCTCCTGGCCGAGACGCAAAAGCGGCTTGTTGGCGTGGGCAGTGTCGAGGAAGTGCGCGCCGCCGGCCGTCCGCTCGTCGCCTTCTCGCCCGAGCTTGCCGAGGCAGAGCGCGGCTTCAAGCGCTTCATGTACGAGAAGCTCTATTATCACCCCGAGCAGCTTGAAACCGCGCGCCGTGCCCGCGCCGTGCTGGCCGAGCTATATTCTGCCTATTCGCAGGAGCCGGTGCTGATGGAGGAGAGCTGGATCGACACCCTGCCGCGTCAGGAGCCCGAGCGGAGCCGCCACATCGCGGACTATATCGCCGGCATGACAGATCGATATGCGATCACCTGCCACGCGCAGATCTACGGCAGCACGCCCGAGGGGCTGCGCAATGTCTGACCTGTTCGATGCGCTCAAGCCCGCCGTGAAGGCGGAGCTGCCGGTGCATCGGATCTGCCTTGTCGGAGCGAGCGGGCTGATCGGTTCGGCGGTGCTGGAGGAAAGCATCGGTCGGTCCGACATGCGGGTTGTCAGCATCGCCCGCCGCGAAGTTCCCTTGCCGCAGGGCGCGCGTACCGAGGTTCTGGTCGGCCGCACCGAGGACTGGCCGGCGCTGATCGGCGCGGCACATGCGGACGTCTTGGTCTGCGCGCTGGGAACGACGATGAAGGCGGCCGGCAGCCAGGAAGCGTTCCGCGCGGTCGATCATGACCTTGTCCTCGAAGTCGCACGTGCGGCGCGCGCTGCCGGGATCGGGCACATGGTCGCCGTCTCCGCAGTCGGCGCTGACCGGATGAGCCGAAATTTCTATCTGCGCACCAAGGGCGAGGTTGAGGAGGCCCTGGGCAAGGTCGGGTTCCGGAGGCTCGACATCCTGCGTCCCGGTCTGCTGCGAGGCAGGCGCAAGGAACGACGCGGGCTCGAAGGCGTGGGTCAGGTCGTCGCGCCGCTCGCGGATCTCCTTGTCCTGCACGGCAAGTACCGACGCTTTCGCTCGGTTCGGGCATCGATGGTGGCGCGCGCGATCTTTGCGCTGGTGCGGGAAAAGCCGCAAGGGCGCTTCGTGCACGATTTCGATGGCATGCGCCGCGTCATGCGCCGGGCCGGGGAATAACGCCGCGGCGCGGGGCCAGCCCCGTTGACTCGCCCCCAAGGCTTCACCAAGGGTGATGGCCTCGCTGACAACGCGGAAGAGACCTGCCGATTCGGTTTACCGAGGGGGCAGGCGCCGAAGGAGCAACCGCCCCGGAATCTCTCAGGCAAAAGGACCGCGCCCGTCGATAGCGATGCTCTGGAAAGTGCCCCGTCCGTTCGGGTGTGGCCGCCGAAGGTGTAACCCCGCAAGGCCGGGGGAAGCTCTCAGGCTTCCGTGACAGAGGGGGCACCTGAAACGGTGTGCCAATGTTGTGCGGAGTTATGCCTTGAGCGAAATATCAAATCCCGACGACGATATGGACCTCGACGTCGTCGAGCCATGGCTGCTCCCGCTCGATGTCTGGCACCGCGCGAAGGGCGGCCGCATGGTCGAGTTCGCCGGGTACATGATGCCCGTCCAGTACGAAGGCATTATCGCCGAGCATCTCTGGACACGCGAGAATGCCGGCCTGTTCGACGTCAGCCATATGGGGCAGCTGTTTGTCTCGGGCGAGGGCGCCGAGGCCGCGCTCGAAGCGGTGTTGCCGATCGACCTTTCGACGCTTCTGCTCGGCGCCGTGCGTTATTCGCTGCTGCTCGACGAGAACGGCGGCATTCTCGATGATCTGATGGTCGCACGCTGGGCGCAAGGCTTCTACCTAGTCGTCAACGGCGCCACGAAGTGGGACGACATCGGCACGTTTCGCGAGCTCCTTCCCGATGAAGTGACGCTAAACCACCTCGACGACCGCGCGCTTTTGGCCATTCAGGGGCCGAAGGCGTTCGCGGCGCTCGATCGGCACGTTTCAGGCGAGCATCCGCTGTCCGCGCTCACATTCATGAAGGGGGGGCGGTTCAGCCTTGGCGGCGTCGAGGCGTGGATCAGCCGTTCGGGCTATACGGGAGAGGACGGGTTCGAGATATCCCTTCCGTCCGAAGCGGCCGGGCACGTCGCCGACCTGCTTTGCGGTGAAGCAGAAGTGAAGCCGGCTGGCCTGGGTGCGCGCGATTCCCTCCGTCTCGAAGCCGGGCTGCCGCTCTATGGACATGATCTGAGCTCTGAGACCGGGCCGGTCGATGCCGGGCTGCAATTCGGGGTGAACAAGCGTCGCCGGGTAGAGGGCGGCTTTCCCGGTGCTGCCCGCGTACAGGCCGATCTTGCGAACGGAACTGCTCGCCGGCGTATCGGCCTCGCGCTCGAAGGGCGCATGGCGGCGCGCGAAGGGGCGAAGATTTTTTCCGGTAATCAGGAAGTTGGGATCGTAACCTCGGGTGGATTCTCGCCCTCGCTGCAACACCCCATCGCCATGGCCTACGTCGATACCGCGCTCGCGGCCGAGGGCACGGCCTTGTCCATAGAAATGCGCGGCAAGCGGCTCGATGCGAAAGTCGTGTCCATGCCTTTCGTCCCACATCGCTATCATCGCTGAGGAGCCCGCCCCATGACCCGATATTTCACCGAAGATCACGAATGGATCGATGTCGAGGGCGATACCGGCACGGTCGGCATCACCGACTATGCGCAAGGCCAGCTTGGCGACATCACCTTTGTGGAATTGCCCGAGGTTGGCGCGAGCGTGTCCAAGGGCGATTCCGTTTCGGTCGTCGATTCGGTCAAGGCGGCCTCGGACGTCTATACCCCGGTCTCAGGCGCGGTCAGCGATGCCAACGCCGCGCTCGCCGACCAGCCGGAACTGGTCAATACCGATGCGGAGAAGGGCGGCTGGCTATTCCGTGTAACCCTTTCCGACCCTGCCGAACTGGGTGGCCTCATGGATGAGGCGGCTTATAAGGTTTACGTCGAAAGCCTCTGATTTTACGGAGTAAGGCCCCTTGCGCTACCTGCCCCTGACCGAAGCCGATCGGGCCGCCATGCTGGAGACGATCGGCGCCGCTTCGGTCGACGACCTCTTCGTCGACGTACCCGCCGAAGCGCGGCTTGCCGGCCCCGTCGATGGGTTGCCGATGCATGCGAGCGAAATGGCCGTCGAGCGGCACATGACCGCGCTCGCCGCGAAGAATATCAACGCGGGGTCGGTGCCGTTCTTCCTGGGGGCAGGGGCCTACCGCCATCATGTTCCGGCAAGCGTCGACCACGTGATTCAGCGCGGCGAGTTCCTGACCGCCTACACGCCCTACCAGCCGGAAATCGCCCAAGGCACGCTGCAGGTGCTCTTCGAGTTCCAGACCCAGGTTGCGCGCCTTTTCGGCACCGACATCGCCAATGCCTCGATGTACGACGGCTCGACCGCCTGCTGGGAAGCGATCCTCATGGCCGCGCGCATTACCCGCAAGGGGCGGACCGTGCTGTCCGGCGGCCTCCATCCGCATTATGGCGAAGTCGTGCGGACCATGGCCCGGTTCACGCAGGACAACATTGTCTCGCTGCCGACCGAACTGAGCGGCGAACCCGACGATGCGGCAGTGATTGCGGCGATCGGGGAGGACACGTCCAGTGTCGTCGTCCAGTATCCCGACGTTTTGGGCCGTATTCCGGACCTCGCGGCCATTTCCGACGCGGCACGCGCCAAAGGCGCCCTGGTTATCGCGGTTGTTACGGAGCCGGTCGCGCTCGGTCTGATCGAGGCGCCGGGCAACCTCGGCGCCGACATTGTTGTCGGAGAGGGGCAGTCGCTGGGCGTAGGCCTGCAGTTCGGCGGTCCCTACCTTGGCCTGTTCGGCTGCCGCGAGAAGTTCGTGCGCCAGATGCCCGGACGCCTGTGCGGCGAGACGGTCGATGCCGAGGGCAAGCGCGGTTTCGTGCTTACGCTCTCGACCCGTGAGCAGCACATTCGCCGCGAGAAGGCGACCAGCAATATATGCACGAATTCAGGACTTTGCGCGCTGGCCTTCAGCGTTCACCTGACATTGCTCGGCGGCGAGGGTCTGGCCCGGCTGGCGGCGGTGAACCATGCACGCGCGCAGGCCACGGTCGAGCGCCTGTCGCGGATTCCCGGCGTTTCGCTGCTCAACCAAGCCTATTTCAATGAGGCGACACTGATCCTGCCGCGCGACGCGCGCGAGGTCGTGCGGGAACTCGCGGAGCGCAAGGTGCTGGGCGGCGTGTCGCTCGGCCGCCTGTTCCCCGAGGCCGACGGGCTTCACCATGGCCTGCTCGTGGCAGCGACCGAGACCACCACCGACGAGGACATCGAGTCCTTCGCCAAGGAACTGGAAGGAGTGCTGGCATGAACGCGGTGAATGCGGCGGGCTGGCGTCCGGCCATGGGCGGGGCGGAGGAGCCGGCGGAGAAATTCGCGACGGCCAGCGGCGATTACGGCCTGATGCTGGAGGAACCGCTGAGTTTCGAACTGGGGGCGACGGACAAGTGCGGCGTAGATATCGACGCGCCCGATCGCGCACCTGCTCCGGGCCTTTCGAAGTTCCTGCGCAAGGCGGCGCCGAATCTGCCGGGCCTGACCGAGCCGGAAACCATGCGCCATTACACGCGCCTTTCGCGCCAGAACTATGCGATCGACCTGGGGCCATTCCCGCTCGGTTCGTGCACCATGAAGCACAATCCGCGCCTTAACGAAAAGATGGCGCGCCTGCCCGGTTTCGCCGACGTCCACCCGCTGCAACCGCAGAAATCGGTCGAAGGCGCGCTGGAAGTGATCGAGCAGCTTGCCGACTGGCTCACCCGCCTCACCGGCATGGCTTCGGTGGCGATGAGCCCGAAGGCCGGCGCGCATGGCGAACTGTGCGGCCTGCTCTGCATTCGCGCCGCGCTGGACGCCCGGGGGGAAACGCGTGACGTCGTGCTGGTTCCGGAAAGCGCGCACGGCACCAACCCGGCGACCGCTGCTTTCGCCGGATTCAAGGTGGAATCGATCCCGGCGACGCCTGCCGGACGCGTCGATCTGGAAGCGCTGAAGGCCAAGCTGGGGCCGAACGTCGCGGGAGTGATGATCACCAACCCGAACACCTGCGGCCTGTTCGAGCCCGAGATGAAGGCGATCGCCGACGCCGTCCACGCGGCGGGCGGCTACGTCTACTGCGACGGCGCCAACTTCAACGCCATCGTCGGCAAGGTGCGCCCCGGTGATCTCGGCGTCGATGCCATGCACATCAACCTGCACAAGACTTTCTCAACGCCGCATGGCGGCGGCGGGCCGGGCGCGGGGCCGGTGGTCCTTTCCGAAGCACTGGCGCCGTTCGCGCCGCTGCCTTTCGTGACGCGGGGCGCGGACGGCTCCATCCACCTCGTCGAGGAGGAGAACCGCGGCGAGGGGCATGCGCGGTCCTTCGGGCGGATGGTCGCGTTTCACGGCCAGATGGGCATGTTTACCCGCGCGCTGACCTACATGCTCAGTCACGGCGCCGACGGCCTGCGGCAAGTCGCCGAGGACGCAGTGCTCAACGCCAATTACGTCCTGCGCGCCTGCGAGGACCTGCTGCCCGCGCCTTTCGCGAAGAGCGGCCCGTGCATGCACGAGGCGCTGTTCAGTGACGCCGGCCTCGCGGAGGGCTTCTCCACGCTCGACATCGCCAAGGGCCTGATCGACGAAGGCTTCCACCCGATGACGGTCTACTTTCCGCTGGTGGTCAAGGGCGCGATGCTGGTCGAGCCGACCGAGACCGAGAGCAAGGCCGGGCTCGACCGCTTCATCGCCTCCCTGCGCAGTGTGGCCGAACGGGCGAAGAACGGCGATGAAAGCCTGCACACGGCGCCGCATTTCGCCCCGCGCCGCCGTCTCGACGAGACGCTCGCCGCGCGCAAGCCGGTGCTCGTGTGGCGGGGCGACGCCGGCTGACGGGACAGGGGGGACGAATGATCGACCGCGTGACGAGGCTCTTCGCCTTGTGGACCGTACTGGGCGTCACCTGGGCATGGTTTGTGCCCGATCATTTCATCTGGGTTGCCGACGGGCGGTTCGCGCCTTTCGGCCAGCCGCTCATCAGCGTCATGCTCGGCGTAATCATGCTGGGCATGGGCATCACTCTCAGCACCGATGACTTCCGGCGGGTGCTGGCACTGCCTTCGCAGGTGCTGGCGGGAGTCGCGTTGCAGTTCACCGTCATGCCGCTGGCTGGTTTCGCCATCGCCTGGGCCTTCGCGTTGGAGCCGGGGCTGGCGGTGGGGTTGATCCTGGTGGCGTGCTGTCCGGGCGGCACCGCGTCCAATGTGGTGAGCTATCTCGCTCGCGCCAATGTCGCGCTGTCGGTGACCATGACCATGGCCTCCACACTTGTCGCCATCGCGCTGACGCCGGTGCTGACGGGCTGGCTGGCGGACGTCTTCATCGAAATCGACCGCTGGAACCTGTTTCGCGGAATGTTGACCGTCGTGCTGATCCCGGTCGTGGTCGGAGTCGCCATGAACCGGTACCTCCCGCGCCTGACCAGCGCGGTAACCAGGGTTTCCCCGCTTGTGTCCGTCCTTTTCGTGGTGGTGATCGTCGCGGGGATCATCGCCGGTTCCAAGCCGCTGATCGAAGCGCACGCCAATGTCCTGCTGGCCGCCGTCTTTGCGCTGCACTTCACCGGTTTCGGCCTCGGCTATGCCCTGAGCAGACTGTTGAGATTGAGCGAGGCGTCGTCGCGCACGATCAGCATCGAAGTGGGCATGCAGAACAGCGGGCTGGGCGCGAGCCTTGCTTCCACCCCGACTTTCGCGCGCCAGTTCCCGGACGCGCTACAGGCCGCGCTCGCGCCGGTCCCGTCGGCGATATCGGCCGTTTTCCATGTGCTGATCGGCAGCTTGCTGGCTTCGTTATGGAGCCGCCGGCCGCCGGAACGCTCCGGGAGCGAAAGCGTGGTTTCCCGCGTGGAGGCCTGAGGCCTCAGGTCGCATTGTCTACTGTATTCGCCGCGGATTCAAGGTCCTGTCCGACGCCGCGCACCGTGTTGCAGGCCGAGAGGCCAAGCGCGATGCCGCTTGCCAGAAGGGTAAGTACGAGCTTCCTGATCATTGCTTCTTCCTGTTGAACGGATTTCGCGCTCGGTCGTCCGGAACCTGTCGCCAAACGATTAGGCCACAGTTTCCGGGAAAGGAAGCATTCTCATCAGGGACGGGCAGGCGGATGGTCTCCGCCTGCCCGTGGCGAATTGCTCAGATCTCTTTGTCAGCGGCTTCGCCGACTGACTCGATGTCCTGCCCCGCGCCCTTCACGGTGTTGCAGGCTGTCGCGGAAAAGGCGATTCCGCCGGCGATGAGAGCCAACAAGAGTTTCTTGGCCATAAAGAGTTTCCTTTCTGCATCTGCCCGGTTCGGACTCTCGGGATGCGGACAGGAACGCTTAGGCCTGCCTCAGGTTCCCCGGGGGGCGGCTTCCTCGATGGCACCTTCATCGATCGCCGAAGCGGGCGAGATTTGCCGTGCAAGCCTCTGCTCGCGCCCGATGATGATCAGGCCGGCGCCGATGATGGCGGGGGCGCCCAGCCAGGTGGTGCTGGACGGAAGCTGGTCCCAGATCAGCCAGCCATAGAGCGTGGCCCAGATCAGCGCGGTGTAGTCCATGGCCATCACGGTCGCGACCTGGCCGTGGCGCAAGGAGGCGGTAATCAGAAACTGTGCCGCGGTACCCGCCAGGCCGACACCACCAAGCAGAAGCCAGACGTCCAGGGTGTGCGGCGTCATGTAGAGGGGAAGGAGGATCGCCGTCATCAGGGAGCCGAAAAAGGCGAACCAGAAGACGCAGGCGATCGGTTCGTCGGTGCGGGTGAGATCGCGTATCTGGAAGCTGATGGCAGCCACGATCACACCCGCGCCCAGGCCCGCGGCAAGGCCGAGCACTGGAATGGGCGCCTGGCCGGGCTGGGCAATGATCACGACACCGAGAAAGCCGAGAATAACGGCCGTCCAGCGCCATATGCCGACTTTCTCCTTCACAATGAGCGCTGTGATAAGCACGGCGAACAGCGGGGCGGTAAAGCCCAGCGTTGTCGCTTCGGCCAGCGGCAGGAGCATGGCGGCCGAGATGTTGCAGAACAGGCCGAGCGTACCCGTCGCGGCGCGCCGCGCATGGCTGGCGGTGCGGCGGGTGGCGAGCACTTTCATATTGCCCGTTGCCATCAGCCAGACGAACAGGATCATTACGCTCATCGCTTGCCGCCAGAACATCATCTCCGGCGCCGAGACGCCCCGCTGACCGGCGTACTTGATCAGCATGAACATGGTCGAAAGCATCACCATGGCGGCGACGCGGAGCGTGATGGCAAGGAAGGGGCGGTCGGGGCGGGTCACTGGGAGGCGCTTTAACTTGCCGGCAGACCGAGGCAAGGGCGGGTGATGAACGATTCGACTCATATGATGACAATCGCCGGCGGTATCGCGGCCCTGGTCGCGGCCGTCGCCTGGATCGGCGACCGCCGGCGCATGAGGCGGCGAAACCTCGATCAGGTCGGCTTCATGCCCTGGACGATGATCTTCTTCTGGTCACTGCTGGCCGCCGTGCTGCTGATCGGGCTGGCGGGCAGGGCGTTGCTGGCGGGGTAGGCGAGAGCGGCGAATCCCCTGTTTGCGACTGTGCGCGAACCTGCCTTGCCGATCAGAGGCAGGCTTCGAGGTAGGCCTGATCGAAGCCGAACTGGCGCGCTTTTTCCAGCGTATAGGGGCGCAGGCCCGAAGCGCGGAACTCGCCCAGGATTTTGCCGTCGTCGGTCTCGTCCATGTACTCGAACTTGAAAAGTTCCTGGGTGACGATGACATCGCCTTCCATGCCGATCACTTCGGTGATGTTGGTGGTGCGGCGCGAGCCGTCGCGCAGGCGCTTTACCTGGACGATGAGGTCCACCGATTCCGCGATCTGGCGCGAAATGGCCTCCTTGGGGATCTTGATGTCGCCCATCAGGATCATGTTTTCCATACGGCCGAGGCACTCGCGCGGGCTGTTGGCGTGAAGCGTACACATCGAGCCGTCGTGGCCGGTGTTCATGGCAGCGAGGAGGTCGAAGCACTCGGCGCCGCGAATTTCGCCCAGGATGATGCGGTCCGGGCGCATTCGCAGCGCGTTCTTGACGAGGTCGCCGATGGTGATCGCGCCCTGGCCTTCCAGGTTCGGCGGGCGGGTTTCGAGCGGCAGCCAGTGCGGCTGCTGCAGGCGAAGCTCAGCCGCGTCTTCGATGGTCAGCACACGCTCGCCCGGATCGATCATCTTTGAAAGGGCGTTGAGCATCGTCGTCTTGCCCGAACCCGTGCCGCCGGAGATGACGATGTTCATGCGGCAGGCGCCGGCGATCTTCAGGCAGGTCGCCATCTTTTCGCTCATCGAACCGAAGTCCTTGAGCATGTCGATCGTGATCGGCTTCTCGGAAAACTTGCGGATCGAGATCGCGGTGCCGCGCAGCGAAAGCGGCGGCACGATCACGTTGACGCGACTGCCGTCCTTGAGGCGGGCGTCGGCGAGCGGCGTGGTCTGGTCGACACGGCGGCCGACCTGGTTGACGATGCGCTGGGCGATCTGGAACAGGTGCTGCTCGTCGCGGAAGCGGATGCCGGCAAGCTGCAGCTTGCCCTTCTTTTCGATGTAGGTCTGGTTCGGCCCGTTGACCATGATGTCCGACACGTCGGGATCGTTGAGCAGTTCCTCCAGCGGGCCGAAGCCGAGCAACTCGTCGATCAGCACCTTTTCCAGCGCGAACTGTTCGCGGCGGTTGAAGGTGATCTTGAGCTCGGCGAGGACCTCGACGATGATCGGGCGAAATTCTTCGGACAGCTCGTCCTTGGTCAGGGTCGCCGCAGCCTCGGGATCGACGCGTTCGAGCAGGCGGGGAAGGACCTGTTCCTTGATCTTGTGGATCGAGGCTTCGAAGCCGCCTTGTCCGGAATCCGAAGTGTGAACGGCGTTGGCGCGGTCCGCCAGCCTGCTCATGGCGTCTTCGCGCATGTTCGGCGGCGATGCGGCCGGGCTCTCGCCGGGGAGCGGCGGAAACTGGTTGCCTCCTGGCACCGGGGCGCCGCCGGGCGCGGGAGACGGCGCTTTTTCGGCTGCCGAACCACCCGTGAGGGGCTTGGCCACGCCGAAGGCGGGCCGGGCGCCCTGACCCAAACCGCCAATTCCGTTCCGCCGCCCAAATGCGCTCATGAAACTCTCAACCTTGTCAGTGCCCGCATGTGCCGGACGGGCTCGATCGCTTGCGAATGACACGAAGATTAAGGTTGAAACTTTGATAACTTCCTAATGGGCGGCAAATTGTGACGGAGATTTCCGACAGGCCGCCGCACGAACGGAAACGGGGCGCCGCGAAAATTTTCGCGACGCCCCGTTCGGTAATTCGTGCCGGTCAGGTCAGCCTTCGACGCGTTCCGCCAGAACCGTCAGGCCCGCATCCCCGACTTCGGCGAAACCGCCGATGATGCGGATCTCTTCCGGGGCTGCGTTCTCGGTGCGGTAGACCTTGAGCGCGCCGTCGGCGATCGTCGACATGAAGGGCGCGTGGCCCTGAAGCACGCCGAACTCGCCTTCCGTGCCCGGGACGACCACCATGTGGACGTCCTCCGAACGGACGAGCTTGGCCGGAGTTACGAGTTCGAAGTGAAGTGCCATCTGTCAACCTTTGCCCCGCGCAGCCGGGGCTCCTCAATCTCCCCTCCCGCTTGCGGGAGGGGCCGGGGGAGGGCTTGTTACGCCAGGGAAGGGATGCCCAACATGCCCTCCCCTGACCCCTCCCGCGTGCGGGAGGGGAAATCGGGTGCCCGACCCTTCGGCCGGGCGGGTTCTTTACGCCTCTTCAGCCAGCTTCTTGGCCTTCTCGACCGCCTCGTCGATACCGCCGACCATGTAGAAGGCGGCTTCGGGCAGGTGGTCGTATTCGCCCTCGACGACGGCCTTGAACGACTTCACGGTGTCCTCGAGCTGGACGAACTTGCCCGGAATGCCGGTGAAGACTTCGGCGACGTGGAACGGCTGCGAGAGGAAGCGCTGGATCTTGCGGGCGCGGGCGACGGTGAGCTTGTCCTCTTCCGACAGCTCGTCCATGCCCAGGATCGCGATGATGTCCTGCAGCGACTTGTACTTCTGCAGGGTCTCCTGGACCTTGCGGGCAGTCTCGTAGTGCTCCTGGCCGACGACGCGCGGTTCGAGCACGCGCGAGGTCGAGTCGAGCGGGTCGACCGCCGGGTAGATGCCCAGCTCCGAGATCGCGCGGTTCAGCGTGGTCGTCGCGTCGAGGTGGGCGAACGAGGTTGCCGGGGCAGGGTCGGTAAGGTCGTCGGCCGGAACGTAGATGGCCTGCACCGAGGTGATCGAGCCCTTGGTGGTCGAGGTGATGCGCTCCTGCAGCTGGCCCATGTCGGTCGACAGGGTCGGCTGATAGCCCACCGCCGAAGGAATACGGCCGAGAAGGGCCGACACTTCGGCGCCCGCCTGGGTGAAGCGGAAGATATTGTCGACGAAGAAGAGCACGTCCTGGCCTTCCTGATCGCGGAAGTACTCGGCCATGGTCAGGCCCGAGAGCGCGACGCGGGCACGGGCGCCCGGGGGCTCGTTCATCTGACCGAACACGAGCGCCACCTTCGAACCTTCCGAGGTCGCGTTGCCCTCGGCGTCCTTGGCGATGACGCCGGCGTCGAGGAACTCGTGATAGAGGTCGTTACCCTCGCGGGTACGCTCACCGACGCCCGCGAAGACCGAAACGCCGCCGTGGCCCTTGGCGATGTTGTTGATGAGTTCCTGGATCAGCACCGTCTTGCCCACGCCGGCGCCGCCGAACAGGCCGATCTTGCCGCCCTTGGCGTAAGGCGCGAGCAGGTCGATGACCTTGATGCCGGTGACGAGGATAGCCGCTTCGGTCGACTGGTCGACGAACGGCGGGGCTTCGGCGTGGATCGGCGCGAACATGTCCGAACCGACCGGGCCGCGCTCGTCGATCGGATCGCCGACCACGTTCATGATGCGGCCGAGCGTCTTCGGGCCGACCGGCACCGAGATCTGCTTGCCGGTGCTCGCCACGTCCTGGCCGCGCGTGAGGCCGTCGGTGCCGTCCATGGCGATGGTGCGGACAGTGTTCTCGCCAAGGTGCTGGGCGACTTCAAGGACCAGCTTCTGGCCGTTGTTCTCGGTCTCCAGCGCGGAGAGGATGGCGGGCAGCTCGCCTTCGAAGGTCACGTCGACGACGGCGCCGATGACCTGGCTGATCTTGCCGGTAGTGGTCTGGTTGAGCACGGGTGCGGTGGCCATTTGGGTTTCCTTGCCTGCGATGTCTTAGAGCGCTTCCGCGCCAGCGATAATTTCGATGAGTTCGGTGGTGATCGCAGCCTGGCGGGTGCGATTGTAGACGATCGTGAGCTTGCCGATCAGATCGCCCGCATTGCGCGTGGCGTTGTCCATGGCGGTCATCGACGCGCCCTGTTCGCTCGCCGCGTTTTCCAGCAGCGCGCCGAAGATCTGGGTCTTCAGGTAGCGCGGCAGCAGCGCGGCGAGGATTTCCTCCTCGTCCGGCTCATACTCGACCACCGCCTCGCTCTGGGTCGCGGCGGCCTTGGGCGTGGGGACCGGGATGATCTGCTGGCCGGTCGGTTCCTGCACGAGCGCCGAGCGGAACTTCGAGTAGAACAGGTGCGCGACGTCGAACTTGCCGGCCTCATACATGGCGACCAGTTCGTCGGCGATCCGCTCGGCCTCGGTGAAGCCGGGATCGCGTACCTCGGTGGTGTCGAACATGTGGGCGATCTGCTTGGGATATTCGCGCCGGATCACCGCGCGGCCCTTGCGGCCGACGAGGTAGAACAGCACGGTCTTGCCCTGCGCTTCCAACTCCTTCGCCTTGAGGCGCGCGGCCTTGACGATGTTGGCGTTGAACGCGCCGCACAGGCCCTTGTCCGAGTTGGCGACGACGAGCAGGTGGACCTGATCGCTGCCGGTGCCGGCAAGCAGTTTGGGGCTGCTCTCGCTGACCGTGACCTTGCTCGCGAGCGAGCCCATCACTTCGGCGAGCCGGGCGGCATAGGGACGCGCGGATTCGGCCGCCGACTGCGCCTTGCGCAGCTTGGCTGCGGCGACCATCTGCTTGGCCTTGGTGATCTTCTGGGTCGACTTGACCGAGTTGATGCGGCCTTTGAGTTCCTTGAGGCTAGCCACTTGCGGTTTCCTATCTCGTCATCCCGGACTTGCTCCGGGACCGGTGGCATTCTTGAGGAGAGGCCTCTCGGCGAGGCTTTTCCTGAAGATTTGCCAGCGGTCCCGGCTTTTGCCGGGACGACGGTTAACTCCTTAAGCGAACTGCTTGGCGAACTTGTCGAGCGCGGCGATGGTCTTCGACTTCGCCTCGTCGCCGAAGTCCTTGGTTTCGCGGATCAGCGTGAGGACGTCGGCATGCTCGGAGCGCATGTAGCTGAGCATCTCGGACTCGTAGCGCGTGACCTGATCGACCGGGATCGAATCCAGATAACCGTTGGTGCCGGCGAAGATCGACATGGTCTGCTCCTCGAACGAAAGCGGTGAGAACTGCGCCTGCTTGAGCAGCTCCGTCAGGCGCGCGCCGCGGTTCAGCAGCTTCTGGGTCGAGGCGTCGAGGTCCGAACCGAACTGCGCGAAGGCCGCCATTTCGCGGTATTGCGCGAGTTCGAGCTTGATCGAGCCGGCGACCTTCTTCATCGCCTTGGTCTGCGCCGCGCCGCCGACGCGCGACACCGACAGACCGACGTTGATGGCCGGACGCACGCCCTGGTAGAACAGGCCCGTTTCAAGGAAGATCTGGCCGTCGGTGATCGAGATCACGTTGGTCGGAATGTAGGCCGAAACGTCGCCTGCCTGGGTCTCGATGATCGGTAGCGCGGTCAGCGAGCCGGCGCCGTTATCGTCATTGAGCTTCGCGGCGCGTTCCAGCAGGCGGCTGTGCAGGTAGAACACGTCGCCCGGATAGGCTTCGCGGCCCGGCGGGCGGCGCAGCAGCAGCGACATCTGGCGATAGGCGACGGCCTGCTTGGAAAGGTCGTCATAGACGATCACGGCGTGCATGCCGTTGTCGCGGAAGAATTCGCCCATGGCCGCACCGGTGTAGGGCGCCAGGTACTGCAGCGGGGCCGGCTCCGAAGCGGTGGCGGCCACGACGATGGAATATTCCATCGCGCCGTTCTCTTCGAGCTGGCGCACGATCTGCGCGACGGTCGAGCGCTTCTGGCCGACGGCGACGTAGATGCAGTAGAGCTTCTTGCTCTCGTCGTCGCCCGCGTTGGGGCCCTTCTGGTTGATGAAGGTGTCGATGGCGACGGCGGTCTTGCCGGTCTGGCGGTCACCGATGATCAGCTCGCGCTGGCCGCGGCCGACGGGGACGAGGGCGTCGATCGCCTTGAGGCCGGTCTGCACGGGCTCGTGCACCGACTTGCGCGGAATGATGCCGGGCGCCTTGGATTCGACGCGGGCGCGCTGGTCCGAAACGATCGGGCCTTTGCCGTCGATCGGGTTGCCCAGCGCATCGACCACGCGGCCGAGCAGGCCCTTTCCGACGGGAACGTCGACGATGGTGCCGGTGCGCTTGACGGTGTCGCCTTCCTTGATCTCCGAGTCCGAGCCGAAGATCACGACGCCGACGTTGTCGGCTTCGAGGTTGAGGGCCATGCCCTGAACGCCATTGGCGAATTCGACCATCTCGCCGGCCTGAACTTTGTCGAGGCCGTGGATGCGGGCGATGCCGTCACCCACCGAGAGCACGGAGCCGACTTCCGAGACCTGGGCCTCGGTGCCGAAGCTGGCAATCTGGTCCTTGATGACCTTCGAGATTTCTGCGGCGCGGATATCCATTGCTTAGCCTTTCATCGAATCTTTTAAGCGGGCGATTTCAGCCCTTCATCGCCTGGGCGAGGGAATTGAGACGGGTGCGGATCGAGCTGTCGATACGCTTGGAACCGATGGTGACGACAAGGCCGCCGAGCAGGTCGGGATCGACGCTCGTGCTGACCTTGACCTTGCGGCCTTCGCGCACTTCCAGCTTCTGGCGCAGCTGCTCGACCTGTCCGTCGGACAGCGCGTGGGCGGAAGTGACTTCGGCGGTCGCCTCGCCGCGCTGGGCGGCGGCGATCGCGGCGAAGGCGCGAATGATCTCGGGAAGGGCGGAAAGCCGGCGATTGGCCGCCAGCACGCCCAGGAATTTCCTGGAAAGGTCCGAAAGACCGAGCACGCCCGCGATGGCTTCGACCGCCTTGCCGGCCGCCTCGCGGCTGACCTGCGGGTTGCGAATCAGGGCCGCGAAGTCGGCGTTTTCACCGATCGCCTGGCCGACCTTTTCAAGGTCGGTCTCGACCGCCGAAACGATACCGTTCTCGCTGGCAAGATCGAAAAGCGCCGAGGCGTAGCGCCCTTGCAAGCTGGCCTTTATACCGCCGGAATTCTCCACGCGTGTCCTATCCTTACATCGGGTGGGCTGAGGCACTGATTATGGATGCGCGAAGTGCACATCCCGGCCCGCAGACGGGGCGCGCATAGCGACGATATTGTTGCGATGCAAGGCTCCCATGCCGCCCGCCGATAATGCCCGCCCGGGCGGTTTGAGCGCAACGGGCGGGAAGCCGAAGCGCGGCCCTTGCGCAATACCCTTGTGCAATACGAAAAAGGAGTTGCTCATGGCTTATGGAATCGCCGGTCCGCCACGTGCGGACTACACGCGCTATTTCGCGATGGATTCGTCGGACCTTGCGCGAACGGCGGCAAGGCGCGTGGTCGCCGACGTGGATCACGGTTTTCCCTGCCGGGCAAGTCTCGGGGATGCGCGGTCGGGAGAGGACTCGATCTTGCTCAATCATGTGAGCCATGATGTCGCCAATCCCTATCGTACCGCGTATGCGATATATGTGCGCGAGCAGGCGGCGCGGAGCGATCAGCTGCTTCCGGTCTTCATCGGTCGCACGCTTTCGCTGCGGGGATTCGGCGGTGACGGCATGCGAAGATCGAGCGTCATGGAGACTGAGCGATGAAGGTTGCACAGACCGAAATCGATGACGATCGGGCCTGGCGGGCCGTGCTCGCGCGAGACCGCGCCTTCGACGGGTGCTTTGTGACGGGCGTGCTGACGACGGGAATCTATTGCCGCCCATCCTGCTCGGCGCGTCACCCCCGGCGTGAGAACGTGCGATTCTTCAGCGAGCCGGCGGGAGCCGAAGCGACGGGGCTGCGGCCCTGTCTGCGCTGTCGTCCCAACGAGGTGTCGCGCGATGAGGAAGCGGTTTCGCGGGCGCTTGAATTACTTGCGGATGTCGAGGAAGCGCCGGCGCTGGCTCAGCTGGCCGAACGGGTCGGGTATAGTCCGGCGCATTTTCAGCGCGTGTTCAAGCGCGCGGTGGGGCTGTCACCCACGGAATACCTGCGCGCCCGGCGGGTCGACGTGGCGGTCAACGCGCTCAGTGCGGGATCGAGCGTTACCGATGCCGTATATGAAGCCGGGTTCGGTGCCTCGTCGCGATTCTATGAAGCAAGCGAAGGAAGAATGGGCATGGCGCCCTCGGCATGGCGCGACGGCGGGCGGGGCGTGACGATTCGGTGGGCATCGGTGCCCACTACGCTGGGGCAGATGCTGGTCGCCGCCACCGACAAGGGTGTGTGCCGGCTTTCCTTCGCGGAAGGCCGCGAGGACCTGGCGGCACGCTTTGCGAACGCGCGGCTTGTCGAGGGCGGGGAGGCGTTCGCAAGCCTGCTGGAGCAGGTTGTGTCCGCCGTGGAGCGGCCGGGCGTTTCCCGGGCCATCCCTCTCGACGTCCAGGGAACGGCCTTTCAGGAAGCCGTCTGGCGCGAACTCCAGCGTATTCCGCCCGGCGAGACACGCACTTATGCGCAGATCGCGGCCGGCATCGGCAGGCCCGGCGCGGTTCGCGCGGCCGGCTCGGCCAACGGCGCGAACAATGTGGCGGTGCTGATTCCCTGCCATCGGGTGATCCGCTCCGACGGTTCGGTCGGCGGATACGCCTATGGCGAGGAGATCAAGCGCGAACTGCTCAGGCGCGAGGCCGATCAGACGAAGCTGTAGGGATCGACGTCGATGCCGACGCGCACACCGCGCGGGAACTGCAGCGGATCGAGCCACTCGCGCAATACCTTCTGCAGTTCCGCAGAGCGCCGCGCGTTGATCAGCAGGCGGAAGCGGTGCCGTCCGCGCAGCAAGGACAGCGGGGCGGGGGCCGGACCGAGCACGAGCATGTCGGGCAGGTTCGGTGCGGTGCCGCCGATGGCTCGCGCTGCGGAGAGCGCTTCGGCCTGGTCTTCGGAACTGACGATGATCGCGGCCCACCGTCCGAACGGCGGCGCGCCCGCGTCGCGCCGGGCTTCGGTTTCCGCCGCGTAGAAGGCGTCGCGATCGCCGTTCGCCAGCGCCGCGATTACCGTGGCCTCCGGATGCCGTGTCTGGATCAGAACCTCGCCCGGTTTCTCGCCGCGTCCGGCGCGTCCCGCAACTTGCGCGATCTGCTGGTAGGTTCGCTCCGCCGCGCGCAAGTCTCCGCCTTCGAGGCCGAGATCGGCATCGACCACACCTACCAGCGTAAGCTCGGGAAAGTGGTAGCCCTTGGTGACGAGCTGCGTGCCGATAATGACGTCGATCGCGCCGCCCTCGGCCATGGCGACGAATTCGGCGATGGCTTCGGGGCTGTTCATCGTGTCGGATGTGACCAGCGCCGTGCGCGCTTCGGGCAGGATCTCGGCCACTTCGTCGGCGATACGCTCGACGCCGGGACCGCAGGCGACAAGGCAGTCCCCGGTGCCGCAATCGGGGCAGGCCTCGGGAACCGGCGTTTCGTGCCCGCAGTGATGGCAGGCGAGGCGCTGGCTGAAGCGGTGCTCGACCAGCCAGGCAGTGCAGTTGGGGCACTGGAAGCGGTAGCCGCAGTTCCGGCACAGGGTCAGCGGTGCATAGCCGCGCCGGTTCAGGAACAGCAGCGATTGCTCGCCGCGCGCGAGGCGTTCCTGCATTTCCTCGACCAGCCGGGGTGCCAGCCAGCGTCCGCGAGGAGGCGCTTCCTTGCGCAGGTCGAGTATCCTGATGTCGGGTAGCATGGCGCCGCCGAAGCGGTCCGGCAGCTCGATCTTGCGATAGACGCCCGATTCGGCGAGCTGCATCGATTCGAGCGCGGGCGTGGCACTGGCGAGAATCACCGGGATGCCTTCGAACCGGGCGCGGATCACCGCAACGTCGCGGGCATTGTAACGCACGCCGTCGTCCTGCTTGAACGAGACTTCATGCGCCTCATCGACGATGATCAGGCCGAGCCGGGCGTATGGCAGGAACAATGCCGAACGGGCACCGACCACGACTTGCGCCTTGCCCAGCACGATCGCCCGCCATGCGCGCCGCCTCTCGCTCGCCTTGAGCGAGGAATGCCATTGCAGCGGCGCCACTCCGAAGCGCTGCTCGAAGCGGCGCAGGAAGTTCTCGGTCAGCGCGATCTCGGGCAGGAGCACGAGAACCTGCTTTCCCAGCCGCAAGGCTTCGGCCACGGCTTCGAAATAGGTTTCGGTCTTGCCGGAGCCGGTTACGCCGTCGAGCAGGAAAGGGGAGAACGTGCGTCCCCGTACCGCTTCGACGAAGGTTTCGGCTGCCGATTGTTGCGCTTCGCTGAGTTCGGGCGCGGCAAAGTCCGGCTGTGCCGGCGGATAGGGCCGGTCCAGATCGACGATTACCGGCTCGAGCAGCCCCGCGTTCACCATGCCGCGCAGCACGCCTTCGGAAACGCTCGCCAGCTCTGCGAGTTCGCGGATCGACGCCTGTTCCCCCTGAAGCGCGTCGAGCGCGGCGGCGCGCTGCGGGGTGAGGCGCGCGGGTTCCTCCCCGGTCAGCCGGTATTCGGTCGTGGTTCCACCGCCGCGCAGCGCCGCCATGCTGCCTAGCGCCATGCGCGCCACGGAGAACAGCGGGGCGCAGTAGTAGTCGGCCGTCCATTCGATCAGGCGCCGCAGCCGTTCGGGGAGGGGAGGGACCGGCAGGACCTCCAGCAGGGGCCGCAGTTTCGATTCCGGCACTTCCTGCGCGCCAAGCCGTTCTGCTTCCCAGACGATGCCCAGGACCTGCCGGGGGCCGAGGGGGGCGATGACCACCGAGCCGAATTCGATCGTCATCCCTTCGGGCACGCGGTAGTCAAGGACGCCGAGCGCGGCGTTGAAGACGAGGAGTCGGACACGGTTCATCTGGAGGGCCATATAGGCACCCCCGATCAGGCTCGTGAAGGAGGCGAATGCGGTGAACAGGGGATCATCCGAAAATCGAGGGGTTTCCGGCGGCGTCGCGATCGGCCGCCGCGCCGCGCTGGGGGGCTTGCTGGCGTACGGTGTGCTGGCGCTGCCGGGCTGTACGTCGATGGGCCGGACCAGCCATGTCGAGGTGGTGCGCCGCCTGCTCGAAGCCTCGACGCGGCAGGCTTTCGCGCAGCTTACCCGGCCCGACGGCTTCTGGGACAGCGCGGTCGCGCGGATCGAGCTGCCCGTGCTGTTCGGCAGGACCGGCTCGATCGCGGCCGGAGTGCTCAAGTCGCGCCCGTTTCGCGAACAGCTTCAGCATCAGCTCAACAACCTGGCCGAGGACGGCGCCCGCAAGGCCGCGCCGCTCGTCGCCGAGGCCGTGCGCCATATGTCCATCCCCGATGCCCTGGCACTGCTGAAGGCGGGCCGCACCGGCGCTACAACCTATTTGCGCGACCAGATGGGGCCAGCGCTGGTCAATGCGATGATCCCGGAACTCGGCCGCGTCATGCGCCTGACCGACGATCCCTTCCTCGGGCAGGCGCTGGCGCTCCTCGCGGGCGTCGATGTGATGGATGCGGCCCATGCTCTCGCGCTCGAGGCGGACAATGCGATATGGTACGAGATCGGCGCCGCCGAAGCCGCGATCCGCGCCAATCCCGAGATGACGCGCGATCCTGTGCTGATTGCCGGCTTGAAGCTGCTGTAGGGCCAGCTTCCGGTTTGCGCCGGCCGCACCTGCCGCGGATATTGAGACCGGCCGGGACCTGACCGTCAGGAAATTGAATCACTCCGGGCCATCACACGACCTAGCCGTGCCGCGCGCGGTTCCCTATAGCGCTCCAGAATCGCCGCACAGGCCAAAATCGTCGCCATAGGAATGCGCCATGAAGTTTTTCGTCGACACCGCTGACACCGCCGAAATCGCTGAACTTGCCGAGACCGGCCTGCTCGACGGCGTCACCACCAACCCCTCGCTGATCCACAAGTCGGGCCGGGACTTCATGGAAGTCACCAGGGAAATCTGCGACCTCGTCGATGGCCCGGTTTCGGCCGAAGTCGTCGCGCTGGACCACGAAGGCATGATGCGAGAGGCGGAAATTCTCCGCAAGATCGCCGATAACGTCTGCATCAAGGTGCCGCTGACGATTGACGGCCTCAAGACCTGCAAGAAGCTGACCGGCGATGGCACGATGGTCAACGTCACGCTTTGCTTCTCGGCCAATCAGGCGCTGCTCGCGGCCAAGGCGGGCGCGACTTTCATCTCGCCCTTCATCGGCCGCCACGACGACAACGGCTTCGACGGCGTGCAGGTGATCGAGGACATTCGCCTGATCTACGACAACTACGCTTTCGAAACCGAGATCCTTGCCGCCTCGATCCGCCACCCGATCCATCTGCTGCAATGCGCGAAGATCGGCGCCGATGTCGCGACGATGCCGCCGGCGGTCATCAAGGGCCTGTTCAAGCATGTCCTGACCGACAAGGGCATCGAGGGCTTCCTGGCCGACTGGGCGAAGACGGGCCAGACGATCTGACAATCCCCGTCATCCCGGACTTGATCCGGGACCGGTGACGGTCGTTCGGCGCGGCCTCTCGCGGGCTCCTACGCGATCTTCCGCAGGGCCTTGCCGAGAGGCGGCTTGTAAATAACGCCAGCGGTCCCGGGGCGAGCCCGGGATGACGGGGATTGTTGGATCTTCCGCAGATCTCCGATTTGTTGCCGGTGCCATCATGCGCTAGCGAGTGCAGTTAATGTCCGACGAATCCCCCTCTGACCGCTTCAAGTCCGTCCTCGCCGGCGCCAGCCGCGCGATCGCGCACGAGAAGGAGATCGAGGTCAACTGGACGGCGGACGCGCCGAGTTCCACGGGGGGCACTTTCCGCGTGCCCATGCCGGGGCGCAGCGTGCCGCGCGGAGCGGCGATGCAGGCGCGCGGCTATGCCGACAGCTTCGCGCTCAGGATGCGGCATCACAATGACAGGCTGCATACCCGGCATGCGCCGTCGGAGCCATCGGCGCGGGCCTGCTATGATGCGATCGAGCTGGTGCGCTACGAGGCGCTGGGCTCGAATCGCTATTCGGGCATGCGGGAGAACCTCGACGCCGCGCTTGAGGCGCGTATTGCCTCCGATCCGATCGCGCGGGCCGAAACGCCCGACCAGGTCCCGGTGCAGACGGCGCTTTCGCTGCTGCTGCGCGAAAAACTGACGGGCGAGCCGATCCCCGAGGTCGCGCGGCCCGGTGTCGACATGCTTCGCGGCTGGATCGAGGAGAAGGCCAGCGGCGATTTCGAGGCGCTGGCAAAGTCCATTGACGATCAGCAGGCGTTCCAGAACCTCTCGCTGGACATGCTCCAGCACCTGGAACTCACCCGGCCGGAGGATTTCGAACAGCCGCCCGACGAATCCGAGGATCTCGACGGCGACGAGGAGACCGAGGAGGAGCAGGAAGGCGACGATTCCGGCGAGGAACAGCAACCCTCGGAAATGGCGGCCGAGCCCAGCGAAGGCGAGGATCAGGGCGAAAGCGAATCCGAAGGCGAAGCCTCGGACGACATGCAGGAGGCCGAGGAAGGGCAGGAAGGCGAGGAGGGCATGCTCCCCGTGCGCCCCAACCGGCCCTGGACGGACATTCCCGACACGTTCGACTACAAGGTCTTCACCGAGGCTTTCGACGAAGTCGTGGGCGCCTCCGAACTGTGCGACGACGAGGAGCTGACGCGCCTTCGGGCCTATCTCGACGCGCAGCTCAAGGGGTTGCAGGGCATCGTGACGCGGCTCGCCAATCGGCTTCAGCGTCGCCTCATGGCGCAGCAGAATCGTTCGTGGGACTTCGATCAGGAAGAGGGCCTGCTCGACGCCGCCCGGCTGGCGCGCGTCGTCGTCTCGCCGGGCCAGTCGCTGTCCTACAAGGTCGAGCGCGACGTCGAATTCAAGGACACCGTCGTCACGCTGCTGCTCGACAATTCGGGCTCGATGCGCGGGCGGCCGATTTCCATCGCGGCGATCAGCGCCGACGTGCTTGCCCGCACGTTGGAGCGTTGCGGCGTCAAGGTGGAGATTCTCGGCTTCACCACCCGCGCCTGGAAGGGCGGACAGAGCCGCGAGGCCTGGCTGGCCAGCGGCAAGCCCGCGCAGCCCGGCCGCCTCAACGATCTGCGCCACATCATCTACAAGAAAGCCGATGAGCCCTGGCGCCGCGCGCGCAAGAACCTTGGCCTGATGATGCGCGAGGGCCTGCTCAAGGAAAACATCGACGGCGAAGCGCTGCTCTGGGCGCACAGCCGCATGCTTGCGCGGCCCGAGGACCGGCGCATCCTGATGGTCATTTCCGACGGCGCGCCGGTCGACGATTCGACGCTCTCGGTGAACAGCGCGGGCTATCTCGAGGCCCATTTGCGCAAGGTGATCGAGTGGATCGAGGACAAGTCACCGGTCCAGATCGTTGCCATCGGCATCGGGCATGACGTGACGCGGTACTACCGCCGCGCCGTGACCATCATGGACGCAGAACAGCTCGGCGGCACGATGATCGAGCAATTGGCGGGCCTGTTCGAGGTAGAGTGACGCTCTCTGACCTCTGGATTCCCTTCACGTTGCTTGCCGCCGCCTCGCAAGTGCTGCGAAACGGCGCTCAGGCGAACCTTACCGGAAAGATCGGCACTCTCGGCGCGACGCAGGTGCGCTTCATCTTCGGCTTTCCCTTCCCGGTGCTGTTCCTGCTGGCGGCCATGCGGCTGACGGGAGAAGCACTGCCATCCCTTAACGTGTCGGCGCTGGGATGGGGCGTCCTCGGCGCGGTTTCGCAGATCGCTGCGACGGCGCTGATGCTGATAGTCATGCAGGCGCGGACCTTCGGCGTCGCTTATGCCTATATCAAGACCGAGCCGGTTACCGTCGCGGTATTCGGCGTGGTCCTGCTGGGGGACAACCTGCCGGTCGCGGGCTGGCTGGCCGTGGCGATCGTGACTGCCGGCGTGATGCTGGCGGCGACCCGGCCCGGCGATCTCGGCAAGCTGCTCGACGAATCCCGCCCGGTGCTGATCGGCACCGCGGGCGGGGCGCTGTTCGGCTTGTCCGCCATTGCCTTTCGCGGTGCCATCGACAGCCTGCCCAGCGGCAGTTTCGTGATGCGCAGCCTGACGATGCTCGTGGTGTCGCTGGCCGTGCAGACGGCGATGCTGGGAACATGGCTCGCCTTGCGCGACCGCGCGGCGTTTCTCGGCTCGCTGCGCGAATGGCGCTCGAGCCTGGGAGCGGGGTTCCTCGGCGCGCTGGCTTCGGCGGGCTGGTTCGCCGCCTTTTCACTGACCGCCGCCGCCAATGTCCGCACCCTGGGGCTGATCGAAATGCCGATCGCCGCGCTGGTATCGCGCCGCATATCCGGGCGCGGCGTTGCGCGTAGCGAGGCGCTGGGTTTCGTGCTGATCCTGTGCGGCGTGGCGTTGCTGCTGGCGTCCCAACTCGCTTGACTGGGCACCCGTGCCGCCTAAAGCCTGCCGCCATGACCGACGCCGCACCGCTTACGCTCTTCAACAGCCTCACCCGCCAGCTCGAGCCGTTCCGGCCCGTCCATGAAGGCGAGGCGCGGGTCTATACCTGCGGGCCGACGGTCTATAACTACCCGCACATCGGCAACATGCGCGCCTATGTCTTTGCCGACATTCTCGGGCGCACTCTCAGCTTCAAGGGCTACAGGCTCACCCACGTCATCAATATCACCGATGTCGGCCATCTTACCGACGATGCCGATGCCGGCGAGGACAAGATGGAGAAGATGGCGGCCGAGAAGGCCCAGTCCATCTGGGACATCGCGAGGCACTATACAGAGGCCTACTGGGCCGACATCAAGGTGCTCAACATCCGTCAGCCGGCTGCGTGGTCGGTCGCCACCGACTACATCGATCAGATGATCGAGTTCGCGAAGCAGATCGCGGACAAGCACTGCTACGAACTCGATAGCGGGCTCTACTTCGACGTTTCGACGGTAGACGATTACGGCCGCCTCGCCCGCGCCGTCACCGAGCAGGGAGAGGGCCGCATCGAGGCCGTCGAGGGCAAGCGCAATACGGCCGACTTCGCGATCTGGCGCAAGACCCCGCCGGGCGAGAAGCGGCAGATGGAATGGGATTCGCCCTGGGGGCGGGGCGCGCCGGGCTGGCATCTGGAATGCTCGGTCATGTCGGGCAAGCTGCTGGGCTTTCCCTTCGACATCCACACCGGCGGCATCGACCACCGCGAGATACACCACCCCAACGAGATCGCGCAGAACCAGGCGTTCTGCTGCACCAATGGCCTGGACCTGCCCGCCAACTCGGGCGCGCGCGTGTGGATGCACAACAACTTCCTCGTCGAACGCTCGGGCAAGATGAGCAAGTCGGCGGGTGAGTTCCTGCGGCTGCAACTGCTGATAGACAAGGGCTACCACCCGCTCGCCTACCGCATGATGTGCCTGCAGGCGCATTATCGCTCGGAGCTGGAGTTCTCATGGGAAGGGCTGGGCGCGGCGCTGACGCGGTTGAAGCGGATGGTGATGCAGGTGGAAACCCTCAAAGCCCGTCATGCTGAACTTGTTTCAGCATCCATTTCGCCGTCGCAGGCGGATGTCGATTCCGAGGGATGGACCCTGAAACAAGTTCAGGGTGACGAGGAGTTGATGAAAGCGCAGGGAGTCAACCTGCTGGCGTTCGACAAGGCAATTTCCAACGATTTGGCGACGCCGGATGCGTTGACGGATATGGATCTGATCCTGGCCGCCAGGAAGCAGGCGCCGTCGGTGCGATTGAAGGCGATCGCGGCTATGGACTCGGTGCTTGGCCTCGACCTCCTCAACCTGACCCGCGCTGACCTGCGCATCCGGCCCAAGACCGCCACCATCACCGAGGACGAGATCGAAGCCGCGCTCGCCGCCCGCAAGGAGGCCCGCGCTGCCAAGGATTTCGCCACCTCCGACCGCTTGCGCGACGAACTTGGCGCAAAGGGCGTCGAGGTCATGGACGGCGATCCGCTCGGCTGGGAGTGGAAACTCGGCGCCTGATGGGGCACCTTGTTGCTCCAACGGAGAGCAAGCATGACCGTCACCGTCCTCAATGCCCACGGCCGTTCGCTGCTTGAACGCCGCCTGCCTCGCTGGGTCGAGCCGCGCTGGTTCGGCTCACCGGAGGAACTGCTGGCGCTTGCGCCCGGCGCGGAGATAGGCTGGTTCGACACTTTCGATTTCGGCCACACGATCGAGGCATACCATCTCGCGGAAAAGGCGAAGTGGCTGAACACCATGGCGGCCGGCGTCGACTCTTTCCCGCTGGATGTCTTGCGCGAACGCGGCGTGACTTTCACCAATGGCGCCGGGCTCAACGCCGTCGCCATCGCCGAATACGCCGTGATGGGCATGCTGACGATCGCCAAGGGCTGGCGCGAGGTGGTGCGGGCGCAGGAGCGGCGCGAATGGCTGACCGACGCCCCCGGGACGATGAGCCTGCACGGCTCGCGCGCACTGGTCGTGGGCGCGGGCGGTATTGGCGGGCGGATCGCCAGCCTGCTTCGCGGCCTTGATGTGGACGTCACCGAGGCGCGGCGCAGGGCGGCGCCGGGTGTGCTGGGCGCGAACGAGTGGCGCGGCGCGCTCGGCGAGGTCGACTGGGTGATCGTCGCGGTGCCCTCCACGCCCGATACCGGTCGCTTGTTCGGTCCCGCCGAATTCGCCGCCATGAAGCGCGGCGCGGCGATCCTCAACTTCGCGCGCGGCGCCGTGCTCGACCAGCAGGCGCTGATGGCGGCGCTCGATTCGGGGCAGGTGGGGGCCGCCTTCCTCGATGTCACCGACCCCGAACCGCTGCCGCCCGGCCATCCGTTGTGGAACTACGATCAGGTTCACATCTCCATGCATTTGTCCGGCCGTTCGCAGGACACGCTCTATCGCCTGGGTGCGGAGCGCTTTCTGGAGAATCTGGATCGCTATGCCCGGGGCGAGCCGCTCGTTTCGGAGGTCGACCTCGTCGCGGGCTACTGATCCCGGGATCGACGAGGATGACTCCGGCCACTCCGGCGCCCCGGGAGTGAGGTTCAGCAATCCTCCAGCAGGAGCAGTTCGGCCTCTACCGTCATGCGCGGCTCGGGGCCGTTCTCGTATTCAACCGCAGCGATCGTCGCCTCGGCGACGAGTTGCCCCGGAAGCGTGAATTCGTGATCGGGCAGGGCGGCGATGAACTGTTCGCCGCAGTCCACCGCTATGCGGCCGGTGAAGGCCAGGGCGATTACATGCCGTGCGCCGGTGAAGGTGGCGCTGCTCCACGGGCGTTCCGAGTGGCGCAGGAATTCCACGTCGGGGCCGCCCAGCGCGACGACTTCCGACAACAGCTTCAGCCACGCCCCGCGCCGGCCCGTTCCGCCGCGCAGGGTCTCGATCATCGTCCGGTCGGCTCCGGAATCAATGCGCATGGGTGTTCTCCTGATAGTTTCTCATGAATTTCTCGATCCGGGCCGCCGTGCGGGCGCGCGGCATGCGGCCGTTGCGCAAGTCGGCCACGAAGCGCGGGTCCTGCGCGGCCAGCCGCCCGAACCTGGTCCAGGGCATGTCCGTCTGACGCAGGAAGCGTTCGATCTGGCGCAAGAGCATTGATCCTGACCTTTCTGTATTGGATTCGCTGTATATGTTCATGGTATGTTCCATTCAAAATCCTACTTGTCTAGGAAATTTCCTTCGACTAGGTGTTACAAATTGGACAATCCCGATCCCCGCGCGAAACTGCTCGAGCTGGCCGAGGCGCGCGGCGTCAGCCTTTCCGCGCTCTCACGCATGATCGGCAAGAATGCGAGCTACTTGCAGCAGTTCGTGCGCAAGGGTAGCCCGCGAAAACTGGAGGAGCTGGACCGGGGAAAGCTGGCGCGCTTCTTCGGGATCGACGAGTCCGAGCTGGGGAAGGTAAAGGAAAATTCCTCGGCTGACTGGATCGATGTACCGCGGCTCGCGATCGGGGCGTCGGCGGGCGCGGGTGCGCTTCCCGCAGACGAGGAGGTCTTTGCCGCGATCCGGTTTTCGCCCCGCTGGCTGCGCGGCATGGGGCTGGATCCAGAGATGCTGTCGGTCATCGTCGTGACCGGCGATTCGATGGAGCCGACCTTGCGCGACGGCGACGAGATTCTCGTCGACCGGACGATGCGGGCGCTGCACGACGGTATCCATGTGGTGCGGCTGGGCGAAAGCCTGCTGGTCAAGCGAATCGAAACCGGGCGGGGCGGCCGGCTTGTGCTGTTGAGCGACAATCCCGCCTATCGTCCGATCGATTGCGGGCCGGAGGAAGTGCAAGTGATCGGCCGCGTCGTCTGGAAAGGCGGGCGGCTCTGAACGGCGAAGGTTGCATTCGCGGCAGGAGGCCGCCATTTCCCCCGGCATGACCGACACCAATCCCCCGATGCGGGTAGGAATCATTCCCGTCACGCCGTTGCAGCAGAACTGCACGTTGCTCTGGTGCACCAGGACCATGCGCGGGGCGCTGGTCGATCCGGGCGGCGATCTCGACAAGCTCAGGGCGGCGTTGAAGCAAACCGGGGTCACGCTCGAAAAGGTGCTGGTGACCCATGGGCACCTCGATCACTGCGGCATGGCCGGGGAACTGGCGAAGGAGATGGGCGTGCCCATCGAAGGGCCGCAGGAGGAAGACCGTTTCTGGATCGCGCAGCTCGACGATGACGGGCCGCGCTGGAACATGGAGGCGCATACCTTCGAGCCGGATCGCTGGCTGGAAAACGGCGACCGGGTGCGGGTGGGCGAACTCGAACTCGACGTCTACCATTGCCCGGGGCACACGCCGGGACACATCGTCTTTCATCATGCGCCCAGCAGGTTCGCGATAGTTGGCGACGTGCTGTTTCAGGGCGGGATCGGGCGGTGGGACTTCCCTCGCGGCAATCTGGAGGATCTGGTCAATTCGATCACGGAAAGGCTCTGGCCCCTGGGTGACGAGGTCACCTTCGTGCCCGGCCACGGCCCGGTCAGCACATTCGGTCAGGAGCGGCGGACGAACCCTTACGTCAGCGACGCCGCCCTGAAGCGTGGGCTGCCCGCCTAGATCTGGCCCAGCGCGATCAGCACCGCGACTGCGGCCAGCCCGATTTCCAGCAGCAACGTCACGAGCATCCCTGCGCCGCGAAGGATGTTGGCGCCGGCGTTTTCCATGCCGAACGCGTGCGAGACGCGAGCGAGCATGAATACGGCCCCGGCGATCGCCAGCCAGGTGCCACCCTTGCCCGTCATTTCGATCACGCCGACCAGAATCAGGAACAGCGGCGCATTCTCTATGAAGTTGGAATGCGCGCGTATGCGGCGGAAGAGATGTTCGTCCCCGCCGTCACCGTGGACGGCCTTGACCGCGAAGCGCCGCTGCGTGACGCGTACGAACAGCCAGAAGTGGATGAGCGCGGCGGCCGCGGCAAGGCTCAGCGTCGTTTGCAGAATCATTTCCGGGCTTCTCCCCCCATTGACGTGCGGCGTACATGCGGCAGGGAGGAACGGGTTGCAACTCGCCAGAAATCAGTTATAGGCGCGCCTTCGCAAGCCGCCGGTCCCGAAATCGGTTTCCGGCGGCCTTTTTGACATTCACGTATTGTGCAGGAACAGGTGCCGAGATGGCTGTCCCTAAGAGAAAAACAACCCCGTCCCGCCGGGGTATGCGCCGCAGCCATGATGCCCTCAAGGCTGAAGCGTTCCACGAGTGCCCGAACTGCGGCGAGCTGAAGCGTCCGCACAACCTCTGCAACGCTTGTGGTCACTACAACGGCCGCGAGATCGTCGCGGTTGAAGTCTAAGACCGCGACCGTTTCCGGAGATTGCCCATGAGTTTGCCGCGTATCGCCGTTGACGCGATGGGCGGCGATGAGGGCGTGCGCGTCATGATAGAAGGCGCGGCGCTTGCGCGCCGTCGCCACGATCGTTTCAAGTTCCTGCTCGTCGGTGACGAGACGCGGATCAAGGCCGCGCTCGAAAAGCATCCGAACCTGCGGTCTTCTTCCGAGATACTCCATTCCGACGGCGTGATCAGCGGCGAGGACAAGCCGAGCCAGGCCCTGCGCCGCGCGAAAGGCACGTCCATGGGCCTCGCCATTGCGGCGGTGAAGGCTGGCGATGCGGGCGCTGCGGTCAGCGCCGGCAATACCGGCGCGCTGATGGCGATTTCCAAGGTCACGCTGCGTACGATGCCGGGGATCGACCGGCCGGCCCTGGCCGCATTGCTGCCGACGCTTGGGGACAATGACGTCATCATGCTCGACCTCGGTGCAAACACCGAGTGCGATAGCCGCAACCTTGTGCAGTTCGCGGTCATGGGCGCGGCCTATGCCCGGGTCGCGCTCGGGCGCGAGCAGCCGCGCGTACGGCTGCTCAACATCGGCACCGAAGAGATCAAGGGCACCGACCTGCTGCGCGATGCGGCGGCGACGCTAAAGGCGGCCGCCAAAGACCTTTCCATGTCCTTCGATGGTTTTACCGAGGCGGACAAGCTCTGCCGCGGCGACGTCGATGTGGTCGTTACAGATGGTTTTTCGGGCAACATCGCCCTGAAGTCGGTCGAGGGCACGGCGCGTTTCGTCGCGGACCTCCTGCGGCGCGGTTTTACCAGTTCGCTGCGGTCGAAGATCGGATTCCTCATCTCGCGTCCCGCGACAGAGTTGCTTAAACACCACCTAGACCCCAATAATCATAATGGCGCCGTGTTCCTGGGCCTCAACGGCATTGTCGTGAAAAGCCATGGCGGCGCGAACGCGGCGGGGGTGGCAAACGCCGTTGCGGTTACCGCGCGGCTCCTGGAGGAAAATGTGACGGAGCGGATCACTGCCGACCTTGCGCGCGTGGGCGAAGCCTCGCTGCGTATGCCTCGTGCCCAGGAGGAACGGGCGTGACGCGTCGTTCCGTCATCATCGGCACCGGCTCGGCCCTTCCGCGTCAGGCGGTGAGCAACCAGGAGTTGGCGGCCAGGGTCGATACCAGCGACGAATGGATCGTTGAACGGACCGGCATCAGGAACCGGCATATCGCCGCTCCCGACGAGACGACTTCCAGCCTTGCGACCGCGGCCGCGCTGAAGGCGATCGAGGCGGCCGGTATCGAGGCGTCATCGATCGGCCTCATCATTCTCGCGACCGCAACGCCCGACCAGACCTTTCCCGCGACCGCGACGATCGTGCAGGACAAGCTGGGGTGCAGGGGCGGAATCGCTTTCGACGTCGCTGCTGTCTGCTCGGGTTTCCTTTACGCGCTGGGCGTTGCCGATTCGATGCTGCGCTCAGGCATGGCGCAGCGCGCGCTGGTGATTGGTTCCGAAACCTTTTCCCGCATCCTTGACTGGGAAGACCGGGCGACTTGCGTGCTGTTCGGCGATGGCGCCGGCGCGGTGGTGGTTGAGGCGCAGGAACAGGGCGGCGACAAGCCGCGCGGCATCCTGGCCACCCAGCTCCATGCCGACGGCGCGCACAACGAACTGCTCTATGTCGATGGTGGCCCGTCCACCACCGGTACGGTGGGCAAGCTGCGCATGAAGGGACGCGAAGTGTTCCGGCACGCGGTCGTGAATCTCTCCGAGGTTCTCAAGGAAGTCCTTGAAGATGCAGGACTTGAGACGACGGATATCGATTGGCTGGTGCCCCATCAGGCCAATGCGCGCATTCTCGAAGCAACCGCGAAAAAGCTCGGCCTGTCGTCTGAAAAGGTGGTGATGACGGTCGGCCAGCATGCCAATACATCGGCTGCATCGGTTCCGCTCGCCCTTGATCAGGCTGTCCGCGACGGGCGAATTCGGGAAGGCGATCTCGTCGTTCTGGAGGCAATGGGCGGCGGTTTCGCTTGGGGCGCCAGCGTCGTCCGTATGTAGTTTCTACCCATTATGGTTGATATGTGTCCATTATTGGACGCAGCATTGCCTTTTTCCTTGTTATTTCATATGATCAGCCTTGGGGTTGGCGCTCAGAGGGGAAATGGGCTTGATGCGCTCCATGGATACATTGACACGGGCGGAGATCGCGGAAGCGATACACAAGAAGCTTGGGCTTTCGCGGGCGGAATCGCTCGCGATGGTTGAATCGATACTCGGGCACATGACGAATGCGCTCGGGTCCGGCGAAAATGTGAAGATTTCCGGTTTCGGCACGTTCCTGCTACGGGACAAGGGCGAGCGGATAGGGCGCAACCCGAAGACGGGTGTGGAAGTGCCGATCACGCCGCGTCGGGTCCTGACCTTCCGTGCGAGCCAGATGCTGAAGGACAGAATCGCCGAAAACTGAAGGAACGGGAGCACATGAAGGCTTTTTCCGACGTCCCGGCTTTCGATGACGGCAAGGATCCGGAAGCTCTGCGGACGATCGGCGAAGTTGCCCGGGCACTGGGCATTCGCCAGCATGTCCTGCGTTATTGGGAAGAGCAGTTTCCCACGCTGAGGCCGGTCAAGCGCAGCGGCGGCAGGCGCTATTATCGGCCCGCGGATATTGCCCTGGTGGCCGAGATCGACCGCTTGGTCCATCGTGAAGGCTACACCCTGCGCGGTGCGCGCAAGGCGATTGAAGGCGGCGCTTCAGTTCCGGATGCAGCAAGACCCGAACCGCTGGTCGTTTCTGACAGCGGCGCTATCACTCATGAATTGCGCCGAATTCGCACGCTGCTTGCCGGGGCGCTGACCGCCGCCTGACGCGCTCAGTCCGGGAGGCCGGGGCCGAGCGCGGGGTCCAGATCGCGCGGCCGTGTGAGATGGACGAGGCGGGCGCAGTTTTCCTCGATGTCCGCCCACCGTTCGACATCGAGTTCGAGCACGGCATAGGCCGCGGTCGGGAACTTTTCCTCCACCATATCGCGCAAGGGATTCGTTCCGTCATCCGGAACGAGATCGAAGATCAGGTCCTCAAGGCCCGGATTGTGCCCGATCAGCATGAGGGATTCCGGATTGCCGTCCTGCTCGCGCAGAACGTCCATCAGCGTCGCCGAATTGGCGAGGTAAATCCTGCGGTCCCAGGTGACCGGAGGCGCCTGGCCGACCGCCTGCGAGGCAAGCTCGATCGTCTGCGTCACCCGCACCGCAGGCGATGCCAGGAAGCGTTGCCAGCCGACGCCGTGACCGCAAATGTGCTTGCCCATGACCCCGGCTCCCTTGCGGCCGCGTTCGTTGAGCGGGCGGTCGAAGTCGCGCAGACGTGCATCATT
The DNA here is from genome assembly GCF_014640675.1 of Novosphingobium endophyticum. Lineage (GTDB taxonomy): Bacteria > Pseudomonadota > Alphaproteobacteria > Sphingomonadales > Sphingomonadaceae > Novosphingobium > Novosphingobium endophyticum. The sequence goes on along the minus strand of NZ_BMHK01000001.1, from coordinate 171,519 downwards.
CCAGTCTGACTTGGCGTGGCGGAATATGCCGAGGATCTTCATGTACGCGGTGAACTCACGGTCGGGACTGGGCACGGTCGTCTTGCTTGATGGCTTCTTCTGAAACATCGCCCGCGATGCGTTGTAAAGCCTCGTCCAGAGAAATTCGCCGCACAGGCGTGCCGTTCGGAAAGGCGCTGAGCAGGCGTGAAGGAAAGGCCGAAGACAGTACCACGAAATGCCCCCGGTCTTCGCGGCTGCGGATCAGGCGGCCGAATGCCTGGGCGAGGCGGGCGCGAATGATGCTGTCGTCGTAGGCCGATCCGCCGCCGGCGAGGCGCCGGGCGCGATGCAGGATCGTCGGGCGCGGCCAGGGAACCTGCTCCATCACCACGAGGCGCAGCGAATGGCCGGGTACGTCGACACCGTCGCGCAGGGCGTCGGTCCCGAGCAGGGATGCGCCCGGGTCGTCGCGGAAGATGTCAACCAGCGTCCCCGTATCGATCGGGTCGACGTGCTGGGCATAGAGCGGCAGGCCGGTGCGGGCGAGGCGGTCGGCGATGCGGCCATGGACCGCGCGCAGTCGGCGGATCGCCGTGAACAGGCCGAGCGCGCCGCCTCCGGAGGCTTCGATCAGGCGGGTATAGGCGGCGGCCAGCGCCGGAATGTCGCCGCGCGGAATGTCGGCGACGATCAGAACTTCGGCCTGGTTGGCGTAGTCGAACGGACTGGGGTGCGTAGAGAGTCGAGGGGCGACGCCGATGTGCTCGGCGCCCGAGCGGGCAATCGCCTTGCCCCAGTCCTCGCCGTCGCGCAGGGTTGCCGAAGTCATCACCACGCCGTGAGACGGTTCGAGCACGACCCTCGCGAAAGGCTTCATCGGATCGAGCCAGTGGCGATGGATGCCGATGTCGTATTCGCGAGCTTCCGAGCGGTCGACCGCCAGCCAGTCGACGAACTCGGGATCTGCCGGGCCGCCGAGCCGGTCGAGCAGCGCTTCCCACGCCGCGAGCGTATCGATGCGCCAGGACAGCGAATGGCGGGCGCCTTCGATGCGGGCACGGCCGGGGCCGTCCAGCCAGTCCGGCGGGTCTTCCAGCAACGCTTCAAGTCTTCCTCCAAGCCGGATCAGCGGTTGACGCAAGGCGGCGAGCGCGACGCGGGCCTCCTGGGCGACCTCGACGAAAGCGCCGTCGAGATTGGCTGCTTCGGTTTCGAGGCCGTATCCTGCTTCCTGCCCGCCGCTCTCGTCGCGCGCGTAGACGGTGGCCCGAACTGCCGCCAGCAGCTCTTCCACCGGTCCCGACGGCGCGCCTTCGGTCAGACGTTGCATCCAGCCGTCGCCCGGAAGCGCCTCGGCGGCGGCGCGGGCGGCGGTGATCGCCTTGGCGCCGGCCTCATCGTAGCTGGCAAGATCGGCAAGCCGGGCCGCAAGGCCCCGGCGGCGCCCGCGCGAGGCTTTCTCGGGGCCGATCACCCAGCGTCGCAGTTCGATCGTCTCGGCGCCGGTCAATGCCGCCGCGAAGGTCGAATCCGCCGCGTCAAAGACGTGGTGCCCCTCGTCGAAGATGATGCGGGTCGGACGCGCGGCATGGTCGCGGCCGCGCGCGGCGTTGACCATCACGAGGGCATGGTTGCCGATCACCAGGTCGGCATTGGCGCTGGCGCGGGCCGAGCGTTCGATGAAGCACTTCCGGTAATGCGGACATCCGGCATAAACGCATTCGCCGCGCCGGTCGGTAAGGGCGGCGATGCCGCGTTGGCGGAACAGCGTGCCGAGCCAGCCGGGCAGGTCGCCGCCAATCATGTCTCCATCGCGCGTGTAGGCGGCCCAGCGCGCGACCAGTTGTGCAAGGATCGCCGCGCGCCCGGAAAAGCCGCCTTGCAGCGCGTCCTCTAGATTGAGCAGGCACAGGTAGTTTTCGCGCCCTTTGCGCACCACCACGGGCTGGCTGCCGTCGTCGCGGCGGTCGGGCCAGGCGCGCCGGCTCTCACGCCGAAGCTGGCGTTGCAGGGCCTTGGTGTAAGTGGAGACCCAGACGGTGCCGCCCGAAAGGTTGCTCCAGAGCGAGGCCGGCGCAAGATAGCCAAGCGTCTTGCCGATCCCGGTGCCGGCCTGGGCGAGCAGCACTCTGGGTTGCCCCGAAGCCTGGCGCGGCGAAAAGGCCGAGGCGGAATCGACTGCGTAGGCGCGCTGTCCGGTCCTGCTTTCCGCTTGTGCGCCGGTAAGCTGGTCCAGACGCTGAAGCACGCTTGGCTCGTCCAGCTCGACCTGCCGGGGCTGGGCCTGTTCAGCCGCTTCCTCCCATTCCGGCAGGCGGGTGAACAGCCATCGCTCGGCGCGCTGCGGCCTGGCGATGCGCCCTCCCAGCAGCGACGCCCATGGCCAACGCAAGCGCGTGAGCGACTCCAGCGTCGTCCAGGCGCCTTCGCGCTCCGGCCAGTCAGGACTCTCGCAGGTCTCGATCAGGGCGCCGGCGGCTTCCTGCAAAAGGCGCGGAACATCGGCATCGCTTTGCGGCTCGCTCAGGCCGAGAGCGTGGGCAATGCCCTTGGGCGTCGGCACCACGAAGCGCGCGGGGTGAACGAAGGCAAAGAGTTCCAGCAGGTCGAGTCCCGACAGGTCGGGATAGCCGAGACGCGTTGCCAGCAGCGGTGCGTTGAGGATGAGCAGGGGCGTGTCCGCCGCCGCCATGACCGCTTCGCCCTTGGAGATGGTGCGCGTGCCCGCGGCGCCGTCGCGAAGCCAACTGCCGCCATGGCTGGCGTGAAGGGCAGGGAGAGGCAGCGCGGACATGGACGTGTCTTAAGGAGATGGCCGGCAATTTGGAAAGGGCTCTCTATGGCTGCCCGCAGGATAATACATCCTGATACATTTTTCGCGTTGCTATGCGAGCAATACGATATATCGTAGAGCCATCATGAGACGTTTTGGAAAATATCGATGCCTATGAATGTAAATCAGCGCCGCAGTCGCCATCGCGGCAAGCACGGTTTCGTGCGCGGACCTTCCGGTTCCGGACGGGATGGATTTGCCGAAGGTCTCTTCGGCGGGCGCGGCCGCTTCGGAGGTGGTACCGGAGATGCGGGGTTTGGAGGGCGCGGGATGCACGGCGGTCGCCGCAAGCGCCTGTTCGACCAGACCGAGCTGCAGACATTGCTCCTTGCGCTGATCGTAGAGACGCCGCGCCACGGCTACGACCTGATCCGGGAGATCGAGGCGATTTCCGGCGGCGAATATGCGCCCAGTCCCGGCGTCGTCTATCCGGCGCTCACGTATATGGAGGAGGCAGGGCTGATCGCAGTCGGTGCTGACGAGGGCGCGCGCAAGTCCTACGAAGCAACCGACGATGGCCGCAGGTCGGCCGAAAGCTGTGCCGCCAAGTCGGAAGCGCTGAAGCAGCGCCTCTCGGCTCTCGCCGAAGCGAGGGAGAAAGTTGATCCCGCCCCGGTGCGCCGTGCCATGCACAACCTCAAGACCGCGGTGTTTGACCGCCTGTCCGTGGAAGGTGCGGACCGCGAATTCATCCTCCGGGTCGCGGAAGCGATCGATGAGGCCGCCCGCAAGATCGAAAGGATCGAGAAGTGAATACCATTGCAGCGAAAGTCGCGACGGCAAATGGCGGCAAGTACGTCCGCCAGCTTTGCAAGCACTGGAGCCACAAGCTCGAGGTCGAACTGGATGGCGATACCGGCAAGGTGACGTTCCCGGGCGCCATCGCCACCATGGCGGCCGACGGGGAAGGCATCGCCATCCGCATCGCCGGCGAAGACCGCGAGGCGGTCGAAGGGCTGAGCGAGGTGGTAGCCAGACACATCGACCGCTTTGCCTTCCGCGAAGACCCCCTGAGTTACGACTGGGCCTGGCAGTAATACCGTCAGGGCAGGTAGCGCTCGGTGCAAATCTCTTGCAGCTAGACGCTTGCGAAACGCGCTCGTTTCGAAGATGAGCCCTGCATGACCGAGAATGCCCTGATCGAAGCCGCCCGCGTGTCCAAGGCCTGGCCCTTCCAGGAGGCCCAGAAGCTGCTCAAGCGCTATCCGGACGGCAAACCGGGGGGCGAACCCGTGCTGTTCGAGACCGGGTATGGCCCCTCAGGCCTGCCGCATATCGGCACGTTTCAGGAAGTCCTGCGCACGACGCTGGTGCGCCGGGCCTATGAGACGCTGACCGGCGGCGCGGCCACCCGGCTGGTAGCCTTTTCGGACGACATGGACGGTCTGCGCAAGGTGCCGGACAATATTCCCAATTCACAGATCCTTGCCGAGAATCTCGGCAAGCCGCTGACGCGCATCCCCGATCCCTTCGGCAAGTTCGAAAGCTTCGCGCATCACAACAACGCGATGCTGCGCGACTTCCTCGACCGCTTCGGATTCGAGTACGAGTTCGTTTCGGCCAGTGACCGCTACAAGTCCGGCGCATTCGACAAGGCGCTGACGAACGTCCTGTCGCACTACGAAGCGATCATGGGCGTCATGCTGCCGACCCTGCGGGAGGAGCGCCGCAAGACCTATTCGCCGGTCCTGCCGGTTTCGCCCCGCTCGGGCGTCGTTTTGCAGGTCCCCGTGGAAGTCCTCGATCCGGCGACGGGCATGATCCGTTTCACCGACGAGGAGGGATCGGTCGTCGAGCAGTCGGTTTTCGGCGGGCAGGCCAAGCTGCAGTGGAAGGTCGACTGGGCGATGCGCTGGGTCGATCTCGGCGTCGATTACGAGATGTGCGGCAAGGACCTGACCGATTCCGTCACCCAGTCGGGCAAGATCTCGCAGATCCTGGGCCGCCGCCGCCCGGAAGGGCTGATCTACGAGCTGTTCCTTGACGAGAATGGCGAGAAGATCTCCAAGTCCAAGGGCAATGGTCTCACCATCGAGCAGTGGCTGACATATGGCACCGAGGAAAGCCTTGGCTTCTACCTCTTTCGCGAACCGAAGAGCGCCAAGCAGCTCCATGTCGGCGTGATCCCCAAGGCGGTCGACGAATACTGGCAGTTTCGCGGCAACCTTGCCGGCCAACCGCTCGACAAGCAGCTCGGCAATCCGGTCTGGCATCTGCTGCGCGCGAACGGCGATGGGTCGGGTGCGGGCGACACGCTGCCTGTGACATTCTCGCTGCTGCTCAACCTCGTTGGCGTGCTCGGCGCCGACGCATCGGCGGAACAGGTCTGGTCCTATCTCGGCAACTATGTCGCCGATGCGACGCCAGAGGCGCATCCCGAGCTGGGCGAGCTGGTTCGCGCGGCGCTTGCCACGAACCGCGATTTCATCGCGCCGACCCTGATCCGCCGCGCTCCGAGCGCCAACGAGGGCGAGGCGCTCAGGGCGCTCGACGCCGAACTGGCGAAAGCGGGGCCTGAGACAACAGCCGAAGAATTGCAGAACGTGGTCTACGAGATCGGCAAGAACGAGGCCTACGGCTTCGAAAACCTGCGCGACTGGTTCAGGGCGCTCTACGAAACGCTGCTGGGATCCAGTCAGGGGCCGCGCATGGGCAGCTTCATCGCCCTCTATGGCGTCCCCGAGACGCGCAAGCTGATCGACGAGGCGCTTGCGTCGGCCTGACTTATACCAAGCTGCTTGGTATCACTGCCATTCGCGTACCCGGTACCACTTGGTGACGACGTATTTGACGCCGCGAACGACGGGTCTTGCCGCGTGCATGGTCAGCGGGTTGGGGGCCCCGTCGGGCAGCGCGTTGTTCCAGAGCAGGAGACTGCCGGGCTGTGGCGGAATGCTGAGGCCGAGGTGGATGAAGTCGGTCCGGCCGCCTTCATCAACGGTATTGAGATAGATCATCGCGGTCCAGCTGCGCTGGCCGCCGCAGCGGCGTTCCTTGCGCCAATAGCCGGCGGCGGTATCGAACCAGTCGCAATGTTCGTGGAAGTACTGCCCGCACTGATAGCGCTGACCCTGCGCGGATTCCCCGCAGGCGAGGGCGATGCCGGTGAACTCGCTGAGGCGTAGTTCAAGAGCGTGAACGGTCTCGTCATCGGTGTCGATATCGCTGGAGTAGCTCGTGCGATAGCCTTCCCAGTTCTCCTCGTCGATGAGACGGGAAGGGGACGCCCGGCTCTCTATCAGCGCGATGAGATGGCGGCACTCGTCGGTGCTCAGGAAAGCGTCGGCGGAGTAGATTTCGACATTGTCGACCGGGAAGCGTCTGACCGACGGATCATGCGCCAGCCGTTCGCGCACTGAAGCGCCAATTCGCGCAAGCGCCCGACGGTCGGGATGAGGCGTGGCCGGCATTGTAAAGACGAGACTACGCGGGCCGCCGCGCAAATCAATCGCGTTTTGGATTTCGGAAATGGCGTGAGGTATTCCCGCAAATTCGCGGGGGTAGCCCCCGGTCCGCCGGACCGGGGACTTTGCGACCCTCCGGGTTACCAGAAGAAGTCGTAGATCACGTCGACCACTTCGCCGGTGTAGATGTTCACCAGCAGGACGTCGTCGTAGTAGCGCACCCAGCGATAGGGGCCGTAGACTTCCGGGAGCCTGTAATACCACGGATCGCTGATCCAGTAGCGCGAGCCGTAGAACACCGAGCCCAGAGAGAAGCCGATGCCGAGGCGCCGGTAGGAATAGCCGTGGTACGGGGCGTAGTAGCGGCCGATCCGGTAGACGGAGCGATTGCGATCACGGTACCGCTTCCAGTCGTAGCGATTGTCGCGCCGCCATTGGGTGCGGTCCCAACGCCTGGCATCGCGATAGTCGCGGCGGTCATCGCGGTTGCGCCAGCTTGACCGGTTGCGATCGGAATCGCCGCGCCAGCTGTCGTGGCGGTTGGTCCGGGTCTCGGCCCGCCTGTCGTTGTCGCGGTGGTTGTTCCGGGACTCGGTCCGCCGATCGTTGTCGCGCCGATCGCCGTCACGCCTGTCCTGACGCCATGCCGGGGTGCTGCGTTCGGAGCGATTGCCCGACCACGACCGGTTGCCGTCGCGGCGATCGGTACGCTGCGCTTCGCGCGAAGGCCGTTCGTTGGCTCTGCGGTTCGCACTCCAGTCGCGGCTGGAAGAGCGATTGGTTTCGGCGCGCGATCGGTTGCCTTCGCCTCGCGACCAGTTGCCGCGCGTTTCGGCCTGGGCCCGTTGGGGCGCTGCCGGCCGCGCGCTGCGCTCCCTGGCACTTGGGGAAGCGGCGCGTTCATTGCTGCGGGCACGGAACTGTTCGCCGCGATTATTGTACGAACGGGCTTCGCCGCGCTCGTTACCGGGGCGGGCGGCCGCTTCGGCCATGGTAGGGGCGATCAGCCCGGCGATGGTAACGGCCATCGCGGTCCATGTAGCGGCCGAGAACAGTAGTCCCGTCTTCATTCTTGTCTTTCTTGCCATATCCGGTCTCCAAACCGGACTTGCCGCACGGCGATCGCGGCTCATCCTCGAGAGGTTCTACGGCAAGCGCGCTGACTTCAACGTGAACCGGATTGCGGCTCGTTGTTAATTTTTGTCGGCGATAAAATTAACGGGCCGCCGTTCGTAAGTCCGAAACGGCGGCCCTGGCGATCCGGTCAGCGCGTCAGTTTCTTGTAGGCCAGTCGCGTCGGACGGTCGGCGGCGTCGCCCAGGCGGCGGCGCTTGTCTTCCTCATAGGCCTCGAAGTTGCCTTCGAACCATTCGACGTGGCTGTCCCCTTCGAAGGCAAGGATGTGCGTCGCCAGGCGGTCGAGGAAGAAACGGTCGTGGCTGATGACCACGGCGCAGCCCGCGAAATTCTCGATAGCCTCTTCCAGCGCGCCCAGCGTCTCGACGTCGAGGTCGTTGGTCGGCTCGTCGAGCAGCAGCACGTTGCCGCCCTCCTTGAGCATCTTGGCCATGTGGACGCGGTTGCGCTCGCCGCCCGAGAGCTTGCCGACGTTCTTCTGCTGGTCGGCGCCCTTGAAGTTGAAGGCGCCGACATAGGCACGCGTCGACATGTCGTGGCCGTTGACCTTCATGTAATCGAGCCCGTCGGAGATTTCCTCCCAGACGTTCTTCTTGGGATCGAGGTGATCGCGGCTCTGGTCGACGAAGCCGAGATGCACGGTCGAGCCGATGTCGATCTCGCCGGTGTCGGGCTGTTCCTTGCCGGTCAGCAGCTTGAAAAGCGTGGACTTGCCCGCGCCGTTGGGGCCGATCACGCCGACGATTCCGCCCGGCGGCAGGGTGAAGGAGAGTTCCTCGAACAGCAGCTTGTCGCCATAGGCCTTCGAGATGTTTTTGACCTCGATAACCTTGCCGCCCAGCCGTTCGGGCACCTGGATGACGATCTGCGACTTGCCGGGCTTGCGGCCGGCCTGCGCTTCCTGAAGCTGTTCGAACTTGCGGATACGCGCCTTCGACTTGGTCTGGCGCGCGGCCGGGGTCTGCCGGATCCAGTCCAGCTCTTCCTTGAGCGCTTTCTGGCGGCCGCTTTCCTCGCGGTCCTCCTGCTCCATGCGCTTGGCCTTCTTCTCGAGGTAGGTCGAGTAGTTGCCTTCGTACGGGAAGTACTTGCCGCGATCGAGTTCGAGGATCCAGTCCACCACGTGATCGAGGAAATAGCGGTCGTGGGTGATCATCAGCACCGCGCCGGCATATTCCTTGAGGTGGTTTTCGAGCCATTCGACCGACTCGGCGTCGAGGTGGTTGGTCGGTTCGTCCAGCAGCAGGATGGAGGGCTTCTGGATCAGCAGGCGCGTCAGGGCGACGCGGCGCTTTTCACCGCCAGAGAGCTTGTCGACGGCCCAGTCGCCCGGCGGGCAGCGCAGCGCTTCCATCGCGATTTCGAGCTGGTTGTCGAGCGTCCAGCCGTCGACCGCGTCGATCTTTTCCTGCAGCGTGCCCATCTCTTCCATGAGCGCGTCGAAGTCCGCGTCTTCCGGAGGATCGGCCATGAGCATCGAGATCTCGTTGAAGCGGTCGACCAGATTCGCCGTCTCGCGCGCGCCATCTTTGACGTTCTCGAGCACCGTCTTGGTCCGATCGAGGTCGGGCTCCTGCTCGAGGTAGCCCACCGTGATGTTCTCGCCCGGCCAGGCCTCGCCGGTGAAGTCCTTGTCGATGCCGGCCATGATCTTGATGAGGGTCGACTTGCCGGCGCCGTTGGGGCCGACAATGCCGATCTTGGCACCCTGATAGAACTGCAGGTTGATATTGCTCAGCACCGGCTTCTGGGCGCCGGGGAAGGTCTTGGTCATGTCCTTCATGACGAAGGCGTATTGCGCGGCCATCGGTTTCCTCTGGGGTCTGGCGTATTAGGGATTTGCGCGCCGCTCTACAGGGGCGGGCGGAGATTGCCAAGGGCGCTGCGAGCTCAGGACGGATGCCGCGATTTGTGTCGTCCCTCGTGCCGCATTGCCCGTTCGCGAGGGCGAAGCCGCGCGCGGGGCGGAGCAATGTTTGGCCTGCATCCCGGAGCAGGTCCGGGACGTACGCCGGGACTTACCGCGCCGCCCTGATCCGCTCGGCTACCGCCACCAGCCGCTTTGCCTGCTCAAGGTGCAGCAGTTCGACCATCTTGCCCTCTACCCGGATTGCACCCTTGCCCGCATTCTCCGGCAGGGCGAAGGCGTCGATCACTGCCTGCGCCCAGGCAAGTTCCGCCTCGCTGGGGCTGAAAACCGTATTGCAGGGTTCAACTTGCGCCGGGTGGATCAGGCTCTTGCCGTCGAAGCCGAACATCAGGCCCTGGCGCGCCTCGGCCTCGAACGCTTCCAGATCGCGGAATTCGTTGCACACCCCGTCGAGGATCGCGACGCCATGCGCGCGCGCCGCGGCAACGGCCAACGACAGGAAGGGCAGGAACGGCGTGCGACAGGGCGTGAGCTGCGCGCGCATTTCCTTGGCGAGATCATTGGTGCCCATGATCCACAGCGAAAGGCGGCTCGAAGCCGTACAGGCTGCGATTTCGTGGAGGTTGGCCACGCTCGCGCATGTCTCGATCATGGCCCAGAGCTGCATTTCGCGCGGCGCGGTTTTCAGGGCGTCCTCGTAGCGGCCGATGTCGCCGGCCGAATTGACCTTGGGGACCAGCACGGCATCGGCCCCGGATGCGGATATCGCCGCAAGATCGGCGGCGCCCCATTCAGTGTCGATGCCGTTGGCCCTGATCGCGACCTCGCGGTGGCCGAAGCCGCCCTCGGCCACCGCCGCTACCGCAGCCGCGCGCGCTTCCGCCTTGGCTTCGGGCGCGACGGCATCCTCAAGGTCGAGAATTACGACGTCGCAGGGCAGGGTGCGTGCCTTGGCAACGGCCTTGGCATTCGACGCAGGCAGGTAGAGCGCGCTGCGGCGCGGACGATCCGAAGCAATCGGCATGGTGTTCCCCTCTGACTTGCAGCCTCCTTGCGATGAGGCAGTGCCGGCGGTCAAGGGGCCTCAGCAGCCGACCGTATCGAGTATCCGTTCGCTTTCTTTCCAGAGGCGCTCGGCGGCGGCATCGTCGCATGCCTGCGGGGCGGGTTCGGCTTCGGCGAGGTCGTGGAAATAGCGCCCGCCCTTGCGGCCGACTTCGGGGTCGGTCGCCATCCAGACGATCGTCCGGGCGGGCTGCTCAGGGGTGATGCATTCGTTCTGCGACATGTAGCTCTGCATCGCCTCGTCGCCATGACTGGCGAAGTTCGAACTGACCCGGCCCGGATGCATGGCCTGGGCGACGATGCCTTTGCCCGCCAGCCGCCGGTTCAGCTCTCGGGTGAAGAGCAGGTTGGCGAGCTTCGCCTGGCAATAGGCCTGGGCCGGGGCAAAATTTTCCAGCATCATGAGGTCGTCCCAGTTCATGTCGGGGCAGCCCATGTGTCCGCTTGATGAAACCGCGATCACACGGACCGTGCCGGCAGGCGATTTCGCGGCCGCCCGCTCAAGCTGAGGCAGCAGTTCCCGGGTGAGCAGAAAGGGCGCGAGGTGATTCGCGGCAAAGGTAGCCTCCAGGCCTTCCGAAGTGCGATAGAGGCCGTCGCGCACGCCCCCGGCGTTGTTGACGAGAACGTGGATGCGATCCGTCAACGCGGCAATCTCGCTCGCGACGCGCCTGACGTCGGCCATCTCGCTGAAGTCACCGCGCACGAAATCGACCCGGGCGCCGGGCGCCGCCATCTTTCGGAGCGCGGTCACCGCTTCCTCGCAGCGCTCCGGATTGCGGCCCGTGCCGATCACGTGCCAGCCCATGCGGGCGAAGGTCTCCGCGCTCGCCCGACCGATGCCGGAACTTGCGCCGGTCACAACAACGGTTCTTGTTTCGGCGGTGTTGGTCATGATGTTCTCCTCAAGCAGCCTGGGTGGCATTCGTGGAGGCAGGCGATATGTCGGGGCGGCTGCCGCGCCCGGTGAAGAAGAAGCAGAGCGCGCCTATCACGGTGACGGCCGCGGCCAGCACCAGGAAGACGTCGAAACGTTCCGTCGCGCTCAGCGTCATGCTCAGGACGACAGCGCCGACTGCCGTGGCGAGCCCCATCGAGGCGATCAGGAAGCTGTAGATCAGGCTGTAGTGACGCATGTCGAACGTACGCGAGGTGAGATAGGCGCCGATATCGCCCTCCGCTCCCTGCGCCAGCCCTACCAGCAGAACCGCGCCCACCAGAAGCCACGCCGCCTCGATCGGTGAGGCGAGCGCAAGAAAGCCGAGCGCCGGCAATCCCAGTGCGACGATGGCGACGAGCTGCGGAGAGACCCGGTCGAGCGCGAGCCCGCTCACGAACCGGCCGCACACGACGCTGATCGCATAGAGTGAGACCATCCATGTCGCGAGCTGGCTGGGCGCGCCGTTTTCCATCAGCACGAGCTTGAGTTGCGAGGACACGATCACCTGAGGCAGATTGCAGAAGAACATGCCGGCGATGATGAGGATGAAGGCCGGGTTCTTCAGGACCGCGATGAGTTCACCGCGCGTGATGCGGGCATGGGGCCGCGCGGGCGACGGTTCGGACGGATCTGGCTTGTGGCGCCCCCCGATGAGTGCGATCGCGGCGACCCCGCCCGCCGCCGAGATCGCGGCCAGCACGCGGTAGCCGGCGCGCCAGCCCTCGGCATCGACCACTACGCCGACGATCGGCACGACGAAGGCGCCCACCAGCGGCGCACCGCTCATCACTACCGAGAGCGCCATGCCGCGCGCGCGGTCGAAACGCTCGACGATCACCCGGCTGAACACCAGCGTAGTGGTGAGAACACCGAAGACGTGCTGGAAAATGGTGATGCCGAAAAATTCGTAGATATCCCCGCTCATGAAGCTGAGCAGCAGGAACGAGAGCGGGACGACGGTAAAGCCGATGCTTGCCGCGATACGCGCCCCGAAGCGGTCGGTGAAGCGGCCGGCCACAGGCACGAAGACCATGGTGGCGAGTCCCAGCGTCCCCACCAGCGCGAACCTTGATCGCTCCCAGCCGAACTCCTCGATCAGGGGAGGGGCGAACAGGTTCGTCATGTAGTGGTTCAGCGCCGCACCCAGCGCGAGGCCAAGCGTCGCGCCGAGCAGGTTGGGCCAGTGCGCCCGGAACTCTCCGAAATAGGTAAGGCCCTTCGCTGGCACGCTTTTTCTCCCTTGCCGCGCCATTTCAGCGCGGTCTGGCTCCTTGCAGGAATAACCTTACCGCAAAGACGACCCGGTTATCGACGTCCTGCTGTATCAGCGGGTTGCCCGAGGTGATGAAGCGAGCCGGGCCGCTGACAACCATGCTCATGAAGACATTGGCCGCCATCAGGGGATCGTCGATCGCAAGGTTCCCGGCTGCCGTCTCGGCTCGCAGCAGATCCGCGAGGAAGCGGACCGTCGGCAGCGTGGCGATCTGGTAATATGTGTTGAAGATGTCCGGGAAGCGATAGGACTCTGTGTTGATGATCCGTTGCAGCTTCAAGCCTTTGGGCGTTGCGATCAGCGCGATCCGCAGCTTCGCGATATTGACCAACGTGGTTTCGAGGTCGGTGCCGCGCCTCGCCTCGATCGTTTCGCGCGAGACGGCGTAGCGCTCCACCCCGCGCCGGACGGCGGCCCTGAACAGCGAAGCCTTGTCGGGATAACGCGCGTAGACAGTGCGCTTGGTCATGCTCACGTCGGCGGCAATCGCCTCGATCGTGGCCGGTTCGAATCCCTTTTCGAGAAAATGATCGAGCGCGCGTTCGAGCAACTCGTCGTGCCGCGCCTCGGCCTGCGCCTTTGTGGGGCGACCGGCACGGACGCGGTTTTTTGGGGGGCTCCGATCCGTTGCCCCATCGAAAGGGATTTCGCTTGCATCGACGGCGGAGGAGGCATTAATGAAACGCATGAGTTGCTATTAAGCGAGTCGCGCTTGAGTGGCAAGGACGAAAATAATCCCGAGGGAGAATGCCGATGGGAACCGCAACCGAGAAACTGACTTCACTGGTCGCCGACCCAGAACGGTTTTCGTTCTCGGCCGACCAACTGCGCGAGACGCAGATCGCCGCGCTCGACGAACGCTTCCAGGAGCGCAGGGACCGGATAAAGCTGCTTGGCATGCGCGCTCGGGATGCCGAACTGGAGCGGATCGGAGCGATCGAGGACATCGTTCCGGTGCTGTTCCCGCACACCGCCTACAAGTCCTATCCCGAAAGCTATCTGATGGAGGAGCGCTGGGACCGCCTGACCAAGTGGCTGGGCACGGTCTCGCCCTATCCGATCGAGGGTGTCTCGCTCGACGGGATCGCCGGTATCGACGAATGGATCGAGCGGCTCGCCGCGAAAGGCTATTTCATTTCGTGTTCGAGCGGCACTACCGGCAAGTCCGCGATGCTGATCGCTTCGCAGAAGGACATGGACTGGTCGAAGGTCGATACGGTCAACGTGTTCTCATGGGGATCGGGCGTGAAACCGGCGCAGGACCGGCTGATCGTCGGCTGCGCGCCAGTGGCCACCGTGCCCAAGAACGCCACGATAGCGCAGGCGCAGTACGAGGCCTTTGCCAATCCCGAGTGGCCGCGCTGGAACTATCCGGTGCCGCCCATCACCGTCGGCTCGCTGACCTCGATGGTGGTCATGCGCAAGAAGATTGCCGAGGGCACTGCCAGGCCCGAGGAAATCGCGCAGTTCGAGGAAACATCCGCGGCGCGAGCGAAGGCGGTCGAGGAGGCGGTGCCGGCCACTGCGCAGTTCATCATCGAGAACCGCGACAAGAAGCTGCAGCTCTCCGGCATGTGGAGCGGCTTGTGGCAGGTCGCGAAAGCGGTGCGCGACGCCGGCTATGGGCGTGACGACTTCAATCCCGACAATTCGATCTATGTCGGGGGCGGCCTCAAGCGTGCGCAACTCCCCGCAGACTATCAGGAATACGTTTTCGAGACCTTCAACATTCCCGAGGGCAGGCATTTCCAGAACTATTCGATGCAGGAACTCAACTCCGGCATGCCCAAGTGCCGCGAGGGTGGGCGCTACCACGTTCCGCCGTGGATAGTGCCGGTGCTGCTCGACAAGTCGGGCGATGCCGCGCTCGGTCACACCAGTGGCGAGATGGAAGGGCGCGCCGCGTTCTTCGATCTCTCGCTGGATGGGCGCTGGGGCGGTGTGATCACCGGCGATAGGATCTCGCTCGATTTCAGCCCCTGCGCCTGCGGCAACCATGGGGCATCGATCCGCGACGACATCGTGCGTTATGCGGATCTGGAAGGTGACGACAAAATCGGCTGTGCAGGCACGGTCGATGCTTATGTGCGAGGTGCGACATGACCGATCTGACAGAAACGACACCGGCCGAAGATCTGGTTTCGGCCCCGTTCTTCCTGCGAGGGGAAGTGCTTCACGGTACCGATGTGATCCAGACATCGCGTGACCTCGGGGTTACTTTCGCGACGCCGCGTATTCCCTTCGACCGGGCGGTGCCGCCGCGCACCGAAGTCCCGCCGCTGCTCAATGTGCCGCTGGCCGAGATCATCGATTTTCTCGTCGAGACCGGGCAGCGGATGGTGGCGAAGGACAACGATCACATGCAGGAGTGCATCGAGCGCATGTGCCGCACGCACATCCTGCCGCGCGCCGTTGTCGAGCACACCGCGCGCCATGCCGCCGCCTATCTCGACAAACGCACGCTGATGGCGGAGGTCGAGCAGAACTTTCCCGACCCGCGCGCGCTGGACGAGTGGATTCCCAAGCAGGACTACACCGGCCGCAAAAGCTTCGTGCGTGCCTTCGCGCCGCGCCTGATCCATGTGCTGCCGGGCAATTCGCCGGGTGTTGCGGTCAAATCCGTGGCGCAGGGATCGATGGTCAAGGCGATCAACCTGTTCAAGATGAGCAGCGCCGATCCGTTCACCATGGTCGCGATCCTGCGCACCATGGCGGACATTGATCCGCAGCATCCCATCGTGAAGTCGATGTCCGCGGTGTACTGGCGCGGCGGCGACGATGCGACCGAGCGCGTACTCTATCGTCCGCAATACTTCGACAAGATCGTGGCCTGGGGCGGCGGTGATGCGATCAACAACGTCATCAAGTACCTCGGCCCCGGCTTCCAGCTCGTCTCCTTCGATCCCAAGACCTCAATCTCGATGGTGGGCAAGGAAGCCTTTGGCGATGACGAGACGCTGGACCGCGTGGCGGACCTGTGTTCGGCTGACGTGATGACGCTCAACCAGGAGGCCTGCGTCGCCAGTCGCTACCAGTTCGTCGAAGGACCGCAGGAGCAGGTCGACCGCTTTTGCGAGCGTCTCCACCACCACATCGCCCGCCGCGCCGCCGAAAGCGGTGATATCCGTAAGCTCGATCCCGAAATGCGCGAGGCGGTGGAGATGATGAGCATGATGGACGACGAATTCGGCGTCTGGGGCCGCACCGACGGCAAGGGGCTTGTGGTTCGCTCCGAAGAGCCGGTCGACTTCCACCCGATCAACAAGACCGCCAATGTCGTGCGCGTCGACAGCCTCGACGACGCGGTGAAGTGGATCAACGTCGCGACGCAGACGGTGGGTTTCTATCCCATTGACCGCATGGCGGATTACCGCGACCGGCTGGCCGCCGGCGGGGCGCAGCGCATCGTCCATCTGGGAGAGGCCGGGCCGTCCACGATCGGCAATCCCCATGATGCCATGTACCCGCTGCACCGCTTCGTCCACTGGATGGCGCATGAGGACGGGTGCGCGCCATCGGGGAACTGATCGCATCCGGGATATTGCGCCGCCGTCCATTCCGGCGGCGGCGTATGGGCTTGCCAGCGGCGGTGTTTGCGCTAGGCAGCAAGCGTTGTCGCGAACCGTAGTGCGGACATTTGCCCGTCCGCGCCGGTCGACCCTGGAGGAACAAAAGAACCATGGCCGTTGAAATCCTGCTCCCGAAGATCGGCTTTTCGATGCAAGAGGGCCAAATCGCCGAGTGGCTCGTCAAGGACGGCGACCAGGTGAGCGAGGGCCAGCCGCTGTACTCGCTGGAGGCCGACAAGTCGACCAACGAGGTCGAGGCCCCTGCGTCGGGTACGCTCAAGATCGTTGCCCAGACCGGCGAAACCTACGAAGTCGGCACTGTCCTCGGCTACATCGAATAAGGACCGGCGGGGGCTGGACAGGCCCGGCTCGCGGCGTCAGAGTATCGCCATGAAACGTATTATGGCCTCCATCGCCGCCGTCGGGCTCCTTTCGGCGGCCTCCGCAGCCCTCGCCAGCCTGCCCATGGGGGCCGCCGCCCCCGCGTTTACCACCAAGGGTGCGAAGGCAGGCAAGGAGATCAGTTTCGATCTCAAGGAAGCGTTGAAGCGCGGCCCGGTCGTGCTTTACTTCTATCCCAAGGCCTTCACGCAGGGCTGTACGCTTGAAGCGCACGCCTTCGCCGAAGCAACTCCCGAATTCAACGCACTGGGTGCCACGGTGGTCGGTATGTCGGCGGACGACCTGCCGACGCTGAAGAAATTTTCCACCGAGGAATGCCGGGACAAGTTCGCGGTAGCCGTCGCCACGCCGAAGATTATCAAGGACTACGACGTGGCGCTCGTCCGCGAGGGTATGCCCCAGGGCATGACTGACCGCGTGAGCTATGTGATCGACCGGAGCGGCAGGATCGCTTTCATCCATTCGGACCTCGACTATCGCGATCACGTGAAGATGACCCTGGCGGCCGTGAAGGTGCTGGCGAAGTCGAAACCCTGAGGCGGCAGATTCGCCTGCGCCTTGCCGGATCTTGAACAATCCCGATCTTGCGGGGTATTGACGCCGGCTTCCAGAAGCGGTGCGCGGCGCCGCTTTACAATCGGCCCCACTTCGCTAAGCGATGCGCCGCTGTTTCATTGGAGTTTTCCGCCATGCGTGCCGAAGGGCAGGCCCACATTGATCGCATCGAAAAGGCGCTGGCGCTCGTGCGCAAGTTCCTCGACTGGGACCGCGCGCTGCGCCGGCTGGACGAGCTGAACGCGCGCGTCGAGGATCCCACGCTCTGGGATAAGCCCAAGGAGGCCGAGGCGGTCATGAAGGAGCGCCGCCGGCTGGAGGCATCCATCGGCGCGGTGAACGAGATCAGCCGGGAAATGGCCGATGCCATCGAGTTCGTCGAACTGGGCGAGATGGAAGATGACGAGGACACCGTCAACGAAGGCCTCGCGACGCTCGCCGCGCTTGCCGAGCGCGCTGATGCCGACAAGGTGCAGGCCCTGCTTGCGGGCGAAGCGGACTCCAACGATACCTATCTCGAAATCCACGCGGGCGCGGGTGGCACCGAGAGCCAGGACTGGGCCGAGATGCTCCAGCGCATGTATACCCGCTGGGCCGAGCGTCGGGGCTACAAGGTCGAGCTGGTCGATTACCACGCGGGCGAGGCCGCCGGGATCAAGAGCGCGACCCTGCTGATCAAGGGCGAGAACGCATACGGTTATGCCAAGACCGAGAGTGGCGTACATCGTCTGGTGCGCATCAGCCCCTACGACAGTTCCGCGCGCCGCCACACCAGCTTCTCCAGCGTGTGGGTCTATCCGGTGATCGACGACAGCTTTGAGATCGACATCAATCCCGCGGATCTGAAGATCGACACCTATCGCGCTTCGGGTGCCGGCGGACAGCACGTCAATACGACGGACTCGGCCGTGCGCATCACGCACCAGCCTTCGGGCATCGTGGCCGCCAGCCAGGTCGATCGTTCGCAGCACAAGAACCGCGAAATCGCGATGAACATGCTGAAGGCGCGCCTGTTCGAGGAAGAGATGCGCAAGCGCGAGGAAGCCGCCAGCGCAGAGCACGCCAGCAAGAGCGACATCGGTTGGGGGCACCAGATCCGTTCCTACGTTCTGCAGCCCTATCAGCAGGTGAAGGACCTGCGCACCGGGGTGATCTCGACGTCGCCGGGAGATGTGCTCGATGGCGCGCTCGATCCCTTCATGGCCGCTGCCCTGTCGCAGCGCGTGACAGGCGAGAGCGTCGAGGTCGAGGACATCGACTGACGCTCGGCGATGGGCTCCATCTCAGATTTTGCCAAGTCCCGGACGAGCCGCTAAGGGGCGCCATGTTTTTGTCGCGACGCCTTTCCTGCGCGGTTCTTGCACTCGTGCTTTGCGGCTGTGAGCAGCAGCCGGTCAACGACGGAAGGCTTGAGACCGCGCGCGCGTTTCCCACGGCCGACCGGCCTGTCTCGGAACTCGGTGGCAACTCGGTCGCCTCGGAAGTCGAGCGCGACAGCGTCAACGAAGCACAAGTTGTCATGGATCTCGCCGACATCCGCAAAGGGATGAGTATCGCCGACATCGGCGCGGGCGAGGGGTACTACACGGTTCGTCTCGCCGAGCGCGTGGGGAGTGAAGGCCGCGTCCTCGCCGAGGATATCGACAGGGATGCGATTGAGCGGCTCGGCCAGCGGGTGCTGCGCGAAAGGCTGGAGAACGTCTCGATCGCGCTGGGGACGGAGGACGACCCGCGCCTGCCGCCGGCCAGCTTTGACCGCATCTTCCTGGTCCACATGTATCACGAGGTCACCGAGCCTTACGCGTTCCTGTGGCGCCTGCGTCCGGCGATGCGCGAAGGGGGCAGGGTGATCGTGGTTGACGTCGACCGGCCGACCGATGAGCACGGCATTCCGCCGGCCCTGCTTTTCTGCGAATTCGCATCGCTGGGCTTTCGTTTGACGGAATTTGTTCGTAAGCCTGAGCTGCAAGGGTATTATGCGCAGTTCGAGGCGGGCAGTCCTAGGCCCGAACCGTCCGATATTGTACCTTGCCGTTTGGCTGGTGATCCCAAGTCTCAGATGAACTGACGCGTTTCACCAGGGGGAAAGATAGAGAATTTATGAGTTTCAAGGGTCTCAAGCCGATTGTTTATGGTGGACGTGAAGTCTGGCCGCTTATCGAAGGCGGCAAGGGCGTTTCTGCCACCAACCACTTAAGTTCCGGTGCCTGGGCAGCGGCGGGCGGAATCGGCACGGTCAGTGCGGTCAACGCCGACAGCTACGATGCTGAAGGCAAGATCGTTCCGCAGGTCTATCATGCCCTGACACGCAAGGAACGGCACGAGGAACTGATCCGCTACGCCATTGACGGCGCGGTCGAACAGGTGCGTCGCGCTTATGACATCTCCGGCGGCAAGGGTGCGATCAACATCAACGTCCTGTGGGAGATGGGCGGTGCCCAGCAGGTGCTCGAAGGCGTGCTGGAAAAGACCCGGGGCCTCGTTACCGGCGTAACCTGCGGTGCGGGCATGCCCTATCGCCTTTCCGAGATCGCGGAGCGCTTCAACGTCAACTACCTGCCGATCGTCAGCTCCGCGCGCGCTTTCCGTGCCTTGTGGAAGCGAGCCTATCACAAGGTGTCTCACCTGATGGGGGCGGTCGTCTATGAGGACCCGTGGCTGGCCGGCGGCCACAACGGCCTGTCGAACGCCGAAGATCCGCTCAAACCCGAAGATCCCTATCCGCGCGTCAAGGCGCTGCGCGACACGATGCGCAAGGAAGGCATTGCGGATACGGTGCCGATCATCATGGCCGGCGGCGTCTGGTACCTGCGCGACTGGAACGAGTGGATCGACAATCCCGAACTCGGCACGATCGCCTTCCAGTTCGGTACGCGTCCGTTGCTCACGCACGAAAGCCCGATCCCGCAGCAGTGGAAGGACGCTTTGCGCGATATCGAGCCGGGCGACGTCCTGCTCCACCGCTTCTCGCCGACCGGTTTCTATTCGTCGGCGGTGCGCAATACCTTTCTGCGCAATCTCGAGGCGCGTTCGGAGCGGCAGATTCCCTATTCAAAGGTCGAGGCCGGCGAACATACGGTGCGGCTCGATGTCGGCGTGAAGGGAAAGAACTTCTGGGTCACTCCCAAGGATCTGGAACGCGCGCGTTCCTGGTCGGCTCAGGGCTATACCGATGGCCTGCGCACGCCGGACGACACGATCATCTTCGTCGATCCCAAGGAACGCGACGAGATCCGCCAGGATCAGGCGGACTGCATGGGCTGCCTGTCGCACTGCGGCTTCTCGTCGTGGAAGGATCACGACGACTACACCACCGGCCGCCTCGCCGATCCGCGCAGCTTTTGCATCCAGAAGACCCTGCAGGACATCGCGCATGGCGGCCCGGTCGACAACAACCTGATGTTCGCGGGGCACGCGGCCTTCAAGTTCAAGCAGGATCCGTTCTATTCCAACGGCTTCACGCCGACAGTTAAAGAACTGGTTGACCGTATCCTCACCGGCGACTGACCGCGCCCGAGCCGCTCGAGTCCGGGAAGCGGCGCGGGACGTGCCCGCGCCGCTCCCTGTCCGTCAATCGAACTCCCACGCCCGTTCGCCGTGGCTGGTGATATCGAGGCCTTCGCGCTCGGCGTCTTCCGACACGCGCATGGGGAAGAGGACCGAGGCCATGACCGCGAGAATGACGCTGCCGATGACCGACCACAGTATGGTAACGCCCACGCCGACGAACTGAGCTGCCATCTGCGTGCCCATCGTCATGCGCTCGGCATAGCCGACGCCGCCGAGGCTTTCGGACATGAACACACCGAGCAGGAGCGAGCCGAGAATGCCGCCGACGCCGTGGACGGCGAAAACGTCCAGCGAGTCGTCGATCTCCAGCTTCTGTTTCACCAGCTGGATCGCGAAGTAGCACAGCACCGCGCCGGCCGCGCCTAACAGGATCGCGGCGCCCGGTGAGATGAAGCCCGCTGCCGGCGTTACCGTCGCGAGGCCGGCAATCGCGCCGGTGGCGAAGCCTACGCTGGTCGGCTTGCCGACGGTAAAGCGTTCCACGAGGAGCCAGACCAGCGCGGCGCTCGCCGCCGCCCCGTGAGTGGCGATGATCGCGGCAGCGGCATCGTCGTTGGCGGCGAGGGCGGAACCGCCGTTGAAGCCGAACCAGCCGACCCACAGCATCGCCGCGCCCGCCATAGTCAGCGACGGGCTGTGCGGCAGCATCAGCGTTTGCGGGAAGCCATTTCGCTTGCCCAGCATCACCGCAATTACCAGCGCGGAGATGCCGGCGGTGGTGTGGATGACGATACCGCCTGCCCAGTCGAGCGTGCCCATGCCCTGGCCCAGCCAGCCGCCGCCCCAGATCCAGTGCGCGACGGGTGCGTAGACGACAAGGCTCCACAATGCGCAGAAGGCGAGCACCCAGCCGAAGCGCGCGCGGTCAACCCAGGCACCCGCCATGAGTGCGGGCGTGATCGCAGCGAAGGTCATCTGGAACAGAGCAAAGGCGCTTTCGGGCACGGCGGTCGCCTCCCGAATGTTGCCGAGTTGGATCAGCATCCAGGCATTGCCGCCGCCGAGCCAGCCGTTGCTGACCTCGCCGAAGGCCAGTGTGTAGCCGACGACGATCCACAGGACGGAAGCGACCGCCGCGATGGCGCCGCACTGGACGAGTACCGAAAGGAAGTTCTTCGCACGCACCAGACCGCCGTAGAACAGCGAAAGGCCCGGCATCGCCATGAGCAGGACGAGCGCGGACGATGCAAGCAGCCAGGCCGTATCGCCGCTGTTGGCGACATCGATCCGGCCGTCCTGGGCGAATGCCGGGCCCGGCAAGGCTGCGAGCAGGGCGGCGAGCGGCAGCAGGCGCTGCTTGATCATGTGTGATTCCCCCTTCAGGCCGCGCCGGTGCGGGCGCTGCGTTCCTCCAGGGCGGAGGCTTAGAGCAGGAAATGGCCGCGAGACAAGCGCTTGCGTGATGCGGGCGGAATCAGGGCAGGTCGGGAAGGACCTGATCGGGCGGCCTGTGGCCGTCGACCCAGAAACGGATGTTGGCGATGATCCGCTCGCCGGCGGCGCTGCGCCCTTCGACCGTGGCGCTGCCGAGATGCGGCATGACGATGAGGTTGGGCGCCGCGAGCAGGCGTGGATTCACGTCCGGCTCGCGGGCGAAGACGTCGAGCGCGGCACCGGCGAGGTGGCTCTGGGTCAGGGCATCGACGAGAGCATCCTCGTCCACGATCTGGCCGCGGCTTGTGTTCACGAGGCAGGCGCCCGGCTTCATCAGCGAAATGCGGCGCTCGTCCATCAGCGATATCGTCTCTGGCGTGGCCGGGCAGTGCAGGGTGAGGATGTCGGACTGCGCCACAAGCCGGTCGAGATCTGGCTGGTAACGCGCGGAGCACATGTTCTCCAGCGACGTCGGGAGGCGATGGCGGTTATGGTAGTGGATTTCCATGCCGAAGGCGCGGGCGCGATGCGCGACGGCCTGGCCGATCCGGCCCATGCCGACGATGCCCAGGCGCTTTCCGCCGAGCGAATGGCCGAGCAGGGTAGAGGGCGCCCAACCTTCCCAGCGGCCCTCGCGCAGGATCTTCGCTCCGTCGGCGAACTTGCGCGAGACGAGGATGATCAGCGCCAGCGCCAGGTCGGCGGTATCGTCGGTGAAGACGCCGGGGGTATTGGTGACCATGATCTTGCGCGCGCGGGCGGCGGCGAGATCGATGTGCTCGGTGCCGGCGCCGAAACTGGCGATGAGGCCCAGCCGCTCTCCGGCCTGCGCGATCAGGTCGGCGTCGATCGAATCGGTGACTGTGGGAACCAGCACGTCGCAGTCCCGCATGGCCGCGACCAGTTCGTCCCGGCTCATGGGAACATCGTCCTGGTTGAGCGAGACGTTGAACAGTTGCGTCATCCGCGCCTCCACCTCCGGCAGCAGGCGCCGCGTGACGATCACGCGGGGCGGCCCGGGCAGTGGAGGGTGCGTGTGGGTATCGGTCACCAGAGTCATGTCGGAAATGGGCTATGCCTTCCACAGGGTCCGGGTCAAGGAACCTTGATGAAGAATATCGGCCGGGGGTAAGGAGCGGGGCATGATCCGCTGGAAATTCCTCTTGGCTTTCATGGTGCTCGGCGCGCTGCCCTTGTCCGCGCGCGCGGCGAACGAGGACAAGGTGCCCTACTGGGCCTCGATCGACACCGACCTTGCCAATATGCGCGTGGGGCCGGGCAACAGCTACCGGATCGCCTGGGTCTACAAGCGGCGTAACCTGCCGGTGAGGATCGTGCGCCGCGAAGGGCCGTGGCGCCTGATCGAGGACCCGGACGGCGACAAGGGCTGGATGCGCGACCTTCTGCTCTCGCGCGAACGCTCCGCGATCGTGATCGGGGAAGGCCTTGCGGAGATGTACGCGGAAGGGAAGGCCTCTTCCTCGATGCTCTGGCGTATCGAGCCAGGTGTCGTGGGCCTGCTTGGCAAGTGCGAGGCCGGCTGGTGCGCCTTTGATGTCGACGGCCACCGGGGCTTCGTGCGCGAGAGCCGCCTCTGGGGCGCTGGCGCGCCTGAGGCGCAGCGCCGCGAGTAGCCCTTCGCCTGCCTCGTTCCGGCGCGCGTCGACCGCGCGTCCGTCGCGGGGATTTCCTCCCTCGAATTCCGAGACAATGGCCGGTTAAGGAACGCGAAACCACGTTCCGCTATAAAAGTCTTCACCATGTCAGAAGTCTCGGCCTATCGCGTGCTGATCGACACGAACTCTGCAGACGAGAACGGCGTCCTGCTGTTTATCCGCGATCATCTTGTCGCCTGCGTGATGCGCCTCGATGATCCTTCCCATGGTCGGGATCGCGACCGATGGTGCGTTGAAACCGCCTATGGGTTTGACAGCCGCAAGTTGCCGGAGACTTTCCTGTCGATAGAGGCCGCGATCTCGGCAATCAGCGAAGAGATATGCGGCTCACCGCTTGCGGTGGTTGGGGAGCTTCCCGCCCTGCCGTGATGCAAGGTGGAAAGCGCCGCTTCATCGTAGCGGTTCGCAGATCGATACAAGGGTTCGTCGTTCCCAACCCCTGCACTCCTTGTTCGCCATGGCAGGGCGCCGAAGGCGGTGCGGCACTCCCGTGGCATTTGCACCGCTGGCGCCGAGCCGCGTTTGAGCCCTTTCGCCGGAATCCGGTTGACGCCGGAGCGTCAGCTGTCGCGCGATCTCTTCCCATGTCTCCGCCGAGAGAAGGTATTTCCGGCGAACGTTCTCGACTCGTGCCAGTTCGGCCTGCACGCGGTTCTCTAACGCGTGAGCGAGGCATTCCTCGACGGACTCGGACATGCGTACATCTCCTTGAGGGGGTCAAGATCTATCAACGGAAAAGCGGCTCCTGTCCGTCGCTTCAAAGCGAGAACGCACATGGCGGAAAGGTTCGCGCGTTCTTCGGCTTCGGACCGGGCGGCGGCGGAAGCGGCGAAGGCCCAGTCGAGCAACGCGATCTGATGGCGAGCAAGCAGTTCGTTGAGGTCCATGCCGCTCCTTGCCCGTCCGAGACCGGGGCGTTGCTGACGGGACGGTCAATGTACGGCGCAAGGCGCTCGCGCAGCCGGGTCCTTTGTCGAGAGAGACCGCAGCCTGCGAGTCAGTACATTAAGCTGCGCCTTATAGAGCATGGCAAGTTGCAGGTGTACTTCCGCAGCTTCCGGTCCGGGAGCTGCTTTCGCGCGCTGTTCCTCTTCCGCGATTTTCCTGGAACAGTATGCAATGTCTGTTTCCATTTTTGCCCTCCAACCCGAGTCGAGTCGTTAGCAGGTTAGTCATGTGGATAACTTCGGGTATAACTTATGTTAGACGGCTCTGGTCTTCGGTCAGAAAAGAATCGAGGTTCATCGAATGTCGCTGCCCACGGGCGAGGGGATCACCTCACGATGCGCCGGACGGGTTCGTCCCGGCGTGCAGATAAGTCGGGTCGAACCGGGCGAAGGCGCTCAATCGCTCGAAGTCCCGTATCTTGAGCCGGCCATGTCGCCATTCGATCAGTCCCTGCGAACGGAGCAGCGTGAGGCTTCGGTGAACATGCACGGACGTCATTCCGGTCAGGTCCGCGAGCTGACCATGTGTCAGTGGCAGATCGCATTCGTTCCCGCGCGTTCGCCTGACGTGTTGAAGGCGGCAGAATACCTCGCAGAAGAGATGCGCGATCCGCTCAGCTCCGCTCCTTCGCCCGAGGCTGAGCAGCAGCTCTCTGTTGTTGGAGAGTTGCTGCAGCCGCTCCCACGCGAACGCGTCGCGCAGGTGCGGGTGGCGGTCCGTCAGGCGTCGAAGCTGCAGGGTGGAAATTTTCGCGACGATGGAGTCGGTGATCGCGCGTAGCGAGTATTCGCATTCGTCTATCAGGTCGGCATTCAGATCGAATGTGTCCCCCGGAACGAACAGCGCGGTAAGTTGCATCCTTCCGTCATCGAGAAGCATCTCATGGGCGACCCAGCCGTCCACGAGTGCAAATCCCATTCCCGGCTCGCCTGCCGGGATCAGTTCCGAGCCCGCCCTGACCCTGAGCGCGGATTCGCCCAGGAAGGTTTCGATCGCGGAACGATCCGCGGCCGAAAGCGGGGCGTGCAGCCGGAGGTTGGCGATTACCGGGGACAGGTCGATGGCGGTTATGCCGGGACGGGAGGGCTGCGCCGGATGATTGCCGACGTCGTTGACCTCGCTTGCGGATCCTTCGGACATGGCCAGTCCTTTCGCGCTCGACTCCCGGTGAACGGTAATCATACAGCAAAAAAGGCTGGATACGGGATATTCCGTAGTCCCCTCCGGAAAACAGCACCACGACCGCTCGTACCCGAACAAGGAAAGGGCCGCTCCTTTCGAAGCGGCCCCCTAACCGGCCCTGCTTTGTCTCTGGTCTGTCCTGACGGACTTGGACCTTTTGATTCCTGTCGTTTGCTTGTGCTTACGACACTGGCGAGGGAAGCCTATCGCGGTCGATTCATTATATACCACTCGCGGGCGAGTCGGGCAAGAGGAAGACGCTGTGAATCCCCGCCGGGAGGCGGCGATTCACAGCGCCGAGCCCGGCCTCGCGATCAGGCCAGTTCAATCGCCACGGCGGTCGCTTCGCCGCCGCCGATGCACAGGCTCGCCACGCCCTTCTTCAGGCCCTTTTCCTTGAGCGCGTTGACGAGGGTGACGATGATGCGGGTGCCCGAGGCGCCGATCGGGTGGCCAAGCGCGGTGGCGCCGCCGTGGATATTGATCTTTTCGTGCGGGATGCCGAGGTCATGCATCGCGAACATGGCAACGCAGGCGAAGGCTTCGTTGACTTCGAACAGATCGACGTCGGAAAGCTGCCAGCCGGTCTTTTCCATCAGCTTGGTGATCGCGCCGACCGGGGCGGTCGTGAACTTGGCGGGCTCCTGCGCGTGGGCGGAGACGCCAACCACGGTGGCGACGGGCTTGAGACCCTTGGCCTCGGCCACGCTCTTGCGGGTCAGCACGACGGCGGCGGCGCCGTCGGAGATCGAGCTGGAGCTGGCCGCGGTGATCGTGCCGTCCTTGGCGAAAGCGGCCCTCAGCGTGCGGATCTTGTCGGGATTGCCCTTGCCGGGCTGTTCGTCGACGTCGACGACGACTTCGCCCTTGCGGGTCTTCACCGTCACCGGAACGATCTCGTCCTTGAAGGCGCCGCTGGTGATGGCTTCCTGCGCGCGGCGCAGCGACTCGATCGAATAATCGTCCTGCGCCTCGCGGGTGAGCTGATATTCGTCGGCGGAGCACTGCGCGAAGGAGCCCATCGAGCCGCCCTCGTAGGCGTCCTCCAGACCGTCGAGGAACATGTGGTCATAAGCCGTGTCATGGCCCGCGCGGGCGCCCGAGCGGTGCTTTTTTAGAAGGTAGGGGGCATTGGTCATGGACTCCATGCCGCCGGCGACCACAAGGTCCAGCGAACCGGCCGCCAGCGCCTCGGCGCCCATGATGACCGTCTGCATGCCCGATCCGCAGACCTTGTTGACGGTGGTTGCCTGCACCGACTTGGGAAGGCCGGCCTTGATCGCCGCCTGGCGGGCAGGGGCCTGGCCGAGGCCGGCGGGGAGCACGCAGCCCATGTAGATGCGCTCGATGTCCTCGCCCGAGACGCCGGCCCGCTCGACGGCGGCCTTGACCGCGGTGGCGCCCAGATCGGTCGCCGCGACGTCCGCGAACGCGCCTTGCAGGCCGCCCATCGGCGTGCGTGCATAGGAGAGGATGACGATCGGGTCGTTTGCCGAGATCTGGGCCATGGCTTCAGCCTTTCTGAGATTGGGATGATGTGGGCGTGATTTAATGTTGCAATGCGTCAAAAGCAATCGCCCCGGTCGAGCGCGGCTGAATTCCCCGATCCCGCGGACCGAATCGGGTGCGGGCCGGGCAGAGTTGGCGGCCGGGGTCGATTTGCGCGCCGGTGTTGGCGGATTTCGGCCGAAATTCGATGCGAAAGCGGGCGAATGCGCCGGGGTGGCGGGGAGCTTGTTGCGTTGCGGCGCGCAAAGGGCGGAATTATCGACCTGAACACCTTGCGATGGTGGGTAGGCTGGCCTAAGAGCGCGCCCAACGACCGGACCCGTCCGCGAGAGAGTCCGGCAGCCCTCACCGGTACGAGGCCATGACCATTGACTGATCTGTCGCAATATCTGCCGATTCTCATCTTCCTGGTGATCGCGCTCGCGCTTTCGGCGGTGATCGTGTTCCTGCCGATGGGCGTCGCTCGCCTGACCGGGACGCACAATCCGAACGCCGACAAGCTCAGCGAGTACGAATGCGGCTTCCCGGCCTTCGAGGATCCGCGCAGCCAGTTCGATGTGCGCTTCTATCTCGTCGCGATCCTGTTCATCGTCTTCGACCTCGAAGCCGCGTTCCTGTTTCCCTGGGCTGTTTCGCTCGACATGACGGGCTGGGCCGGATGGTTTACGATGATGGTGTTCCTGGGCGAACTCGCGGTCGGCCTCGCCTATGCATGGAAGAAGGGAGCTCTGGACTGGGAATGAGCACGCTCGTCGACAGCACCGGAAAGCCCCTGGCTCAGGGCGGCGCGGTGACGCCGCCCGATCAGGCGTTTTTCAGCGGTCTCAATCGGGAAGTCTCGGACAAGGGCTTTCTCGTCACCTCCACCGAGGAGCTGTTCCAGTGGGCCCGTACCGGCTCGCTGTGGTGGATGACGTTCGGCCTTGCCTGCTGTGCGGTCGAGATGATCCACGTCAACATGCCGCGCTATGACATGGAGCGCTTCGGCGCCGCCCCGCGCGCCTCCCCGCGCCAGTCGGACGTGATGATCGTCGCGGGCACGCTGTGCAACAAGATGGCCCCGGCGCTGCGCAAGGTCTACGACCAGATGTCGGACCCCAAATACGTCATCTCGATGGGATCGTGCGCGAATGGCGGGGGCTATTACCACTACAGCTACAGCGTCGTGCGCGGCTGCGACCGCATCGTGCCAGTGGACATCTACGTGCCCGGTTGCCCGCCGACCGCCGAGGCGCTGCTCTATGGCGTGATGCAGCTCCAGCGCAAGATCCGCCGCGTGGGCACGGTTGAGAGGTAATGGCCAGCATGCCCGTACTGCATTCTGCCCCGAAGTTCGCTTCGAACGAGGGCGTCATCGAAGCGCTGTCGGCCGCGCTCGGATCGATGCTGGTTTCCGCGAAGGAAGAGCACGGCGAAGTCGTGTTCACTGTCGCGCGTGACCAGATCGAGAACGCGCTGCGTTTGCTGCGCGACGAGCACGAATACCAGCAGCTCATGGAGATGGCCGGCGTCGATTATCCGTCGCGCGCGGAGCGTTTCGAAGTCGTCTACATGCTGCTTTCGGTGACGAAGAACCATCGCGTGATGGTGAAGGTGAGCGCGGCCGAGAACACGCCTGTACCGACCGTCACCACGGTGTGGCCCGTCGCCGGCTGGCTGGAGCGCGAGGTGTTCGACATGTACGGCGTGATCTTCGCCGGAAACCCGGACCTTCGCCGCATTCTGACCGACTACGGCTTCGAAGGGCATCCCCAGCGCAAGGATTTCCCGCTCACCGGCTATGTCGAGCTGCGCTATTCCGAAGAGGACAAGCGCGTGGTCTATGAGCCGGTCAAGCTGGCGCAGGACTTCCGCTCGTTCGACTTCATGAGCCCGTGGGAAGGCGCCGACTACGTGCTGCCAGGCGACGAGAAGGCGGACACGCCGCCGGTCGAGGAGCCCAAGACGACCGAGAAGAAGGGCGTCAGCGGCGCGGGTGAGCCGACCAACAGCGAGGCCGCGAAGAAGGTTTCCCCGCCTGCGCCGGCCACGAAAGATTCCGGCAAGCCCGAAAAGGACGCGCCTGCCCATACCGACAGCCGCCCTCACGAAGAGGACGAAGACGGAGACGACGGCAAGGGAGACAAGTCGTGAGCATGCAGCTCGAACAGTCGCCCACTACCGAGGGCGACGTCGTCACCAACTATACGATCAACTTCGGGCCCCAGCACCCGGCCGCGCACGGTGTGCTGCGCATGGTCATGGAGCTGGACGGCGAGGTGATCGAACGCATCGATCCGCACGTCGGCCTGCTGCATCGCGGGACCGAGAAGCTGATCGAGTATAAGACATACCTTCAGGCGCTGCCCTATTTCGACCGGCTCGACTATTGCTCGCCGCTCGCCATGGAGCACAGCTACGTCCTCGCTATCGAGAAGCTGCTGAACCTGCCTGTGCCCCCCAGGGCACAATATCTGCGCGTTCTATTCGCCGAGCTGACCCGCATCTGCAACCACATGCTCAACCTGGGTTCCCACGTCATGGATGTGGGCGCGATGACGCCGAACTTGTGGCTGTTCGAGATCCGCGAGGATTGCCTCAACTTTTTCGAGCGGGCCTCCGGCGCGCGCATGCACATGGCCTGGTATCGCCCCGGCGGCGTGCATCAGGACGTGCCGCTCAAGCTGCTGACCGACATCGCCGACTGGCTCGATACGCGCCTGCCGAGGCTGTTCGAGGACGCGATGAGCCTCGTGGTCGACAACCGCATCTTCAAGCAGCGCAACGTCGATATCGCGGTGGTCTCCAAGGAAGATGCGCTGGCCTGGGGCTTCTCCGGCCCGATGATCCGCGCTGCGGGCATTCCGTGGGATCTGCGCAAGAGCCAGCCCTACGACGTCTATGACCGCATGGACTTTGAAATTCCGGTGGGCACCAATTCCGACTGCTATGACCGGTTCGTGGTCCGCGTCGAGGAAGTGCGCCAGTCCGCCAAGATCATGAAGCAGTGCCTGGCCGAAATGCCCGAAGGTCCGATCGCGTCGAGCGACCGCAAGGTCGTCCCGCCCATGCGCGGCCAGATGAAGAGCTCGATGGAAGCGCTGATCCATCACTTCAAGCTCTATACCGAGGGCTTCCATGTGCCGGAGGGCGAAGTCTACGTCGCCACCGAAAGCCCCAAGGGCGAATTCGGCGTCTATCTCGTCTCGGACGGCTCCAACAGGCCCTACCGCTGCAAAATCCGCCCGACCGCGTTCAGCCACCTGCAGGCGATGGATTTCATGTCCAAGGGCCACATGCTGCCCGACGCAACCGCCATTCTGGGTGCGATCGACGTGGTGTTCGGGGAGTGTGATCGGTGAGCAAGCTGGCCATCGCCGAGCAGATGATCGCGCACTATAACGCGCAGGATGCCGACGCTTACGTCGCGCTGATGACCGAGGACGCCTGCGAGGCGAACTATCGCGGCGCTGTGGTGCGTGAGGGCAAGGAAGGCACGCGCAGCGGCCTCAAGGCCGCTTTTGCCAAGTGGCCTCAGAACAAGGCCGAGATCGTCGACCGCCAGGTGACCGACAACTATGTGGTCCTCCGCGAGCGCGTGACGCGCGGCCCGGCGACGGACGGTTCGGAACTGGTCGAGCCCTTCGACGTCCTCGCGGTCTACAGCTTCGAAGGCGACAAGTGCTCTCGCGTGGAGTTCATCCGTTGAGCTACCGTGCGACCCTCACCTCATCAAATGCCGTCACCCTGAACTTGTTTCAGGGTCCATCGCGCCGCGAGGGCGGAGCTATGAGGATGACAGCAAACCTTTCCGGGCGGCTTGCACACGCACGCGCCGCGCTCGGGGAGAAATGGATCCTGAAACAAGTTCAGGATGACGGGGAAGTCATGACCGGGATGTCGCGTTCTCGGGTGGAGTTTATCCGGTGAAATTCAACACGCTCGAACTGACGCGGGTCTGGGCCGCGGCGACCGGCATTGCGCTGGCGTTCTGGTACTTCGGCGCCCTCTACTTCGGTGCCAAACCCACGACGCTGCTGCCGATGCTGATCTCGGCCATCGGCGGCTTCGAATTGTTTCTGTTCGGCCAGGACCAGTGGCTGAAGCGCAGGGGTAAGCATGGCTGATCGCTATATCGAACCCGATACGCCCGAACTCAGGGCGCGTTGGGGCAATTTTGCCTGGACTCCCGAGAATGCGGAGAAGGCCAGGGACATCGTCGCGCGCTATCCGGCGGGGCGCCAGCGCTCGGCGGTGATGCCGCTGCTTGACCTTGCCCAGCGTCAGGTCGGCGCGGAACTGAACACGCAAGGCTGGTTGCCGATCCCGGTGATGGAATATGTCGCCGCCTATCTCGACATGCCGATCATCCGCGTGGTCGAGGTCGCGACGTTCTACACGATGTACAACATCGGCCCGATCGGCCGCTTCCACGTGCAGGTCTGCGGTACCACGCCCTGCATGCTGCGCGGATCTGACGAGATCATGGCCGCCTGCAAGGCGCGCGGCATGAAGAAGGGCCACACCACCGAGGACGGCCTGTGGTCGCTGACCGAGGTGGAATGCATGGGCAATTGCTCGTCGGCGCCGATGGTCCAGATCAACGACGACAACTATGAGGACCTGAAGGCAGAACGCCTCGACGCCGTGCTCGACGCGCTGGCGAAGGGCGAGACGCCGAGGGCCGGCACGCAGGAGCCGGGCCGCCACACCGTCGAGCCGCTCGGCGGGCCGACCACGCTGAAAGAGATGGTCACCGAAAACCACGATTACCGGGGGGAATGGTAAACGATGCCTATTCCGCACCCACATCCGTTCGTGTCGAGCGAAGTCGAGACACGCCGCGCAACGCCTCTCGACTTCGCTCGAGGCGAACGGGGAAGGATTGACCTGTGAGCCTTCAGGACAAGGACCGCATTTTCACCAACCTCTACGGCTACCAGCCGTGGAACCTCGCCGCCGCACAGGCGCGCGGGGCCTGGGATAACACCAAGGACATCCTCGCCAAGGGCCGCGACCTGATTGTCGAGGAGATCAAGGCCTCGGGCCTGCGCGGGCGCGGGGGCGCGGGTTTCCCCACCGGCATGAAGTGGTCCTTCATGCCCAAGGAACCGCCCAAGGACCATGCGGGCAACCCCAGGCCCAGCTTCCTCGTCATCAACGCGGACGAGTCCGAGCCCGGTTCGTGCAAGGACCGCGAGATCATCCGCCACGATCCGCACCTGCTGCTGGAAGGGGCGCTGGTCGCCGGCTTCGCGATGGGCGCGCGGGCGGCCTATATCTACATTCGCGGCGAATATATCCGCGAAGCCGAAGTGCTCTTCGCCGCGCGCGATGAGGCCTATGCGGCGGGCCTGCTGGGCAAGAACGCCTGCGGTTCCGGCTACGACTTCGACGTCTTCGTCCATCGCGGCGCGGGCGCCTACATCTGCGGCGAAGAGACCGCGATGATCGAGAGCCTGGAAGGCAAGAAAGGCCAGCCGCGCCTCAAGCCGCCGTTCCCGGCCGGTGCGGGGCTCTATGGCTGCCCCACCACGGTTAACAACGTCGAGTCCATTGCCGTGGCGCCCACGATCATGCGGCGCGGCGCGAGTTGGTTCGCCAGCTTCGGGCGCGAGAACAACAAGGGCACCAAGCTGTTCCAGATCAGCGGGCACGTGGACAAGCCCTGCGTGGTCGAGGAAGAGATGTCGATCCCGTTCCGCGAGCTGATCGAAAAGCACTGCGGCGGCATTCGCGGCGGGTGGGACAACCTGCTGGCGGTGATCCCCGGCGGCTCCTCGGTCCCGCTGGTCCCGGCCGCCGAGATCATGGACGCGCCGATGGACTTCGACGGCCTCAAGGCGGTCGGCTCGGGCCTCGGCACGGCGGCGGTGATCGTGATGGACAAGTCCACCGACATCGTGCGCGCCATTTCCCGCCTCTCGTACTTCTACAAGCACGAGTCCTGCGGCCAGTGCACCCCCTGCCGCGAAGGCACGGGGTGGATGTGGCGCGTCATGGAACGCCTGCGCACCGGCGACGCGGCGGTCGAGGAAATCGACATGCTGCAGCAGGTCACCAAGCAGGTCGAAGGCCACACGATCTGCGCCCTGGGCGACGCTGCGGCGTGGCCGATCCAGGGCCTCATCCGCCACTTCCGGCCCGAAATCGAGCGCCGCATCGAAGAGCGTCTCGCTAATACGGCGGTGGCTGCGGAATGAAGGGGCTCATTTTCTCCTTGTTAGCGTGTGTGAGTCTGGTTGCAGTGCCAGCGCATGCTGAAGACCGCAGAGACTATTCGCTGCAATATCGTGACGGCAATCCAACGTTCGTCGCGTCCGATACCGTTGCCGCTCGCAGATTCTGGGATTTTGTAAGGTGTGTCGTCGACCGAGATCCCAAAGGGGTCGACAGACTTCTTTCGCATTTTGGCCGCGGCAAAGACATGCGGGACGAGATCGGGCATTTCGCTCGCCGCAAATCCGTTTGTCTTTCGAAACCTCATGCCAGGGAATCGCCTGCGCTGAGTATGGGGACGATCATGTTCGTCGGTAGCGTCGGCGGGCTTCGTGTCGCGCGGCAATATGTTGACAAGCCGAAACCGGATCATTCATCGGTTCCGGTGATCTTTACAGCCGAGATCGTGGCAAATGGCGAAACGGTCGAGGAACGCAAGCGGCTGGTGCTGCATGCATTTGACGAGTGCGTAGTGCGCAGTGCTCCGGACTCTGTATTCGCCTTGCTTCAGACCTCCTATCTCAGTGCCGAGGAAACGCAGGCCTTCGCTTCGCTGAACGAAATCATGGGACATTGCCTTCCCAAGAAGGAAGGAGAGTCGGTGGAATTAAACCGATTTACCCTTCGTTCCGGGCTTTCTTATGCGGCGATGGCCTTGGAAGGGGAGGCCGCGAAAATGGGACTTAGCGTCCAAGGGAAGCCGCAATAATGCCTAAAGTAACCGTCGACGGCGTCGAACTCGAAGTCCCGCAGGGCGCCACCGTGCTGCAGGCCTGCGAGCTTGCCGGCAAGGAAATCCCGCGCTTCTGCTATCACGAGCGCCTGTCCATCGCCGGCAACTGCCGCATGTGCCTGGTCGAGGTGAAGCCAGGGCCGCCCAAGCCGCAGGCTTCGTGTGCGCTTCCGGCCACCGAGGGCCAGGAAATCCGCACCGACAGCGAGATGGTCAGGACGGCGCGGGAAGGGGTGATGGAGTTCCTGCTCATCAACCACCCACTCGACTGCCCGATCTGCGATCAGGGCGGTGAGTGCGACCTGCAGGACCAGTCGATCGCCTACGGCCGGGGCGCCACGCGCTATCACGAGAACAAGCGCGCGGTGACCGAGAAGTACATGGGTCCGCTCATCAAGACGCATATGACGCGCTGCATTCACTGCACCCGCTGCGTGCGCTTCTCCGAGGAGATCGCCGGCGTGGACGAGATCGGCGCGCTCTATCGCGGCGAGAACATGCAGATCACGACTTATCTCGAACATGCCGCGAAGCACGAGATGAGCGCCAATGTGATCGACCTCTGCCCGGTCGGCGCGCTCACCTCGCGTCCCTATGCCTTCGAGGCGCGGCCGTGGGAGCTCAAGAAGACGCTCGGTATCGACGTGTCCGACGCGATCGGCGCGAACATCCGCATCGACAGCCGGGGCCGCGAAGTCCTGCGCGTGCTGCCGCGTATCAACGACGACGTGAACGAGGAATGGATTTCCGACAAGGCGCGCTATCAGGTCGATGGCCTGACCCGGCGCCGCCTCGACAAGCCTTTCCTGCGCCGCGACGGCAAGCTGGTGGCCGCGACCTGGAACGAGGCTTTCACCGCGATCGCCTCGCTCAATCCGGGCAAGTCGATCGCGGCGGTCGCCGGCGACATGCTCGATTGCGAGACCATGTTCGCGGCGAAGAAGCTGGTCGGCGCGCTGGGTTCGACCCTGCTCGAAGGCCGTCAGACCGGCATGGACTACGATACGTCCAGCCTTGCCGCGGTGAACTTCAACACCACGCTCGCGGGTATCGAGACGGCCGATGCGATCCTGATCGTGGGCAGCAACGTGCGCTGGGAAGCGCCGCTGGTGAACGTCCGCCTGCGCAAGGCGGTGAAGCGCGGCGCGAAGGTATTCCTCGTCGGGCCGGAGTGGGAAACCACATTCTGCGGCGAGTTCCTCGGCAGCGATCTGTCGGTGCTCGGCAAGCTGCCGGGGCATGTGACCGAAGCGCTGAAGGGCGCGGCCCGTCCGGCGGTGATCGTCGGCGGGGCAGGGCTGGGTCGGGGCGGTCTCGAAGCCGCGCTGGCGCTGGCCGGTGAGTTCAAGCTGGTGCGCGATCTTGAGGACGGCACGAAGTGGAACGGCTTCAACGTTCTGCACATGGCCGCGAGCCGCATGGGCGGGCTGATGCTCGGCTATGCGCAGAAGGGCGGCATTGTCGACATCGTCGCGGCCAAGCCCAAGGTTCTGCTCTCGCTGGGCGCGGACGAGGTGGACTATACGAAGTTCGCCGATTCGATGATCGTCTATATCGGCCACCACGGCGACAAGGGCGCCCATGCCGCCGACGTCGTCCTGCCGGCCGCCGCCTATACCGAAAAGGCGGGCACTTACGTCAACACCGAGGGCCGGGTGCAGATGGCCGACAAGGCGGTCTTTGCCCCCGGTGACGCGCGTGAGGACTGGTCGATCCTGCGGGCGCTGGCCGATGCCTTCGGCGTGTCCGTGGGCTTCGACAGCTTCGACGAACTGCGCAGCGGTATGATTTCGGAGGTTCCGGCCCTTGGCATCGAGGGCCTGGCGGACTACGGGAGCGACCTGCCTGCCGGTGGCGGTTCCGCCGCTGGCGAAATCGCCTATCCGGTCAAGGACTTCTACATGACCAACCCCATCGCCCGCGCCAGTGCCGTCATG
Organism: Novosphingobium endophyticum; assembly: GCF_014640675.1. Taxonomy (GTDB): domain Bacteria; phylum Pseudomonadota; class Alphaproteobacteria; order Sphingomonadales; family Sphingomonadaceae; genus Novosphingobium; species Novosphingobium endophyticum. Next base: position 135,362 of record NZ_BMHK01000001.1, on the reverse strand, counting down.
CAGCGCTGCTCGGCGGAATTGCTGCAGGGTCAGGAATTCGCGGAGGCGGCGGAATGATGCGGATGATGCACTCCGTCATCCCGGGCTTGACCCGGGACCGGTGCCGGTCGCTTGGCACAGCCCCTCGCGAGTCAGTGGGTAAACACCGCCAGCGGTCCCGGATCAGGTCCGGGATGACGAGGGGAGGTGCCCCGAAGTGACCGCCTTCTTCCAATCCCTCGGCATGTCCTACGAATGGGCGTGGTTCGTCGCCACCGTCAGCGGCATCCTGCTGATCGCGCTGCCGCTGCTGCTGGGCGTGGCCATGATAATCTACGCCGATCGCAAGATCTGGGCGGCGATGGCGCTGCGGCGCGGTCCGAACGTGGTCGGCCCGTTCGGCCTGCTGCAGAGCTTCGCGGACGGTCTCAAGGTCTTCCTGCAGGAAACCATCGTCCCCTCGGCCGCGAACAAGGCGATCTTCCTGATCGCGCCGGTGGTGACTTTCACCGTGGCGCTGATGGCCTGGGCGGTGATCCCGTTCAGCGAGCTGGCGGTGCTGGCGGACATCAACGTCGGCCTGCTCTACGTGCTCGCGATCAGCTCGCTGGGCGTTTACGGCACGGTGATGGCGGGCTGGGCCTCGAACTCGAAATACCCGTTCTTCTCGGCCATGCGCGCCTCGGCGCAGATGATCTCATACGAAGTCTCGATCGGCTTCATCCTGATCTGCGTCGTGCTCTGGGCGGGGACGTTCAACCTCAACGACATCGTCAGGGCGCAGCAGGGCCACGGGCTCGGCATTTTGAACGGCTTTGCGTTCAACATCCTGCTGTTCCCGATGTGGGTCATGTTCCTGATCTCGTCGCTCGCCGAAACCCAGCGCGCGCCGTTCGACCTGACCGAGGCGGAGAGCGAGCTGGTCGCCGGGTACCAGACCGAATACTCCTCGATGGCCTTCGCCGCCTACTGGCTTGGCGAATACGCCAACGTGCTGCTGATGTGCGCGCTCAACGCGACGCTGTTCTTCGGTGGCTGGCTACCGCCGCTCGACCTGCCGTTCCTGTACATTGTGCCGGGCTTCGTGTGGTTCCTGCTCAAGGTGCTGTTCTTCTTCTTCGTCTTCTCCTGGGTGAAGGCGACCGTGCCCCGGTATCGCTATGACCAGCTGATGCGCCTGGGCTGGAAGGTGTTCCTGCCGGTGTCACTCGGCTTCGTGGTGCTGGTTTCGGGCTACCTGATGCTGACGAGGTACACTGTATGACCGTCGCTCAACTCATCAAATCGTTCACCCTTTGGGAGTTCGTGAAGGCGCACTGGCTGACCTTGAAGTACTTCTTCAAGCCCAAGGCGACGATCAACTACCCGTTCGAGAAGAACCCGCTCTCGCCCCGCTTTCGCGGCGAGCATGCGCTGCGCCGTTATCCCAACGGCGAGGAGCGCTGCATCGCCTGCAAGCTGTGCGAGGCGATCTGTCCGGCGCAGGCGATCACCATCGAGGCCGCGCCGCGCGAGGACGGCTCGCGCCGCACCACGCGATACGACATCGACATGACGAAGTGCATCTACTGCGGCTTCTGCCAGGAAGCCTGTCCGGTCGATGCCATCGTCGAGGGGCCGAACTTCGAATACGCGACCGAAACGCGCGAGGAACTGCTCTATGACAAGGCCAAGCTGCTGGCGAACGGGGACAAGTGGGAGCGGGCCATCGCCGCGAACCTTGAAGCCGATGCGCCGTATCGCTAGGGGCAGCGCCGTGACTCGGGGCCACAACAATCAGCACCACGTTCCGTTCGCCTCGAGCGAAGTCGAGAGGGGTGGTGCGCGTGTCTCGACTTCGCTCGACACGAACGGAGGAAGGGCAACAAAGTGATCCACGTTTTCGCCTTCTACCTTTTCGCGGTGCTGACCGTCGGATCGGGCGCGATCACCATCCTTTCGCGCAATCCGGTGCATTCGGTGCTCTGGCTGATCCTGGCGTTCTTCAACGCCGCCGGCCTGATGGTGCTGGTCGGCGCCGAGTTCATCGCCATGCTGCTGGTCATCGTCTATGTCGGCGCGGTCGCGGTGCTGTTCCTCTTCGTCGTGATGATGCTCAACATCGACTTCGCCGAGCTGCGCGCCGGGTTCATCAAGAACTTTCCGCTGGGCGTGCTCGTCGCCGTCGTCCTGCTGGCCGAGATGGTGCTCGGCATCGGTGCCTACCGCGCCGGGGCGATGGAACTGGGAACGCCTGACGGCATCGGCGCGACGCCTGCCGGCATGACCAATATCGAGGCCATCGGCGCGCTGCTCTACGGGCGCTATCTCTTCCTGTTCGAGGCGGCGGGTATCATCCTGCTGATCGCCATGATCGGTGCCATCGTGCTTACGCTGCGCCAGCGTTCGGACGTTCGCGGCCAGAACATCGGCAAGCAGATCTCGCGCCGTCCGCAGGATGCGACGCGTAACGTCAACCCCGAAGTGGGCAAGGGGGTTACGCTGTGATGTCCACGCATCAGGGGGGCGCCGCATGATCGGCATCGAACACTACGTCGTCGTCAGCTCGATCCTCTTCGTGCTCGGCGTGCTCGGCATTTTCCTCAACCGCAAGAACGTGATCGTCATCCTGATGGCGATCGAATTGATCCTGCTTGCGGTGAACATCAACCTCGTCGCCTTCAGTTCCTTTCTGGGAGACCTGACCGGGCAGATATTCGCCATGTTCGTCCTGACCGTGGCGGCGGGCGAGGCCGCAGTGGGGCTTGCCATCCTCGTGGTCTATTACCGCGGACGCGGCTCCATCGCCGTCGACGATATCAACCGGATGAAGGGATAAGACCTTGTCCATTCTCCTCATCGTCTTCCTGCCGCTCCTGGCAGCCATCATCGCCGGGCTCGGCAACAGGCAGCTTGGCAATCTCGCCGCGAGGTCGGTCACGACCGGCGCGCTCATCATTGCCTGCGCGCTATCATGGCCGATCTTCATCCAGTTCCTGAACGGCAGCGCCGAGGCGACTGTCGTTCCGGTCCTGAAGTGGGTGCAGTCGGGCACGATGTCCTTCGACTGGGCGCTGCGGGTCGATGCTCTGACGGCGGTGATGCTCGTGGTGGTCACCACGGTCTCGGCGCTCGTGCACCTCTATTCCTGGGGGTACATGGACGAAGACCCGGACCAGCCGCGCTTCTTCGCCTACCTCTCGCTCTTCACTTTTGCCATGCTCATGCTGGTGACGGCCGACAACCTGGTGCAGATGTTCTTCGGCTGGGAAGGCGTTGGCCTCGCCTCGTACCTGCTCATCGGGTTCTGGTTCCGCAAGCCAAGCGCGAATGCCGCCGCGATCAAGGCCTTCGTGGTCAACCGCGTGGGTGACCTGGGCTTCATGCTGGGCATCTTCGGCACGTTCCTGGTCTTCGGCACCGTCTCCATCCCCGAGATTCTCGCCGCGGCGCCGGGCATGGCCGGATCGACCATCGGCTTCCTCGGCTACCGCTTCGACACCATGACGGTGCTGTGCATCCTGCTGTTCATCGGCGCGATGGGCAAGTCGGCGCAATTGGGGCTGCACACCTGGCTTCCCGACGCGATGGAAGGCCCGACCCCGGTTTCGGCGCTGATCCACGCCGCGACCATGGTGACCGCCGGCGTCTTCATGGTCTGCCGCCTCTCGCCCATGTTCGAGACAAGCGAGACGGCGATGGCCTTCGTCGCCGTGATCGGCGCCGCGACCTGCTTCTTCGCGGCGACGATCGGCTGCACCCAGTGGGACATCAAGCGCGTCATCGCCTATTCGACCTGCTCGCAACTCGGCTACATGTTCTTCGCGGCGGGCGTGGGCGCCTATGGCGCGGCCATGTTCCACCTCTTCACGCACGCCTTCTTCAAGGCGCTGCTGTTCCTTGGCGCGGGCTCGGTGATCCATGCCATGCACCATGAGCAGGACATGCGGTTCTACGGCAACCTGCGCAAACACATCCCGATCACCTTCTGGACGATGACGGCGGGCACGCTTGCCATCACCGGCGTCGGCATTGCCGGCTTCGTGGGCTTCGCGGGCTTCTATTCGAAGGACGCGATCATCGAGGCGGCTTTTGGCGCCGGGACTTCGGTGGGCCAGTTCGCTTTCTGGATGGGCATTTTCGCGGCGCTGATGACCAGCTTCTACTCCTGGCGCCTCGTGTTCCTGACCTTCTTCGGCGAGGCGCGCTGGGCGGGGTCGGAGCACATCCAGCACGCGGTTCACCATGAGCATGAAGACCCCTCCGAGGAGGCCGGGCACGACAATCATGTCGAAAACCCGGTCGGCACGGCGGGCTACCATCCGCACGAAAGCCCGTGGGTCATGCTCCTGCCGCTGGTCGTGCTCTCGCTGGGCGCGGTGTTCGCCGGATTCGTGTTCCATCACTCGTTTATCAGCGAGGGCACGGGCGAGTTCTGGAGGGGCGCGCTGGTCTTCCACGAGCACCTGATCGACGCGATGCACGAGGTGCCGACGTGGGTGAAGTGGTCGCCCTTCACGGTCATGGCCATCGGCTTCGTCATCGCCTGGTACGGCTACATCCGGAACACCTCGTTCCCGGCCGCCGCGGCCGAGCAGCTCGGGCCGATCTATACGTTCGTTTATCGCAAGTGGATGTTCGACGAGCTGTACCACTACCTTTTCGTGGTCCCGGCCTTCTGGTTCGGCCGCCTGTTCTGGAAACAGGGCGACGTCGGCCTGATCGACCGGTTCGGCCCGAACGGCGCCGCCTGGGTCGTGGCCAGAGGCTCCACGTACGCGCAGAAGGTCCAGTCGGGCTATCTCTATAGCTATGCTCTTGTCATGCTGCTGGGCCTTGTCGGCGCCATCAGCTGGGTGATCGCGGGATAAGATGATGGGTGGTTTTCCGATCCTCAGCGTGATGCTGCTCGTGCCGCTTGCGGCGGGGCTCGCATGCCTTTTCATGGACGCGAAGTCGGCACGGATGCTGGCGCTGTTCGCAACGCTCGTCGATCTCGCGCTGGGCGCCGTGCTCTGGGCGAACTTCGACATCGGGGGCGCGCAGTGGCAGTTCACCGAACGGGCAGAACTCTTCCCGGGCTTCTCCTACGCGCTCGGCATCGACGGTATCGCGTTGCTGCTGATCATGCTTTCGGTCTTCCTCATGCCGATCTGCATCGGCGCGAGCTGGAGATCGATCGACAAGCGCGTCGGCGAGTACATGGGCGCCTTCCTGCTCATGGAAACGCTGATGATCGGCGTTTTCGCGGCGCAGGACCTGTTCCTGTTCTACATCTTCTTCGAAGCCGGCCTGATCCCGATGTACCTCATCATTGGCGTCTGGGGCGGGGCGGACCGTATCTACGCCTCGTACAAGTTCTTCCTCTACACGTTGCTCGGCTCGGTGCTGATGCTGATCGCGATGTTGTGGATGGTGAACACGGCGGGAACGACCGACATCCCGACGCTGATGGCATACGACTTCGATCCGCAGGCGCAGACCTGGCTGTGGCTCGCCTTTTTCGCCAGCTTCGCGGTGAAGATGCCGATGTGGCCGGTCCACACCTGGCTGCCCGACGCACACGTCCAGGCGCCGACCGCGGGTTCGGTCATTCTTGCGGGCGTGCTGCTGAAGATGGGCGGTTACGGCTTCATCCGCTTCTCGCTGCCGATGTTCCCGGAGGCCTCGGTCCAGTTCGGTCCGCTGATCTGGGGTCTGTCGATGGCCGCCGTGGTGCTGACTTCGCTGATCGCGCTGGTCCAGCACGACATGAAGAAGCTGATCGCCTATTCCTCGGTCGCGCACATGGCGATCGTGACCATCGGCCTTTTCGCTTTCAACGCGCAGGGCCTCGAAGGTTCGATGATGGTCATGCTGAGCCACGGCCTCGTCTCGGGCGCGCTGTTCCTGTGCGTAGGCATCATCTACGACCGGCTGCACACGCGTGAGATCGACCGCTACGGCGGGCTTTCGATCAACATGCCGCGTTATGCGCTGTTCTTCATGCTGTTCACCATGGCCTCGGTCGGCCTTCCGGGGACCAGCGGTTTCGTGGGCGAATTCCTGAGCCTCGCGGGGATTTACCAGGTCTCTACGTGGACGACGCTGGTCTGCGCCACCGGCATCATCCTGGGCGCGGCCTACATGCTCTATCTCTATCGCCGGGTCGCCTTCGGCGACCAGAAGAATGCCGATGCCGCCGCCATGGCCGACCTCGATGCACGCGAACTGCTCATGGTGGTTCCCCTCGGCCTCGCGGTGCTGTGGATGGGCGTCTATCCCGAGAGTTTCCTCGCGCCGATGCGCGCCGATATTGCCGCGCTCGAAGCCCGGCTCGCCCGCGCGGCGCCGGAGGGGGATTCCAGGCTGGCAATGGCAAAGGAAAAGCCTGCGCAAGAAGAACATGCTGCGCATGAGGGGGCACACTGATGGACTGGTCGCAGTCGCTGCGCCTGATCGCGCCGGAAGAAACGCTGAGCATCGCGGGCCTCGTCCTGCTGCTGGTCGCCGCATGGAGCGGGGACAAGGCTAGCCGGTTGATCTCGATTCTCGCCGTGGCCGCGCTGGTGGCCGCCGCATTCCTCGTCGCGCCCGCGCTTTGCGCCGGAGCTATGGGGCCGGAAACCTCGGCGTTCTTCGGCCAGTTCCGCGCCGATGCCTTCGCGTCCTTCGCGAAGATCCTGATCTATCTCTCCGCCGCCGCCTCGCTGGTGATCGCGCCCGCCTTTTTCGAGCGGTTCAAGGCGATGCGCGCGGAATACCCAGTGCTGGTGCTTTTCGCCGCGCTGGGCATGGGCATCATGGTTTCGGCCGGCGATCTCGTCACGCTCTACATCGGCCTCGAGATGAACTCGCTCGCCGCCTACGTACTGGCCGCGTTCCTGCGCCCTGATGATCGTTCGGCGGAGGCCGGCCTCAAGTACTTCGTGCTGGGCGCGCTGGCCTCGGGCATCCTGCTTTTCGGCATGAGCCTGATCTACGGCTTTACCGGCACCGTCTCCTTCACGGGCATCAACGCGGCGCTGGCCGGCGGCCTGTCGCATGGCGCACTGTTCGGCGTGGTCTTCATCCTCGTCGGCCTGGCTTTCAAGGTCAGCGCGGTACCGTTCCACATGTGGACGCCGGACGTCTACGAAGGCGCGCCTACGCCGGTGACGACCTTCTTCGCCACCGCGCCCAAGGTTGCCGCGCTCGGCCTCACCATGCGCGTCATGCTCGATGCTTTCGGGGATCAGGCGGCGGCATGGCAGCAGATCGTGGTGTTCATCGCGCTCGCCTCGATCGTCGTCGGCGCGCTGGGTGCGATCGGCCAGAGCAACATCAAGCGACTGATGGCCTATTCGTCGATCAACAATGTCGGCTTCATCCTGATCGGTCTTGCCGTGGCAACGCCGCAGGGTGCCTCGGCCATGCTGGTCTATTTGGCGATCTACGTCGCGATGACGCTGGGCGGTTTCGTCGCGGTGCTGATGCTGAAGGACGAGAACGGCGCGTTCGTCGAGAATATTCCGTCACTGGCGGGCCTGTCGCGCACGCGCCCCGCGCTGGCGCTCGGCCTCGCCATGATCATGTTCAGCCTTGCCGGCATCCCGCCGCTGTTCGGCTTCTGGGGCAAGTTCGTGGTCTTCCAGGCTGCGGTGCAGGCGGATTTCATCGCGCTTGCCGCACTCGGTATCGCGGCTTCCGTGATCGGCGCATTCTACTACATCAAGATCGTCAAGATCATGTACTTCGATGAGCCCGCCGATGTGGTGAAGGGCGAGAGCGACATCTGGCACAAGATCATCCTCGTTGCCTGCGTCGTCTTCATCTCGCCGCTCGGTTACCTGCTGGCCAAGTGGCTTGGCGGTCTGGCTGACGTGGCGGCGGCGTCGCTGTTCTTCGCCCTTTGATCAGGACTGTCGCAGAGACCGGCTCCACCAACGCGGATCTGGCCGCGCGGCTTGCCGGCGGCGAATACCTGCCCGAGGGTGACTGGCTCGTGGCGGATCGCCAGATCGCGGGCAGGGGGCGGCTCGGGCGTGTCTGGAACGACGGCCTCGGCAATTTCATGGGCTCCACCCTGGTTCGCCCGGGCCCGGGCGACCCGCCGGCGTCCTCGCTGGCCCTGCTCAGCGGGCTTGCCGTTCACGAGGCACTTTCGGGATTTGTGCCCGATACCGATGCGCTTCGGCTGAAATGGCCCAACGACGTGCTGCTCGGCGGGGCCAAGCTGGCGGGAATCCTGTTGGAAATGGTAGCGGACACCGTCATCGTCGGTATCGGCGCCAACCTGAACATCGCGCCCGAAGTGGAGGGACGCCGCGTCGCCTCGCTCGCCGGCAACGGCATCACCGTATCGCGTGACGAATTCGCCGAAAAGCTGGCCATATGCTTTGACCTCGAACTTCAGCGCTGGCGCGGCGCCGGCCTTGCCCCCTTGCTGCGCCGCTGGCAAAGTGCCGCGCATCCCGAGGGAACCCGCCTCACGGTGCTTTCACCGGGAGAGGAGCCGATCGAAGGCGCATTTGCCGGGCTGACGGACGAAGGGAACCTTCTGCTGGGTCTCGACGATGGATCGATGCGGACGGTCCACGCGGGCGACGTGCTTCTTGCCGCAACTTCGCATTGAGGAAACCAAGGCCCATGCTGCTAGCCATTGATGCCGGCAATACCAACGTCGTTTTCGCGCTGCTCGATGGCCGCGAGATCAAGGGCCGCTGGCGCATCGCCACCGATCCGCGGCGCACCGGCGACGAATACGCCGTCTGGCTGATGCAACTGCTGGCGATACGCGGAATCGACCGCAAGCAGGTCGACACCGTCATCATCTCGACGGTAGTGCCGCGCGCGCTGCACAACCTCGAAATCCTGTGCCGCCACTACTTCAACGTCGAGCCGCTGATCGCGGGGCTCGGCAAGGCGGACTACGCCATCGACATCGACGTGGATGAGCCGCGCTCGCTTGGAGCCGACCGCGCCGTCAACGCCATCGCCGCGCATGCCAAGCATGGCGGGGATATTATCATCGTCGACTTCGGAACGGCGACGACGTTCGATGCGATCGATTTTCACGGCGCCTACAAGGGCGGGATCATTGCGCCGGGTATCAACCTGTCGCTCGATGCGCTGGTGGGCCACACCGCAAAACTGCCGCGTATCGCTATTGAAGTACCCAAGAACAGCAGCGTCATTGGTCGCAACACCGAGGACCAGATGCTGATCGGCGTGTTCTGGGGCTATGTCGCGATGATGGAAGGGTTGATCGCGCGGATGCGCACGCAGATCGGCAGGCCAGCAAAAGTGATCGCCACGGGCGGTCTTGCGGTCCTGTTCGACGAGGCGACCGACATTTTCGATTCGGTGGATCCGGACCTGACGATTGAAGGCCTCGCCATCCTTGCCGAAAGGGCAACTGCCAAGTGATTCCAGGTAACGAATTGTTGTTTTGCGCGCTCGGCGGCTCGGGCGAGATTGGCATGAATGTCAATCTCTACGGCTGCAAGGGCAAGTGGCTGATGGTCGATCTGGGAATGACCTTCGGCATGAACGAATACCCCGGCATCGACCTTGTCTTTGCCGACCTCGAATTCATCGAGAATGAGCGGGAGAACCTGCTCGGCATCGTGCTGACCCATGCCCACGAAGACCATATCGGCGCGGTCCCCTATTTCGCGGAAGAACTGGGCGTTCCGATCTACGCGACGCCGTTCACGGCCAGGCTCGTTGCCGCGAAGCTCGAGGAGGCAGGCATCCTCGACCGGGTCGAACTGATCGCCGTCGACAATTTCGACCGGTTCGAGATCGGCCCCTTCGGCATTCGCTATGTCCCGCTTGCGCATTCGATCGCCGAGGGCAATGCGCTTCTTATTGAAACGCCGTTCGGCCGGATCTTCCATACCGGTGACTGGAAGCTCGATGACGAACCGCAGATCGGAACGCCGGCAACGTCGGAGGAACTGACCGAGATCGGCGATCAGGGCGTGCTCGCGCTGGTCTGCGATTCGACCAACGTCTTCAATCCGGAGGCCTCCGGTTCGGAGGGCGAGGTCTATCGCGGCCTGCTCGCCGAAGTGAAGCGCCATAGCGGCCGGCGCGTACTGGTGACGACTTTCGCCTCCAACGTCGCCCGCCTGCAGACGCTCGGCGAGGTGGCACGCAAGACCAAGCGCAAGCTGTGCGTGGCGGGGCGTTCGCTCGATCGGATCATCGAGACCGGGAAGGCAAGCGGCTACCTCAAGGATCTGCCGGAAATCGTCGATCCCGAAACGGCCATGGACTTGCCGCGCAGCGAAGTGCTGATCGTGGCCACCGGCGGGCAGGGCGAACCCCGCGCGGCTCTGGCCCGGATTTCCGAAGGCAACCATCCGATCAAGCTGGAATCGGGCGATGTCGTCCTGTTCTCGAGCCGTCAGATTCCCGGCAACGAGATTGCCATCGGCAAGATCCAGAACCGCCTGTCGGATGCCGGCATTGTGCTCGTGACCGACCGGCAGAGCCCAATCCACGTCTCCGGTCACCCCGGAAGGCCCGAACTCGAGACGCTTTATGGCTGGCTGCGGCCGGAGATACTGGTCCCCGTGCACGGCGAAATCCGCCACATGCGCGAGCAGGCAAGGCTGGGGCTTTCCAGTGGCATTCCCAAGGCGGTCTTCCAGAAGAACGGCGATCTCGTGCGTCTCGCCCCCGGCGCACCGGGCAAATTCGGCGAAGTGCGGTCCGGACGGCTCATACTGGACGGCGACATCATCGCGCCTGCCGATGGCGAGGCCATGGTGATGCGGCGGCGTATCGCCCATAACGGCGTCGTTTCGGTCGCGGCTGACCGGCATGGTCATGTCGAGGTCGCGGCCATGGGCCTGCCGCTTGACGAGGATTACGGAGCGTTCCTGGAGGAAGCCCGGCGCGATGTCGCCGCCGCGCTCGGCAAGGCGAAGAAAGCCGACCACGCGGGCCGTATCGAAGCCGCTCGTCTGGCGGCACGCCGCGCTGCCACGCGCTGGTCGGGCAAGCGGCCGCAGGTGCAGGTCCTTCTTCTCGGTAACTGACGGGAGCCAAGCGATGCAGTGGACCTCGATGCTGGCGATCTATGGCCTGCTATGGGTGCTCAGCGCATTCCTGGTCATGCCTTTCGGCCTGCGCACGCCTGACCAGGTGGACGGACATGAGGTGGAGAAGGGGCACGCCGACAGCGCGCCGGTCAATTTCCGCCCCGGCATGATCGTCGTCCGCGCGACGGTGCTCGCCGCCCTCCTGACCGGGCTGTTCTATCTCAACTACGTCAATGGCTGGATAAACGTGGACGACATCAATTTCTTCGGCAAACCGCCGGTGGACGATCTCGGGTACTGATCGCCGTCACGCGCATCTACCCGTTTTCAGCTCCGAAACCGTTCGATCGCCTGCGCGAGCGCGACGTAGAGCTTGCCCATGTCGGAAGAAAGCAGCGTCACGCCCAGCGCATTCCCGTCGCGCGTCGAGAGTATCTGCCGCAGTATGGCCTCGAAGTCGTGGATGTAGCGGCTGACGTGCTCGCGGAACGCATCGTCGCGTTCGTAGACCTGCTGGATCGCCTTTGTCTCGCCGGCATCGAGCAGGCGCACGGCGCGGCGCGTAAAGATACCGCGATCGCCACGCAGATAGGCCGCCCACGCCGTATCCGAGACATCCGTCGATAGCGCGGACGCAATGTCGATTGCGTTGGAGTTGAGCGATTCGGTGATCAGCGCCACGCGGCGCGAGAAGTCGTTGTCGACCTGCTCCTCCGCGCGGTTGCGGGCATGGGCGACGCGGTTCTCGAGGTTGCCGACAAGTTCATCGACCTTGGCGAGCTGGTCGCGCAGCTGGATCGTGGCCTCGCGCGTGGCGCCCGCGGCATGGGCAACCGCCTGCTCGAGCTGGCCGGAGATTTCGGCAACGCGCGTGCGCATGGCCTTGTCGATGGCCTGGGCGCTCTCATTGGCGAGATTGTCGGCGACGGCGGAGACACGCGATGCGCTTTCGGTCTCGATTGCCGCTATGCTTTCGCCGATCGTCGCATTGAGCGCCTCGATCGAGGCACGCAGTTCGTCACCCGCCGCCCCTGCCGTGCGGCGCGTTGCGCTCTCGACCTCTTCCAGCGTCTTGCGCAGATCGGACAGCACCTCGCCGTGGGCGCTTCCCTGCTCGCTGATCGCGGCGTGACCGGACGATAGCGAATCGACCAGCGATTCGAGATGCGCGCCGGAACTGGAAATCTCGCCGGCGAGGACTTCGCTATCCCGACCCGCTTGCTGGAGCTGGCGGAGAAGCGCGGAAATGCCCTGGTTCAGGCGGTCGAGCCGATCTTCGGTGATAGACAGCGCCTCGGGCAGGGCCTCGTGCGCCTGCTTGGCGCTCGCCTGGATGAGTTCGAGCAGCCTGATGCTGCCGTCGGTCAGCTTTTCAATGTCGCCGTCGGTTGCCGCCAGCGTTGCGCGGGCGGCGGTCAGGCGCTCGGTCAATGCCGAGAGGCTGGAGGAGAGAACTTCCTCGCCTTGTGCGCTGTCTTCGGCAATCGCGCTGAGACGGGTTTCGAAATGTCCCAGCTCGGCGGTGATCGAATGGGCCGTTTCGCGCAAGGCTTCGGTCTGGCTCTGGTGGCTTTCCAGGCGCCGCGCGATGTCGCTGTCGAACTCGGCGAGAACCTCGCGGAAACGCTCCAGCGCGGCGCGTTCCTGCTCCTCATGCCGGGCGAGGCGTTCAGCGCATTCATCGGCCGTGCGCGCCGAACGCGCGGCCAGCGTCTCGTTGAGCCTTGCCGCTTCGGATTCAATTCGGGACACCTGTTCGGCCAGACCGTCGAGCGTCTTCTTCTGGACCTCGACGATCGCTTCGGAAGCCTCGGCCTGGGCGGCTTTCAGATCCGCGAGGCTCGTTTTCCAGCCTTCGAGGGCACGTCCCTCGGCATCGCGCAGGGCGCGCGACACCACGCCGCTTTCGTCGCGCAGCGCGCCAAGGCGGGCGCGCAGCGACGTGAGGCTCTCGGCCTCGTGCGTGTCGAGCTGGGTGCGCGTCCGCTCGATTTCCTCGCCAAGCGCCGATGCCCGCGTGCGGATCGCGGCCAAGGCGTCGACTTCGTGCTTGTCGAGTTCGGTCCGGAACGTCTCGCCGCGTTCGGCAAGTGCCGCGAAGCGCGTATCCGCAAGCTCTTCCAGCTTTTCGCACTGATGCGCGAACTCGCCCAGGGCGGTCTCAACGGCACCGCGCAGGGTCTGTACCTGGCGTTCGCTGGCCGTACCGAACTCGTTGAGCCTGTTGAAGCCGTTGATCATGTCCTCAAGCTGGGTATGGGCGGCGCGACCGGCATTGCCGATGTTGTTGGTGACGTCCTTGGCCGAGCTGGCGATGACCGGGAGTTGCCCGCGCAGCTTTTCCATGTTCTCCAGCGCCGCCTGGCTGACCGTGCTGATGGATTCCACTCGCGAACCGTTGTCTCGGATCAGGTCCTGGAGACGGCCCGCATTGTCCGAAAGGCGCTCGGCGGCGATGCGGCCCAGCGTTTCAAGATCGCGCGACTGCGAGGCGATGAACTCGCGCGCCAGGCTGAGTTCGCGGTTCACGTTGGTCAGGCGCTGCTCAAGAAGCGCGGATTCGGTGGAGAGCGCGCGCGCGATATCGCCAAAACGCTTTCCTTCGCGCGTGCTGTGGCGCAGCGCGAGCAACCATCCAAGGCCGACGATCAGGACCGGCACGCCCCATTCGGTAAGGAGCGTGGGCACCGCTTCGAGTGTTATGCCGGAACGCAATTGCGGCAGGCGGGCGATCACGAAGAGGGCCGACCATACCGCAACGGCAAGGATGGCGAGAGCGGGGAGCATCCATGCTTTCGGGCTGGCGTCGGCCCCGTCTTCCTCGGGCGCGATCCATGCCTCGTCCCAGGCTCGCGCGGGGGATGCGTCGGATTCGCTTCCTGGAGCGGGTTCGGCGCCGTGAACCGTGTCCGGATGTTCTCCGCCATCGTCGTTTCCGCCGGTGCCGAAGGCGATGATCCTGTTTTCCCCTGCCATTTGACCAGAATACCACGAGTGAGGCGGCAATAAACCCTCATTTAAGACTTTGCGGCTAACCGTGGAAAAATGGCGTATGAAGCAGGTGCCCTTGAAGCGACGCTCGCAGCCGCTGCTGGCGGAGATGCCACTCTTTTCGAGGAGTTGCGCGCGACCTTCGCGGAGAGCGTCACGCGTCAGGTCGACCTGCTGGAGCGTGCGCGCTGCGATGGAAACTGGGTCATCGCGGCCATGCGCCTCAAGGGCCTTGCCGCGAGTTTCCATTCGAATGCGCTGCACGACCTCGCCGAGGAAGCGCTTTACGCCGCGCCCGGCGAGCCTACCGTCGTTCGGCGGCTCAAGGTTTTCGTTGCGGAGTTTTCCGCCGACTGATTTCCTGGCGACGCTTGGCACCCCGCCCCCCTGTGCTAAATGGGCGCTGCTCGCTGGAGATTGAAAACTGCGCATCGCGTTGCTGGCCATGACCGAACCCGCCGGGGCGGGGCAGGCGCTCCCCCGCGCGTTTCTGAGGGTGGCCGGGGCGAGCGTGGCGCAGCATCAGCTCGGCCTGGTTCTGGCGCTCGATTGCCAGAGGGTGATCTGCGTTGCGCGCGGGATGTCCCCGGAACTCATTGCGCTCCAGCATGCGGCGGAAGACGCCGGCCTGCAATTCTATGTCGCCACGGACGCACGGCAGCTTTCCGGCCTCGTGACGGCCAACGACGAACTGCTGGTGATCGGCGACGGGCTTTTCGCCGACCCGGCCAAGGTCGTGTCGCTGTTCGAAAGCAGAGTGCCGCTGGTGCTGACATTGCCGGTGGAGAGCGCGCTTGCGGCCGGTTTTGAACGGATCGACCTCAACCGTGCTGCCGCGGGGCTGATGCGCGTGCCGGGCCATGTGGCAGAGAGCCTGCACGAACTGCCGGCCGACTGCGACGTTCCTTCCGCGCTCACCCGCATCGCGCTGCAATCGGGGGTTCCCATGCGGGACGTGCCGTCTGCCGCGCGAGTCGGAACGGGATGGCGCCTCATTCGCAGCGAAGCGGAGGCTTATGCTGTCGAAACCGAGTGGTTGAACGAGCAACTCGCGGAAACCGGCGGAACTTCGCCGGGACGATCGGTCGCGCGCCTTGCCGTGCTGTCACTGGGCTCGTCGCTGCTTCATGCCGGTAACGCCAGCAATGCATTGGCGATCGCGGTTCTCGCCGTGATCGTCATGGCCGGAGGGTTTGGCTGGTTCGGGCTGATCTGGGGGGGCTTCCTGTTCGCGGCCTTCGCGTCGCTTCTCGTGGAGGGCGTGCGGCTGCTGCGCCTTGCCGAGCGACAGGCGATGGGTCAGTTGCCGCCGGTCATCCCGCGATCCGATGCGCTCGCATGGCTCGTCGATGCCACGATCGGCCTGCTGAGCCTTGCCGCCATCTCACGGGTGCCGGAGGAGTCGCTGATTTCGTGGATATTCCCGCCGACCATACTCATGCTGCTACTCGTGCTGGTGCCCAACCTCCTGACCGGTAGCATAGCTGCCTGGATACGCGACCGCGCGGTGCTCGGCGTGGCGCTGGCGCTGGCGGCGCTTGTGGGGCAGGTGCAGATCACCATCGAAGTCCTGTCGATCGGTCTGGTCCTTGCCGCGCTGGCTCTGCCCATGCGCGGGCAAGACTAACCCGCGTTTAACCAAAGATGGTGTATAACCGGGCGATGATCGACCAAGCTGTTCACCAGGCCGACGCGCCAGACGTCGAGACTGCCCTGCGCGAAGAGCTTGCGCGCGGCGATGCCATGGCACGGACGATCCCTCCCATCCTGCGGCACCTCATCGCGGCGGAGGACAGCACCCTCTTCAGCGACGAGATTCTCGCGCGCATCCGGGGGATGCTGGCGGACCTTGCCCATGGCCTGCTCGATGCGGCCCCGGAGCGAGACGGAGGGGAACTTCCGGCGTGCGAAGCGGACGCCCTGACACGCGCCTTTCTCGATAATCCGGCGCTGCTCTCGCACCTTCACGCGCTGGCACTGGAATGGCAGTTGACCGAGCGCCTTCAGCTCTGGCTCGCGGTCGACCCCGTGGTTTCGCCGCTACTGCTCGAACTCGCTTCGTCGCGGGACAGTGCGGCACAAGAGCTGGCGACGAAGTTTCTCGCGGCACAGGCG
This sequence comes from Novosphingobium endophyticum, assembly GCF_014640675.1. Taxonomy (GTDB): domain Bacteria; phylum Pseudomonadota; class Alphaproteobacteria; order Sphingomonadales; family Sphingomonadaceae; genus Novosphingobium; species Novosphingobium endophyticum. The sequence continues at coordinate 119,286 of NZ_BMHK01000001.1, read as the reverse complement.
CGCTGGTGCCAATCGCAAACGCGGATGAAACTGTCTTTTCGCGACCTGCCGGGCGAACTGTTCCAGACGATGCTCGCCCCCCTGCGCGCGCATTTTGGCGATGGCGCCGGCATGGCGGAGCGCGCCGCGAAAGCGGAGCACGAATTCCGGGTCAGCCATGATGAGAGCGCCAGCCGCCTTGGGCTGGCTTCCCGGTTGGTGATGAGCATGGGCACCGGAGCGTCGGCGGGCCTCTCGGTCAGCCATGCCGGCGCCGCGTTGTTCCTCACTGCGCTGGCGCAGGGGTCGGGGCAGGGCCGCGATGCGGTGGTTTTCTCCACCCACAAGGCACAACTCGCCAGGCTTGCTCTGGCGCTGCGCATCGCGGGTCTGGGGCCGAGGGCTGCCGAACGGGAACTCCTTGCGCTTCACCCCGACTTTACCCCGCCGCCCGGCTTTGACAGCCTCAGCGCCGATCAAGCCGCAGCCATTCTTTCCTCGAGACATCATGCCGGCTGATGACAAAAGGGGGAACCATTCTCGCGCGGGCCATAAGCGATCCACAAGATTGCCTGCTGAGCGCCGAGGAACCGCTTGCCGGCCTCCAGCTGCGCTGCGGCGGCGATCTGCCCGGTACGATCGCCGTGCCCCAGTTGCTGGAACTCGTCCGCAGGGCGAAGCGGTGCCGCTTTCGCGTGGCGCGGGCGATCTCGGCCTTTGACGGCGGGGATATGGTGACCGCCTGGGTTGAGGTGGAACCACGCGGAGGCGCGCAGGAGGGCGAGCAAGGCTGCGATATCGTCGTACGCAACTGGCAGGTTTCGCCAATACCGGTGGAGGATGCCGGGAGTATCGAACGCCGCCGGACGACCACCGAGCGACATGTCGCGGAACTAACGGCCCGGCTTGATGCGTCGCAGCGGGTTCTCGCGTTCGTGGCCGAGAGTCCGGAGCTTGGCGAACTCGCCGAAGCGATGGAATCCGGTCTTGGACGGCCGTGGACGGACTTCCTGCCGCCGGAAAACGTCGCGCACAAGCAGCCGCTGCACTGGCGCCTGCTCGATGGCGCAAGGGTCACGGTGAAAGGGTCGGACAGGCCCTGGCGCGTCACGCTGATCCCGCATATGCAGCCGGGCCTGGAGCCGGCGGGATTTGAACTCCTGCTGGTTTCGGACGAGCCGCCGGCCATAAAGACGGCGAGCAGCAAGGCAATCGAGCCGACCTTGCGGCGCAGCCTCGTCGGCCAGGATCTGTCACCGGTGCTGCGTCAGCCGGTCGCGCGCATCGTCGCCAATGCCGAGACGATCAGGGCGCGCCTCGCCGGACCGATCGCCGATGTCTATGCCGACTACGCGGGAGAAATCGCCAGCGCCGGCAAGCTGCTGCTCGACTTGCTGGAGGACCTTGCCGACCTGGAAGTGGTCGAATCGGAGAACTTCTCGACTGCGCCCGACCGCATCGACCTGTCCGAGGTGGCGCGTCAGGCGGCGGGCATCCTCAATGTCCGCGCCCGGGAAAAGAACATCGTCATCGAATCGCCGCAAACGTCGGAGAGCCTTCCGGCCATCGCCGAGTTCCGCCGTGTGCTGCAGGTGATGCTCAACCTGATCGGCAATGCCATCCGCTATTCGCCGGAAAAGTCGCGCATCTGGATTCGTCTGGAGCCGCTGGGCGAGACGGCGCGGCTGATCGTCGCCGATCAGGGGCCCGGACTTTCCGACGAGCAGCAGGCCAGGATCTTCGAGAAATTCGAACGTCTCGGTCGCAGTGGCGACGGCGGTTCGGGGTTGGGGCTTTATATCTCGCGCAGTCTGGCAAGAGCCATGGGCGGGGAACTCGCCGTCGAAAGCGCGCCGGGGCAGGGCGCGCGTTTCATCCTCGACCTGCCGGCCGATCCCGGCGCGTAGTTCAACGACCGCCGTTGCCGCGGCGGGCAAGCCACACGATGATGCAGCCGACCGCCGCGAGGATGGCGCCGCGAACGGCCCATGTCCTGTCGGCGAGCATGAAGCTTTCCTCGGGCCACATCACGACACCGGTCCCCTGACCGAGCCAGAGCAGCCCCATGGCGATGGCCAGAAGACCAAGCGTGAAGGCGACTATCCTGAGAACTATCATGGCAGGTTCCCCTCAGGTTCAAGATAGGTATGGCGCAGCGTGGTGGCCAGATTGTGGCTGGATGCTGTCAAAAAAAGCCCCCGCTTTCGCGAGGGCTTTTTCATATTACCACAATGGCTTGTTATCGTATCTTGCCATTTTACCTTCAGCGGCGGTCGAGCGGCACGTAGTCGCGCTGCGTCGGGCCGGTGTAGAGCTGGCGCGGACGGCCGATCTTCTGGCCGGGGTCCGAGATCATCTCGTTCCACTGCGCGACCCAGCCCACGGTGCGGGCGAGGGCGAAGAGCACAGTGAACATCGTCGTCGGGAAACCGATCGCCGAAAGGATGATGCCCGAATAGAAGTCCACGTTCGGGAACAGCTTCTTTTCGACGAAGTAAGGATCGTTGAGCGCGATTTCCTCAAGGCGCAGGGCGGTCTCGAACAGCGGGTCGTCGACCTTGAGCGCGTCGAACACCTCACGCACGGTCTTCTGCATGACCGCCGCGCGCGGATCGTAGTTCTTGTAGACGCGGTGGCCGAAGCCCATCAGGCGGAACGGGTCGTTCTTGTCCTTTGCGCGTTCGATGTAGTGCGGGATCTTGTCAGGCGTGCCGATCTCGCGAAGCATGTTGAGCGCCGCCTCGTTGGCGCCGCCATGCGCCGGCCCCCAGAGGCAGGCGATGCCGGCGGCGATGCAGGCAAACGGGTTCGCGCCCGACGAGCCGGCAAGGCGCACGGTCGAAGTCGATGCGTTCTGTTCGTGGTCGGCATGAAGGATGAAAATGCGGTCCATGGCCTTCTCGACCGCCGGGACCACTTCGTATTCCTCGGCGGGAACGCCGAAGGTCATGCGCAGGAAGTTGCCGGTGTAGGACAGCTTGTTGTCCGGGTACATGAAAGGCTGCCCGACCGCGTACTTGAAGGCCATGGCGGCGATCGTCGGCATCTTGGCGATCAGGCGGTGCGAGCTGATCTTGCGGTGCTCGGGGTCCGAAATGTCCGTCGAATCGTGATAGAAGGCCGAGAGCGCGCCGACCACGCCGCACATGATCGCCATCGGGTGCGCGTCGCGGCGGAAACCGCGATAGAACGTCGCAAGCTGCTCGTGCAGCATGGTGTGGCGGCTGATCGTGAGTTCGAATTTCTCCAACTCGCTCTTGCTCGGCAGTTCGCCGTTCAGAAGCAGGTAGCTGACTTCCATGAACGAGGAATGCTCGGCAAGCTGGCCGATCGGATATCCGCGGTGCAGAAGCACGCCTTCATCGCCGTCGATGTAGGTTAACGCGCTTTCGCAGCTTGCGGTCGACGTGAAGCCGGGATCGAACGTGAACTTTCCCGTCTGGGCGTAGAGCTTGCGGATGTCGATCACGTCCGGCCCGACGCTGCCTTTCAGCACGGGATATTCGAAATCCGCATTACCCGCGGACAGCTTTATCTGATCACCCACCAGTTCTTACTCCTTATACCTGCGACCCGGCGGCTACTTCGGCCTGCGCGGCGATGCGCGCCAGGCTCTCGTCCCGACCGAGCAGAACCAAAACGTCGAAAATTCCCGGAGAGGTCGTCTGACCCGTCAGGGCTGCCCGCAAGGGCTGCGCGAGCTTGCCGAGGCCCAATCCCAGTTCCTCGGCCATTGCCTTCAGCTTGGCTTCCAATGCCTCCAGAGTCCAGTCCGATTCCCCGGCAAGGCGCCCGTGAATGGCGGAGAGGCGCTCGCGTCCCTCACCGGTCAGCAGCGCCTGCGCCTTCTCGCTCATGGGGAGCGGACGGGTAGCGAAAAGGAAGGCCGCGCCTTCAGCAAGTTCGTTGATATCCCTGGCACGGACCTTGAGCACCGGCATGGCGCGTTCGAGCAGCGCCTCGTCCACGGTTTCGAACCCGTTGGCGATGACGCGCGGCAGCACCAGCGCCGCAAGCCGGGCGTCATCGGCCTCGCGCAGGTAGTGCCCGTTGAGGTTCTGCAGCTTGGCAAGATCGAAGCGCGCGGGTGACTTGCCGACGTGGGCGATGTCGAACCACTCGACCGCCTGCTTGCGGGTGATGATTTCGTCGTCGCCATGGCCCCAGCCGAGGCGCAGGAGATAGTTGAACAGTGCCTCGGGAAGAATGCCGAGTTCATCGCGGTAGGCGTCGACACCGAGCGCGCCGTGCCGCTTCGAAAGCTTCGCGCCGTCAGATCCGTGGATCAGCGGGACGTGGCCGTAGGCCGGCACCGGCCAAGCCATCGCGTTTATGATCACGAGCTGCCGGAAGGCATTGTTCAGGTGATCGTCGCCGCGAATGACGTGTGTGACGCCCATGTCGTGATCGTCGACGACGACCGCGAGCATGTAGGTCGGCGTCCCGTCGGAGCGCAGGATGACGAAATCGTCAATCTCCGCATTCTGGACGGTAACCCGGCCCTGAACGAGATCCTCGATCACCGTCTCGCCGTCGCGGGGCGCCTTTATGCGCACGACGTAGGGCCGGTCGGCCGGGAACGTCGAAGGATCGGCGTCGCGCCATTCGCTGGCGATCCGGAACGGGCGGCGCTCTTCCTGGGCCTTCTGGCGGCGCTCGGCGAGTTCCTCGGATGTCAGATAACAGCGGTAGGCGTGGCCCGTTTCCAGCAGCTGCGCGGCCACTTGCGCGTGGCGGGCGGAGCGCGCGAACTGGAACACCGGCTCCTCGTCCCCCTGCAGTCCCAGCCAGGAGAGCCCGTCGAAGATCGCCTCGATCGCTGGTTCGGTCGACCGGGCACGGTCGGTGTCCTCGACACGAAGCAGGTATTTGCCGCCATGATGGCGGGCGAAGAGCCAGTTGAACAGCGCCGTGCGGGCGCCACCGATGTGCAGATAGCCGGTAGGCGAGGGGGCAAAGCGCGTCACGACGGCCTTGGTGCCGTTCGCTCCGCCCGATGCACTGCCGCTTGCCATTGTCACTACCTTCCTCTCCTATGCGCGCCATGGCCAGCCAAGCCACGACGCAAGATGAGCACACGCCTCCGGAAACGCCCGGTAGCGCTGCAATGCAGCATGGGCAATGGAACAGCGAGAGCCACTTGTCGAGGGGTTTGGCCGGCATCGAGCGATTTCTTTGCAATGCCGGATTCGACAGGGGGCCATGGCTCGTCGTCGCGTTCGGGACCGGAATCGCGGCCTGGTTCGGGTTGCCGCACGCGGGTTACTGGACCTGGTTGATCCTGGGATGCCTGGGTCTGGGCATGATCGCGAAATCGCCGTGGCGTGGTCGGGACGGGTTTTCGCACCTGAGGCAGGCGATTTTCGCGCTTTTCCTGCTGGTTGCCGCCGGCTGCCTGACGGTTTGGGCCAGATCCGCCATCGTCGGTCAGGAGCCGATCGCCGGACCGCTGTCGGGCACGTTCAAGGGCAGCGTCCTCGAAGTGGAAGAGCAGCCGGCCCTTGAACGGACCCGTCTGGTTCTGGCCATGCGCGAACCCGGTTCGGCCCGGGCGATCAAGGTGCGGGTAAACGTGCCCGAGGGTTTCCATTCGGAAAATGTCGCGCCGGGTGCGGTGATTCGCTTCGAAGCCCGGCTGATGCCGCCCGCACCGCCGATCTTTCCCGGCGCATACAACTTTGCGCGCACCGCGTGGTTTTCCGGGCTGTCCGCAAGCGGAACGGTGACGCGGCCGGTGGAAGTCCTCAAGGCGGAAGCGGGGGGCGGCCTGCTGGCCCGGGCCAGGGTGGGGCTTTCCCGCCACGTCCGCGCGCGCCTGGAGGGATCGGAAGCGGGGATCGCCGCTGCCCTGGCGACCGGAGACCGGGGCGGCATCGCCGAGGACGATGCCCAGGCCATGCGCGATGCCGGCCTTGCGCACCTGCTTTCGATCAGCGGGCTGCATGTGAGCGCGGTGATCGGGGCCGTCTACCTGCTGTCATTGCGTGTTCTGGCGCTTTCTCCGGGACTGGCGCTTCGCGTCCGTCTGCCGGTGGCCGCCGCCGCATGCGGCGCCCTGGCCGGGATCGGCTATACCTTGCTGACCGGCTCCGAGGTGCCGACCGTGCGGTCCTGCATCGGCGCCCTGCTGGTCCTCGCGGCGCTCGCGCTGGGACGAGAGGCGCTTTCGCTCAGGATGCTGGCCGTCGCCGCCATGTTCGTCCTGTTGCTCTGGCCCGAATCGCTAACCGGACCGAGCTTCCAGATGAGCTTTGCCGCGGTTCTGGCCATCGTCGCGCTCGCCACGGCAGGGCCGGTGCGACGCTTCCTGGCGCCGCGCGAGGAGGGCATCGCGTTTCGCGTGCTGCGCCATCTGGCGATGCTGCTCTTGACCGGATTCGTTATCGAGCTGGCGCTGATGCCGATCGGCTTTTTCCACTTTCACCGCGGCGGCGTTTACGGGGCCCTGGCCAATGTCGTGGCAATCCCGCTGACTACATTTCTGGTCATGCCGCTCGTCGCCATTGCGCTCGTGCTCGACATTGCCGGTCTCGGCGCTCCCTTCTGGTGGCTTGCGGGGCAGTCCATCGATCTGCTGCTGGGGCTCGCGCACTGGATCAGCTCGCGTCCTGGCGCGGTATCGTTGCTGCCCGCGATGGGGACGGGTGCTTTTCTGTTGTTCGTGGCCGGCGGTCTCTGGCTTGGCCTGTGGAGCGGACGGATCAGATTGCTTGGCCTGGTTCCGGCGGGGCTGGGCGCCTTCTGGCTTACCATGCTTACGCCCCCGGACGTGCTGGTCACGGGCGATGGGCGTCATGTCGGCCTCGTCGTGGACAAGGGCGCCCGCCTCATCACCTTGCGGGACACGCGCAGCGACTATGTGCGGGACAACCTTCTCGAACTCGCCGGCATGGAAGGCGAGCCGCAGCCCCTCGCAAGCTGGCCGAGGGCGCGGTGCAACCGGGATTTCTGCTCGGTCCGCCTCGTGCGCGAGGGGATGGCCTGGGACCTGCTTATCGCCCGAAGCCGAGACGCAGTGCCCGAACGCGCCCTTGCCGCGGCCTGCGACAAGGCGGACATCGTCATCGCCGATCGCTGGCTGCCCCGCAGTTGCCGGCCCCGCTGGCTGAAGGCGGATCGGCGGATGCTCGATGAAACCGGCGGCCTTGCGATCAGACTGGCCGACCGGAAAGTGGACACGGTAGCCCGCGGGCAGGGCGACCACGGCTGGTGGCGACGCCCTCAGTGGAGCCGGTAGCAAGGACGCTAACGGTCGTCCCCGGTATCAGTGATAGCGGCGCAGCAGCCCCGCAAGCTTGCCCTGGACCTCGACTTCGTCCGGCCCGAAGATCTGTGGCTCGTAAGCCGAATTGGCCGGGACGAGCCGCACCATGCCGCCATCGCGTTGCAGATACTTGAGCGTCGCTTCCTCGCCGCGGACCAGCGCGACCACGATCTCGCCGTCGCGCGCCGTATTGGTACGGCGGATGAGCGCGAAGTCCCCGTCGAGGATGCCGGCCTCGATCATCGAGTCGCCTGACACCTCGAGCGCATAGTGTTCGCCGGCACCCAGCAGGGCGGCCGGAACCGGCAGGGTAGTCTGCCCTTCGAGCGCTTCGATCGGTACGCCGGCGGCAATGCGCCCATGGAGCGGGATCTCCACCACGTCGTTCGCCGGCTCGGGCATACGCTGCGGCGCGCGGATCGAAGCGGTGGGATCGTTTGCGGGGGCAGGCTGCGCCGCCGCCTTCGTCGACACGTCCTCGGGCTGGCGCAACACTTCGAGCGCGCGGGCCCGGTTGGGCAGGCGGCGGATGAAGCCACGCTCCTCAAGCGCGGAAATCAGCCGATGCACGCCCGATTTCGACTTGAGATCGAGCGCTTCCTTCATTTCCTCAAAGCTGGGCGAGATGCCGCTTTCCTCAAGCCGGGCCTGGATGAACCTGAGCAATTCGTGCTGCTTGCGCGTCAACATCTTCGCTGCCTCTTCTGCTGCCTGCCCCGGCGATGTTCCGCCTGTGAACAATGAGAGAACAATTAAGCAACGAATTCTGGAACGTCAAGCAATACCGCCATTCTGGAGGAGGAACCCGCGAACCTCTTCACCCGCGTCCGCCTCTGGGGCATGGGCGGCGCGGTCGATCAGGACGTTGCTCGCGGCCAGCGCGGCCAAGGCGCCGCTGTCCTGCAAGGTCGTCGGCATAACCGTTTCGCCATCCCAGAACCCGCGCAGAAATTCGCGCCTCGAGCCGTTGGCCCTGACCGGTGCGCCGAGCCGGGTCGCGATCTGCATGGGCAGGGGCTTGTCCGCGCCCAGCAATGCGCGCAGCAGCGGCAGTACGAAATGGTAGGCCGTCACCATGCTGGAGGCGGGATTGCCAGGCAGGCCGATGATGATCTGCCGCGCCGAATCGCGCTCGCGCGTGGCTACGAGCAGCGGCTTTCCGGGCTTGATCGCCACTCGCCAGAAGTCGAGCCGGGCGCCCCATTGCTCCAGCGCGGGGCGGACCAGATCGTGGTCTCCCACCGAGGCCCCGCCGCTGGTGACGATGACGTCGCAGTCGGCGGCAGCGTCGAAAGCGGCGGTCAGCGCATCGAGGGTATCAGCGACCGGCCCGATCCGGCGGGCCTCGACCGCGAGGCCGCGAAACAGCGCGGCGAGCATGGTGCCGTTGCTGGCGGGGATCTGATGCGCTTCGCAAGCTTCCGGATCGGCGGCGAGTTCGTCTCCGCTGTCGATCACGGCCACTTTGGGCATGCGGCGCACGGGCAAGTGCCGATGCCCGGCCGCGAGCGCGAGCGCCGCCTGCGCGGGGCCGATTTTCACCCCAGCCGCCATTACTTCGTTTCCGAAGCAGAAATCCATGCCGCAGCGGCGGATATGCTTGTGGGGAGGAGAGGGAAGCTCGCCGGTAAGCGAAATCCGCCCGTCGTCGCGCGCGAGATCTTCCTGAAGGATCACCGCTTCGGCTCCGGCGGGCAGAATCGCGCCGGTGGAGATGCGCACGGCCTCTCCGTGGCCGACCGTGCCCGCATAGGGATGCCCGGCCGCGCTTTCACCGATCACGCGCCAGGGACCGGCAAGGTCGCTGGCCGTCACGGCATAGCCGTCCATCGCCGAAAGGTCGGCGGCCGGCTGCGTGCGCCGCGCCTGGAGCGGTTCGGAAAGATAGCGGCCGATGGCGCCTTCGACGTCGACACGCTCGACCGGCAGCGGCTCGACAAGAGCGAGCAGGCGAGCCTGGGCTTCCTCCAGCGGGATCGGTGCGTTCTTCTTGCTCATCGCTCGAGATCCGGCGCGCGCCAGACGCCGGACTTGCCGCCGCGCTTTTCGATCAGGCGGATCTCGCCGATGACCATGCCCTTGTCGAACGCCTTGGCCATGTCGTAGATTGTCAGGAGCGCGACGGAAACGGCTGTAATCGCTTCCATTTCGACGCCGGTCTTGCCGGTGATCGCTGCCGTCGCCGTGGCGCGGATGGCGCCTTCCTCGAACCCGAAATCGACGTTTATCGCATCGATTGCAAGCGGGTGGCACATCGGGATCAGCTCGCTGGTCTTCTTGCCCGCCATGATCCCGGCGATGCGCGCGGTGCCCAGAACATCGCCCTTTGGCGCATTGCCCGCGCGGATCGCTTCGAGCGCCTGCGCAGACATCGCGATCCGGCCCGAGGCTATGGCAAGGCGCTGGGTTTCCGCCTTGGCGCCGACGTCGACCATGCGGGCGTTTCCGTCCGAATCGACATGGGTGAGGCTCTTGTTCATGTCAGCAGTCGCAATTCCGTCATGAGGGTTCGATGGCAGACTTCTGCCGCGCAGGACAGCCCGCACGAACGATCTGACCTACACGCCGCCCAGCAGCGCGCGCGTCGCCGCTTCCACATCGGCCTGACGCATCAGGCTTTCCCCGACCAGGAAGGTGCGAGCGCCGCAGGCCGACAGCCGTTGCAGGTCTGCGTGGGAGTTGATGCCGCTTTCGCTCACCAGCAGCGTGCCTTCAGGGGCGAGCGGAGCGAGGCGCTCGGTCGTGGCGATGTCGGTCACGAAGCGCTTGAGGTCGCGGTTGTTGACGCCGATCAGGCGTGACATGAGCCGCGCGGCGCGCTCCATTTCCGCTTCGTCGTGAACCTCGACGAGGCAGTCCATGCCCCGTTCGAGCGCGGCGGCCTCGATCTCGGCCATCAGCGCATCGTCAAGCGCGGCGACGATGATCAGGATCGCATCGGCGCCGATCGCGCGGGCCTCGGCGACCTGCCAGGGATCGACCATGAAGTCCTTGCGGATGACGGGCAGTGAAACGGCCGCGCGGGCATCGACAAGGTAGTCTTCGTGCCCCTGGAAATAGGGGGCGTCGGTCAGGATCGAGAGGCAGGTGGCGCCGCCTTCTTCGTAGGCAAGGGCATGTTCGGCCGGCCGGAAATCGGGGCGGATCAGACCCTTGGAGGGACTGGCCTTCTTGATCTCGGCGATCAGCGCGAAGCCGGTTTCCGCCTTGCGGCGTAGTGCCGCCTCGAACCCGCGCGGAGCGGTCTGCAGCGCGGCGCGCGCATCGAGGTCGTCAAGAGTGGCGAGCGTCTTGCGCGCCGCGACTTCCTCGCGCTTGGTGTCGCAGATCTCGGTGAGCTTGTCGGACATTGTCGGCCTATCTGAGCGCTGCGATCCAGCAGTTGAGCAGGGCATTGGCGAGGCCCTTGTCGATAGCCTCGGCCGCTTCCTCCACGCCTTCCTGCCAGGACTGCGCCTCTCCCGCGACGATCAGGGCGCCTGCGGCGTTGAACAGAACGGCATCGCGATACGGGCCGGGCTCGCCCATCAGCAGGCGGCGCAGGGCGTCGGCATTGTAGGCGGCGTCGCCGCCACGTATCGCCTCGACCGGAGCGGCCGACAGCCCCGCGTCTCCCGGCGAAACGCGGCGCATCGAGAGTTCCTGGCCCCGGATCTCGGCCAGTTCGTTGCCGCCGGCGAGACTGAGTTCGTCCAGCCCTTCGTCGCCCGACACGACAAGCGAGTGCTCGGTGCCGAGGCGCAGGATCGCTTCGGCATAGATTGGCACGTAGGCGGGCCGGGCAATGCCGACCAGCTGCCGCCTGACCCGCGCGGGATTGGCGAGCGGACCCATCAAATTGAAGATCGTGCGGCGGCCGAGCTTCCTGCGGATCGGCATGATCCTGCCCATCGCCGGATGGTGCTTCCCGGCGAAGAGGAAGCAGATGCCGAGGTCGTTGAGGGTCGCTTCGGCCGTTTCCATCGCACGGTCGAGATCGAGGCCGAGGGCTTCGAGCGTATCGGCCGCGCCTGCCTTGGAGCTGGCGGCGCGGTTGCCGTGCTTGGCGACGGGCACGCCGCAGGCCGCGACGACCAGCGATACGGCGGTCGAGACGTTGAGCGTGTGGTGTCCATCGCCGCCGGTGCCGCAGACGTCTATGGCGTTCTCCGGCGCGGATATGGGGAGCATCCGCGCCCGCATCGCCCGCGCCGCGCCGGCGATCTCGCTGGCGGTCTCGCCCCGGTCGGAAAGGGCGATCAGAAATTCGGCGATGGCAGCTTCGGACACTTCGCCGTCGAGAATCGCGCCGAAGGCCGCTTCCGCTTCGGCTTCCTCGATCGGGTGGAGCGGATCGGGCAGGGTCATGCGACGGCCTTTGTCTGGATGCCGCAGAGCTTCAGGAAATTCGCCAGCATCTCGTGGCCGTACTGCGTGGCGATGCTTTCCGGGTGGAACTGCACGCCATGGATCGGCAGGCTCTCGTGGCGGAAGCCCATGACGTGGCCGTCGTCGGAGCGGGCGTTGACCTTGAGAACGTCGGGAATGTCCTCGACGATCAGCGAGTGATAGCGCGTGGCGGTAAAAGGCGAAGGGATGCCTTCGAAAACGCCGGTATTGTCATGCGTGACGGCCGACGTCTTGCCGTGCATCAGCCCGCCGCGATTGACCTTGCCGCCGAAATACTGGCCGATCGACTGGTGGCCGAGGCACACGCCGAGCAGCGGTTTTCCGGCATCGGCGGCGGCGCCCACCAGGTCCAGGCTGATCCCGGCTTCGTTCGGGGTGCATGGCCCGGGCGAGATCAGGAAGCCCTTTGCCCCGCTGGAAATCGCCTGCCCGGCCGAAAGCGCGTCGTTGCGCACGACTTCAACTTCGGCGCCCAGTTCCATGAGGTAATGGACGAGGTTCCAGGTGAAGCTGTCGTAGTTGTCGATGACAAGGATCATGGTTTCGCCTTCGCGCGTTTCTCGACGACGATCAAGGGGCCGAGCGGCGGTCCGCCGTCGACGCGGCCCATGTGCGGATCCCAGAGGGACGAGACGCTACCGTCGAGGAACAGTGCGTTCGGGCATTTCAGGTCGTCGCGGAAATAGCGCGCGAGCTTGCCGAAGGAGATCGGCTCGTCGGAAATGACGAAGTGCGCGCGCCCCTGCCGATCGACGCCGACGCCGTTGCGCAGCTTCTTCGATACGCCGTCGTGGTCGATCGCCGGATGCAGCTTGCCCGCGATCACCAGCATGGGGCCGGACTGGGTCCCGAAGTCGGGACGCCTGGCGACGTTGCTTGCAAAATCGTCGCTGGTGCGCACGTTCCAGTGTCCGCGGGCATCGCCGTAGAAGACGCCATTGGGCAGCATATGGAAATTGCCCGGTCCGTCATTGCGGTTGAGCTTGTGGAGGCGCTCGCCCTCCTCGACGTAGTAGCCGATCGGCTGACCCGCCCCGTCGAACATGCCGCCATTCGTGGCGAAGGCGAGTTCGTGGCTCTTTTCGGGCCGGTCGATGGCGAGCTGCGAGAGACTGCGATAAGGCGCGCCGCCCTTGGGGCCGAGCACCATCTGGATGGTGTGCCGGCCCGGCGTGGCGGTACAATGGGTCAGCGCCACCCCTTCGAACGTGGCGCTCTCGCAGGGCGGCGGGGGCGCCGCGTCTTCCTGCCTCGCGTTGGAGGAGCAGGCGGCGAGAAGCAGGAGGGCGAAGGCAGTGGCGCTTCGGATCACTGCCCGAAACCCGGCTCTCCAGCCACGCGCACGGCCTCGCGCGCGGCGGCGAAGAGCGCGCCGCTCTTTGCGTCGCATTCGCGCTGTTCATAGTCCGGGTCGCTGTCGGCGACGATGCCCGCGCCGGCCTGGACGTGGAGCACGCCGTCCTTGAGCAGGCCGGTGCGCAGGACGATGCACGAATCCACCGATCCGTCCGGCGCGAAATAGCCGACGCCGCCGGCATAGGCGCCGCGCGTTTCGGGTTCGAGTTCGGCGATGATCTCGCAGGCATGGACCTTGGGCGCGCCGGAGACGGTGCCGGCCGGAAAGCCCGCGAAGACCGCGTCGATGGCATCGTGCTTTTCGGTATCGAGCTGGCCGACGACGTTCGAGACGATGTGCATGACGTGGCTGTAGCGCTCGATCGTGTAGCTGTCGGTCACTTCCACCGTGCCGCGCCGGGCCACGCGGCCCACGTCGTTGCGACCGAGGTCGAGCAGCATCAGGTGCTCGGCGCGCTCCTTCGGATCGGCTAGCAGGCTGACCTCGTTGGCCTTGTCCTCCGCCGGCGTGTGTCCGCGCGGGCGGGTGCCGGCGATCGGGCGGATCGTGACTTCCCCGTCGCGCACGCGCACCAGGATCTCCGGGCTCGAACCGATCAGCGCGAAGCCGGGAAGGTCGAGATAATAGAGGAACGGCGAGGGGTTCACGCGGCGAAGGCTGCGGTAGAGCGCCAGCGGCGGCAGCGTAAATTCGCAGGTGAAGCGCTGCGCCAGCACGACCTGGAAGATATCGCCCGCCTCGATGTAGTTCTTGGCCTTGAGCACCATCGCCTTGTAGTCTTCGGCTGCCATGACGGGCCGCTTCACGGGGTCGGGCAGATCGGCCTGGACCGGCGAGACAGGCGCTGGCGCGGCGAGGCGGCGCAGCGCCTCGTCGATGCGTTCGGTGGCTGCGTCCGCGATGCGCTCGGGCGCCCCCCCATCCGGCCAGAGCGGCGCGACGCAGAACATCTCGTCGCTCAGGCGGTCGAAGACGAGGATCAGCGAGGGGCGCACGAACAGCATGTCGGGCACGTCGAGCGGGCTCTGCGGCGCGCGCGGAAGCTTTTCGACGAGGCCGATGGTCTCGTAGCCGAAATAGCCGACAAGGCAGGCGAGCGCACGGGGCAGTTCAGCCGGCACGTCGATACGGCAGGATGCGACGAGGCCGCGCAATTCCGACAGGCTGTCGCCCGGCAATGTCTCGAAAGCCTCGCGGTCCGATTGCCACTTGCGGTTGATCTCGCAGGCGGCTTCGCGGGCGCGAAACACCAGGTCGGGATCGAGACCGATCAGGCTGTATCGTCCGCGCGTCTCGCCGCCTTCGACCGATTCCAGCAGGAAGTCGCCGCGCCCGTCCTCGAAGAGCTTGAGCGCCGCCGCGACGGGCGTTTCGGTATCCGCGACCAGCTTGCGCCAGAGCAGGGCCGGCTGCCCCGCCGCCAGCCTTGCCAGTACTTCTTCCCGGTCCGCCTCGCGTCGCATGTCAGTCATCGAAGCCCGCGATTACTCAGCGCTGCCCGTGCCGGCGAGCTGGTCGCGCACGGCCTTGATCGTCTTTTCGTGCTTCTCGACGCCGACGTCCCTGCGGACCGCCTTGCCGAGCGCGTCGGCGAAGGACTGGCCGAGCTGCCGGCCGAGTTCGCTTTGCGCGTCGGCCACAAGATCGTCGGATTCGATTTCGGCGGGTGTGATCTTGCCGAGCGAAACCACGAACCAACCGCGTTCTTGCGGCGCCGACTGCACTTTCACGGTGTTTTCGGCCATGTGGAACAGGAGCGAGACCGGCGGGGGAACCTGACGGCCGCTTTGCAGCGCGGCGGTCAGCGTCGGGCGCGACATGGAGACGGATTCCGCCGGCGGTAGGCGCTTGCCAATGGCGGCCACGGCCTTGTCCAGCGGCGTACCCTTGCGCACCGCCGCCTGGACCTTGAGCGCGGCAGCCTTGGCGGCCTGCGAACCCTTGTCGAACGCCCAGGCCTGCTTGACGTCGTCCTTGATCTCCTTCAGCGGCGCCGGGGCCGAGGGCGTGATTTCGGTAACGTCGTAGACCATGAAGGTCTTGCCGCGTTCCACTTCGGCGACCTGCGGTTCTTCCTGCTCCATCGAGAACGCGGTCTTGAGTACCGGGTTCAGGACTTCAGGCGCGGTCTCGCCCGGCTTCATGTAGACCCGTCCATCGGCGGTGAGGGGCGCGCTGGATTTTATTTCCGTGCCGAGTGACGCGGCAACGTCGGTCAGACTGGCGCCGCCGGCGAACTCGTCCTCGATGCTTGCGATCTTGTCGGTGAAAGTGGCGCGGCGCTTTTCCTGCGCGATCTGGGCGGAAATCTCGTCCCTGACCTCGGCAAGCGTGCGCTCCGCTTTCTGCTGACGCTCGTCGACGCGGATCACATGCCAGCCGAGCGGGCTCTTGCCGGGCGCCGCGAGCTTGCCGTTCTGCGTCGCGAACACGGCGTCCGCCACGGCGGGTGAGAACTGTTCGGACAGTTCATCCTTGCTGAAGAATTCGAGCCTGGCGGCGGAAAGCCCTTTTTCGGTGGCCGCTGCCTCCAGCGACTTGCCACCTTCTACTTCGGCGACGATCGCCTTGGCCGCCGCTTCGGTGGGCACGATCATCTGGGTGATCTTGCGCTTGTCCTGCGCGGCGTACTGCGCCTTGTTCGCCTCGTAGCGGGCCTTGATTTCCGCGTCGGTGGGCGCCGGCGGGTCCTTGATCGCGTCTTCGCCGAATGTGGCGTATCGGATCACGCGGCGTTCCGGCCTGACGAACTCGTTGATGTGGGAATTGTAGAAGGCCTTCAGTTCGGCGTCGGTCGGCTCCTTGTCGGGCAGGAACGCGCTGGAGGGGAATGCGGCGATCATGCCGCTGCGTGTTTCGCCCAGAAGCGAGGCATAGTGCGCGGCGGCGTACTTGGGCATCGTCGTGCCATACTGGGCGGGAACCATCAGTTGCTGCGAAACCAGTCCCTGGGCGATGTCCTCGCGTAGGACCTGTTCGGATAGACCCTGCTGGGCGAGCGCCTGGCGGAAGGTGTCCTGACTGAACTTGCCGTCGACGCCCATGAAGCCGGGGATCTGCGCGATCTCGCTGTCGATCAGCCGGTCGCCGGCGACGATGCCGTTCTTCTTGCCGAAGACGAAAAGCGCGGTGCGCTCGATGAGGTCGTCCAGAACCTGCTCGACACCGCCCTGTGCGACCATCATCTTCATCGTCGCCGTCGGCTGTTCGCGCTTCACGCGTTCCAGCGCGGCGTTGGCGGACTGGGCCAGTTGCGGCGCTTCGATATCTTCATTGCCGACGGACGCGACGCTGGAAGCGCCGCCGATTCCCGACGAGGAACCGATTCCCGCGATATCGCCGCTTGCGAATGCGATGGCGATGAGCACGAGCAAGGCCAGCGCAAGAGCGGCGCCAATCTTGGATTTGAGCGTTTTGCGGAAAATGGTGAGCATGAACCGTGCCGATCAGCGATTGGTGAGCGAAAAACGGATTTTCGCATGAAACGGGCGCAGGCTTTAGGGGGCCTCACGCATTCCTGCAATGCCGACTCGCACTTCACGTGAGCCACGGCGCACAGGAAAGTTTTACCTGAACAAAGCCTGCACGTTTTTTGACAAGCCGGGTATGCCTGTCCTAGCTGCGCCGCGCAAACGAAGCCCTGATTCTTTCGGTCGACGGATTCGGCGGCTTCGTGCCGGGGTTGATTCAAGGGTTTGAAATGGCTGGACTGCCTTACATTGTCGGAAACTGGAAGATGAACGGGACGCGCGCGATGCTCAATGAAGCGCGCGCGATCGACCGGGCAGCGGCGCGCTTTCCCAAGGTGCAGGTCGCGGTCGCGCCGCCGGCGACGCTCATCTACCGCATGCGCGAAGCGGTCGACATCATCGGTGTCGGCGGGCAGGACTGCCACGCTCAGGAAAGCGGCGCCTTTACCGGTGATGTCGCAGCGCCGATGCTCAAGGACGCGGGCGCCGATTTCGCCATTATCGGTCATTCGGAGCGTCGCACCCTCCATGGCGAAAGCGACGCCGACGTGCAGGCCAAGGCAGAGGCCGCGCTTGCGTCAGGCCTCGGAGTGATTCTCTGCGTTGGTGAAACCGAGGCCGAGCGCGACGCGGGCAATGCCGAGGGCGTCGTCTGCGCCCAGCTCGAAGGCTCCTGCCCCAAGGGCGAAGGCGCGCCGGAAAAGCTCTCGGTCGCCTATGAGCCGGTCTGGGCGATCGGCACCGGCCGCGTGCCTTCGGTGGGGGACGTGGCGGCCATGCACAAGGCGATCCGCGAAAAGCTGGTGACGATCTATGGCGCGGGCGGTGCGGATGTGCGCATTCTCTATGGCGGTTCGGTCAAGGCCGACAATGCCGCGGAGCTGCTTTCTATCCCCGAAGTGGGCGGCGCGCTGGTCGGCGGCGCGAGTCTGACGGCCGAAAGCTTCCTGGCGATCGTCGGCGCGGCGGCTTCGCTGGTGGCCGATTGACGAGGGGCGGGTTGCGCGGCCGGCGTGATGCGCCTATCTGCGCGAGCGTGTGATGCGGGCGTGAAGCTCCCCAGAAAGCTGAGACTGAGATGTTCCTTTTCCTGACCGTGATCCAGGCGCTGATCGCAGCGGCTCTCGTCGGTGTGATCCTGATGCAGAAGTCGGAAGGCGGCGGCCTGGGCGTCGGCGGCAGTCCTTCGGGTCTGATGTCCGCTCGCGGCGCGGCCAATTTCCTGACCCGCGCGACGGCGATCCTAGCGGTTCTCTTCGTGGTACTCAGCATCGTGCTCGCGGCGCTGGCCGTCGATGTGACGACCGGACGCGATATCGACACCTCGCTTGAGCGCGGCGCAGCGCCCGCCGCGCCGACCCAGCCGGCCGACCCGCTTTCGGGCGGCGCCAATCCCGGCGCGGCTCCCGGCGAAGCCAATGGCGGTTCCGCTCCGGAGCCTGCCGACGATCCGCTCTCGGGTGCTGCACAGCAGTAATCACGGCATCGTCTTGTAACCGGAATGCCGCCTGACGCGGTCAGGCGGCGTTTCAAATACATTGAACTGTGGATTCAGGCTCAGGGCGCTTGCCCATGGGCCCCCATGCAAGTTAAGGCCCGACTCCCATGGCGCGGCATATATTTATCACCGGCGGCGTGGTCTCCTCGCTTGGCAAGGGTCTCATGGCAGCGAGCCTCGCGGCGCTCCTGCAAGCGCGCGGATTCAAGGTGCGGATTCGCAAGTTCGACCCCTACCTCAACGTCGATCCGGGCACGATGAGCCCCTATCAGCACGGCGAGGTCTACGTTACCGACGACGGCGCCGAAACCGACCTCGATCTGGGGCATTACGAGCGCTTTACCGGCGTTTCAGCCAGCCAGGCCGACAACATCACCTCGGGCCGCATCTATCAGGACATCATCGCCAAGGAGCGCCGCGGCGACTATCTCGGCGCGACCGTGCAGGTGATCCCGCACGTCACCGACGCGATCAAGGATTTCGCGATGGCCGAGACCGATGATCTCGACTTCGTCCTGTGCGAGATCGGCGGTACTGTCGGCGATATCGAGGGGCTTCCTTTCGTCGAGGCCATGCGCCAGCTTCGCAACGAACTCGGCCGTGAGCAGACCTGCTTCGTCCATGTCACGCTGGTGCCCTACATCGCCGCCGCCGGAGAGCTGAAGACAAAGCCGACGCAGCACTCGGTCCGCGAACTGACGGGCCTCGGCATCCAGCCGGACATTCTCCTGTGCCGCTGTGATCGCGAACTGCCCGAGACCGAGCGCCGCAAGATCGCGCTGTTCTGCAACGTGCGCCGCGAGGCCGTGATCCCGGCGCTCGATGCGCCCAACATCTATGCAGTGCCGCTGCAGTACCACACGGAAGGTCTGGACGCGGAAGTCCTGCATCACTTCGGCCTCACATCTCCGGCCCCGGACATGGCCCGTTGGGACGACATCACCGACCGCTACGAACACCCCGAAGGCGAAGTGACCATCGGCGTCGTCGGCAAGTATGTCGGCCTGCCCGACGCCTACAAGTCATTGAACGAAGCGCTCGTCCACGGCGGCATGGCCAACCGCGTCAAGGTCAACATCAAGTGGATCGACGCCGAGCTGTTCGAAAAGGCGGATTCCGAGATCGCCGCCGAACTCGAACCGATGCACGGCATTCTCGTGCCGGGCGGCTTCGGCGAGCGCGGGACGGAGGGCAAGATCGCCTCGGTGCGCTTTGCCCGCGAGCGGGGTGTGCCGTTCCTCGGCATCTGCCTCGGTATGCAGATGGCCTGCATCGAGGGTGCCCGCTCGGTCGGGATCGCCAAGGCCGGCTCGACCGAGTTTGGCCCGACGGATGAGCCGGTGGTCGGCATTATCACCGAATGGATGGGCAAGGCCGGCCTTGAGAAGCGTGCTGCCGGTGGCGACCTCGGCGGTACCATGCGCCTCGGCGCCTATCAGGCGCAGTTGTCGCCCAACAGCCATGTGGCCGCGATCTACGGTTCGACCTCGATCAGCGAGCGACACCGCCATCGCTACGAAGTCAACGCGGCCTATCGCGAGAAACTCGAGGGGGGAGGACTCATCTTCTCGGGTATGTCGCCCGACGGCCTGCTGCCCGAGATCGTGGAGCGGCCGGAGCATCCCTGGTTCGTCGGCGTGCAGTTCCATCCCGAGCTCAAGTCAAAGCCCTTCGATCCGCATCCGCTGTTCGCCGGCTTCATCGCCGCGGCCCTGCAACAGGCGCGCCTCGTCTGACCCATCGCCTCGGGCCGGCGAGGATTTGCCGCAGCATCTCGACTTCGCAAACAATATGGACACCAAAAAGGACCGGCTCGAAAGCCGGTCCTTCATGTATCCACGCGTATCGTTGACGCTTCGGAAGGCCTGGATCAGAGCAGCTTCCAGGTAAGCGGCAGGACCACGGAACTCGTGCCGGCCGGCGGCGCGGGAAGGTTGCCCACGCGGCTGAAGACGGCGACGGCTTCCTTGTCGAGGGTGCTCGATCCGGAGCTGCCCACCAGTTCGGCCTTTTCGACCTTGCCCGAAGCCGAAACGTAGACCTTGACCTTGGCGGTCCCTTCCTCGCCGCGCATCTGGGCGGTACGCGGATAGGTCTGCTTGGCGGCGACGTTGCGCTTGACCGAACCGACCCAGTCGTTGGCAAGGCCCGGAGTGGCGGTCATCGCCAGTACGGACAGAGCGGCAGCAATTTTTACAACAAACTTCATCGTTCACTTCCCTCCTTGGTCATAGTCGGGCCGGTGGCCCCCATTTCATTGTTCAGAATTCGGTCCAGTCGTCTTCCAGGGCCAGGGCCGCGTTGCCGGCGAACGCGGGAGCCGCAGCCGCCCGTGCGGGCTGCACTTCGCGTGCCGTCCGGGCGATTTCCGTGACCGGCCCCGCCTCGGAAAGTCGATCGTGGGATACCGACGGCTCGCCCGAGGAAGCCCCGTCCTCGATCCGGAAATTGGCCATTTGCGTCATGAGTTGCTGCGTTTCCTGGGACAGGTTGCGGCTGCCCGCAGAGCTCTCCTCGACCATCGCCGCGTTCTGCTGCGTGAAGGCATCCATGCCGGCGACCATCGAGGAAATCTCGGTGATGCCATCGGCCTGCTTCTGGGCAGCGCTGGCGATTTCCTCGACGAGCGAGGATACCGCGACCACTTCGCCCACGATCTGGCGCAGGGCATCGCCGCTGCCTTCGACGAGCGACACGCCGTCGCTGACCTGGCGGCTGCTGCGGTCGATGAGCCTGCGGATGTCGCTGGCTGCGTCGGCCGAACGCTGGGCGAGGGCGCGCACTTCGGTGGCGACGACGGCAAAGCCCTTGCCGGCTTCGCCCGCCCGTGCCGCTTCCACGCCGGCATTGAGCGCCAGCAGGTTGGTCTGGAAGGCAATGCCATCGATGACGCTGATGATGTCCGCCATCTCGCGCGAGGTCGTTTCGATGCCGCGCATCGCATCGACGGCCTGGTGTGCGATTTCTCCGACCTTGTCGGCGGTTTCGCGCGCGACATTCAGTCGCGTGCTGGTCTGCCGCGCATTATCTGCTGTCACCTGAACCACGTTGGTGAATTCGTTCAGCGTGCGCGCCGTGTTGGCGAGCGAGTTCGCCTGCTGCTCGGTGCGTTCGGCCAGATCAGACGTCGCCATTGCGATTTCATCGGTGCCGATGCTGATCGAGTTGCAGCCGTCGATGATCCGGCGCATCGTTTCACCCAGGCGAGAGACCGCCAGGTTGAAATCGACGTGAAGCTGCGCGAGCGGACCATCCTCGATCTCGGGAACACGATTGACGAGGTTGCCTTCCGCGAGCTGCGCCAGCCCGTTGGCGATGGCCTCGACGGTGTGCTGCAGTTCGCGGGCGCGCTTCTGTTCTTCCCGGGCGCGTTCCTGGTCGGCCGCGGCCAGCCCCTGGAATCGTTCGAGTGCGCGGGCGAGGCTGCCCAGCTCGTCCTTGCGGTCGCCGCCCGAAATCACGACGTCCGTGTCGCCATCGATCAGGGAGCGAACGGCAACGTCCAGACGCTTTACCGGACGTGCGATGGAGCGCATCAGGTACAGCAGAAGCAGGATCGCGCCGGCCAGGCCGCCAGCGGCGGCATAAATCATGATCTTGCGCGCCTTGGCGAAGATTTCCTGGCCGTGAGCGGAAGCGGCATCCGCGTTGGCGGTGTTCAGTTCGACGAGCTTGAGGAGCTGATCTTCCAGATTGTAGAACGCATCCAGTCCCTCGCCGTCCAGCATGTCCTGTGCCGCGACCTGATCGGTCTGGGCCAGATCGAGCAACGCGTCATTCTGCAGGGCATAGGCCTTCCAGCTCTCGCGGACCTGATCCAGCGCCTGAACCTGTTCCGGATTGCTGATATGCTTGGCATAATCGCCGAGCACCCCGTCGATCACCGCGCCGGCATTGCGCAGCACTTTGACCTGGCGGTCCCAGGCCGGCGTCCCGGCGGCCTTTACGGTATCGGACTGGTAGATCCGGTACTGCGAAGTGTAGGCATGGAGATCCCCAAGTGCCTGCGAGGCCGGCAGCGCGTGGCTGGTCAGCGTGTTCGTCAGTGAATTGACTTCACCGATCTGCTTGAGCGCGAAAACACCCATCCCCCCCATGATCGCGAGGAGGAGGCTGAAGGCGAGCACAAGTCGGTGACTTATCTTCAAACGCTTCATCGGCTTGTCGACCTCAT
Source organism: Novosphingobium endophyticum (assembly GCF_014640675.1). Lineage (GTDB taxonomy): Bacteria > Pseudomonadota > Alphaproteobacteria > Sphingomonadales > Sphingomonadaceae > Novosphingobium > Novosphingobium endophyticum. Next base: position 97,155 of record NZ_BMHK01000001.1, on the reverse strand, counting down.
CTCAATCTCATCTCAATTGCGAGTGTCGATATAGAACGGTAGAAGTTGGGTTCGATTTAAGTGCGGCGAAGGGCCAACACCGTATCGAGAGGTGCAGTGCCCTTAATCGAACTTTCCCAGATGCTGCGTCATCTGGTTAACCGCCGATTCACTTGAAGCCTGTTTGGGAGAGGCGGACCGGTGCCTGACGCATCAAAAAGGGCGGCCCGGATTTCCGGACCGCCCCCAGACGTCAGTCAGTTCAACAGACGCGCGCTGTCAGGCCGCTGCCGTGCCCTCTTCGGAACCATTGTCGACAACCGTGAGCGTGTTGCCGCCAATGGCGATCTTCTTGGGCTTCATTGCTTCGGGCACTTCGCGCACGAGATCGATTACCAGCAGGCCGTCGGCAAGGTCCGCGTGGTCGACGCGCACATAGTCGGCCAGTTCGAAGCGACGCTCGAAGCCGCGCTGGGCGATGCCGACGTGAAGATATTCACCTTCGACCGCGTCATCCGGCTTGTTGCCTTTCACGATCAGCAGATTGGCCTGTGCGGTGATGTCGATGTCGGCCGGCTTGAAGCCAGCTACGGCAAGCGTGATGCGATAGGCATCTTCACCACGGCGTTCGATGTTGAACGGGGGGTACTTGTCGCCGGCATTTGGGCGGTTCTGGTTTTCGATCATGTCGAACAGACGATCAAAACCGACCATAGTGCGGCGATAGGGCGTAAAATCGATGCGGTTCATGACAAAAATCCTCCAACGAGCAATCTTCGTATTGGCGGGGTCCGGGAACCCGGCACCCCTTGATCGAGTCATTCCCGGCAAGGGCCATGACTCGCCTTCATAGATATGATAGCGGCGCCCCGTTTCAAGAGTGGCACGCGCCGTGTTTCAAGGAGCTTTTCCGCATGAACCAGCCCAGGGTCGAGATCTACACCAAGTGGGGTTGCCCCTATTGTGTTGCGGCCAAGTCGCTGCTCGACGACAAGGGGGTGGCTTACGAGGAGTACGACGTGACCATGGGCGGGGCGAAGCGAGCGGAGATGGTCGAGCGCGTTCCCGGCGCCCGCACCGTGCCACAAGTTCTGATCGAAGGGACGCCCTACGGCGGCTTCGACGACATCAATGCGCTCGATCGGCAAGGCAAGCTCGATCCCATTCTCGGCCTGTGAGTCGGAGCGACCGGCAATGACCCGCGCAGCCCTGTTCCAGATGACGAGCGGCATCGATCCCGCAGCCAACGCCGCGGCCATCGTTTCCGCCGCGGCCGAGGCGAAGGCTGGCGGGGCCGCCATGCTGTTCACGCCCGAGATGTCCGGCATGCTCGACCGCAAGCGCGCGCGCGCCGCCCAAGCGATCCGGAACGAGCAGGAAGACCGGGTGCTCGCCGCTGTGCGCGAGGCGGCGGCACGCGAGGGCATCTGGATTCATCTGGGCTCGCTTGCGGTTGTGCGCGAGGACGGACGCTGGGCAAACCGGGCCTTCGTGATCGACGCGGATGGCAATATCCGCGCGCGCTATGACAAGCTGCACATGTTCGACGTGGACCTGGCGTCAGGGGAAACGTGGCGGGAATCGAGCGCCTATGCCGCCGGCGACGAAGTGGTCACGGTGGAAACGCCGCTCGGCCGCCTCGGCCTGACGATCTGCTACGATATTCGCTTCCCGGCCCTGTTTGAGGCGCTGGGACAGGCGAAATGCGACATGATCGCCATCCCGGCTGCTTTCACCGTGCCGACCGGCAAGGCACACTGGCACATATTGCAGCGCGCCCGCGCGATCGAGGCGAGCGCCTATGTTCTTTGCGCGGCGCAAGTCGGCACGCATGAGGATGGCCGGGAAACCTACGGGCACTCGCTTGTCGTCGATCCCTGGGGCGAATTGCTCCTTGATATGGGCGGGGAAGCGCCGGGCATGGGTTTCGCGGAGATCGATCCGGCGCGCATCGCCGAAATTCGGGCGCAATTGCCGAGCCTTGCCAATCGCCGCGCAATCGCCAAATAGGCACCATCATGATTGTCTACGATCTCCACTGCCATTCCGGTCAGCATCGATTCGAAGGCTGGTTCAAGTCTTCGGACGATTTCGTGGAGCAGCAGGAGAGGGGGCTCGTGATGTGCCCCCACTGCGGTTCGGCGGATGTCGGCAAGGCTGTCCAGGCCCCTCGCGTGGGACGCAAGGGCAATCAGCTTTCCGCAGTGGTGCGCAGGAAGCAGCGGGACGAAACGACCGACGAGCCGACGGCGCCGGTGGCGAACGTGCCGCTTCCCCCGGCGGCGGTCGAAATGATCCACAAGCTGGCCCGAATGCAGGCCGACGCGCTCAAGTCCTCGCGCTACGTAGGCACGGACTTTGCCGAAGATGCCCGCGCGATGCACTACGGCGAGCGTGATGCCGAGACGATCCACGGCCAGACCACCTTGGCCGAGGCGCAGGAACTTGCCGAGGAAGGCATCGCAGTGGTGCCGCTGCCATTCCCGGTCGTGCCGCCCGAACAGGCAAACTGATGGCGCCGATTGCCAATCTCGCCGGGCCAAGCTAGGACGCGCCCGAGTGCGCCCGTAGCTCAGCAGGATAGAGCATCAGATTCCTAATCTGGGGGCCACTGGTTCGAATCCAGTCGGGCGCACCATATTTTCTCCCTCCATGGTCGGGCGCGGGTATCCGTCCACTTGGCTTTCGTCGCAAAAGCTCGGTCAGCCTTGCGAACCCTTGCGGGTTCGAGCTTGATCCTACGGAGCCAATCGACCTTCGATCGGGTCGGCGCGCCATTCCGGACATATTTGAAGTGATGCGCCGCCTATAGCTGAGCCGAGACCATCAGACGGTCGCCGCCGGCTTCGTAGCGGATATCGAAACCGGCTGCCCGCAAGTCCGCGAAGCTCACGTATTCTGACGCGGCGGTCGAACCGGCCATGCGCTCGAACGTGTCGGGTGCCATCTGGGTGCGGACAGGCGCCAGCAGATCGGACAGCCGGACGGACAGGTCTCCGCTCATGCCAATGCGCACGGAGAGATTGCCGCTCGGCACGCCCTCCAGGCTCAGCGCGGCCACGTGGATGATATGATCGCCCACGATCCGGTCGGGTACCCTGGCCACGCGTGGCAGGTCCGGCGTTCGCGGAGACGACCTGCCGGCGGTTGCGGCCAGGGCGTTCGCCGAGGCACGGGCGAGACTCTTCGCTTCGGGATTGCCGGGGCCGATCCGTGCGAGATCGAACTTGCGAACCTCTTCTGGTGCGGATGAAAGGCTGAACGGCTTCGATTGCGACAATGCTCCCGGAGCAGGAACGGCAAGAACTTGCGGCGACGAACTGACGGCAAGCGGCTGCGCGTCCGGATGAGGGGCCGGTGTCGACGGCTCGCGGTCCGTTGCCGCGTCGCTGCCGAGCGTCGCTTCCGGTTGCATAACGCCTGTCAGGCCGTGTTCCATCGTTGCCGGGGGCAGGACGATGCGGACTGCATCGAGCGGCGCGCCCCGATCGACGGGAGTTCGTTCCGAGCCTTGCGGAACCGTGGTCCTGATGACCGGGCCGTGGGCGCTGTCTTGCGACGATTTCGATGCAACGAAATGCGGATTCCCGATGAAATTCCGGGCTACGGCTCTTGGCGTAATTTCCGGTACGATTCCCGCCGGTTCCTTCGCCGCGCTGCGCGCGAACGAGGTGATTTGCGGCGCCAGCGCATTGGACAGGCCAAGGCTGCCAGCCCTCATCACATCCGCCGCCCCTTGCGCGGAATCGAGGAACGTCGTCGTTATCGATACGTCTCGAGCGATCGCTGGAAGCGCGAGGAACGGGGACTTTGCCTCAAGTCTCCCCGCCAATGCGTCTATAGTTCCGTAGCCCACGGTCGCGGTCGGGTAAGCGACGGAAAGGCCGGCGATTCCCGAAGCCAGTGCAAGGGCAAGAACACGCCCGTCCGTAACGATCGATTGCGATCTGCTGAAATCCATTCGCGCTGCGATTTGCATGACGCCCCCCCAGGCCCTGTTTCGATCGCGACCCCCTGATGTCAAACGAAAGGTATCGCTCAAAAGCGGAAAATTGACAAAACTAATATTTGCGCGAGCGGCAGCGGAAAGCCGGAAGGGACATGATCCCGTTTCAACTATCTCATAAAAACAGTTGGATATGGCGAAAATCGCGGCTCATACGCCTCTTAGGAGTTACCGATATTGGGTACCTGCAGTGTGCGAATATCGGACATCTCGCTGTTAATTTTAGTTAACATCCTTGTCGCTGCTAAGTTGCTGTGGTGACGTGTTTTCAGCTGGTTAAGCCAACACCGAGTCGCGACGCGGCGGAAAAGGAGGCGGCCAGTCCGGTACGGGCGCGATGGTATGGGTTAGTTCGTCTCATTTCGTGCAGAGCATACCCGCTGACCATTTCGCTGCTGGCTGTTCTTTCGGTGTTGGCCCTTGGGCAGCAAAGACAGGGGTGTGGTCATGGATTTTCAGGATGTGCGCGGTTCCCAGGGCGATGCGCCGGAAACCAACCTGACGGACGATAACGCCGCGGCCGCAGTTGCCGCGCAAGGCCAGGGGCTCGTTCTGCTGCCCAACGCGGATAACGTCGTCATCCTGCCCGAGGGCGCCACGCTTGACGATCTTTCGGTCCGGGGACGCGACATTCTCGTCACTATGCCGGACGGCCGCGTCTTCGTCATTCCCGACGGCGCGGTATATGTGCCGCAGATCGTCATTGGCGACGTCGCGGTGCCGCCGCTCAACCTTGCCGCGCTGCTGACCGGTAGCGAACCGCAACCTGCGGCAGGCCCGGTCCAGAGCTCGGGCGGCAACTTCTCCGATCCGACCGGCCGGATCCAGGCGGCGTACGGTCTCGGCGACCTTCTGCCTTACACAGAACTGTCATTCGCGGCGCAGCAGGACGAGGAAGTTCTGCCGCAGCTCGTCGAGGACGAGCCGGAGGATAATCAACCCGCCGTCCTCATCCAGGTCGATGGCGAGACGCCCGGGGTACAGGACGCGATCGACAGCGTGGACGAGGCGGGTCTTGAGGCCGATCGACCCAACGGCAATCAGGAGAGCCCTGGTTCCGCCGCCGGCAATGGGTCCGATGGAACCACCGGCACCATCCTCGTCACGTCCCTCGACGGGGTTGCGTCGATTACGATCAATGGCGTCGTCGTCACGGGCGCCGAGGGGCAGCAGGTCCAGGGGTCGGCCGGTGTGCTCACGCTCGGTGCGCTGAACGGCGGTCAGATCGCTTACACTTACACCCTGTCCGACAATACCGCCGGCGATGCCTCGACGGACGAGTTTACGGTTGTCATCACCGACAACGACGGCGATACCGCGACCGCGACGCTTACCCTCGACATTGCGGACGATGTGCCCACGGCGCGGGCGGATTCCGACACTGTCCCGGCCGGTGATTTTGCGGCGCAGAGCGGAAACGTGCTGACCGGCGAAGGTACGACGAGCGGCGCGGCCGGCGTCGACACACAAGGCGCGGACGGGGCATCTATCACCGGCATCCACGCCGGCACTTCAGGCGAATTCTCGGGCACGGATTCAGCGGTAGCCGGTCAATACGGCATGCTGACCGTTTCCGCCGACGGCTCCTACAGTTACGTGCGCACTCCGGGCACCCCGGGCGCCGTCACGGACGTGTTCACGTACCGGCTGGCCGATGGTGACGGGGACGTCTCCACCGCCACGCTGACCATTTCCGTCGATAACAGCGCTCCGGCCATCGTCTCGGTACCCGAGGTTGGTGACGGCACCGAAGTCAACGAAAACCGGCTCCCGTCGACGACCGATACGCGCAGCGATGAAGCTCCAGGCTCGCAGTTCGTCAGCGGCTCGGAATCGACGACCGGCACGATCACCTTCCATTCCGTCGATGGCGTTGCGAGCGTCTCGCTGGGCGGCACGGTCATCACGCCCGGTGGCTTGCCGCAGGTCGTCTCCAGCGACGCCACGGGCACCCTGACGGTCACCGGCTATGTCTACGATCCGGCGACCGGCGATGGCAGCATAACTTATGTTTACACGCTGAACGACAACACCGCGAACACCGATGACTCGACCGTTTCGTTCGAGGTCATCGTGGTTGATGCGGACGGCGATGAGGCGTCGGATACGCTCGACATCCAAATTATCGACGACGTGCCGGATGCGGTTGACGATACGGCGGTAAGCGTTGCCGAGGATGCTTCGGGGACTGTGGGCGGCAATGTGCTGGCCAATGACACGCTGGGGGCCGACGGGGCGAGCGTGACGTCGGTCACGATTGGCGGCACCAGCTATGCCGTTGCCGCTTCGGGCACGACCAGCGTGAGTACCGCCAGCGGCGCGTACACTTTCGATGCGGCAGGCAACTGGACGTTCGATCCGGCCTCGGGGCTCGACCACGTGGGGGGCGTGGTCGATGCCTCGTTCACTTACACGCTGACCGATGGCGACGGCGATACCGATACGGCGGTGCAGCCGATTTCGATCACCGACGGCGCCGGGCCTTCGGCGGACGAGCCGGTCAGCCTGACGGTGGACGACGAGAACCTGGCCGAAGGCTCGAACCCGGCGACCCCGGTGACCGCCTCGGACGCCATCGTGTTCACGGCGGGCTCGGACGCGATCGCCACGATCGCCTTCGGCACCGACCTGTCGGGCCTCGACCCGAGCCTGACCTGGGCGCGGGTGGACGACGGCACGATCACCGGTTCGGACGGAGGCACGCTGATCGTCACGCTGGCGCTCACCCGCAGCGGTGACACCGCAACGGTCACGGCGACGCTGTCAGGCAACTACGACGCGCATCCGACAATCGATGTCGACGATTTCCAGGCACTTGGCTCGGTCGATGTCGTCGCCACCGACAGCGACGGTGACACTGCGACCTCCTCGGTCTCGGTCTCGGTCTCCGACGACGTGCCCGAGGCGGCTGGCGAAAGCGTTTCGCAGGCGACTGAAAATGTCGCGTTCACCATCGATGCACTTGCCAATGACACCTTCGGTGCCGACGGCGTCGATACCACCGACGCGACCAAGGTGTTCGTCTCCTCTCAGGCGAGCCAGGGCACGGTGACTTACGATGCCTCGACCGGGCTATTCACCTATACGCCTGCTCCGGGGGCGGGCAGCACCAGCACGGCCGACAGCTTCGAATACACGATCGTGGACGGTGACGGCGATACGTCGAGTGCCATTGTCAACGTCACCTTGCAGCCCGACTCCGAACCCGAGGGTGGCGAGCGCGTGGCGACGGTGGACGATGACGGTCTGCCGAGCGGTAACGCGGCCTCGGTGACTGGCGACATCGACGCGAACGTCGACGATGATGCGCTCGACATCAGCGAGGCGAGCTTTACCGGTACCGTTGCCTTCGACGTGGGCAACGACACGCCGGCGACCGTGACTTTCGCCGCATCGCGCGACGGCTCGACCGGCATGGTCGGATCCGAGACCGTTACTTACGCCGTCAGCGGCAGCACGCTCACCGCCACGGTTACCGGAGGCGCACGCGACGGCACGGCGCTGTTCCAGATCGAGATTCTCGACAGCCAGACCGGACAATACAAGGTCACGCTGCTGACCAATGTCCTGCACGAAGGCGGGCCGAACGATGAGGGGCAGAACGCGTTCGCCTCGATCGACTTCACGGTAGCCGACAGCAACGGCGACACCGCCACGACGAACCTCGCGATCGTCTTCAACGACGATGCACCGACTGCCTACGACGACACCAATGCGGTGGAAGAGGGAGGATCGATCGGCGGCAACGTGCTGAGCGACGGCACCGCCGATGCTTTCGGCGCCGATGGCCCCGGCGGCATCGTCTCCTTCGCCCAGGGCGAGCAGACCAAAGGACCGGGCGAGACGATCGAGTCGGCGCTCGGCTTCCTGACGGTGAATGCCGATGGCAGCTACAGCTACCAGTCGAAGCCCAATTCGACCGCCGGCGATACGCAGGACAGCTTCACCTACACGATCGTCGATGCCGATGGCGATACCTCGACCGCGACGCTGACGATCGACATCACCGCGTCGTCCGGCAACGTCTCGGACAGCGACGTCATCGTCGATGAATCCGGTCTCGCGAGCGGCAGCCAGATCGTGCCTGACGGCGAATTCGACACCGATGGGCAGATCACCGTTTCCGGGGGCACGCCGCCCTACAGCTACGTACTGACCAGCCCCTCTGACGGGACCTACGGCACGCTCGCGCTGAACGCGGCTACCGGCGAATACAGCTATACGCTCGATACGCCCTTCACGGACTCGGTCAGCGAAAATTCGCGCAATGTCGTGAACGGTGCCGAGAGCTTCGGTTATGAGGTCTACGACGACCTCGGCAATCTGATCGGCAGCGGCTCGATCTCGGTCAGCATCGTCGACGACGTTCCGACCGCGGCCGATGATGCGGCGGTGAACGTTGCCGAGGATGCGGTGGGCACGGTCGGCGGGAATGTTCTTGCCAACGATACTCCGGGCGCCGACGGCGCGATGCTGACTTCGGTCAATATCGGCGGAGTGGAACATGCCATTGCCGCGTCAGGCACCACCACTATCCCGCTTGCCAACGGCACCTACACCTTCCAGGCGAATGGCGCGTGGACATTCGATCCCAATCCGGGCCTCGACCAGAGTGCCGGCCCGGTCGATGCTTCGTTTACCTACACGCTGACCGACGGGGACGGAGACTTCGATCAGGCGGCGCAGCCGATCTTCGTCACCGATGGTGCCGGCCCCACCGTTGGCCCCGACATCGCGCTGCGGGTCGATGACGAGAATCTCGCGGACGGGTCTGATCCGGCGGCGCCGGTTCAGTCTTCGGGCGACATCGTCTTCACGCCGGGTTCCGACCCGATCACCAGCATTGTCTTCGGCGACATATCGAACCTTGGAGGCGGGCTGACCTGGGTGAGGGTCGATGATGATACGATCACCGGTTCGGACGGGGGGCGTCTGGTCATCACTCTTGAACTGACGACCCTTGGCAAAACCGCCACGGTAACGGCCACGCTCAACGACGAATACAACGACCACCCGATCATCGACGCCGACGACCTTGCCGATCTCGGCACGGTGGAAGTGATCGCGAGCGATGGCGAGACCGGCGGCGAACAGGACAGCGTCAGCGCCACCGTCTCGGTCTCGATTTCCGACGACCTGCCCACGCTGTCCACCTCGGCGCCTTCTGCCGGTGCGCTGACAGTGGACGAGAGCGATTTCGCCGTTGACGCGACGGCCGACTTCTCCGGCCTGTTCACACCGGACTACAATGCGGACAATCCCGGCACCGTGGGCAGCTACACGCTCGGCATCAATGCCGGCGCCACCGGTCTGGTCGACACACTCTCCGGCGAGGATGTCGTCCTTGTCATGAACGGCGGCGTGGTCGAGGGGCGGACCGAAACCGGCAACGATCTGGTGTTCTCGGTCTCGGTCGATGGGGGCGGAACGGTTACGCTCAACCAGGAACGCGCCGTGGTGCACGCCGACGGAGCGAACCCGAATGACCCGGCCAACCTTGCAGCGACGAACCTGATCACGCTCACAGCCACGGCGACTGACAGCGACGGAGATACCGCCAGCGCGACCGCCAATATCGGCGGGGCCTTCACGTTCCTCGACGACGGGCCTTCCATCGATGCCACCGTGACCGATGGCGACACCGTAATGCTCGTCACGCAGGACGCCGATACGATCGGGGCATCCACGGATTCGGCAACCTCCACGGCCAATTTCGGCGGTGCCTTTACCGTCGCTTCGTCATCCCATGGCGCGGACGGCGCGGGCAGCATCGTCTGGGAATACGCGCTGGAGATCGAGAATTCCGTTTCGAACCTCAGCCACGAAGGCGCGGCGATCAACCTCTACCTGATCGCCGGCAAAGTGGTCGGTTCCACGGCCGGCGACGCGGCTTCTGTGAACGCCGGGAACACCGTGTTCGACATCGCGGTTTCCGGTGCGACCGGCGTGGTCACGCTCAACCAGTACCAGGAAATCGACCACGCGCTGCCCGGCGATAACGCCGCGCCTTATGACGGCCAGCTCGCAACGCTTGCGGAGAACCTCGTCAATCTCGTCGGCAAGGCCACCATCACCGACGGCGATGGTGACGAAGCGAGCGATACGGTCAGCCTCGACCTCGGCGGCAATATCGGGTTCGCCGACGATGGGCCGAGTGTCTCCGGCGCCGAACTCGGCAGCAGCGTATCGGTGGACGAAACGGTGGCGGGCGATCCCGCGGGTTTCCCGATCAGCAACACCAGCGCCGCTCCGATGCTGATCTTCACCAGCGAATATGGCGCGGACGATGGCGGCACGACCACGTATGCGATCGCAATCGTGGGCGATGGCACGACCAGCCTGCAGACCGCCCAGGGCGACATGGGGATCACGCTTCTCCAGACTTCGGGCACGGTCATCACCGGCGTTTACGACACCGACGACAAGACGGCGTTCACGGTGACGATCAACGCCGACGGCACGGTCACGCTCGTGCAGAACGTACCGCTCGAGCATCTGACGGACGGGCCGGTCGATCCCGATGACTACAACGACGCGCTGGATCTTTCCGGCCTGATCGAGGCGACGGTCACGGTGACGGACGACGATGGAGACAGCGCATCCGACAGCGCCCAGATCGGCGGCGCGATCACCTTCCATGATGACGGCCCGAGCGCCGCCAACGACACCGACGCGGTTACCGAGGACGGTCCGCTGGTGGCGAACGGCAATGTCATCACCGGCGCCGGCAGCGATGGCGATCCGGGCGGGGCGGACAGCTTCGGCGGTGACGGGGCGGGGGCCGTCACCGCCGTCACGGGCAATGCCGCCGGCACGGTTGGTGGCAACACGGGTGGCAGCTATGGCACTCTCGTGCTGAACGCGAACGGCGGTTACAGCTACACGCTCGACAACGCCAATGCCGCCGTCCAGGCGCTCGCTTCGGGCGAGACGCTGACCGATACCTTTACCTACACGATCACCGACGCGGACGGAGATGCCGACACCGCAACGCTCACCGTTACCATCAATGGCGCGAACGACGCGCCGGTGGTGACGGGAAGCACGGTGGCGGTTTCCGAAGAGGGGCTGCCCGGCGGCATTGCCGACGACGCGCCGCTCTCTCCGACCGATGCCGACACGACGGACAGCGCCACCGCGAGCGGTTCGATCACCATCAGCGACGCGGACGCAAACGACACTCTGACGGTGACGCTCGGTACGCCGGTCGCGACGCTTTATGCGCCTGACGGCGTTACCGCGTTGACCTGGGATCTGAGCCCCGACGGTCAGACGCTCAAAGGCTATTCGGCGAACATCAACGACCCGGAAATCCTCGTCACGATCGACGACAACGGGAACTATACCGTTACCCTTGGCGGACCGATTTTGCACACCGACACGGGAATCGAGGATCTTACGTCGTTCGTGGTTCCGGTGGCCGTCAGCGACGGCACGACCACCACGAACAGCGGGATTACGGTTACCGTCGAGGATGACATGCCAGTGGCGGCGAACGACGCCAATACGCTGGACGAGGATACCGCTTCGGTTGGCGGCAATGTTCTGGCCAATGACGCCTTCGGCGCCGATGGCTCGCATGCGACGCAGCAGATCTCGGTGGTGAGCGGGACGGCGGCCGGCACGATCGGAGGCGCTACCGCGGGGGCTTATGGTACATTGCAGCTGAACCTTGATGGCAGCTACACTTACGAACCCGATACAGCGGCCGTGCAGGGGCTCGACGATGGTGAGCAGGTCACCGACACGTTCAGCTACACGATCAAGGACGCTGACGGCGATACCAGCACGGCGCAGCTGACCGTCACGGTCACCGGCGCGAACGATGCCCCGGTGGTAACGGGAAGCGCGGTCGCGGTCTCCGAAGAGGGGCTGAACTTCGGCAATCCGGATGACGATCCCGTCTCACCGGACGATGCGGATACGACCGACAGCGCCACCGCCAGCGGTTCGATCACCATCACCGACGCCGACGCGGGTGACACGCACACGGTTGCGCTCGGTGCGCCGAGCGAAACGCTTTACACGCCCGACGGCGTGACGCCGCTGACCTGGCATGTCAGCGGTGACGGTCACACGCTGACAGGCTATTCGACCGACTTCAACTTCCCGGAGGTCGTGGTCACGATTGACGACAACGGGAACTTCACCGTCACTCTGGGCGGTCCGGTCCTGCATGCCGACATGACGACAGAGGATCTGACATCTTTCGTCGTTCCGGTGACGGTTGGCGACGGCACGACCACCACGAACAGCGCGATTACGGTCACGATCGAGGACGACAGCCCGATTGCCGTCCCCGATTCCGAAACCGTGCTTGAGGGTAACGTCACATTCGGCGACGTGCTGCTCGGTTCGAAGGTCGGCGGGGATAGCACGGCCGCTGCGACCCACGGGACCATCACGGGCGTCGTCAGCCAGAACCTGGGCACGAGCGACACGATGGCCGACGGCTCGGGCGACTTCGTGCTGGCGGGCGAGTTCGGGACGCTCACGCTCAACCGCGACGGCGGCTACACTTACCAGTCGACCGCGAACGGGCTGACCGCGAGCGATCAGGACGTGTTCGAGTTCACCATGGTCGATGCCGATGGCGACCCGGCGACCTCGACCCTGACGATCGACGTGCTCGACGTGACGCTGGTTGCGGACAACCAGACCAGGCAGGTCGACGAAGCCGCACTTGACACGACGACGAGCGGGGATGACCTCGGTAACGGTACGGTCACCGGCAGCAATCCCGGCTCCGCGGCGGAAACGGTGACGGGAACGCTGAATGCCATGGGCCCCACCGGCGCCGTCACCTATGTCCCGCAGAGCGTGACGACGGCCTATGGGATCTTCGACTTGAACAGCGACGGCACCTACACCTACACGCTGACCAATCCCTACACGACATCGCCTGACTCGAACGATGGCGCGGTTGTCGAACCGGCTGTGGAGACGTTCACCTACACCGCACAGGATGTGTTCGGGAATTCGGTGACGGGCACGGTGACGATCGACATCAAGGACGATGTGCCGACGGCGACCACGCCTGCTTCGATCGCGGTGACCAATACCGCAGGCGGAAGCAACACGGCATATCTGGACGCGGACCTGAGCGTTGCCAACAACTATGGGGCTGACGGCGCGGGGGCGGTGATCTTCACCACGGCCAGCATTGCCAGCCTGGAAAGTCAGAGCCTGACTTCCGGCCTCGTGTCGCTTGAATACGCGATCTCGGCGGACGGAACCGTTTTGACGGCGTCCAAGTCGAGCGACAGTTCGTTGGTCTTCACGATCGAACTGCAGCCCGGTGGCTCGGCGGACCAGTATGTCGTGACCATGGCGCAGAAGGTCGATGCGACTTCCACCATCGATTTCGATGGCGGCGGCTATAGCCCGGTCGGCGGAAATGCGTCCTGGTTTGGTTTCGTCCAGCCGGGCGACAACAACAGCCAGGATCTCCTGCTGACCCCGGTCGGTGGCGGCACGGTAAATACCAGCGCCAACGCTTTCGGCGTGGCCGGCGGTCAGTCGATTGGATCGGGCGAAGCATTGAGAGTGGACTTCGTGATCGATCTGACGGGTACGCCCGTCAACGGCGGTAATTTCCAACAGCCCTCCGGTCAGACGCAGAATTTCGATGGTCACTATGTCGCCAACGGCAGTTCGGCATTCTTCACGAACATCAACAATTCATCGACAGTGAATATCTCGGCATACGACGATGCCGACAGCGGAACGATCAAGAACGTCGGTGACGGCGTTCAGGATACGATTACTGGCGTGGTGATCGCATACAACGGTTCCGAGCTGCTTGTAACGACCAACGGATCATATTCGGTAGGCGGTCATAGTTTCGGCGTGACGTTCAACGCTACCGGTTCGGTGAATGTTTCGGGCATTGTTGAAGACACTCGCATCTCGGCGCTCACTGCGGACGGCTACAACAGCATTCAGTGGAAGCACGACGGTGGAGACACATTCAAGATCGGCGATTTCGGTGCGACGACAGTAACCAACGAGTCGGTCGACTTCACCGTTCCGGTGTCGATCCAGGACGGTGACGGCGACACTGTTTCGTCGGGTAGCCTGAACATCACGCTCGATCCGGTGGCCCCACCAATCGCCCTCGACCTCGACGGCGACGGCGTCGAATTCCTCGGCCTGAACGCCGGTGTCGCCTACGACTACGGCAGCGGCCTGGTCCAGACCGCATGGGTGGCGGGCGACGATGGCTTGCTTGCGCGCGATACCGGTAGCGGCCTCGACATCGTCTTTACCGACGACGCTCCGGGTGCCAAGACGGACCTTGAGGGCCTGCGCCTTGCTTATGACAGCAACGGCGACGGCCAGTTCACCGCTGCCGACGGGGCGTTCCGCGACTTCGGCGTCTGGCAGGACGCCAACAGCAACGCCCTCGTCGACGAGGGCGAGTATCAGTCGCTGTTGAAGATGGGCATCACCTCCATCGACCTGATTTCGGACGGGGTGGCATCGAGCGAGGCTGGCGGTGACGTCACCGTTCATGGCACTGGTCAGTACTCGATGAAGGGCACGACTTTCGCGCTTGCGGACGTCTCGCTCAAGGTGGGCGAACGCGTCGAGGCGCGCACCGCCGAGATCGCGGCCGTCAGCCTCGCCGCCGCCGGTTTCATGGCCACGCAGGGGGTGCATGCCGAACCGCTGCTCCCGATCGCGGCCGAAGCTGTCGCCGGGGTGCTGCAGACCTTCCAGATGGATACGCCGGAGCTGCGCGTGGCGCTGCCGGACCCGGCCGATGGCACGCCGCCGGTCTCCCTGATCGAGGACCATGCGCCGCAAGATCAGCAGGCCGAAACGTCCAGTCATCACGCGGTGGATGCCGGGGGCGAGAGCGCACAGCACGGGCTCAGCGAAGTGGTGCAGCCTCAGGACTTCGCTCTGCAGCCGCTTGCGGATGCGGACGAGGGCCACGCCCTGTTCGGCACGACCGCGATCTCGTTTGGCGGGGTCGAGGGAGGTCTGATGCAGGCGTTGCTGCTGGCGGTGCAGGTGAAGCAGGCCGGCAACGCGGAACAGCAGTCGGTTGATTTCCCGGCGGTGCAGGAAGCGCTGGCGCAAGGCGGCGACCAAAGCGCCGTCGATGCGCTGATCGAACACTTCGCCGGGCAGGATGGTGCGCAGGATGCGACCAGCGCGCCGCAAGCGTCGGAACACGCGCTCGACGCGATGCTGGCCGGCGCGGGCATGGAAGGGTTTTACGCAGCGGGCGCGGCCGACGGTTTCGACATGGCGGCCCTGGCTGCCACGATCGAAGCGCATTCGGTGCACGCCTGAGACGGACATGGAATTTTTGTGGGGGTGAAAATGCTGAATTATCGGAAATGGCCCGCGTCGGCCTTGGCGCTGGGATGCTTGCTGGCGCCGGGCGTGACGCTCGCGCAGGATGCCGGGAGTGATCTCATGTCGCTGGACAGGAAATCGCTGAAGGTCGAGGTCCAGTCGCGCTTCGATGCAGCGCTCGCGCAGACCGAGACGGCAAGCGTTGTGTCCGCCGATAGCCCGGCCTTCATGTGGGCCTCGCAGGCCAAGGTGCAGTGCGGCATCGCGCGCGGGTTCCTGAAGAGCGGCACGAAGGACCCGGTGAGCCTCGGCAAGTGCGACGAAGCCTACCGGCGGATGATGGCGCCGCAGATGGTTTCGGAAGCACCCGGCGCTCCGCTTGCTCCGCCGGCCGCCGGGCCATGTCTGGCCGGTCCGTACATCGTCTTCTTCGATTGGGACAGCAGCCGGATTTCGCCTGACGCGGTGACGGTCCTCGATTCCGCCGCGGCGTCGACCGTGGGTTGCGGATCGGCGACCATCCGTATCGCCGGCTACACCGATCGTTCGGGAAGCGAGCAGTACAACATGGGATTGTCCACGCGTCGCGCCGAGGTCGTGCGTGGTTACCTGGCCGGCAACGGCGCCACAGCGCAGCTGACGACGCAGGCTTTCGGCGAGGGCAATCCGCGCGTTCCGACAGCTGACGGGGTGCGCGAGATTCAGAACCGCCGCGTCGAGATTACGGTCGAGTGACCGGGAGGGATATGAGCATGTCGTTCAACAAGATTATCGGGGCTAGTATCGCGCTCCTCCTGTCAGGCACGGCTCCGGCGGCGCTCGCGCAGTCGGAAACGCCTATGACCATGCAGGAAGCCATCAAGGTGGCGGTGAATTCCAGCCCCGAGGTCGCGCAGGCCCAGTTCAATACCGAGGCGATCCAGTTCGAGCGTAAGCAGGCGCAGGGGCTCTATGCTCCCCGTGTCGACATCGAGGCATCGGCCGGT
Source organism: Novosphingobium endophyticum (assembly GCF_014640675.1). Classification (GTDB taxonomy): domain Bacteria; phylum Pseudomonadota; class Alphaproteobacteria; order Sphingomonadales; family Sphingomonadaceae; genus Novosphingobium; species Novosphingobium endophyticum. Next base: position 80,874 of record NZ_BMHK01000001.1, on the reverse strand, counting down.
TGGCGGCATCTGGAGAACCCGACGCGCCGCGCGCTGGGGATCACCGACCAGGAACTCTACCCGCTCAGTGCCGAAGTGCGTGCCGAATGGATCGCGCTGGACTTCGGCCGGCGGCGCGGCGAATTGCTGCGCCAGTCGGCCCGTGTCGATGGGGCCTCGCTGCGCGTGGTCGAGCGTTCGGAGTTCATCGCTCTCCAGGTGGCGCGCCAATATCTCGACATCATGCTGCAACAGCGGGTCGTCGCGGCGAGCGAGGACAACGTGGCTTTTCACCAGGCGCTGGTGGGCGACCTGTCGACGGGCGTGGAGCAGGGGTCGATCTCGATCGCCGACCAGCAGCAGGCCGAGGAACGGCTGCAGGCCGCCCTCGTGCGTCAGGCGGAAGCAGAACAGGACCTGACCGAAGCCAGGATCACGCTGCGCCGCCTCACCGGGCTGGACATCGACAATGTCGTCATGCCGCCGGAGCTTGCCGAGGGCATGCCGGCGTCTCTCAGCGAGGCGGTGGGCCTTGCCCGGACGCAGAACCCGCTCGTCCGTGAGGCCGGCGCCGACGTCGATGCCGCGAACGCCTATGCGGCCAGCGTGCGCGGCGAAGGCTTCCCGAAAGTCGGCCTCGACCTGAGCGGCCGCACCGGCGACGACATCGATGGCTTCCGGGGCACTACCAACGACGTGCAGGCGCGGGTGTTCCTGCGCTGGAACGTGTTCGACGGCGGCATCAACCGCGCGAACTATCAGGAAATGGTGCGCCGCGCGAGCGAGGCCCGCTATCGTCTCTTTCAGGTGACGCGAGAGGCGGAGGAAGACGTGCAGACCGCGTGGTCTACCCTGCGGACGCAGGGCCGGATCAACGAACAGCTCACCAGGCAGAGCACGGTGTCCGACGATCTGCTGCTGTCCTATCGCAGCCAGTTCAATGTCGGCCGCCGATCGCTGCTCGATGTGCTGGACGCGCAGAACACGCGCTACAACGTGCAGGTGCGCCTCGAAACGGCGCGGTTTTCCGAGATGTTTGCCCGCTATCAGGTGCTGGCGGCGACCCATCGCTTCCTCACGGCGCTCAATGTCGCGCCGGGCGCGGGTGCTGGGATGAACGAGCGCGAGCGCTTCAACTACGGGCCGCCGCCTCCCGCGGAAACGCAGTACCGCACGTATCCGTGAAACGGGGCACGACGCGACTTTGGAGGCAAGTCCTGCCTCCCGGATGAACATGATGGCTGAACAATCAGAATTGCAGGGCGGCGGGGAGGACGAGCTTGTCGCCTGCATCATGCACCTGGCGGAGCGGGCAGGGGTGGCCTGCGTGCCGGTCATGTTCTCGTCGCTGGCACGCGATGCCGAAGGATACCTGCCGCTTCACCAGGCCGAGGCGGCGCTGGAGCTGCTCGGCCTCAATTGTGATGTTTCGCGCGGGCGCAAGCTGCCGGTCAAGGTCGAGCGCTATCCGGCCATCGTCTCGCTGGCGGGAGACCGGCTCGTCGTCGTCCAGGAGGTGAAGGATGGGGACGCGCTCGTCTGGAGGCCCCAGACCAGTGTGGCGACGTGGGAGCCGCTTGCCGGCATCGCCGATCTTCACAATGGCTGGATGGCGAGCGTCTTCGGTGAATCCTCGACCCTGCGCGATGCCGGAGCGCCGTGGCAGGTGCGGGCGAAGAACCACTGGTTCTGGAGCGAACTCTACAAGCTACGCGGTCAGTTCTGGCCGGTGATGCTCGCCTCGGTCATCGTCAATGTGGTGGCGCTGGCCTACCCGTTGTTCTCGATGAACGTCTATGACCGAGTGATCCCCAACCGGGCCCAGGCGACGCTCTGGGTGCTCGCGAGCGGGGTGCTGATTGCGTTCGTCATGGATTTCGCGATCCGCCGGGCGCGGACCCGCGTACTCGACCAGCTCGGCCGCGATCTGGACCTCAAGCTGTCGCAGAAGATCTATTCGAAAGTGCTCGCCTCGCCGCTGGCCGGGCGCAAGGGGCACACAGGCAACATGGTCGCGCGTGTCTCGGAGTTCGCGATCGTTCGGGACTTCTACGCCTCGACCACGATCGTGCTGATCGTCGACATGGCATTTCTCGTGCTGTTCGTCGCGGTCATCGCCCATATCGCCGGCTGGCTGGCGCTGGTACCGCTGATCGGCGCGGCCTGCATGGGCGTGCTGGGCCTCAGGCTGCAACGCAAGGTCAGCCGGGCGGCGCTCGACGCACAGGTAGACAGCGGCCTGCAGCAGACGCTTCTTGTCGAATCCATTGCAGGGATCGAGACGCTCAAGAGTCTGTCGGGCGAGGGCGTCATGCTCGGCCGCTGGCGTCAGCTTTCGGAGGCCGGCGCGCATTCGCAGCGGCGCCTGCGCGACATCAGCTCGGCCGCCATCGCCATGGCCTCCACCTTCCAGCAGGTGACGAGCATCGCGTTGGTGGTCGGCGGGTACTATCTGTTCGATGCCGGCAAGATCACCATGGGCTCGATCATCGCCATCGTCATGCTGGCGACCCGTTCGCTTTCGCCGGCGTCGCAACTGGCCTTCCTGCTGACGCGCAGCCAGCAGGCGCGCAAGGTGCTGGACTCGCTCCAGCAGGTCTGGACCGGAGATGACGAGCGCACGATGGGCAGTTCCTCGCTCACCCCCGAGGTGCGCAGCGCCAACATCCGCACCGAGGCGCTGGAATTCACATATCCGCAGTCATCCGTGCCATCGCTCAGCGGCATCGACCTTCAGGTGAATGTCGGCGACCGGATCGCGATCATCGGCAAGGTCGCTTCCGGTAAGTCCACCTTGGGGCGGGTTCTGTGCGGTCTCTATCAGCCTACGGGCGGCTCGATGTTGATCGACGGCATCGACAGCCGCCAGTATCGGCCGCAGGACTTGCGCTCCGCGTTCCGCTTCGTCGGGCAGGATGCCGCGCTGTTCAGCGGATCGATCAAGGACAACCTCACGATCGGCGCCGGCATCGTGCGCGACGAGGAGCTGTTGAAAGCGCTGCGCCAGGTGGGTGCGGATGAGTTCCTCTCGCGCGACGAAAGCGGCTTCGACCGCGCCGTCGGGGAGGCGGGCGGGCAACTTTCGGGCGGACAGCGCTCGTTCCTGGCGCTGGCGCGGGCAATGGTGAAGCCCTCGCGCCTGCTGTTCCTGGACGAGCCCACCGGCGCGATGGACAGCCAGACCGAGCAACTCTTCGTCGATCGCCTGTCGCAATCCCTTTCGCCGTGGCAAACACTGATTGTCGCCACGCACAGACCGGCGCTTTTCTCCATCTGCAACCGCCTGATCGTGCTCGATAAGGGCCGCATCGTCGCGGACGGTCCGCGTGACGAGATTATCGCATCGGCGGGCAAGGGGGCAGGATCGTGAGCGCGGTGAGTGTTCCCGGACTTGTGGCAACGGCGAGGCGCCCTTCGCGCCGCCGGCCAGCCATCGTTGCTTCGATTTCCGTCGCAGTGCTGCTGGGCATCGGCGCCGGTACGCAAGTGCCCGTCGTTCGCGATGTGCTGGGATTGGGCACAGGCGGATCGGCAGCCGCGTCCGCCGCTGCGCCCGAGGAGATCCGCGAGGTCGAGGCCATGACCGTCGACGACAAATCGCAGATCATCGTCGAGGGTCTTGAAGCTGAGGAGCGCAACGCGGCCATCGCCGTTTCCGGCCTGCCGGTGGAGCGCGCATCCGGCTTTGTCCTCGCCGGAGACAGCGGCAACACATACGCGACCGCGCTCAAATGCCTGGCCCAGGCGGTCTATTACGAGGCGGCGCTCGAACCGGTGGATGGCAGGCGGGCCGTTGCGCAAGTCGTGCTCAATCGCGTGCGCAGCCCGCTCTATCCGGCCAGCGTCTGCGGCGTCGTCTATGAAGGATCGCACCGCACGACGGGTTGCCAGTTCAGCTTCACCTGCGATGGCTCGCTGCTGCGCGCACCGACGCAGGGGCCCTGGCGCGAGGCGCAGGATATCGCGCGGCAGGCGCTCGCGGGTCATGTGCAGGCGAGCGTCGGCACGGCTACCAATTACCACGCCGATTATGTCCTGCCGAAGTGGGCGTTTCGCCTTGCCAAGATCGACAAGATCGGCCGGCACATCTTCTACCGGCTTCACGGCAAGTGGGGGCAGCGGGCGGCGTTCACCGGCGCTTACAATGGCGTGGAACGCATTCCGGCCCTCGACCGCGACACGCTGCGCGCGCGGATGCTGGCATCCGGGCAGAGAGCAGATGATCCGGCGCCGCTGCCGGGGCTGACCGTCCCGCCGGCAGTGACCGACCGCCATGCCGCGAATGACGTCGGCGGCCGCCTCGACGTGACCAGGGAATGGCGCCTTTCCATTCCCGACCCGGTTTCGGCCAGCTCGAAGTACAAGGCCGCGATCGCCGGCGATACGCCGCCCGCCCCCGAAGCGGAGCAGGCCTCGGCCCCTCCAAGAACGGCGCTGGCGCGATGAAGGGCTGGATATCCTCTCTCAGAACCAGGGTCGGGTACGACGGTTGGGACGTCAACCGCCGCCTGATCGTCCTCTGCGCCCTTGCCATGGCGGTGCTTATCTTCTGGGCCGGCATTGCCCGCGTCGATGAAGTGACGCGCGGCATGGGCAAGGTGGTTCCTTCCAGCAAGGCGCAGCTCGTACAGGCGGCCAGCCCGGCGACGGTGACCTCGATCCTCGTCCGTCCGGGGCAGATGGTGAAGAAGGGGCAGCTTCTCGTCAGTCTCGACGATTCCCAGTCCTCCTCCGCGCTTGGCCAGCTTCAGGCTGAGAACGAACGCCTTGCGGCCCGCGCGGGGCGGCTCGAAGGAGAGGGCACCGGGACGGACACCAGCTGCGGCGATGGCACGATCTGTGCCGAGGAGGCGCGGCTCTCGCATGTTCGCCGGGCGGCGGCGCAGAGCCAGCAGAACGCGCTTACCGCGCAAGTCGAGCAGCGGCGGCGCGATCTGCGCGAGGGGCAGGCCACCGTCGACTCGCTGGAGAGCAGCGCTCGTCTGGCGCAGGATCAGGTGAACATGCTGGCCCCGCTTGCCCAGAAGGGCATCGTGCCGAAGACCGAACTTCTTACCGCCCAGCGCGACCTCGTCGATACCCAGGGCCGGCTCTCGGCGGCGCGGCAGGGTGTGGGCAGGGCGCAGGCGGCGATCCGCGAGGCCGAGGCGCAGCTCAGCCAGGCCCGGCTGGATTTCCGGCAGGACGCGCTGAGCCAGCGCAGCGAGATCGCCACCAAGATCGCGGTCAACGCGGAGACCATCAAGGGCGCCGAGGCCCGCCTGCAGCGCAACGAACTGCGCGCGCCCGCGACGGGCTATGTCAATGACGTGCAGGTCACCACGGTCGGCGGCTTCTTCAACGCGGGCGAGACGCTGATGCAGATCGTTCCCGTGGGCGACAAGCTGCTGGTCGAGGCGCGGGTCGATCCCAGGGACATCGCCTTCATCAAGGTGGGCGATCCGGCCAATGTGAAAGTCACTGCCTACGACTTCTCGATCTACGGCGGGCTTACGGGCCGCGTGCGCAATATCAGCGCGGACAGCATCTACGACGAAGTGGAGCGTAAGGCCTATTACAGCGTCATGGTGGAGACCGACCGGGCCTTCATCGAGAAGAACGGCGCGGTGCTGCCGATCATGCCGGGCATGATCTGCGACGTCGAGATTGTCACCGGCCGCAAGAGCATTCTGACCTACCTGCTCAAGCCGGTCCTGCGCGCCTTCGACGAGGCGCTGACGGAGCGCTAGGAGGCGGCCGTCATCCCGGCGAACGCCGGGACCGCTGGCGGTGTCTGCGCGCGGCCTCTCACGTATGCGCCGGTGAAGTCGAGCCGAAGCGGTGAGCCCGCGCCGAAGTACCGCCACCGGTCCCGGAGCAAGTCCGGGATGACGATTGCTTTCACCGCGCGGCGATCAGCCGGGGTGTGCCTTCATCGCGCGCATAGCCGTGCAGCCACTTGCCCGACGCGCTGAACGACATGATCGGCCGGTAGTCGTGGCTCGTGGACGCATCGAGCGGCGCATCGGTGGTGTTGTCGAGCAGCCAGTAGCGGTCATCCACCTTCACCACCAGCACCGCGTGATCGGCGTTGCGCACCAGATCGCGCGCGATGGTGAGGTACATGTCCGTTCGCGGCACGCCCAGCGCGGCGAGGGCCTGCATCTTGAAGACGGCGATGTCCTCGCAGTCACCCGCGCCCCGGCGCAGCGTGGCGCTGGCCGTCGCCCAGTGATCCGCCTTGCCGTAAAGGTCGCGGTCTTCGCGGTAGCGGATGCGCGCGTTGGCCCAGGCGTTGACGGACGAGAGCATCGCCATGCCCGGCGCGCGGCTCGTCAGCGAGGAGAGCGCGCGCGCGGGCAGGGTAGAGCGGCTTACCTTGTTCCACTGCGCGTCGAAGCTGGTCCTGCCGAGCGGCAGGCGGGCGCTTGCCAGAAACTCGCCGGGCCGGGAGGGACGCGCAGCCAGCCGGGGAGCGAACCGGTCGCAGCGCACGCCGCCGGCCGCCGGTTCCATTTTCTTGCCGATCGTCGCTCCCCCGGTCTGCCGCATGGCGATCAGCTCCAGCCGGCTGGGAGCGCCGCCGAGCAGGGCGGATGACTTCGACGCGGCGAAAGTGACGGGGGCATCGTTTGCGCATGGGGCGGCCGGCGCCGCCAGCCCGGAGACGGAGGCCAGCGGCAAGGACAGCATCATCGCCGCCGATGCATGCGCCGGCGCGCTCGCGAACTGTAGGGCGAGAACCGGGGTGCATACGGCAAGCGGATGGGACCACTTCATGCGGCAGATTTTGCCGCTCAGCGGTCAAGGCGAGGTATACGGTGATGGTTAGCGGGATTTAACCGTTGGGGGCGGCGGAAAAGGCCACCCCCGTCATCCCGGCGAACGCCGGGACCGCTGGCGGTGTTTACGCGCGCCCTCTCGCGCATGCGCGCGGCCTCTCGGGTATGCGTCGGTGAGCCCCGCGCCGAAGCGGTGAGCCCGCGCGTAAACACCGCCAGCGGTCCCGGGGCGAGCCCGGGATGACGGGGGGTTAAGCGCTGCGTACGCGGTGGCGGAAGGTCACGTTCACGCGTTCCGACAGGATCAGGTAGGGCAGCCAGAGCGCGGCGCTGATCAGCACCTTGTCGATATTGCCCGAGAGCAGCGATTGCAGCGCGCCGGCCACCTGGGGCGGCAGGCCCGCAACCTGGCTGACCTGCCCAGCGATGAGAAGCTGCATGACAAGGTCGAGAACCCAGGTGAAGATCAGCATCCGGGGAAAGAGCGGCGCGGCGCGCAGGGCCATGACGAAGCAGACCATGTAGAAGAAATTGAGCACGACGACATCGAGCGTCATCACCGTCATCATGGTCGAGGCCCAGAGAGGGGCGTTGACGGGTATCGCGGGCATGGAGAGCATGAATTCGGCGGTGCGGAACGGCACGTTGAGCATCATGCCCGCCAGCAGCGAGGCCATGAAGCCGGTGGGGCCGTAGGCGCGGCTGCGGCGGGCTTCGAGGTGATCGAGCGGGCGCCAACTGCCATAGCGGCACAGGCGGATGGAAGGCTGCGCCGGCAGCAAATCGCGCGGGAAGCAGGCGTGGGCGATGCGGTATCCGAGGACGGGCGCCAGTGTGACGGCGAGAAACGGCAGGATCATCGCGGACAGGCCGGCAAGGCCCCCGGCGGCGGTGGGCGCGACGGTGACCTTGGCGATGGCGAGCAGGACCATGCCGGTCAGCCAGCACGCAATCACTCTTTCCATTCCGAAGTCGAAGAAGTTGACGGCGGCAATACTGCGTCTGTCGAGCCAAGTACCCATGGCATCGCGTATCAGACGAAGGTTCCGTTCAATCATCAGGTCAACCTGCCGCATTGTCGAAGCCTCCATAGGGAGGTGTGAACATGACTTGCCTTAGTTAATTAAATGTAAATACTCCGAAAGTTGTAGACTGTCGAGTCGTGTCTGACTCGCGGCGGAATGTGGCGGAAAAGGTGTGGGCTGTCCCGAAATTAACCATATTTTTCAACGATCCATGTTTTTAAGACATTGTTAAATCGCCATAAAAATATCACCCATTATTTCAATTGACGCAATTAACTCAGGGGGTCATTCCTAATGATGCCCTGTGGGGGGAACCAACGCCAGGGAACCGATGCAAGTCACGGTTCTGTAAGAATAATGGTCGCGTCGGGTTCCAAACGTACTCTCCTTACAGAGTGGGCAAACCGGAAAGAAATGCCGGAGCCCCGTTTACATTCATCGCGCGGGGCGGCCGTCAGGCCTGGGGCCGCAAGATGTTGACCAGGAGAGCACCATGACCAAGTTCTTTCGTGATTTCGTTAAGGATGAATCCGGCGCTTCGGCGGCCGAATACGCTCTGATCCTCGCCATTGTTGGCAGTGCGATTGCAGCGTCTGCGATTTTGCTGGGCGATGCAGTTGCGGATGCCATGGATCGGGCTACGGATGATATCAATGCGACCAATACTTAAGCCATGATCTTTCTCCCGCCGCTTCGGCGGCGGGAGATTTCGATATTTGTTCCGAGGCTCTATTTGGGGGGGCGCTGCAAAATGCAGGGGCGCAATATCATACTCATCGGGATCGCCGTGGTGCTCGGCCTTGTCGCCGTGATCCTCGCTAACTCCTACTTTTCTGGCGTTGAGCAGCGGCAGGAACGGATCGCGCGTGAGCAGGAACTCACCCGGATTGTCGTGGCCGCGAAGGAACTGCCCTTCGGCACTGTCCTCAACGACCAGAACATCATGCTTGCAACCTGGCCGGCCAAATCGGTTCCGGCGGGTGCCTTCACTTCGATCGCCGATGCCGCCCGTGGCGGTAACGCGGTACTGAGGCCGATTGTCGCCGGGGAACCGATCCTGGCATCGAAGCTCTCCAACCGGCCGACGCTCTCCGCCAATCTGCCCGCCGGCCAGTATGCCGTCGCCATTCCGATCAGTGCCGTCGCCGCCGTGGGCGGTTTCGTGCGCCCCGGAGACCTGGTCGACGTGCTGCTGACGCGGCAGATCCCCGGCGACGGGGCGAACGGCAACGACAAGATGACCGACGTGGTCCTCTCCTCGGTGCCGGTGCTCGCCATCGACGTCGACGCCAGCGACAAGAGCACGGAGCCCAAGGCAGACAGCAAGACCGCGACCTTGCAGGTCGATACGCTCGGCGCGCAGAAGCTGGCGCTGGCGCGCGAACTCGGCGCTCTCAGCCTCGCGCTGCGCAATGCCGCCGACCAGACGGTCACCACGGCCTCCACGGTCATTCCCACCCAGCTTTCCGCCCGCAACATCCGCATCGCGGAAAAGAGCGGTTCTTCGGCGCCCTCGGTGCCGCAGCTTGCCCGCTCGGTCATGTCCCTGCCGGCCGCCGCGCCGCGCAAGACCGGCCCGCTGATGACGGTGTTCCGTGGCAGCGAATCCAGTGATTATGAGGTGCAACGTGGCTATTGATCGCACAAGAATGGCGGCACTGGCCCTGGCCCTTGCCGCAACCGCCGGCAGTACCGGCATCGCGCAGGCCCAGGTCTACGGCGCCGGGGCGCTCCACGCGGGAACGCTGGAAGTTCCCAAGAACAAGAGCCAGGTCGTCTCCGCCGACCGCCCCATTGCCAAGGCCATGGTCGGAAGCGCCGACATCGCCGACATCCTTCCGGTCACCGATCGTTCGATCTACGTGCTCGGCAAGGAAATGGGCACGACCAGCCTGACACTCTACGACAGCGGCGGCCGCGTCATCTCCATCATGGACATTGCCGTCGGCCCGGACGTGGACGCGCTGACCGACCAGCTCAACGCGATGATGCCCGGCAACAAGATCGACGCGCGCATCACCAACGATTCAATCGTGCTGACCGGCATGGTCAACAGCGCCGGCGCGGCCGACCGCGCGGGGCAGCTCGCCAGAGCCTTCGCCGGGGACAAGGTCATCAACCTGCTCACGATGGGTTCCAGCCAGCAGGTCATGCTCGAAGTGCGCTTCGCCGAGGTCAACCGTAACGTCGGCAAGGACATCGGCGTAAGCGCCTTCGTCAATTCGAACGGCGGCAAGTTCCGCTCCGTCATCGGTGCGGGGGCGCAACTCGTCCCCAATCCCGTGGAGCGGACAACGACCGTTCCGCTACCGGGCGGAGGCTTCGTCGAGGAGACGCGGACAATCAGCGAAGGCGTGCTCCAGCTTTCCGCGATCACCGACACCTTCGGCATTTTCAGTCGGGCCTTCTCGCTTGCCGGGCTGGACATCGACGCGACGCTCAACGCGCTCGAAACGCGGGGCCTTGCCAAGACGCTGGCGCAGCCGACGCTGATCGCGCTTTCGGGCGAGCGGGCCTCGTTCCTGGCCGGCGGCGAGTTCCCGGTGCCGGTCGCGCAGCAGGGCACCGGCGGCGGCACAGGCAGTCCCGCGATCACAGTGGAATTCAAGCCCTTCGGCGTCAGCCTGGGCTTCACGCCGACCGTGCTGGGCGACAAGACGATCAGCATGATCGTCGAGCCGGAAGTGAGCGCGATCGATCCGCAAGCCTCGATCACGCTCGGCAACATCACGATCCCGGGCCTTCGCACCCGGCGCGCCAGCACGACGCTGGAACTGCGCGACGGCGAAAGCTTCGCCATCGCCGGCCTGCTGCAGAAGGACTTTCAGACCACGGTCAGCCAGGTGCCGATCCTCGGCTCGTTGCCGATCATCGGTTCGCTGTTCCGCTCCAGCGGGTTCCAGAAGGGCGAGACCGAGCTGCTGATCGTCGTGACGCCCCGGCTGGTGGCGCCGATCCGGCCGGATCAGGTCCGCCTGCCGACCGACCGCGTCGCCGATCCGAGTGAGGCCAACACGTTCCTCCTCGGTCAGCCCTACAGCCCGCAGCCGGTCGAGCCGGCCACGCCCGGCACGCCGGGCGCGACCAATCAGGGGGACGGTTATGAATATTGAGAAAACCTCCGCGCTCGTCCTTGCCGCGGCTCTGGCCCTCTCGGCCTGCGCCACGCCGGACACGCCTCCCTACATGGGCGGACCCGACAACTTCGGCGAGGCCAACCGCCAGACGATGATGGCGCAGGTGATAGACCCGGCGCCGCAATACGATACCGCCGTGCCCGAAACCTCGGCCGAACACGCGGGGCAGGCGGTGGAGCGCTATCGCACCGACAAGGTCAAGAAGCCGGAGCGGGTGAAGACGTCCAACGCCCTTTCGTCATCGGGCAGCGGTGGCGGCGGATCAGAGTGATCGCGATGGCCTGGAAGCGCAGCGGTTTTCAATCAGGTGGCTTCAATGGGAATTCATGACCAACTCGCCCAGTCAATCCGGGAAGGCACCTTGAAGAGCGACACGGACATCCTCGTCGTCGCCGGACGGTCCTGGGTCGATGCTTTCGCGGCCGCCGTCGGCGGCGCGTTCCCCGCAGGGGTGCGCACCGAGGCGCTAGCCCCTTCCGAGCCGATACCCGATCACGTACTGGCCGGCGCGACCCAGCTCGTCGTCGAGGTGGACCCGCGCGACCCGCAGTCGATGCGCCGCCTTTCCGCGCTGCGCGAGGTGCATCCCGACGTGCCGATGATCGCCGCGATCGGCGATGCCAGCATCTCGCTGGTCCGCACGCTGGTGCGCCAGGGCGTCAGCGACGTCGTCTCGCTGCCGCTCGATCCCGAAGAGCTGATGCAGGTCGTGCTGGAGGCTTCGGTCCGGCGCGATACCCGACCGCCGGCCGCGCAGGCGCTGGCGCCGCTGGTGGCCGTCGCGCGCTCGATCGGCGGATGCGGCGCAACCTCGATCGCCACGCACCTCGCCGCCGACCTCGCCGCGAACGCGCCGAACGGGAAGGGGGCGATCATCGTCGATCTGGACCTGCAGTTCGGCAATGTCGGCGTCTATCTGGGCACCAGCGCGCGCGGCAATATGGGCGACCTGATGGACGCCGGCAACCGGCTGGATGACGACCTGATCTCATCGGTGATGGGCGATGCCGGGGCCGGGCTTTCGGTGCTTACCGCGCCCGATGCGATCCTGCCGCTGGAATCGGTCGACACCGACCAGCTTCTGCGCGTGATCCAGATGCTGCGGCAGCGCTTCGGCTATGTCGTGCTGGACCTTCCGGCCAACTGGACCAACTGGACGCTCTCGGCGGCTCTGGCCGCGAACGCGATCGTGCTGGTCTGCGAACTTTCCATCGCCAGCCTGCGCCAGGCGCGGCGGCGGCTGGAACTGTTCCATGAAGTCGGCATCGAAAGCTCGGCGGTGGAGATCGTGGTCAACCGGGTGGAAAACCGCCTGTTCAAGACGATCGACCTCGACGACGTGGCGCGCACGCTCAATCATGCGGTGCTGGGCAAGATCGCGCTGGAAGCGCCGCTCGTCAGCACGTCGCAGGACCAGGGGATGCTGGCCAGCCAGGTACACCGCAAGAGCAAGTTCATGGCCGACGTGCGCGCCATCAGCAAGAGCCTGAGGGAAGGTGCCCTCAAAAGGAAGGACTGACCATGTGGCAGCTGCGCCGAACGCCTGAAAGCCAGGACGAGCCGAACGCTCCTCCACCGCCGGGACCGCGCACGCGCGCCAGGCCGGCGCGGTTTGAGCCGGAGCAGCGGGTTCAGTCGAAGTACCTCGACCTCAAGATCGAGATCCATCGCCAGCTGCTCGACCAGATCAACCTTTCCGTTCTCGACAAGATGCCGCGCGAGGCAATCGCCAGGGAAGTCTCGACGATCGTCGGCGAGATCCTCGAGAGCCGCAGCGAGATGCTCAACCGCGCCGAGCGCCTGACGCTCTGCGACGAGGTGCTCGACGAGCTGCTGGGCCTCGGCCCGCTCGAGCCGCTGCTCCAGGACGAGACGGTCAACGACATTCTCGTGAACGGTCCGGACTCGGTCTTCGTTGAACGCTTCGGCGTGCTGGAGAAAGTGACGACGCGCTTCCAGGACGGGCGGCACCTGCTGCGGATCATCCAGAAGATCGTCAGCGCGGTCGGGCGGCGGGTGGACGAATCTTCGCCTTTCGTCGATGCGCGCCTGGCCGATGGTTCGCGTGTCAACGCCATCGTCCCGCCGCTGGCGATCGACGGCGCTCTGCTGTCCATCCGCAAGTTCTCCAAGAAGCCGATCAGCATGGAACGCATGATCGAGCTGGGGAGCATGGTTCCTTCGATCGCGGAAGTGCTGCGGGCGATCGTCATCGCCCGGCGAAACATCATCATCTCGGGCGGTACCGGATCGGGCAAGACAACGATGCTCAACGCCATGTCGTCCTACATCGACGAACGCGAGCGCATCGTGACGATCGAGGATTCGGCGGAGCTGCAACTGCAGCAGGAGCACGTCGCGAGGCTTGAAACCCGCCCCTCCAACATCGAGGGCAAGGGCGAGGTGACACAGCGCGATCTCGTCAAGAACGCGCTGCGCATGCGCCCCGACCGCATCATCCTGGGCGAGTGCCGCGCGGGCGAGGCGTTCGACATGCTCCAGGCGATGAACACCGGTCACGACGGGTCGATGACGACGATCCACGCCAACTCGCCGCGCGATGCATTGGCGCGCATCGAGCAGATGGTCGGCATGAGCGGCATCGACATCTCGCCCCGCTCGACCCGGGCGCAGATCGGGTCGGCCATCAATGTGGTCGTGCAGATCGGCCGCCTTTCGGACGGCCGGCGCAAGCTGCTCTCGCTGAGCGAGCTTACCGGCATGGAAGGCGAGACGATCACCATGCAGGAGATCTTCCGCTTCAAGCAGACCGGCCGCGACGAGGAGGGAAATGTCCTGGGGCATTTCGAGGCGACCGGCATCCGTCCCAAATTCGCCGCCGAACTTTCGGCCCACGGCGTTCATCTCGACCCGGAGCTGTTCCGGCACTCGTCGCGGTTTGACGTGTGATGACGGCGCTGCTGATCAGGCTGTTCGTTCTGGTTGCGGCTTTCGTGACCGTGTTCGTGCTTTCGCAGGTCTTCCTGCGGCTGTTCTGGGACCGCCGCGCCGAAAAGGCCGGGATCAACGAGCGCCTGCGGATGCTGCGCGCCGGATTCACGCGCGAGGCGGTAGCCTATACGCTGCTCAAGAACGCGCCGCCGAGCCTTTCGCCGAACGCGAGCTGGGTGGAACGGCGCTACGTCGGTTTCGTGCGAATGGTCATGATGGCCGCGATCAGGACCGAAGCGAGGCAGGTGATCCTGCGGATGGCCGTGGCGTTCGTCGTGGTGATGAGCCTGCTGCTGCTGTTGCTGTTCGCCTTGAGGATCACGGTGACATTTGGCGTGATCCAGTTGCTCCTCGCCCTGAGCGTGGGGGTGGCCATCGCGCTACCCATCCTGTTCATCAGCCGCAGGGCCGAGAAGCGCCGCAAGCGGATGGAGGAACAGTTCCCGGTCGCTCTCGACATCTTTTCCCGCTCGCTGCGCTCCGGCCATCCGGTCGCGTCGGCGATCGGCATCATCACCGAGGAGATGTCCGATCCGGTGGGAACGGAATTCGGCCTCGTCTCGGATGAAGTTGCCTATGGCGCCGAGTTGAACGACGCGCTCGGGTCCATGGCGCAGCGCTGGGACCTGGAAGACATCCGCATGTTCGTCGTCTGCATAACCGTGCAGAGTGAGACGGGCGGAAATCTTGCCGAGATTCTGGACAACCTTTCAAGAGTCATCCGCGACCGCGCCTCGCTTTACATGAAAGTCCGCGCGCTCAGTTCCGAAGGGCGGATGACGGGCTGGATGCTGACCGTGCTGCCGATCTTCTCGCTGGTCAGCATGTTCCTCGTGAACCCCGCATTCTATCTGGACGTGGCGCAGGACCCCATCTTCGTGATCGGCTTCCCGAGCCTCTTCGTGCTCTACTGCATCGGCGTCTACGCCATTCGCCGCCTGACGGACCTCAAGGTGTGACATGATCGAACTCATTGCAAGCAATGCCGTCCTGCGAAATCTGCTGATGCTGCTGATTTTCGCCGCGGTCATGGGGCTGGCGCTTGCCGTCATGCTGGCAAGCTCCAAGCGCGCCCGCGTGCGCGGCAAGCTCGATGTCATCAGCCATCAGGCGGCCGGAACCCAGTCCTCCTCGTCGCTGCGCCGGTCCAACGATGATGCCTGGTCCCGACTGGTTGCCCGCATCGAAAAGGCCGGTCTCAGTCTTACCGACAGCAAGTCCGACGCGCTCAGCGAGCTGATGCATTCGGCTGGTTTCGAATCCCAGGCCGCACCGCGTGTTTACACTCTGGTTCGCCTCACGCTGGTCATCGTGCTGCCCTTTCTGGTGATCGGCACCATGCTGCTCGCCGGCAAGGACATCAGCTATATCAGGCTCTACCTGATCGGCTCTGTATGCGCGGTGCTGGGGCTCTACGTGCCGAACATCTACGTTCGCGCACGTGCGGCCGGACGAAGGCGCGAAGTGCTGAACGGCTTTCCGGACGCGCTCGATCTGATGCTGGTGTGCGTCGAGGCCGGGCTGGGGCTGGAGGCGGCCTTCGACCGGGTCGGACGCGAGATGGTCAATTCGCATCCTCTGGTCTCGCGCCTTCTCGTTACCACCACGCTGCAACTGCGCGCTGGCTCCACGCGCGAGGCGGCGCTGCGCAACATGGCCCATATGGCGCGCATCGATGAGATCTCGTCGTTCGCCACGCTGCTGATCCAGTCCGACAAGCTGGGGACGAGCATCAGCACGACCTTGCGCGTCTATGCGTCGGAAATGCGCGAGAAGCGCAGGATGCGTGCTGAGGAGAAGGCGCATCGCATTCCGGTTCTGATTTCGATCCCGCTCGTCGCCTGCATGCTGCCGGCGATGATCGGCACGCTCGTGCTTCCGGCGGCGGTGCGCGTGGTGAGAACTCTCCTTCCACAGATGACAGGGGGCTGACATGGTTGGCAAGACAAGTGTACGGCTGATTTGCATCGTGCTCATGGCAACGTCGCTTGGCGGCTGCGGTCGGGCGCTCGAATTGCTGGGACTGCGGCACGGACCGGGCGCTGACGTGCAGGTCAGGACGGCGGACGTCCAGGATGCGGCGGGGGCCGTTGCGGCAGGCCGCGCGCATCTTGCCGCCGGAAGGACCGGGCAGGCAATCGAAGAGTTCCAGCGGGCGCTTGCCGCCGGCGGGGAAATCGGCGCCGCCGCGAACGGCATGGGCGTGGCCTATGCGCGGCTTGGCCAGTTCGAACAGGCCCATCGCTTCTTCGCCCAGGCTATGGCGGTGGAGCCCGAAAACACGAAGTATCAGGGGAACATGACGCGGCTGATGCGCTCGGCCTTGTTGGCGGAGCGCCACGAGACCGATTTTGCGGCGCAGGTGGCGGCGCGCACGCTGGTCGATGCCCATGATCTTCAGGCTGCCGCGAAACCGGCGTCGGCGGAGCAACTGGACGCGAGGAATGTCCGCAGTGCCGCTCGGTCCGGATCACAAAGCTCGATCACGCGCATATCGCGCGGCGAGGTCATGATCCGGTCGGCGGCGCCGGGCAGTGACGTTCGCGGCGGAGCCTTGCCCGTCGTGGGCGCGCGCGGCAGCAAGATCGACAACTTCAAGCCAGCGGTGCGGATCGAGTTTCTGAACCGGCCCAAGGGCAAGGACGCTCCGGCGGCGACGAAACCTGAGGAAGAGGCTCCCGCCAAGACGGCGAGCGCCGATCTCGAGGAGTTCAAGCCGCTGGTGCGGATCGATTTCCCGACCGCCAGGCCGGCGGCAGTGAAGTAGTCCGCCGATGACGACGGTTTTCTGGACGGAACTGGCGCTGCTGCTGCCCGCCTGCCTCTATGCCGGGTGGTCGGACGCGTTCGAGCGCCGCATCTCCAACTGGCTCTGTCTCCTGACAGTTGCGGCCGGGCTGATCGTTGCCGTTGTCACGGGGGGCGTTGCCGAACTCGGCAGTCACGCGCTGCATTCGGCCGCCGCGCTGGTGATCGGCATGGTGCTCTTCCGGTTCGGCATGGTCGGGGGCGGGGACGCCAAGTTCTACGCCGCCTGCGCTGCCTGGTTCGCCTGGCCCGACGCGCCGAGACTGCTTCTCGCGGTATCGATCTCGGGGCTTGTGCTGTTCGTGGCATGGTTCACGATCCGGCGCATCATGCGCAAGCCGGTCCGCGCGAAGTCGGAAAACAACTTCGACAAGCTCCCCTATGGCATCGCTATAGCAACGGGCGCCGTGATAGTGGCCCTGGCCTGACTCATTTTCCGAGCGTGGTTGAGGGATCGATGGGCTGGCCGTTGCGCCTGACCTCGTAGTGAAGGTGAGGGCCGGTGGACCGGCCCGTGGACCCGACAAAGCCGATCACGTCGCCGGGCTTTATGGCCTGGCCGGGCCGGACGTTCAGGCGCGAGAGGTGGGCGTAGCGTGTTTCGATCCCCTTGCCGTGGTCGATCCTGACGGCAATGCCGTATCCGCCCTGCCAGCCAGCTGCCGAGACGGTGCCCCCCGATGTCGCGTGGACCGGTTCGCCCATCGCGGCACCCAGGTCTATGCCGGCGTGCAGTCGGTACTCGCCGAGCAGCGGGTGATGGCGCATTCCGAACCGGCTCGTCAGGCGGCTCGATCGCAGCGGCATGCCTTTGGGCGCATCGCCCGCGCCGACGCTCGGCGGCGGCGAGAGCAGACGCACGGTGTCTCTCAGCCGGCCGGTCGAGGACATGATATAGGCCCGGCTTTCATCGAGCGAGGCGGAGGCCAGGTATCGCACCGGCTTCTGCCCCGAAAGATCGACTGCGCGCCCGATGGTGATGGTGGCGTGCGGAACGGGCGCCGGTTCAGAAAGGGCGGAAGGCTGGGCGCAGCCCTGTCGATCTGCGCTTGGCGAAAGGGCGCAATCCGCCGCCGCCGGGATGTTGGCGATGGCCAGCCTGCCCTCGGCATTCTCGCCGGCATGGGCGGACCCTGCCCAGAGCACGCATGCCGCGCTCGCTGCCAGCGCCGTCAGGCCGCCCCTTACGAGAGCTGACGGATCCCGGCTCATGGTCTGCCTCCGATCATGTCAGAAGCCCGGATAGCATGCGCTGGTGTTCACCGGCGTCGAGAGCATTCCCGAACCCATGAAGAAGTCGAAGTTGCCGCTCGCCGTAACCCTGTATCCGCACGTGTCCTGCGCTGCGGCAAACGCGAGGCCGTTGAGCGCGGGGCCGGTGTAGTAACCCGTCGCAAACGGCGTGATGTCCGCCAGTGAGCAATCGGATCGCTGCGCCGACAGGCACCTTGCCGAGGTTTCGGTCGCATGCTGCAGCTTTACCACCGTGTACATCATCACGCCGGAAGCGAGCGCGCCGAAGACAAGGATCAGGACCAGCGGCAGGACAAGGGCGAACTCGGCGGCCGAACTGCCTGCTTCGTTCCCCGCGAATTGACGTATGCGCTTCATCCCCCTGGCCCCCCTTGGCCTATCCCACTCTCATCCATCCGTCCGCCGTCATCGCGCCGCCCATGTAGGAAATGGCCGAGACGCCGGGAAAAATGGGATTGAACGTGTAAGTGGCCGTCACGTAGACGAAATCCGCCGGGATTGCCGTCGCGCTGTAGGGCGTGCAATCCGCCGGCTTGGTGCTCAGGTCGCCCACCTCTACGAGCGCGTTGTTGTCGCCCGGATCGTGACAGAAATAACCCTCGTCGGGCTCGGAGATCGTGATCGTGCCACCGATCGACACTTCGTTCGCCGCGGCTTCCATCTTGGCCTTGAGGTCCGCGCCGCAATTGACGGTGGCGGGTAGCAGGGTGTCTTCGCTGCACGCGGTGGCCGCGCGAGCGACCGCCGCCTGCGCCGCCATCCTCACCTGAACCGAGCAATAGACGAACCACCCGAAGTCCAGCACCTGCACGATGAGCAGCGCGAGAAACCCCGATACAAGCGCGGTCTCGGCCGCGACGGCGCCGCTGCGGTCGCGCAGCAAGCGGAAAATCCCGGCGTTGCGGCCCCTCACTTCACGAGCCATTTCGGGCCTCCCGCTCCGGTGCCGTCGGTCGGGACGTCAAGGCCAGCGTCATCACATTGATCAGTGGCATTCGCGTAAATCTGGCCCGTGCCTCGGATGTCCACTGTGCCGGCTACGAGGACAAAGCAATTGTAGCCAGTCCCCGCCTTGTTAACGACACCCCAGAATGCGACATCAGCATTAGGGGCGTAGAACAGGCCCGACAGGTTGTAGGCGGGCGTGTTTCCCGACTCCTGGACGTCCACATTGGTGGTCAAGCTCGGATCCTGATAGATCGCAACTCCGGACCAATCGCCTGACGTCGGCGCAGCAACTTCGATGGTGCTGCCGCCTACGTTCTTGTTACTGTTGACGTGGTCCGTCGGATAATGATGATAAAGGGGATTGTTGTCTCCGGAGAAAACGAGCGTAGAGCTATTTGCCGTGAGCTTGTGGCTGTTGGTAATCAGTCGACCGTTCATGATTACGAGCGTAACATTGCTGATATTCACATCGCCCGTAAGTACGACATCCCCGCAGAATATCTTGTTGCCAGCCCAGCCGTATGATCCTGCGATCTTGTTGGTTGGAGAGAGAGTATCGGATGTGTTCCCCGATGCAAACGCCTGCGGATAATTGGCGGGCGTCCCGCCACACGGGTCAGCCGGAATGTTATCGCCGCGATCTTCGTAGGGATCCTCCAGCGGCTCCGCACCCTCTATCTGTTCCACTCCGCAAACATCGCTGGTTCCGACCGCGATAGCGGAACCAGCGTTCAGATTGTGCCCGGTGCATTGAATGGCGCTGTTGGAAAATATGTCGCAGCCGTTCAGGTTCGCGTGCGGGACGCCGTTGGCAAGGATTCCATCGCCGGGTGTGCTGGACAAGGCTACGATGCAGAACTCGTGCGAGGCTCCCCCATTCGAGTCCCCCGCCACGGCCAGCGCGGCCACCCCTTGGCCGGTCCCGCCATTCGAGTCCCCGGTGAACTGGACGATCGGCGAAAAGAACAGCGGCGAAATGTAGCTGATCGCGACTTGCGTGCAGGTGCCCGTGCCTGAAGGACAGGTTACGCGTGAGGCTCCCACGGTGATGTTGTTCTCACCGTCGACGAAGCCGTAGCTGGCGGTCGTGCCTTTCGCCAGCTGGACATAGTCGTCGTCGCCCGTGGAGGCGGCGGCGATCGCTGCGGAGTCGGCGGCGTTCTGCATGGAGCGCTGGACGTAGTACCAATAGCCCGCGTCCACCGCGAGCGCAGTGGTACCCAAAATCGGCACGAGCATGAGGGCTACCATGGGGCTCACCGCGCCCCTGGAGCACTTCACTAACCTGCCGGCCAAGCCATGAGTGAACATTGCAGTAAACATTCGCCGCCCCCGCCAAATGTTTGGATTGTGGAGCAATAGGTTAAAGTTTCAAGGTAAGTTAACTATCACACCTTATCATTGTAAAAGTCAACGACTGTCAGGATATTGCGGGCCGGCTTAATGCTTCGATGTGTCAGCCTGATACAGAACGCGCGAAAAGAAAGTACTGCTTTAGAGGTATATTCGTCCGATATTCTGCCGGGTGGAGCCTTGCGAGGTTGCCGCATTGCGTGCCTTTCCGGGCGGAAAAGTCGGAGACAAGTAACGGATCACGTTGGGAAAATCCCGCTGGAATCCTTGCGAGTACGCTAGCGTTGGATTTACCCTATGTTCGCGGGATCGCAATTGTCCCGAATCGTACCTGACCGGATCTCTGCATGAAAAAGATTGCCGCAGCCATCATCGGCCTCGTCGTGGTCGCCGCGTTCGCGATCTGGCTGTGGCAGGGAAGGACGGGCGAAGAGGAAGGCGAACTCGTCCTTCACGGCAATGTCGATATCCGCCAGGTCGCGCTTGCCTTCGACGGCAACGGGCGTGTCGTGGAAATGGCGGCGGAGGAAGGCGATGCCGTCCGCCGGGGCGAGGTTCTTGCCAAGCTCGACACGGCGGCCCTGTCGCTCCAGGCGGAGCAGGCAAAGGCCGAGGTCGCGGCAAACCGGCAGCACTTGCTGCGCCTGCGGCGCGGTGCGCGGCACGAGGAAATCCGCCAGGCGCGCGACAGGCTGGAGGCGGCGCAGTCGGAGGCTTCCCGCGCCGCCGCCGATCTCTCGCGGATGCGGGCCATTGCGGACAAGACCGAGGGCAAGGGCGTCAGCCGGCAGGAACTCGATCGTGCAGCCAGCGCCGCCAGGGTAGCCGCCGCGCGGGCGAGCGAACAGCGCGAGGCGCTGCGTTTGGCCGAGCGCGGCCCGCGCGCGGAGGACATCGCCTCGGCCGCAGCCCAGCTCGAGGCGTCGCAGGCCCGGCTTGCGCTGTTCGAACATCAGGTGTCGCAGGGAGAGTTGCGCGCGCCCGCCGACGCCGTCGTCCGCTCGCGTCTTCTGGAACCGGGAGACATGGGGTCTCCGCAGAAGCCCGTCTACGAGCTGGCGCTGACCAGCCCCAAATGGGTGCGTGCCTACGTCGACGAAGCCGATCTCGGCCTTGTCCGGCCGGGGCTTGCCGCAAGGGTGACGACCGACAGTCACCCCGACCAGCCGGTTCCCGGCAAAGTCGGCTACATCTCGTCGGTCGCCGAGTTCACGCCGAAATCGGTTGAGTCCGAGCAGCTGCGCACCAGCCTTGTGTATGAGGTGCGCATTATCGTCGACGACAAGGCGGGCCGCCTCAGGCTGGGCCAGCCGGTTACGGTCACGATCGACACGGAACCGGCGAAGTGACCGGGTCTTTCGCGTCCATCGTCAGCGAAGGATTGCGAAAGGCGTTCGAGGCGGCCGACGGTTCGGCCCTAGATGCGATCGACGATGTTTCGTTCTCGATCCCCCCGGGCACGCTCACGGCGTTCGTCGGCCCGGACGGCGCGGGCAAGACGACATTGATGCGGATGATGGCAGGGCTGCTCACCCCCGATGTCGGCTCGCTGCGGGTTCTGGGGGTCGACGTGCGCCGCGATCCACAGGAAGTGCAGAGCCGCATCAGCTATATGCCGCAGCGTTTCGGCCTCTACGAGGATCTTTCCGTTCAGGAGAACCTCGATCTCTATGCCGACCTGCACGGCGTCACGCCCGAGGACCGCGCGCGGCGGTTTTCGCGGCTGTTGCGGATGACCGGCCTTGAGCGTTTTACGCGGCGTCCGGCGGGCAACCTTTCGGGCGGCATGAAACAGAAGCTGGGCCTTGCCTGCACGCTGGTACGGGTTCCCGACCTGCTCCTGCTCGACGAGCCGAGCGTCGGCGTGGACCCTCTCTCGCGGCGCGATCTGTGGCGGATTCTTGCGCAGCTCATCGAAGAGGAGGGGCTCAGCGTCGTGGTCAGCACTGCCTACATGGACGAGGCCGAACGGTGCGAGCAGGTCTTCGTGCTGAACCAGGGCAGGCTGCTGGCACAAGGGACGCCGCGCGAACTTCGCGGTCGGGCCGAGGGGCTGACATACGTGGCCGAGCCGCGCGAGGGCATGCATGCCCGCGAGCTTCAGGCCCGTCTGATCGACGCGCGGGAGAGGATCGCCGATGCCGTGCCGCGCGGCGGTGCGGTGCGCTTCATCCGCAGCCCCGAAAGCGGCGATGCGGATCTTGGCGACCTGCTGCACGACGCGATCATGCGCGAACAGCCGGCAGAGCTGGAAGACGCGTTCATGCTGCTGCTGCGCGAACATGTCGCCGGCGCCGGAAGCGATGCCGGTTCACCCGCGCTGGCCGTGGACGACGGTTCGTTGCCGAGACACGCGCGGGATGGCGGAGATACCGTCATCCGCGTGCGCGAACTGGTGCGCAAGTTCGGTGACTTCACCGCGGTCGCCAATACCTCGTTCGACGTCAGGCGCGGAGAGATTTTCGGCCTGCTTGGCCCGAACGGCGCGGGCAAGACGACCACGTTCCGCATGCTGTGCGGCCTGCTTCCCGCGACCAGTGGAGAGTTGGACGTTGCCGGCGTGAACTTGCGGACGGCTCGCGCGGCCGCGCGCGCGAGGATCGGCTATGTCGCGCAGAGATTCTCGCTCTATTCGAACCTATCGGTGCGGGAGAATCTCGAGTTCTTCGCCGGCGCGTACGGCCTGCGCGGCAGGACGCTGAAGCGGCGCGTCGGGGAAACGCTGGAGCGCTTCGGCCTCGATCCTTCGGCCACCAGCGGCCTGCTGCCTCTGGGGTACAAGCAGCGCCTCGCCATGGCGGCGGGCCTGATCCACGAGCCGGACATCCTGTTCCTGGACGAGCCGACCAGCGGCATCGACCCGCTCGCACGCCGCGCCTTCTGGCGGGCGATTACCGCGCTTTCGCAGGCGGGGGTGACGGTCGTCGTAACCACCCACTTCATGGAAGAGGCCGAATACTGCGACCGTATTGCCATCCAGGACGCCGGCCGCCTGCTGGCGCTGGGCACGCCGAGGGAGGTTCGCGAAAGGGCGGGGGATGGGGAAGAGGCGGACATGAACCGCGCCTTCATCTCTATCGTCGAGCAGGCCCGCGCAAACGGTAACGACGACAGGGCGGCGGCGTGAGCAGGTCGCCGTTCCATACGCGTCTCGCCGCGCTCACGCGCAAGGAGACGCGTCAGATGCTGCGCGATCGCAGCAACCTCATGGTCGGGCTGCTGCTGCCGATCGCGCTGATCCTGCTGTTCGGTTATGGTCTTTCCTTCGATGTCAGGAATGCGCCGGTCGCGCTGGTGATGGACGACAACTCCGCCATCGCGCGCGAGGCGGTATCGGGGATCGGGGGCTCCGAGTATCTCGTGCCCGTCCACGCCGCCACCATGATCGAGGCCGAGGAAATGCTGCGCGCCGGCAGGGTCGAGGCGATCGTCCGCGTGCCGGTCGATTTCACCCGCCGCGTGGCCGCCGGCGACGCCCGTGTCCAGCTTATCCTCAACGGCCTCGATTCGACCACCGCCACGACCATGGAAAGCTATGTCGGCGGCGCCATCTCCAGCGCCATGCAGCGCCGCATGGACCGCAGCCCGGAAATGCGGGGAGGCGGCAGGGTCGAACTGTCGCAGCGTACGTGGTTCAACGAGGCAGGGTACAGCACATGGTACCTCGTGCCGGGACTGATCGCGCTGATCATGACCCTGGTAGGCGCCTTCCTCACTTCGCTGCTGATCGCGCGCGAGTGGGAGCGCGGGACGCTGGAGGCGCTGTTCGTGACACCGGTCAGGCCGCTCGAACTCGTACTCGCCAAGCTCGTGCCCTACATGATCGTGGGGATCATCGATCTCGTGATGTGCCTGCTGGCGGCGCGCTATCTGTTCGAGGTGCCGATCCGTGGATCGCTGCTGGCGATCGTCGTCGCATCGCTGCTGTACCTCGCGGTGTCGCTTCTGCTGGGGCTCTTTATCTCGGGTGTCACGCGAAACCAGTTCGCGGCCAGCCAGCTGGCGCTGCTGCTCAGCTTCATGCCCGCCCTGATGCTGTCCGGCTTCGTCTTCGACCTTCGTAACGTGCCGGTGGTTGTACGGGTGGTGGCACAGGCGCTTCCGGCGACGCACTTCATGGGCATGATCAAGTCGCTGTTCCTTGCCGGCACGGACTGGATCATGGTCCTGCGCAACTGCGGCATCCTTGGGGCATACGGCGTGATCCTGCTGTTCGCGACGCGTCGCACGCTGCGCAAGCGGCTGGATTGAACCGATGCAGCGGGCCATCGCCTATCTCGTTCAGATCGCCTTCCTTTGCCGCAAGGAAATTTCCGCGCTGCTGAAGGATCCGGCGAACCGGCTGATCCTGCTCGGTCCGGCGCTCATCCAGTCGATGCTGTTCGGATATGCCGCCACGTTCGACCTGCAAAACGTACCGTATGCTCTTCTCGACCAGAGCCGCGGCGCGGCGGCGCGCGAGTTCGTGACGAGGCTTGACGGGACGGGCGTGTTCGAACGCGAAGCCACGCTGACCTCGGAGAACCAGATCGCCCGCGTCATCGATTCCCGCCAGGTGCTGGTCGCCATCACTATCCCCGCCGACTTCGACGAGCGCCTTGCGCGCGGCGCTGACGCGCAGATCCAGGTCATTCTCGACGGGCGCAATTCATCGACTGCGGCATCTGCAGCGGGCTATCTCGCTGCCGTCGCGGAGCGTTACAACCGTTCCGTCGGCAGCGCGCCGCCGATCACCGTCGTGCGAAGGGCATGGTTCAACCCGAATCTGGAATCGCGCTGGCAGATCATGCCGGCGATGATCGCGACCCTGAGCATGATACAGACGCTGCTGCTGGCCGCCCTTTCCGTCGCGCGTGAGCGGGAGCAGGGGACGTTCGACCAGCTTCTGGTGACGCCGCCGCCCATGCAGATACTCGTCGGCAAGGCGCTGCCTGCGATCGGCGTGGGGCTGGTGCAGTCAACGATCGTGCTGCTGATCGTGCGCTTCTGGTTCGGGGTGCCGATGAGCGGTTCGCTCTGGCTGCTCTACCTCGGCCTGCTCGGCTTTACCGGCGCGGCCGTGGGGATCGGCATGTCGCTGTCGGCCATGGCGCGCAACATGCAACAGGCGATGCTCTATTCGTTCCTCATCATCCTGCCGCTCACCCTGCTTTCGGGGCTGCTGACGCCGGTGCGTAACATGCCTGAGGTTCTCCAGCTCGTGACGTACCTGAACCCGCTTCGCTTCGCGATAGACCTGGTTCGCCGGGTCTATCTCGAAGGCGCGGGGCTTGCGGATGTCGCGCCGGATTTCATTCCCATGCTGGTGGTAGGAGGCGTTACCTTGCCGCTCGCCGCGTGGCTGTTTCGCCACCGTCTTGCCTGATCTCGGGATGCCCGACATGACGCGACCATCAAGTTCACCGAACCCGCGCATTTTCACCGGCCTTGCGACCATCGGATCGCTGCTGCTTGGCGGGTGCACGATGGGCCCCGACTATGTGCGCCCCGCCACTGCCGCGCCGGACGACTGGACGACGTGGCGCAGTGGCGATCCCGTCCTTGTCGCGCATGGGGCATCGGAAGAATCGATCCCCGCCGACTGGTGGAAGGTTTTCGACGATCCCGTCCTCGACGGGCTGGTCGGCAAGGCGCTTGCCGCAAGCCCCGACATCGAGACCGCCGCGCTCCATTTCGCGCGGGCTCGCGTGCAGCGATCGGCCGAAGCCGCGGCGAGCCTTCCGCACGTCGCGGCCAATGCCGATGTCAGTCGCCAGCGGCAGAGCGAATATGGCGCCGGTACGCGGCTGTTCGAGGCGATCGGGCGGGATCGGGACGCGCTTGCCAGGTTGCTGTCGCAGCCGTTCACGCTCTATCGCGGCGGTTTCGACGCCTCTTGGGAACTCGATCTGTGGGGCAAGGTCCGGCGCTCGCTGGAGGCCGCGGACGCCGGCATTGCCGCGCAGGGGGCCTTGCTCGACCTGGCGCGGCTCAGCGTTGCCGGCGAAGTGGCGCAGACCTATTTCGAGCTGCGCGCCACGCAGCGGCAAGCGGCGCTGATGCGGGAGGAGAGCGCCTTGCTGCGCGAGCGCGTCTCGCTCGTAGCCGCCCGGGTCGAGGGCGGCATCGAAAACCACCGGGAACTGGAGAGCGAACGCGCCGCGCTGGATGCGGTCGAGGCGCAGCTTCCCGTCTTGCTCACGCGCGAGGCCGAGCAGATAAACGCCATTTCGTTCCTGCTGGGGGAGCGGCCCGGGAGCCTGAGGGAGACTCTGAAGCCGGTCGCGGACAGTAGCGGCGCGCTTCCGCCGGACCTGTCGTTGGGGCTTCCCTCAGAAGCGGCCTTGCGCCGGCCCGACGTGCGCGCCGCCGAGGCGCGTCTTCATGCCGCCACTGCGGGAATCGGCGTGGCCGTGGCCGATCTCTACCCGAGCATTCGTCTTGGCGGGGGCATCGCCCTTGAATCCTATCGCAGTGAGAACCTGTTCGACTGGGCAAGCCGGACCTGGTCGATCGGGCCGAGCCTTGATCTGCCGCTGTTCGACGGCGGGAGAAGGCGGAGCGTGGTGCAACTGCGCAAGCTGGAACAACGCGAGGCGGCCGTGGAATTTCAGGCCACGGTCCTGCGCTCGTGGCAGGAGATCGACGACGCGCTCAATCGCTTCGCGTCCGAACACCTACAGCATGCCAGGCTGCTTGCCCGCATCGAAACCACGCGCCGGGCCTTCGGTCTCGCCGAGGCGAGTTATCGCGGCGGTGCCATCAACTATCTGGGGGTGATCGATGCACGGCGCACCGTACTCCAGGCCGAGCGCGATCTGGCGCAGAACGAAGGGCGCCTGCGCACCAGCTACGCTGCCGTGAACAAGGCGATCGGCAATACGCCCGCAGAGGGCACGAGGCGCGAGTTATCAACATCAATCGACGCGACGACGCGCCGGCTCGATTAGCCGGATACTGTGCCTGCTCGCAGGCCGGGTCTATCGAATAGTCTTGCAACGCGGAATCACTTGTGATTCTATCGATTCCATGAGGACCATGCGGCCGGAGCCAAACATAGCAAAAGAGCGGTTCGTGCAGGGCCTTGCGCTCGCCGTGCTCTTGCTGATGGGCGCCTGGGTCATCGCGGGGCCGAGTGGTCTTGTCGCCTGGGGCGAGAACCAGCGACTGCTCGAACAGCGCGAAGCGAAGTTGGCGGAGCTCAGGCTGGAGAGGGAGCGGATCAGGAACCGCGTCGACCTTCTCAATCCGCAGAATGTCGATCCTGATCTGGCTGGCGAGCTGCTGCGCGGCAACCTGAATGTCGCCCGCCCGGACGAGATGGTGATGCTCGTTCCCTGACCGCTGCGTCCCGGCAGGCGACAATTTATGTTCACGCCAGCGCAAATTCACGATAACGGCGCTTCCGATTTCCGTCGCACCTGCCTATATCCCCCCGCGATGATCGCGTGAACGATGGGGAGCCTCATTGCCTAAGGTAAAAACTGACGCCCGACCCGGAGGAGAATCTGCCGGGTCGCCCGCAGCAGACGACGAGTTCGTCCTCCACAGTCTCCAGCAGACCCACGCGGCGGACCGCCGCTACAAGGCGAGCAAGGAAGAACTGCTCAAGCTGTACGAGCAGATGTTGCTCATCCGGCGGTTCGAGGAGAAGGCCGGTCAGCTTTACGGCCTCGGGCTGATTGGCGGTTTTTGCCACCTCTACATCGGGCAGGAAGCCGTCGCGGTCGGGTTGCAGTCCGCGCTCGACGGCAATCGGGACTCGGTCATTACCGGCTACCGCGACCACGGGCATATGCTGGCTTACGGCATCGACCCGAAGGTCATCATGGCCGAACTGACCGGACGCCATTCGGGGATCTCCAAGGGCAAGGGCGGTTCGATGCACATGTTCAGCGTGGAGCATCGCTTCTACGGCGGTCACGGCATCGTCGGCGCCCAGGTTTCGCTCGGCGCGGGCCTTGCCTTCGCGCACAAGTATCGCGAGGACGGCGGCGTCGCCATGGCCTACTTCGGTGATGGTGCGGCGAACCAGGGGCAGGTCTACGAGAGCTTCAACATGGCCTCCTTGTGGAAGTTGCCGATCATCTTCGTGATCGAGAACAACCAGTACGCCATGGGTACGGCGGTCAACCGCTCGTCCGCCGAGACGCATTTCTACCGCCGTGGCACGGCCTTCCGCATTCCCGGTATGCAGGTTGACGGCATGGACGTGCTCGAGGTCCGCAAGGCTGCGGAAATCGCGCTCGAGCATGTGCGCGGCGGCAACGGGCCGGTCCTCATGGAGCTCAATACCTACCGCTA
This sequence comes from Novosphingobium endophyticum, assembly GCF_014640675.1. Taxonomy (GTDB): domain Bacteria; phylum Pseudomonadota; class Alphaproteobacteria; order Sphingomonadales; family Sphingomonadaceae; genus Novosphingobium; species Novosphingobium endophyticum. The sequence continues at coordinate 52,374 of NZ_BMHK01000001.1, read as the reverse complement.
TCGCGGCCACTCGATGTCGGACCCGGCCAAGTACCGCAGCCGCGAGGAAGTTCAGGGCGTGCGCGAAAAGCGCGATCCGATCGAGCATGCCAAGGCCGAACTCATGGAATTGGGCGTCGATGAAGCCGCCCTCAAGAATCTCGACAAGCGCGTTCGCGCAAAGGTGTCCGAAGCGGCCGACTTCGCCGAGAATTCGCCCGAGCCCGACATGTCCGAACTCTATACCGACGTTCTGGTGGAGCGCTACTGATGGCGATCGAACTGAAGATGCCCGCGCTCTCGCCGACCATGGAAGAGGGCAAACTTTCCAAATGGCTGGTCAAGGAAGGCGACGAGGTTTCCTCGGGCGACATCCTTGCCGAGATCGAAACCGACAAGGCGACGATGGAATTCGAAGCGGTCGATGAAGGCACGGTCGGCAGGATCGTTGTGCCCGAAGGCACCGAAGGCGTGAAGGTCGGGACGGTGATCGCGCTGATCGCCGGCGAGGACGAAGACGCGTCGGCTGTCGAGGCGCCCGCCAAGAAGACCGAAGCACCGGAGAAGACCGAAGCACCGGAGAAGGCCGAGAAGGCCGAGAAGGCTGAGGAAGCCGGTGATTCGCAAGCCAAGGCCGCGAAATCAGAAGGCGGCTCCGCGCAGCTCGAGAGTGAGGTCCAGCCCCGCAAGGACCCCGTAATCCCCGCCGGCACCAACATGAAGACGGCGACCGTGCGCGAGGCACTGCGCGATGCCATGGCCGAGGAAATGCGCCGCGACGAGCGCGTTTTCGTGATGGGCGAGGAAGTCGCCGAGTATCAGGGTGCCTACAAGGTGACGCAAGGCCTGCTCGACGAGTTCGGACCGAAGCGCGTCATCGACACGCCGATCACCGAATATGGCTTTGCCGGCATCGGCACCGGCGCCGCCATGGGCGGTCTCAGGCCCATCATCGAGTTCATGACGTTCAACTTCGCCATGCAGGCGATCGACCACATCATCAACTCGGCGGCGAAGACCAATTATATGTCCGGCGGCCAGATGCGCTGCCCGGTCGTGTTTCGCGGACCGAATGGCGCAGCCGCGCGCGTGGGCGCGCAGCATTCGCAGAATTACGGACCGTGGTACGCCAACGTGCCGGGGCTGGTGGTCATCGCGCCCTACGACGCGTCGGACGCGAAGGGCCTGCTCAAGGCCGCGATCCGCAGCGAGGACCCTGTGGTGTTCCTGGAGAACGAGCTGGTCTATGGCCGTTCGTTCGAACTGCCCGAACTTGACGATCATGTCCTGCCGATCGGCAAGGCGCGGATCGTGCGCGAGGGCAGCGATGTGACCATCGTGTCCTACTCGATCGGTGTCGGTCTTGCACTCGAAGCCGCGGAAACCCTGGCGGGCGAGGGCATTGATGCCGAAGTCATCGACTTGCGCACGCTACGCCCGCTCGACAAGCAGACCGTGCTCGACAGTCTGGCCAGGACGAACCGTATCGTCGTCGCCGAGGAGGGCTTCCCGGTCTGCTCGATTGCCTCGGAAATTTCCGCGATCTGCATGGAAGAGGGCTTCGACAATCTCGACGCCCCGGTCGTGCGCGTCTGCAACGAGGATGTGCCGCTGCCTTACGCCGCCAACCTCGAGAAGGCGTCGCTGATCGACGCGGCGCGCATTGTCGAGGCCGTGAAAAAGGTGTGCTATCGGGGCTGAGATGGCTGCATAGAGGATCGCCCGCAGCAACGCGGGCGTCCGCTATGCAGGTTTCAGCAGGAATACGGGCCGTTCATACTTGAGCTGCAGGATATCCCCGTCGACGAAGGCGAGGAAATCCGGCGCATCGTAAGTGATCTGAATGTTCATTTCGATCGTATCGGGGATGCGGCTGGTCTGCGTCGTGACAGTGACACCCAGCCGGTCGGTATTGAGATTGTACCTGCCACCGACCCCACGTGAGCGAATCCAGGTTTCGATGATCTCGGTCGGGCTTTGCTGGCCGCGTTGGTACTCGATGACGGCAAATCGCGCGCCATCGGAGGCCAGATTGCGAACGGCGTTCGAATTCTGGATGTGCAGGCCGATCTGGACGACGCCGACGAGCAGCGTGATGAAGATCGGGGCAAGCAGGGCGAATTCCACCAGCACGCCACCGCGTTTGTCGGCTATGAATGTCGCGGGCCGGCTTTGGCGTAGCAAGCGCATCATTGCACCTGAATCGTACGTTCGACGTTGTAGGTGATTGGCGACCCTACTCCGAATTCCGTCCAGATCGGTGTGTAGGTGTCGGTCACGGTTAGCCGCACATACTGATAGATTGGCTGATCGCTATCGCAGGTCGATGCGTCGGTTGTCAGGGTGCTGGTGGCGTTGCAGCGGAATCGTTGTTCCAGCGTGACTTGCTCGGCGCTGAGTCCCAGTGAATCCTGGAGTACTTGCTTGATCTTGTCGGAGGGGGTTCCGGTGCCGCCGGCAGCGGCCAGGACGATGCCCTCGGCTTCACTGGCCGAACTCTGCAATTCCTGCTGTCGCGATACCAGCATGCCGACCTCAAAGGTTCCGAGCGCCATCAAGGCGAGCAGGGGCGCGACGAGAGCCGTTTCGATGGCCATCGTGCCATGTCTGTCCTGTCGCAGATGGCGAAGAGCGCGGCGCTTCATACCACGAGCCTCACGCCGGGTGTGGACGTTCCAAGTTCGGAACTGTCGTCGTAGTCGCACAGCGTCCTCAGATAGGCGCTGCCACGTATGTCCAGCGTCCAGGCCGAGATTTGGAAACAAAGCTTGCTCGTCGTTCCCGAGTCGCCGTTGATCTGCACATCGCCATTTGCCAGATACAGCACGCCTTCGATGTTGAGCTTGGAGTTGCCATTGATCTGGTGCGCCGCGGGCTCGGTTTCGCCGGTCTTGTCTTCGATGATGAGCATCTGCGCCAAGCGATCGGCGTCAGCTGCGTAAGGCCCGCCCTGAAAGTCCCCCTCCTGCATTGGCGTGAGCGTGATCGAACCGGTCCCGCCCTGGCCGCCCAGCTTGATCTCGGCTCCATTGCGCAGGACGAAGAGGACGTTTTTGCCGATCACGGCAGCGTTGGTCGACAGATCGAGTGTGCCGCCATCGAAGAAGTAGACGCCGCTTTCGAAGTTCGTGGCGCATTTGGCGGTGTACCCGCCAACGTATACGCCCGGTTGGAGATTGGCGATTGCGTTGTTGCCGTTGCCCTCGCAGTATTTGTCTTTCGTCCTGTCTGTGTTGGGTTCGGGCTGTGGGATCGGAATGTCGCCATAGACGTCCGACAGGCCTGTGACCTCTTCAGCCACGACAGATTCGAGTTCGTCGGGAGCACTTACCGTACCGCATGTGGCGATAGAGGTCGTCTCTATCGTCGCGCTTCCGTCGATTACGATAGCATCGTCGCTGCAGGAAAGCGCACCGAGACCGCAGTTGGCGATGACATGGGCATTGCCGCCGATCTGGAAAGTCGTCCCATCCTCCTTCAGGGTGATGAGGCAGGCGTTGTATTTCGAACCTTCCCGGAACATGGCCTGAGCGCGGGCCCCAACCGTCGTGGGTCGATCGAGCAGCATACCGGTGAATGGCAGTTCACGCGTGACTGTGGCCGTCACCAGGACGCTGTTGTTGAACCCGCCTTCGAAATTGGCGAGCTTGATCGTCGGGGGGCTGGCGAATTCGGCGGTGAGGTGCTGGTTGGCGTTGAATTCCTGCTTGGCGCGAGTGGTGTAGTCGGCATCTTCATCGTAGGCGAGAGCCCACGCGCCGCCGATTGCCGCCTGATCGACGGAATGTTGCAACTCGCGCTGCCACATATACCACTGCGCCGTATCGACGCCGTAGCCGATCGCCCCGATAAGTGCGGGGAGGCCCAACGCCACCATCATCATGGCATTGCCTCCGCGCTCGCGGACGAACCTCCGGGTCAGATAACGCACCCCTCCGAGCATCGGTGACACCTCCCGTGACACTGCAATGAATAAAATTTAATACCCGCCGCAGGGTTGTTGGCGCGTGAAGCGAATTGGTTAATGGTTTCGTAGCGATGGACCGGCACTAAGGGCTTGCACGAAGGCCTTTCCGGTCTAGGGGGACTGGCGTGCCCCTAAGTCCAAATCCTGCGCATTCCGATCCCGGCCCCGAAAAGGCTCTGCTCGGGACCTTGCCGATAATCGAACGGCTGGCGCTGTCGTATGCGCCGGCTTCCGCCCGGCTGCCGACATTGGCGTTGTTCGCGCTCGATACGCGGCTCGCCGGGCTGCTGCGCAACTCGCGCGAGCCGATGCTGGCGCAGTTGCGGCTCGCCTGGTGGCGAGAGACGCTCCAACAGGACGGCAACGCATGGCCCATGGGCGAGCCATTGCTTGCGGCACTGCGCAGCTGGAACGGGGCGCATACGGCGCTCTCGGCTCTGGTGGATGGCTGGGAGGCCCTGACCGGTGCGGCGCCGCTGCCTCAGGACGCGATCGAGGCCATGGCTGCAGGTCGGGGAGAGGCCTTCGCGGCCTTGTCCGCCGCGCTGAACCGGCCCGGCGAATCCGCCGCCGCTCGCGACCTGGGCAGAAGGTGGGCGCTCGCCGATCTTGCGATGCGGCTCGGCAATGATCAGGAACGCGGGACGGCGGCTGCCATGCTGGAGGCGGACAGCGGCGGAAAGCCCCGCGTCTCGCGCGCGTTGCGGCCCCTGCTGGTGCTTCACGGCCTTGCCGAGCGCCGCCTTGCAACGGGGGAGGAGGCCGGTGCCAGATCGCCGGCGGCCTTGCTCAAGGCAATGAGGCTGGGATTGCTCGGCTTCTGATGGTGGCCGGCGCATGAAGACTTTGTAATTTCACCGAGGGCTTCCGACGCCGTAGACTCCCCGCCATGACGGAGGGGCCGACTTGAATCGTTTCGTCCTCGGGGCTCTGGCTGCGCTGGTGCTGGCTTCGGTGGGCCTGTTCTGGCTACAGGGAAGGGCGGAAGTCGAAGAGGGTGCGCCGCCGCCGGAAGTGCCGTCTGACGATGCCGGCCCGGAAGAACTGCCCAGCGCGGAAATTGCCGATCTCGTCGGACCTGAGCTGCCCGAAGCTACCGAGCTGACCCGCGAGCAGCGGCGTTTCGGACGCTACGACCGCGACAACGATGGGCGCATTACGGGCAACGAGATGCTTTCCACCCGTACGTCCGGCTTCCGCGACCTCGACAAGGACGGCAACAACCTGCTGACCTTCGAGGAATGGGCAGTCACGACGGTCGACAAATTCGACTATGCCGACGTCGACGGCAACGACTGGCTCACGCCGGGGGAATTTCGCCGCAGCGCACCTCCGCCGAGCAAGCCGAAACCCCGCTGTTCGTGCTGAGGCTTGGTTTCACGCCGCCGTGGTCAGCGTCTCCACCCAGGCGCCGATGTCCGCCTTGGCGCGTGCGGTGTAGGCTTCCTTGCGCTGCTTTTTCTTGACGTCGTGCAGCGGCGGGAAAAGGCCGAAATTGACATTCATCGGTTGATAGCTCTCCGCCTCGGCGTCGCCGGTGATATGCGAGAGAAGCGCGCCCAAGGCAGTCGTGCGGGGCGGGCTCTGCCACTCAAGCCCGCGCAGTTGGGCGGCCGTCATCAATCCCGCCATCAGGCCGACGGCGGCGCTCTCGACGTAGCCTTCGCAGCCGGTAATCTGGCCGGCGAAGCGGACATGCGGCGCGCTTTTCAGGCGAAGCTGCCGGTCGAGGAGCAGCGGCGAATTGAGGAACGTATTGCGGTGCAGGCCGCCGAGGCGAGCGAACTCCGCCTTTTCGAGGCCCGGGATCGTGCGGAACAGGCGGACCTGCTCGGCATGTTTCAACTTGGTCTGGAAGCCCACCATGTTCCACAGCGTGCCCAGCTTGTTGTCCTGCCTGAGCTGCACCACGGCATAGGGCCATCGCCCGGTCCGCGGGTTGTCGAGCCCCACCGGCTTCATCGGGCCGAAGCGCAAGGTGTCGACGCCGCGTTCGGCCATGACCTCTATTGGCATGCAGCCGTCGAAATAGGGCGTGTTTGCTTCCCACTCCTTGAAAACGCTCTTCTCGCCCTCGATCAGCCCGGCGTGGAAGGCAAGGTACTGGTCCTTGTCCATCGGACAATTGATGTAGTCCTTGGTCTCTCCCTTATCCCAGCGCGAGGCCATCCAGCATATGTCCATGTCGATTGTCTCACGGTAGACAATCGGCGCGATGGCATCGAAGAAAGCGAGGCTTTCGGCTCCCGTGGCGCGGCCGATGCTGCCCGCCAGCGCCTCGGCGGTCAGCGGGCCGGTGGCAACGAGAGTGAGTCCGGCCTCGGGCAGCGTGTCGATCCGCTCGCGCCCGATGTCGAGCGAGGGAAGCGCGGCAAGCCGTGCCTCGACTTCGGCGGAAAAGACATCGCGGTCCACCGCGAGGGCGCTGCCCGCCGGGACCTGCGCCTTGGCGGCGGCGGCCATGATGAGCGAATCGCAGCGGCGCATTTCATGGTGGAGCAGGCCCACAGCATTCTTCTCGTCGTCGTCGGAACGGAACGAGTTGGAGCAGACCAGCTCGGCAAGTCCGTCCGTCTGGTGCGCAGGCGAACGCTGCCCGGTGCCGCGCATTTCCGACAGGCGAACGCGAATGCCGCGACGGGCGAGCTGCCAGGCCGCCTCGCTGCCGGCGAGACCGCCGCCGATGATGTGAACGTCGTAAATGGTGGGGTGGGTCGTCATGCTCACGCGCCTACCCGTTCTTGACGCTTAGCGAAAGTGAATGCCTGCGCGTGAACATCGCGCCCGACGGCCTGCAATCGCGTCGCCGGCCTCGCGCATGGCGACGAACTCGGTCTCGGTCACGTCCTCGTGGATATGGACGTTGCGGGCTTTTTCGGCACCGATCGTTGTCTCCCAGACGTAGTCTTCGCGGCCGGGGGCCTTGTAGTCGTGGCACAGGAATACGTGCGTATCATGGGGAGTTGCATAAGACGGCGGATCGAGCGGTACAAGCGTGCGCGCATCGCCGGGGGAAGTCGGCTCGGGCGGTGCCATAGTCGGGCATGAACAGCGTGTCGCCGACGAAGGCGGCATCGCCGATCACGCCCTGCACCGCGCAAATCTCGCGGCCGATCACCAGCATTCCTCCAAGTGCCCGCTGAATATAGGGGCCGCCGGATATATGGTCGGCAGACGGATGCAAATGGAACGGTAGTCCTAGTTCGCCGATGTGTCGCCGCGTGTGACCGGGATCAGCGCGCCGGTTACGGCGCGGCTCGCGTCGGATGCAAGGAAGGCGATCACTTCGGCGATTGCCGAGGGCTTTACCCAGGTCGAGAAATCGGCATCGGGCATATCGGCACGGTTGGTGGGCGTGTCGATAATGCTGGGCAGGACAGCGTTGACCGTCACGCTCGTACCGGAAAGTTCCTCCGCCAGCGCTTCGGTCAGGCGATGGACGCCGGACTTGGAAGCGGCATAGGCGCCCATGCCCATCGCCGCCTTCACCGCGCCGCCAGCGCCGATGTTGACGATGCGGCCCGCTCCCGAAGCCTTGAGCGAGGGAAGGGCGAGCTTGGTGACAGTCGCATTGGTCGTCACGTTCATCGCATGCATCCTGGCGAACGTGTCGAGCGAGCCGCCCTCTACCGTTTCCCAGGCAAATCCGCCCGCGACATTGACGAGCACGTCGATCCCGCCATGGGCCGCGATCACCTTGTTGAGCGCTGCCTGGGTTGCGGCGGAATCGGTCAGGTCCACGCCGCCGATGTCCAGCGCGCCCGCGATCGGTTCGGAAGGGCGCGGCGCGTAGTCGATGCGGGCGACCTTGTCGCCGGCCGCGGCGAAGGCTTGCGCCACTGCCTGGCCGAGAATGCCGAAACCACCCGTGACGATAACCGAACGTGCCATGATATCTCCTCGCTTGTGCGCGCCGTGCTAACTTCACCGGGGGCGGGGAGCAACCGGCGATCGTCGTTCATCACCCCGCTGATGGCGGGCCGGCCGCCGAAGATGCGAAAAAGGGCGGCCCACCGTCATGGCGGGCCGCCCCTCTCAATCTGTCCCGAACGTTCGTTCAGAGCTTGCCGAGCATGTATTCGGCCGAGCTGACCTCGAACGTGCCGGGCGCCTCGACGTTGAGCTGTTCGACAACGCCATCGTTGACGACCATCGAATAGCGCTGCCCGCGGCTGCCCATGCCGAAGCCCGAACCGTCCATGACGAGGCCCACGGCCTTGGCGAGATCGCCGTTGCCGTCCGCCAGCATGGTCACGTCATCCGAGCCCGAGGCCTTGTTCCACGCGCCCATGACGAATGCATCGTTGACGGCGGTGCAGGCAATCTCGTCGATGCCCTTGGCCTTGAGTTCGGAAGCCTTCTCGACGAACCCCGGCAGGTGCTTGGCCGAGCAGGTCGGGGTGAACGCGCCCGGGACCGAGAACAGCGCAACTTTCCTGCCGGCGAAGTAGTCGGCGGTCTGGACCGGCTCGGGTCCGCTCTCGCCAGCCTTCATCAGTTTGATGTCGGGCAGCTTGTCTCCGACGGAGATGGTCATGGGATACATCCTTTCCTGCAAGTAAAGCGCAATGCCGGGAGATATAGGCGCCCTTGGTATTCCAGCAACGCCTCATGATGGTAAATTTTGATTCAGGGTAGCCATTGAACGCCCGGTAAACGAACGGGTCGATTCTCGGTCTCGCGCGGGACTCACCCCGCGGGAGGGGGACTGAGAAATGGGGAGTTGCAATTTTGGGGCGGACGCTCATCCGACATCGACAGCGCGGGGAGAGCGCGGTTTGCTGTGGGCGTCGATCGCGGGGATCGTCGCCGCGATCGGGCTGGGGCTGGCGACGCCGGCACATGCCGCCAGCGGTGATGCCGAAAAACTGCGCCGTCTGGACATCATGCTGATGGTCACCGGCCTGCGCTGCCGAACGACGCCGGATGCCTTCACCGACGACTACGGGAACTTCTCCCGCAAGCACCTGAGCGAACTCAATGCGGCCAATCGCGAACTCAGGGAGGATCTGGCGAAGCGCCACGGCGCGAAAGGCGCGGTCAGGGCGCTCGACCGCATGAGTGTGGTCATGGCCAACGAATACGGCGGCGGTCACCCCTGGCTGAGCTGCTCCGAGCTGCGCGAGGTCGCGCGCAATCTGTCAACGGTGCAGGGGCGTGAAACTCTGGTCGAGGCAGCCGATCAACTGCTTGCCGGAAAGCGCGGGCCGGTTTTCGCGCTGGCTTCCCGGTAAGCCGGCAGGCGAAAGATGGATTTCGAGCTTCGGCCGGGCACTGGTCGGTCTGGCCGGAGCGTTGATGGCCGCGGGGAAATGGACTGCTGTCCTGCATCCATATAAAGAAATCTTTATATTTGCTTCCGCCGGTCTGAAACGGTAGGTACGCCGCATTCTGTTCGCCCGCCTCTGGCCGGGGCATGGCGGCGCCTTTGCAACCGTTTCAGGAGTTTGTGTCCGTGGCCACCGCCCAGATTGCCGACCGCGACTATGCCATCGCCGATATCGGCCTTGCCGAATATGGCCGCACCGAGATCGCGATTGCCGAAACCGAAATGCCGGGGCTGATGGCCCTGCGCGAGGAATTCGGTGAAGCAAAGCCGCTCAAGGGCGCGCGCATCACCGGATCGCTCCACATGACGATCCAGACGGCGGTGCTGATAGAGACGCTGGTTGCGCTCGGCGCCGAGGTCCGCTGGGCCACCTGCAACATCTTCTCCACCCAGGATCATGCCGCTGCCGCCATCGCCGCGCAGGGCATCCCGGTCTACGCCATCAAGGGCGAGAACCTTGCTGATTACTGGGACTATGTCGGCCGCATCTTCGACTGGTCGAGCGAGGGTCATCCTGACCTCACCGCCAACATGATCCTCGATGACGGCGGCGACGCCACGATGTTCGCCCTCTGGGGCGCGCGGGTCGAGGCCGGCGAGCCGATGTTCGAGCCTTCGAATGCCGAGGAGATCGAGTTCGTCCGCGCGCTGAACGCCTTCCTTAAGGCGAAGCCGGGCTATCTCTCGCGCACCGTCAACGCGATCAAGGGCGTCTCGGAAGAGACCACCACCGGCGTCCACCGCCTCTACCACCTCGCCAAGGACGGCAAGCTGCCGTTCCCGGCGATCAACGTGAACGATTCGGTCACCAAGTCGAAGTTCGACAACCTTTACGGCTGCCGAGAATCGCTGGTCGACGCGATCCGGCGCGCGACCGACGTGATGCTGGCCGGCAAGGTCGCCTGCGTGGCCGGTTTCGGCGACGTCGGCAAGGGCTCTGCCGCCTCGCTGCGCCAGGGCGGCGCCCGCGTCATGGTGACCGAGATCGACCCGATCTGCGCGCTGCAGGCCGCCATGGAAGGCTATGAGGTGGTGACGATGGAAGAGGCCGTGCGGCGCTGCGACATCTTCGTGACCGCCACTGGCAACGAAGGCGTAATCACCGGTGCTCACATGGAGGCGATGAAGGACAAGGCCATCGTCTGCAACATCGGTCACTTCGATTCCGAGATCCAGATATCGGCGCTCGACAACTACAACTGGCACGAAGTGAAGCCGGGTACCGACCTCGTGACCTTCCCGGACGGCAAGCAGATCATCGTGCTCGCCAAGGGCCGCCTCGTGAACTTGGGCTGCGCCACCGGCCATCCGAGCTTCGTCATGTCGTCGAGCTTCACCAATCAGGTGCTGGCGCAGATCGAACTCTTCGCCAAGTCGGACGATTACGAGAACCGCGTCTACGTGCTGCCCAAGCATCTCGACGAAAAAGTCGCCGCGCTGCATCTTGAAAAGCTGGGCGTGAAGCTGACGAAGCTGTCCAAACGACAGGCGGATTATATCGGCGTGCCGCAGGAAGGGCCGTTCAAGCCCGAGCACTATCGGTACTGAGCCAAAACCCATCGTCATCCCGGACTTGATCCGGGACCGGCAGCGGTCGCCCGGCGTTCGCCAGGATGACGATGGCGGCTCTGTCGGGCCCCACCTACTCCGTGGTGGATTTGGGCATCATCGCAGCACCTTCCCATTGTCATGCGGCGTTCGGCACACCATAGCCGTTGGCGATGGATCATGAGCGCCTGGTGACACTGCTGATCGGACTGCTGCTCGCCGCGTGGACGGTGGGGGCGGCCTGGGCGATCCTTTCGGCGCGGGCGCGTCAGAAGCGGGCCGAAGGCGCGCTGCGCTCCGCCCGGCGCCTTGCCCGCATGGTGGAGGAATCGCCCGCGCTGCCGTTGCTCGTGCGCTCGGACGGGCGGATCGAGGCAAGCGCGCGGCTGGCGCAGTGGCTCGGCCTCGATGCCGTGCCGCAATACCTTTCCGAGCTGGATACCGGGGAGCGCGGTCTTCCCGCCGAGAAGCTGGCGGAACTGAACGAGGCGGTGCGCCGCTGCCAGAAGAGCGCCGCTCCCTTCCGCCTCGTCGCCACCCCCCGCAATTCGACGCGCAGCCTTGCCTTGCGCGGGCACCTTGCCGATCCGCAGGTGTCTCCTGGCGGCGCGGCGCTCGTGTGGGTTTTCGACTTCAGCGACAGCCAGAGCGAACTGGCCCGCCTGCGCGAGGAAGCTGCGCGGGCGAGGGGGGACTTCACCGCGCTCGTCTCGCTGATCGAGGCGGCGCCGATGCCGATGTGGTTCCGCCGCCCCGACGGCGAACTGCAACTGGTGAACTCGGCCTACGTCGCGGCGGTGGGCGGGGAGAGCGCCGAGGCGGTCGTCGCCGCCGGAACGGAACTGGTGGAGACCGTCGAGGGCGTCAGCCCCGCGCAGGTCGCCAAGGCGGCCCGCGACAAGAGCGCGCCTATCGAACGCATCGTCTCGACCACGATCAACGGCCAGCGTCGCACCTTGCGTGTCAGCGACCTGCCGCTCGGCAGCGACGGCGTTGCCGGCTATGCCGTGGACATCGAGGATCTGGAGGAAATGTCGCGCTCGTTCCGGGCGTTCCGCGATGCCCAGCGCGCCATGCTGGACCAGCTTTCCGCCGGTGTCGCCCAGTTCGACGCGAAGAAGCGCCTGACGTTCGCGAACCAGCCATTCCATCGCCTGTTCAAGCTGGCGGCGAAGACCGCGCAGGATCCGCCCGCCTTCGAACGCCTGCTCGACGCCGCGCGCGATGCGGGAAGAGTGCCCGAAGTGCGCGACTTCCCGGCTTGGCGGCGGGAAAGGGCGGCATGGTTCTCCTCGGGCGGCACGCATGAGGAGGCGTGGTCGCTCGCTGACGGCACGCACTTGCGCATCGTTGCCCAGCCCGTGCCCGATGGCGGCCTGCTGCTGGTGGCCGAGGATCGCACCGAGCAGCTTCGCCTCTCGGCCGTGCGCGACACGCTGCTGCGTACCCGCACCGCGACTTTTGACAGCCTGTTCGAGTCGATCGCCGTCTTCGCGCCCGATGGCCGCATGCAGCTGTGGAACCGCCGCTTCGCCGCCGACTGGGGCCTCGACAGCGATTTTCTCGATACGCATCCGCACGTCGAGGAACTGCTCAAGAAGATCGGCTCGCGCCTCAAGCGCGGTGCCGAAGCCGAGCTGGTCGGTAATGTCGTCCGCGCCGCCACGCTCGATCGCACGCAAAAGGGCGGGCGCATCGCGCTTGCCGATGGGCGAATGCTCGAATTTGCGGGCGTGCCGCTGCCGGACGGCAATGGCCTGCTTGCCGTGCTCGACATCACCGATTCGCAGAAGGCCGAGGACGCCCTGCGCGAAAGCAATGCCGCGCTGATGGAAGCCGACGCGATCAAGACGCGCTTCCTCGCGAACATGAGCTATGAACTGCGCACGCCGCTCACCTCCATCGGCGGGTTTGCCGAGCTGCTTCAGGCCGGGCTGGGCGGCGAACTGAGCGAGAGCGGGCGCGAATACGTTGCCGACATCCTCGCCTCGGTGGACCAGCTGGGCGAGCACATCGAAAGCCTGCTCGACCTCTCGCAGAGCGAAGCGGGCATGCTGCCGCTCAAGAAGGACGACATCGATCTCATGCCGTTCCTGCGCGGCCTAGTCGAAGAGCGCGCCCCGCGTATCGAGAAGGCCGGGCTGGTGCTCGATCTGCAATCCAAGGGCCTGCTGCGCCCGATCACGGGCGACCGCAAGCGGCTGGCGCGGGCGATCGGCCATCTCGTCGATAACGCCATTGCCGCCTCGAAGCGCGGGCAGCACATCCTGGTGCAGGCCGCGCACCGCAAGACCGCCAATGGCGACGTCGCGCGGATTCTCGTGCAGGACAGCGGGGTTGGTCTCGACAGCCGCAGCCTGACCCGCGCGCTCGACGGCATGAAAGTCAGCGCCGACGGCAAGAGCGTCGAGCGCCGGCAGGGCCTGGGCCTGCCTCTGGCGCGGCAACTCGTCGAGGCGCATGGCGGCACGCTGCGCCTCGAATCCGAACCGGGCAAGGGCACCAGCGCCATCGTGGAGCTGCCGTGAAGGTCGCGCTTCCCGATCTTGCCGCGATGGACCGTTTCGGGGCGGCGATTGCCGAAAAGCTGCGCGCGGGCGATGTCGTCGCACTGGAAGGCGGACTCGGCGCGGGCAAGACAACGCTTGCGCGCGCGGTGATCGCCGCGCTCGGGCACAAGGGAGAAGTCCCGTCGCCCAGCTTCGCGATCGTGGAGTGCTACGATCCGCCCGCCGTGCGCCTGCCGCTGGTCCATGCGGATTTCTACCGCCTGGCGCACCCTTCCGAAGCTGAGGAGATCGGCCTCGACGACTACCGCGAAGGCGCGGCGATGCTGGCCGAATGGCCCGATCACGCCGGCGGCTTCGCGCATGAGCCGAGCTGCCTCTCTATCAGGCTGGAAATTGCGGGCGAAGGGCGGATCGCCATTGTCGAGGCGGGGGCGGATTGGCTAGGGCGAATGCCATGATGACGGATACCAGCACGACCCTGCCTTCCGGGCTAGATTCCTTTCTCGAAGCTGCCGGCTGGGCGGGCGCGCGGGTCGATCCGCTTCCCGGCGACGCCTCATTCCGCCGCTATTTCCGCATCCGCAGGGGTGACAGGACCGCGATGCTGATGGACGCGCCGCCGCCGAACGAGGATCCCGGCCCGTTCCTGCGCGCCGCCCGCTGGCTTGATGCCAATGGCATGCGCGCGCCGCGCATCATCGCCGAGCGGGCCGAACACGGCCTCGTCCTGATCGAGGATTTCGGCGAAGCGCGCATGCGCGATTATCTCGACCAGTGGCCGGACGATGAGGAAGCCACCTACAAGGGCGCAGTCGACGCTCTGGTGCATCTGCACGAACTGCCGCCGGGGCCGTTCCTCGATTACACAATGAGCGAGTACCAGCGCGAGGCGCGGCTGTTCGTCGACTGGTATTGCACGGCCCGGAAACTCTATGTCGACGTGCCCGGCTTCGTTGCCGCATGGGAGAGCGTGCTGGGCGAACTGCTGCCGCGCCAGCGGCCCGGCGTCACCGTGCTGCGGGACTATCACGCGGAAAACATCATGCTGCTGGGCGCGCTTGAGAAGCAGGGCCTGCTCGACTTTCAGGACGCGCTGGTCGGTCACCCGGCCTACGATCTCGTCTCGCTGCTGCAGGACGCGCGGCGCGACGTCTCGCCCGAGCTGGAGGCGGAGATGTTCGACCGCTACATCCGCGCGACCGGCACCGACGCCGAGACGTTCCTGGCCGATTATGCCAGGCTGGGCGCGCAGCGGAACACCAAGATCGTCGGCATCTTCGTGCGCCTGTGGAAGCGCGACGGCAAGCCGCGCTACCTCGATCTGATCCCGCGCGTATGGGGGCTGTTGGAACGCGATCTGGCGCACCCGGCGCTTGCTCCGGTGGCGCAGTGGTTCGATGTGAACATACCGGCCGAACTGCGCGACACGGGCGGAGGCACGTTCGAGGTATGAGCACGAAGCCTCTCGTCAGCGACACCGCGCTGGTGCTGGCCGCGGGGCTGGGCAAGCGCATGCGCCCGCTCACCGCCAGTCAGCCCAAGCCGCTCATTCGCGTTGCCGGCAAGGCACTGATCGACCATGCCCTGGACAAGCTCGACAACGCGGGGGTGGCGAAGGCCGTGGTCAATGTCCACTACCTCGCCGATGCGCTCGAAGGGCACCTGAAGGTGCGCCGGAACGGGCCGACGGTCTCGATCTCGGACGAGCGCGAACTTCTGCTCGAAACGGGCGGCGGCATGGTCAGGGCCGCGCCGCAGCTGCCCGATCCGTTCTTCTGCCTGAACAGCGACAACATCTGGCTCGACGGGCCGAACGACGTCTTCGCCGAACTTTCCCGGGCTTGGGATGCTCAAGCGATGGACGCGCTCCTGCTCATGGTCCCGCATCCGCGCGCGCTCAACTATCGCGGCGACGGCGATTTCCATCTCGACCCGCTGGGTAAGGTCAGCCGCCGCCAGCCGGGCCGCGTGGCGCCGTTCATTTTTTCCGGCATCCAGATCGTCTCGCACCGTCTGCTGCGCGATGCGCCCGAAGGCCCGTTCTCGACCAACCTGCTGTGGACGCGCGCGATTGAGGAAGGCCGGCTCTACGGCATTTCGCATACCGGCCTGTGGTTCGAGGTCGGCGAACCGGGCGCGATCAGGCCGACCGAGGCATGGTTGCCCCGTGCCTGAAAGGGCCGGTCCCCGCGTCTACTCGATTGCTGCCCATCGCGGTTTCGCCGATGCTCTCGTTGCGGGGCTGGTGCCGCGCTATTCCGAAGGCGACCTTGGCCTTGCCCGCCTGACGCTGCTGCTGCCGAGCCGCCGCGCGGTGCGCACCGTGACCGAGGCCTTCGTGCGCCATTCGGGCGGAAGCGAGAGACCCGGCATGCTGCTGCCGCGCATGGCGGTGGTGGGCGATCTCGATCTCGACGAGACGCTGGGGCCGCTGCTCGATCCGCTGGGCGCCGCCGACATCCCGCCGGCCGCCGATCCGGCGCGCCGCTGGTTGCGTCTGGCCCATTACCTGCGCGAGGTCGAAGGCGAGGGGGCCGGCAAGGGCGCGGCGCTGCTTCGCCGCGCCTGGGAAGTGGGGCGCACGATGGATCGCCTGCTGGTCGAGGGGATCGCGCCCATCGATCTCATGTCCGAGCGTGTGATCGGCATTGTCGGCGATCTGGCGAGCCATTGGACCGACAACACGCGCACTTTCCTGAAAGTGCAGCAGTACTGGATCGCCGAACTTGCCGGACGTGAGCAAATCGACGCGCCGGAACGCCGCAATCGCCTGTTCGAGCACGCCGCGCGGCGCTGGCGCCAAGCTCCGCCGCAACATCCCGTCGTTGCTGCCGGGGTTACCAGCGCGTCCCCGGCGCTGGCCGAGTTGCTGCGCGTCGTCAGCGAAATGCCCGGTGGAAGCGTGATCCTTCCCGACCTCGATCTCGCGCTCGACGCGCAGGTCTGGGATGAGCTGGGAACCGCCGGCAAGCCGGTCGAACCGGACGATCCGCCGTTCGGCCGCGACGATGCTGTCACGCATCCGCAATATCACCTCAAGCTGCTGCTCAACCGCATGGGCATCGCGCGTACGGAAGTGCAGCCCTGGCACCGGTCCGGCGTGGGCGCCGCGCCGCCCGAGCGCAGCAGGGTTATTTCGAACCTGTTCCTGCCGCCACGGGCATCGACGGGCTGGGTCGATCTGCCCGCAGAGAAACGGCGCCTTTCCGGCGTGCGCCTGATGGAAAGCGCCCATCCCGGCGAGCAAGCGCAGGCGATCGCGATTCTTATCCGCGAGGCGCTGGAAACGCCCGAACGCCGCGCCGCGCTGATCACCCCGGATCGCGGGCTCGCCGCACGGGTCATCGCCCATCTCGGGCGCTGGGGCATCGCCGCGGACGATACCGCGGGGCGCCCCCTGACGCAGACCGCCGCCGGCCGCCTCCTTCTGCTGCTGGCGGAAGTGGTAGCGGAGCGGGCCGCGCCGGTGCCGCTGATCGCGCTGCTGACCCATCCCCTTGCCGGGGCGGGGGAGGGGCGCGCGCGCTGGCTGGAGAATGCGCGCTGGCTCGATCTTGCCTTGCGCGGTCCCCGTCCCGGTGCCGGGCTTGCCTCGATCGCGGCCGTGGCCGACGAGGCGAAGGTGGGGGACTGGTGGCGCGAAGCCGAAGCCATGCTGGCGCCCCTGTTCGCCTTTGGCGAGGCCGAGCCGCTCGATCATCTGCTCGGCGCTTTCGCCGATGTTGCCCAAGCGCTTTGCGGCGAGCGGCTGTGGAGCGGGCCTGACGGCCGTTCGCTCAGCGCTTTCGTTGAGGATCTGCGCGCGGCGGCGGGAGCGGCGGGGGCGCTGCTCGACCCGCGTGAACTCCACGCCGTGCTGCGCGACGCGATGGACCGCGTGGCCGTCCGTCCGCCGTGGGGCGGGCATCCCCGCGTCGCGATCTATGGCCTGCTCGAAGCGCGCATGAGCCGTGCCGACCTCGTCATCTGCGGCGGGCTTGTCGAAGGCGTCTGGCCCGCGTCGCCGGCGCAGGATTCGCTGCTGCCCCCGGCCATGCTGCGCGCGCTGGGCGTGCCCGGCGACGACTTCCGCATCGGTCTTTCCGCGCATGATCTCGCCGCGGCGCTGGGCGCGCCCGAAGTCGTCCTGAGCTGGACCTTGCGCGACGAGGGTGGCCCGGTGATCCCTTCGCGCTTCGTGCTGCGCGTCAAGGCGATGCTCGGCGATCAGGCGGCGCGGCATGTCGAAAGCGAGGCCGTGCGCCTCGCGCGTCTGCTTGACGACGCCGCGCCGGTCCTTCCGCATCCTCGGCCCAGGCCGATGCCCGATGCCGCGCAGCGCAAGGTCGACATCCCGGTCACCGGGCTCGATCGTCTGCGCGGCGATCCCTACCAGTTCTACGCCGGCTCCATCCTACATCTGCGCCGCATCGATGCCCTCGACGCGGAACCGAGCGCGGCATGGAAGGGCGAGATCGCGCACCGGATTCTCGAACTCTGGCACAAGGCGGGCGATCCGGAAGGCGGGCTTCGCGCGATTGCCGAGCAGGTGCTTGACGAGGAGAACGCGCATCCGTTGATGCGCGCGCTGTGGTGGCCGCGCCTTTCCGCCGCGTTCGATACGTTCGATGCGATGATCGCACGGCAGAAGGCGGAAGGCCGCGAAGTGCTCACCGTCGAGGCCTGGGGCGACATGCGGCATCGCGACATCCGCATTCACGGCCGCGCCGATCGCATCGACCGCAAGGCGGACGGCTCGCTTGTCGTCGTTGACTACAAGACCGGCGGCCCGCCCAAGCCCTTGCAGGTGAAGGAGGGGTTTGCGCTGCAGCTCGGCCTTATCGCCATGATCGCCGAAGCGGGCGGCTTCAGCGGCGTCGAGGGCAGGGCGAGCGGCTTCGAGTACTGGTCGCTGGCCAAGAAGCCGCGCACCGACGAATTCGGCTATGCCATGGAGCCGGTCACCGACGAGGAGAAAAGGCGCGAAAAAATGCTGATGCGTCAGGATTTCCTGCCCGAGACCGAACGCTACCTCGATGACGCGCTCGACAGGTGGATCCTCGGCACTGAGCCTTTCACCGCCCGGCTTAATCCGGAACTGGCGAGCTATGCCGACTACGACCAGTTGATGCGCCTCGACGAGTGGATCACCACGCTCGGCAGCCATGAGGCGGAGGAGGGCGCATGAGCGGTCCTGCCACGGTCCATCCACTGCACGGCAATCAGATGCGGGCCGTCGATCCGCAGGAGACGGTCTGGCTCTCCGCCTCGGCCGGCACGGGCAAGACGCAAGTGCTTTCCTCGCGTGTGCTGCGCCTTTTGCTGCAACCGGGCGTGGAGCCTTCGCAGATCCTGTGCCTCACGTTCACCAAGGCGGGCGCGACGGAGATGGCGGCGCGCATCAATGGCACGCTCGCCGAATGGGTGCGGCTGGAGGATACGCAGCTTGCCGCGCGTCTCGAAGCCATAGGCGCGAGCTGCGATCAGGCCACCATCGCGCGGGCGCGCACGCTCTTCGCGGCCGTGCTCGACTGCCCCGGTGGGGGCCTGCGCATCGACACCATCCACGCCTTTTCGCAGTGGCTGTTGGGCACGTTCCCGCTGGAAGCGCAGCTCATTCCCGGTGCGCGGCCGATGGAGGACCGCGAACGCGTCCTGCTCGCGCGGCAGGTGCTCGCGGACCTGCTCGTGGCGGCCGAGAGCGAGCCTCCGGGCGATCCGCAAGTGCTGCGGGCCGTCAGCGATCTTTCGAAACGCCACGGCCCGGACGCGGTCGAGGCTTTCCTGCTCCGCTGCGCCTCCAAGCGCGAGGCCTGGTTCGGACCGGGCGGCTGGCAGGAACCGATGCGGTCGAACGTGCTACGCCTGCTCGGCCTGCCGAGCGATGCCGGTGAGGCCTGGCTGGCGGAGATGTGCAGCGATGCCGCGTTCGACGTCGCCTCGTTGCGGCGGTGCCTGGAAATCAATCACGAATGGGGCACCAAGACCGGCCTCGGCTTTGTGGACGGCGTCAGCGAATGGCTGCTCGGCGACGCTGGGCAGCGCGCGGCGGAAATCGAGGCCCTTGCGAAGCTGTTCCTGACGCAGAACAGAGAGCCGCGCGCGAGCAAGTCGCAGGACAAGATAGATCCCGCTTACCCCGATTATTGCGGCAGGGTGATCGCCTGCATCGTCCGCATTTGCGACGCGAAGGCGCTGCTGGACCTGACTGAACGCCTCGTCCCGGCGCTGCGCCTCGGCCGCACCTTTGCGCTGGCATGGGACGAGGCCAAGCAACGCGAAGGGCTGATCGACTTCGACGACCAGATCCGCCGCGCCGCCGACCTGCTGCGCAACCAGTCGCAGGCGGACTGGATCCGCTACAAGCTCGACCGCCGCTTTGACCATATCCTTGTGGACGAGGCGCAGGACACCAATTCCTCGCAGTGGGACATCATCCTCGCCATGGCCGAGGAGTTCTGGGCGGGGCTCGGCCAGCGCGGCGAGGCGATGCGCACGCTGTTCGTCGTCGGCGACTACAAGCAGGCGATCTTCCGCTTTCAGGGCACCAGCCCCGAAAACTTCCGCCGCGCCGCCGACAAGGTGCGCGCGTTGATGGACGAGGCCGCCGGGAACGCGGAAATGCTGCGCAGCAACCTGCGCCCGCGCCGTCTGCTTCCGCTCGGCCTCGACCGCAGTTTCCGCACCGCGCAGAAAGTGCTCAATTTCGTGGACGAGGCGATCGGCGGGATCGGACACGCGAGCTTCGGGCTGGACACGCCGCCGGATCGCCATGAGGGGCAGGAGCGTCCCGGCTACGTCGCCTTGTGGCGGCCGGTGAGCGCGGTATCGGTTGACGACGATGCCCATGACGAGGGCGCCGACGAAGACGGGTCGCAGGAGGGCTGGCTCTCGCAGCCCGACCGTCAGATGGCGGAGCGCATCGCGCTGCAGGTCAAGGCCTGGCTCGATCCCACTGGCCCCGGCTTTACGCTGCGCAAGGGCAAGCCCCGCCGCGCGGAGGCTGGAGACGTCATGGTGCTGGTGCGCCAGCGCAAGGAACTGGCCGGCCTGATCGTCGGCCGGCTCCATGCCGCCGGAGTGCCCGTCGCGGGCGTCGACCGCCTGCGCCTCGGTGCGCCGCTCGCGGTGAAGGACCTTGTCGCCGCGCTGCGCTTCGCGGTGCAGCCGTTCGACGATCTCAACCTCGCCGGCCTGCTGGTCTCGCCGCTCGTCGGCTGGAGCCAGGAGCAATTGCTGCGGCACGGCTATCGCGACAGGCACGTGCGCCTGTGGTCGCACTTGCGTGCGTCGAGTGATCCGGAGGTCGCGGCGATCCTGAGACAGCTGGGCGAGCTTCTGGCGCTGGCCGACTACGAACCGCCGCAGCAATTGCTGCACTGGCTACTCGTGGGTCCGTGGCAAGGACGGCGCAAGCTCGTGGCAAGGCTGGGGACCGAGGCCAACGATCCGATCGACGAACTGCTCAACGCTGCCCACGCCTATGTCGCCACCGACACGCCGAGCCTGGCTGGTTTCCTCGCATGGTTCGATGCCGGAGACGGCGAACTGAAGCGCGAGGCGGACAGCGCGGCGGGGCTCGTGCGGGTTATGACGGTCCACGGCTCCAAGGGATTGCAGGCGCCGATCGTCATTCTGGCCGACGCCACGGGCAACCCGGAGCGCAGCCGGGATCGCGGCCTCGACTTGCCCGATCCGGCAGGCGAGAGCCGCAGGATCCCGCTGCCGCCGCTCTCGAGGGAAGAGAAGGCGGGGCGCATCCTGACCGAAATCGAAGCCAATCGCGCCGCCGACGAACAGGAACACTGGCGCCTGCTCTACGTCGCCATGACCCGCGCCGAGGAAGCGCTGTTCGTCGGCGGCGCGCTCGGCAAGCGCGATGGCGGGGTGCCCCCGCCCAAGAGCTGGTACGCGCGGCTGCGCGGCCTGTTTCCTCCCGAAGCGGAGGTCGCCGATGCAGTTTGGGGAGCGCGCTGCGAATGGGGCGAGCCGCCGGAATCGATCCCGTCAGAGACCGCCCCGGCCGAACTGCCGCTGCGCGAACCGCTGCCGCGCTGGCTGGAACGCGCGCCGCCTGCCGAGCCCCGGCCGCCCCGGCCGCTGGCCCCTTCGGCTCTGGGCGAGGAGGAGGCTCCCGATCCGCCATTCCCGCCCGGCGCGGCGCGGGACGCGGCGCGGCGCGGAACGCTGGTGCACAAACTGCTCGAACGCCTGCCCGAAGTCGCTGCGGGGGGCCGGGAGGAGGCCGGGCGCGCCTGGCTCGCGCGCAATGCCGCCGATTTCGAAGAAGGCCGGCGTGAAGCCATGCTGGGCGATGCTCTGGCGGTTCTTGCCAATCCCGAATGGGCCGCCCTGTTCGCGCCCGGCAGCCTGGCCGAAGTGCCGGTGGCCGCCGTCGTCGGAGGGCAGGTCGTCGCCGGTACGATCGACCGTCTGGTGATAGAACCCGATCGGGTGCGCCTGATCGACTACAAGACCGCGCGCCGTCCGCCCGAAACGCTGGAGGGCGTGCCCGCAGCCAGTCTCAGGCAGATGGCGGCCTATGCTGCCGCTCTGGAAGCCGCCTTTCCGGGGCGGACGATCGAGGCCGCGCTGCTCTATACCGCCGTGCCCCGGCTGATCCCGGTGCCGTCTGAAACGCTGGAGCGCCACAAGCCTGCCTTGGCGGCCCCTGAGTAAAGCTATGGCGCCCCGGCGTTGCCAGAGACCG
This sequence comes from Novosphingobium endophyticum, assembly GCF_014640675.1. Lineage (GTDB taxonomy): Bacteria > Pseudomonadota > Alphaproteobacteria > Sphingomonadales > Sphingomonadaceae > Novosphingobium > Novosphingobium endophyticum. The sequence continues at coordinate 30,352 of NZ_BMHK01000001.1, read as the reverse complement.
TTTCTTCCCTAGATTGCAGTCAAACCCACTTTCCGAGGAGCCAGTCCATGCCGACCATTGCCGTCACCGATTCCAGCTTCGAAAACGATGTGCTGAAGGCGGACAAGCCCGTCCTTGTCGACTTCTGGGCGGACTGGTGCGGTCCGTGCAAGATGATCGGTCCGGCTCTCGAGGAAATCAGCGAGGAACTGTCGGACAAGGTGACCATCGCCAAGATGGACATCATGGCCAATACTGACACTCCCGCCAACTTCGGCGTCAAGTCGATACCCTACCTCGTGCTGTTCAAAAACGGCGAGCAGGTCGCCCACAAGCTTGGCGCCGCTCCCAAGAGCGCGCTCAAGGGCTGGATTGAAAGCGAACTCTGACCGCCTCCACCGAGGTTAGAATACCGGCCCCTCTCGTCGAAAGACGGGAGGGGATTTTCTTCAGATGCGGCAGATGGGGTCGGGGGAGGTTCCGATTGTGTGTGGGCAGCAGGCGCCAGCACACGATCAAGCCCGCCAGCCCGGCCTCGCTTTTTGACAGTACTTGCGGCCCCAACCCATCGTATACGTCCAGTCCCACGGGACGTCCTCGCGTGTGAGGGGCGCTTCGATACGGTTCCGGTTGGGGCTCTCGCTGACGGCGGCGGCGATCCTCACCGACCCGATTACGTTTCAGCCGATCCGAAGATTTCTCCTGATAAAGTCCGCCTCTGCCAACAGAACCTCGCCGTCCTCTGGCGCGCCGAAGAAACCTCCGTGTGGCATCGCCTCCCAGATGTGGAGTTCAGCCTTACAGCCGGATCGCAAGAGGGCGCGATGCAGGATCACGGTGTTGGAGAGGAACAGGTCGCGCGTTCCGGAGACCAGCATTGTGGGCGGAAAGCCCTTGCTGAAATCGCCGAACACGGCCGAGAGGTAGGGGTCGCGCAGGTCGTGACCGTTGGCGTAGAGTGCAATGGTTTCAGTCAGTCGGTGCTTGAGCACAACGTCAATCGTGTCGTTCGTCTCGAAAGTGTCGCCACTTTCGGTGAGATCGGCTTCGGGCGTTGCGAGCACGCAGGCACCGGCCAGCGGCAGGCCCAGGTCGCGAGCCTTCAACAGGAAGGAGGCAGCCAAGCCGCCGCCGGCGGAGGCGCCGACAACGACGACATTCTTTGCGTCGAAGCGTTCGAGCAGCCACCGGTACGCTTCGACAGTGTCATCAAGGCCAGTTGGGAACGGGTGATCGGGCGGCATCCGGTAGTCGATCGAAAACGTCCTGACTTGCGCCATGGCCGCGAGCGGCAAGGCCATATGGGCAGCCGCCAGACCCGACCCCTGGACATACGCCCCGCCATGAACATAGAAAATCGCGCGATCGGCCGTATCCGGTCCCACGCCCTGCGGTACGATCTCGTAGACCACCGTGGCACCGACCTGATGTGTGATGATCTCCGCCGGGAAACGCTCGGCATTGGTTGCCATTGCCGCGGAGAGCATCGCGTTGCCGGCGTCGAGACAGGTGCGCCATGCTTCCTTGTCGTTTGGATCGGACGGGTAGGGTCCGCCCATCATGGGTGGGCTGGACAGGAACGCCTGGGCCTCAATACTGACGGTTGACGGGGCGCGTATCGTGCGTGCCGGAACATGCACGCCTCCCTCGGTCGTGGTTTCAGTGATGATGTTCCCGGCACCCATACCCGTCTCCTGTCCGTCCTGCGGTCCTCTTGTACGGCCCGCTTCTTTAGCGCCGCGTCGGCATCCTTTACGAGCCTGGCGATAGCCGCAACCTCCATAGCCGATCGGTCGCGCCCGTGGCTATCGCCGGGGGCATCCGCAACGCTCACAGGCCGGTGTCATTGCCGCTTGGTATAATAGCGGAGCGAGCGCGTGCGCGTTGTTCTCGACCTTGCTGGAGAATGCGTTGGTCAGGCTCTGGCGCTCGACATGGCTGGCCGAGATGTACGGCCACGGCTTCGCTTGCACCCGCTCTTAAGATTGACAAAGAAAATGGGCGGGCAATTCACATTGCCCGCCCAGAAAAGCGACCTGGTTTGCGTCGATCAGCGCGAGCCGAAGGACGTGCGGAACGTCACCCCGAATTCACGCGGCGCAGTCACGTCGATCTGACGATACGTGCTCGAAGTTGATTTAGCCACGACCGTTCGGAACGTCGGCGGCTGCAGTTCCCGGAAATTGGTAACCGTCGGCGTTCCCTCGCGGTTCAGCACTCTGAACGTATCGAGGATGTTCTTTGCATAGGCCGAAAGCTCCCATCCCCCGTCAGCACCGCGGAGGCCGGCATAAAGGTTGAGGAGGCCGTAGCCGCTGATATCGTCGAACTGGTTGCTGGGATCGTTCTTCGACTTGCCGTAATAGCTGAAGAGGCCCCGGGCAAACGCATTAGTTCCGTCGGTGATCGGGAAACGATACTCGCTCTGAGCGGTTGCCGCGAACGGAGACTGGAAGCCGGAACGCAGCGAGACGTTGCAAGCCCCGACGTTGTCGCTGCCATAGGCGTCCTGGACCTGCTGGAGGGTGGGCGCCGAAGTCAGCACGTCCGGCACGCCGTCCTGGTCGAGATCGTTGCACGGGATCAGTCCGTTCTTGATCTGGCCATCGGAATAGGACGCGTTGAGGTTGAAGCTCCAATCGGGCGTGACGTCGAAACTGATCTCGCCCTCTACGCCTTTGACTTCGACGGGAACCGCGGCAACGAAGTTGAAATCGTCGACACTGGGTGAGACGCCGATCACGGCGCCCGTCGCATCGCGCACGGCGCTGAAGGTCTGGTAGAAGACCCCATTGCCACCGGAGCGATAGGGGTAGTTCTTGAACTTCTGGTAGTAGCCGGCGAGGTTGAAACGCAGACGCCCGCCCATGAGCGTGCTCTTGACGCCGACTTCGTAGCTGGTCGATGTCTCCGGTGGGAGCGTCGTGAAGCTTCTCTGGAGATCCGACTTGATGATGCTGAAGTCACCGATTGCCGTTGGCCCGGGTCGGTAGGACGTTCCAAGCGACGCATAAACCATGACGTCAGGATTCACGAAGTAATTTACCGAACCGGTGTATATCAGCTTGTCATCCTTCAGCTGTTCGTCGACAATATTGACGCCGGACACGAGCAGCTGGCTGTCGGATTTATAATCGATGTAGCGCAGTCCTCCGGATACTTCCAGCGCATCGCCAATATGGAAGGTCAGGTTTCCGAAAGCGGATGTTTCCTTGGAGGTTCCGGGACGCAGAATCGGTGTGTGTGATACCGTTGCTACGCCGCCGCCCAAGAAGGGGGGGAGAGTGACGAGCGTCTGCGAATCAAGCACCGTGTCCGCGTTGTTCTTCTGGTGGAAGACACCGACTACGTAGTCGACCATGTCAAAAAGCCGGGATTCGTTCTGAAGGCGCAGTTCATGCGCTTCATTGGTCGAACGGCTGTCGGTGACCTGTCCGAATTCGAATCCCGGAAAAGCGTTCGCGTTGTCGTCGTCGCCGAAGGTGAAGACCTTCGTCTTGCGATAGTTTCCGACGTAGATCAGGTTCTGACCAGCCCCCGACAGCTGGGCCTTCCAGGTGAAGGTGTCGAATTTCTGGTCAAGTCTCGTCGGCGCGTCCTCGATCGAAAGGCGATCCTTCCCCGAGATGAAAACCGGGCTGGTCGGCTGCGAGGGATCAGCAATGTTGGCGGATTCGACTTGGGTGAAAACCCTGCTGCGCGTGTCCTGAACCTGGTACATGCCCTCCAGCAGGAGCCAGTCGGTCGGTTGCAACACCGCGCTGAAGCGCCCGCCTATCGACCGGTCATAAGGATCCCGCTTGTCGAGCGCTTGCGCGGAGCTGGTACGTACTTCATTCGCATCGCCGACGTCGTATATGCCAGCTGCGCGAACGGCGAGCACGCCTTCGATAATCGGCACGCCCACACCGCCATTGATGTTCTGCGTGCCGATATCATTTGCGGTGAGCGAAACGGTGCCTCCGGCCTCATAGAGGTCGGGCTTGCGCGTCGTTACGGTAAGTGAGCCGGACGGCGAGGCGCGTCCGCGCAGCGTGCCCTGGGGCCCGCGAAGCACTTCGATCTGGCCGATGTCATACATCTGCTGGAGAATGGCGTTGCCGTTCATCGGCGTATCGTTGAGGTAAAATTCGAGCGAAGCGTTGTTTCCGGAAACCCGCGTGTCGAATGCGACGCCGCGAATGGAGCCGCCGCCGCTGAAACCCTGGCTCGACAGTTCCAAGCCGGGGACGATATTCTCGACATCTTCGAAATCGCGCAGGTTGAGGTCGGCAATCTTTTCGGCGGTGACGGTATTGATGACGATCGGCACTTCCTGGACGTTTTCGTCGCGGCGACGTGCGGTAACGATGATGGCGTTATCAGTCGCGCTGGCGTCACTTAGGGCCTGTTCGCTCGATTGGTTGGCATCCTGGGCAAACGCGGGCGTTGCAATAGCCGCAGCGCTGACGCTCGCCAGAAATAGCTTTCCGATTGAATTCATATATACTTCCCTCCCTGAAGATGCTGCCCTCATAAGAGGGGGCAGCAGCATTTCACATCTTAGGTAGCCCTAGGCACACCGCCAGAATCACCCCATATTGGGGAGGCAATGGCACCGCAAGCCAAGATCCATTGTGCATTATCGTAATGTCTGTTGCTGTGCGAAAATGGCCACACCAGAAAGCTGCGGACGACCTCGGAAATCTGCCGAGGCAAATCGACGCCGTCCGCGCGGGCTTGTTTTCCCGCTGCTCAGGCCCGCTTTTTGCCCGAGGCAACGGCCACATCGTTCAGCATTTCGGCGACCTGCAAGGGCTCCGTAAGCATGAGATCATGACCGGTGTCCACGGTGAACACCCTTTCGGCCGCGATCCATCGCTCGCGCAGTTTTTCCGGGCGTCCCTTGAGCGATGTGGCGCAGTTTATGATGGTTCGCGGGAGGGCCGCGACCGCGTCGGGCCGTGACAGAATTAGGGGTTCGGTGACGGTCTTCCACGGCTGCGGCGTCAGGCGTGACAGCGCCCAGTCCTCGTATTCGCATCCGTTCAATCCGTAGATCGCGCCGGCGGCAACGTCTGGCCAAAGCCCGAGTTCGACGCCATCGACCATGCGCGTCGAACCTGCCATCGTGAGCAGTCCCGGCGAGACGTCGACGAGGGCTTCGCCATTCATCGGAATGGCCGCGTCGAGAAAGACGATGTGCCCGATCCGTTCGATCACCCTGTCCGCGGCGCCTGTGATGACCATGCCACCATAGCTGTGGCCGACGAGCATCACATCGCTAAGATCTTCGTATTCGATAAGGTTCGCGATATCGGCGATATGGGTGGAGAGCGCGGTGTCCGGTGTCAGCACATGCTTCCGGTCGGCCAGTCCGGAAAGCGTCGGCGCGAAGACGTCATGGCCGCGGGCGCGCAGCAGCCGGGCGACGGGAGACCAGCACCAGCCGCCGTGGCCGCCACCGTGTATGAGAACGAATGTTGCCATGATCCCAGCCCCTCAGGCGTTCGCTGCGCCACTGGCGAGGATGTGCGCTCCCGAGACCCAGCTTGCCTGGGGAGAGGCGAGGAAGGCCACAACTTCGGCGATTTCCCCGGCGGTGCCGATCCGGCCGAAGGGGGATGCCTTCTCGAAGAATTCGCGCGCGCCTGGGGGGGAGTTATCCATCATCCCTGGGGCCGTTGCGCCGGGAATCACGGTGTTGACCGTCACACCCTGTTTGCCGAGTTCCTTTGCCCAGGACTCGGTGAAGCTCTTGACCGCCGATTTGGTCGCCGAATAGATTCCCGATCCCGCCATCGGAAAATCGGCAAGGGTGGAAGACAGGTTGATGACCCGGCCGCCTTCGCCCAGCCGCTTGGCCGCCTCCGAAGCGACGTAGAGCGGCCCCCGGAGATTGACGCCCAGCATCCATTCGAGATGTTCTTCGTCGAAGTCCGCGAGAGGGCCGCCGGTGCTCACGCCCGCGCTGTTCACGACGATGTCGATCCTGCCGAACTGCGCGTCGATAGCGGCGAACAGGGCGCGGACCTCGCTGCGTTTGGAGATATCGGCGCGAAAGGTCATGGCTTCGCCGCCATTGCCGCGAATGGCCTCGGCGGTTTCCGTGGCGCCGGCTTCGCTGCCGCTGAAATGCACCACGATGCGCGCTCCGTCTCTGGCCAGGCGCAGCGCGATCTCGCGCCCGATCCCCCTGCCTGAGCCGGTGATCAAGGCCACCTTTCCATCGAGGACTGGAGTGTTCATCAACTGGTTACCTCTTTTTCTTGCGTTGAATTTTTCTCGATGTGTGCATCCCAGCCACCATCGGCGAGGGCGCGCAGCAGGCTGTGCAGCAGGTTCTCTACCCTTACCGATGCGTGGGTCAGAACATGCGAGGGATTGCGCACGAGCGACATCGTGCGGTGCATGCCCGTCAGGCCCAGCCGGGCGACGCTGATCCTTTCCGCCCGAGCCTCTGCGAGCGCGACACAGGAAGGCAGTACGCTGAGAGCCCGCCCATGCTCGACCAGATCGAGGAGAGTGGGCAGGCTGTCGACGTCGTACCGGACCTGAAGCCCCGTGTTGTTGCTTGCGGCCTCGCGCTCAAGCAATTGCCGCAATCCGTGCTGCGGTCCGGGAAGGGCCAGGCGTGAAGCGGCAAGTTGGGCGAAATCGATAAGCCCCGGCTCCGACGCGGTGCCGAATTGCCCGTAGGGGGCAACCACGAACAGCTCTTCCGAAAACAACCGGTTGGGTGTCAGGTGACGCAGCGTGTGCAGATCGTACATGATTCCCAGGTCGATCTTCTCGGCCTCCAGCCACCCCCTGATCGTGCCATTATAGGCCTCCACGACCCTTACCCGCACCAGCGGCGATTGCACCTCGAGCGCTTCGATGAGGCGGGATCCCACCAGCCGTGCGACGCTGGGGGGCATGGCGACGATCACTTGTCCCTGGGCCTCACCGCGCAGACGAAGCGTATCGGCGATGGCCCGTTCGGCCGAAAGGAGCATCATTCGGGCGTGTTCGAGGAACACGCGGCCGGCCTCGGTCAGCGTGACGCCGCGCGCGGTCCGGTCGAACAGGCGAAGCCCGACCTCGTCCTCCAGGCGCAGAAGTTGCTGGCTGAGCGAAGGCTGCGCAATGCCGAGAGACTGCGCGGCCCGGCTGATCGAACCGGTCTCGGCAATGCGCAGAAACGCCTTGAGGTGGGCAGTGTCCATTCTGGCGAAGGCTACTCCGCCGCAACCTCGAGCGCCACCTTATCGTGAGCCGGGCGCATGTCGACCACCCAGCGCATCGAGCGTCGCATAGGCTCGATGCCGTCGTGCGGGCTACCCGGGGGCATGTGGTGCGAATTGGCATAGACGGTCATGGGATCGCCGCCTTCCAGCGAGACCAGCCGCTGGATTCCAGCCAGGGCGAACATGTCGAGAATGCGCGCACGGATACTCTCGGGATAGATGCCCACGGTCTGCGTGGTGTCGTCGCACCACTTGAGCACGTCCTTGAGATCGTCCACCGGCACGAAGTTGACCACGCGGTTGTTGAGCTTGTCGAAGAATTCGACGCGGTCGTTGAACTTCGAAACGACGAAGCCGCCGGTGAGAGTGTCGCCCTCGACATGGTAGAAATCATCCTCCAGCGCGACAGCCTCCATTTCCGCCTCAAGCTCGCGATTGGGCTTGGTGAAGGGCACCGAGAGCAGGGGCGGCAGTTTCGCGTAGGCCGCCACCATCTTGCGTCCGACTTCCACGACCTTCTCGATCGAAGCGTCGTCGGTATCGCTTTCGACGTAGACGAGGCGCGTGTTGGCGCAGGCGGTCTGATTGTAGAAACCGGCCATCGTCGCAAGGCCGATCGCCGCCTCTTCCATCGCCGCATCGCTCTCGAAAGTCTCGCGGCCGAGCATCGACATCGAGTATTTCGGGTTGAGCGCGGTAAGGTCGATACCCGGTTGCAGGAACTTCTGGATGTGCCTGACCGAGCTCATGCCGCCCCATGCCGTGATCTTGTCGATCCGGCTGGTCCGCACGATCTGCGAATCCATGTATTCGTCGCCGCCCTTCCAGTAGGCCACGGCGATGTGTTTCGTCACCGGGTGGTCGGGCGCCAGTTCGATCAGCGTACGGGCAATCGCATTGGCCGTCAGCGGATCGTTGGACGGCGACTTTATCAGGATGTCCGACTTGGTGAGGCCGGCACGGGCCACCGTCATGGCTGCGACCACCGGCACGTTGCCCGCGGTAATGTGCAACTGGCGCGTTCCGACCGCGCGGATGCTGACGTTGGAATAGGCGCCGTCGCCCTGCACCCAGCCATCGATGTAATTGAGCCCTATGGTCTTGTCGACCATGGCGGTCATCATATCGGGATTGAACATGTTGGGCAGCGCATCATAAACCCCGCGCAGGATCGGCTCGGAAAGCCCGCCTGCGCTCAGTGCCAGCGCGAAGCTTTCCTGCAGCAGCACGTTGTCCTCGATCACCAGGCGCTTGCCGAGTTCGGCAAGCAGGTCGATGATCTGGGCCATCGGTGTGTCGTGCAGGTCCTGCAGGCGGGACGTATCGCCCAGCACCAGGTCGTGAATGTGCTTGTGCGGATCGGCCTGACGGAAATCGGAACCGCCGCGCCCTTTGAAGTGAACGGCATCGTCACCCGGCATGATTACCCGGCCGCGCGCAATGATCGGAATTTCCAGGATCTGTTCCATCAAGCTTCTCCCGCCACGAATTCCATGAACTCGTTATACGCCTGCTGCGATCCCGCGCAGGTGATCTTGTCCTCACCGCCCTCGTTTTCGCCGATGCGCCTGATCGACTTGGCGATGCGCGGCGCGCGCCAGCCGGTTTCGGTATCCTCGTCATCCCAGTGGATCGTCACCTCGTCACCCGAGGTAAAGCCACCCCAGTAGGACTGCGGCACGAGATCGACGAGCACCAGCCGTCCGGTCTGCACGCCCTCACGGGGCAGCGCTTCGCCGTCCGGCCCCATCAGCAGGGGCACCGAGTAGGGCGGAAGATAGAAGAAATCGTCCTTGCCCAGCGGCGCGTTGCCGATGCATTCGGAGAAACCGTACTGGTTGCCCATGAAGTCGACGCCGAAGAACGTCTTGATCTGGTCTTCCCAGTCGTCGGGCGCGTCCTTGTAGCCCTTCATGCCGCCGCCGCCGGAGATGATCGAACCGGGAGCGAATTCGCAACGCACGCCGCGTTCGAGCCCCGCCTTGGCGACGCGGAACATGTCGGCGAAGGTGCCGCCGATCTTCACGCGCTGCCCCTTGTACTTCTCGATCAGGTCAGTGAACCACGCGTCGAGATCGCCGTCCTTCGAACGGCCTTGGGCGAGCATCTGCTGGCGCTGTTCGATCAACGCGGGATCAAGCCCCAACGTAGCGAGCTCACCCTTGTCCTCGGCGGCCTGCAGGCGCCCCGAGAGAGCCATGAGGTCGGCTGGGATGTGGGTGTTGTAGAGCGTATGGTAATGCTCCTCGCCGCCAGCCATCTCCACATTGAACAGGCTCATCATCTTGAGCATGGTCTGATAGCCGCCGCGGTAGCCGGGGAAGAAGGTCGGCAGCTTGGTGGTCCAGGAATTGACGCCGCTCGCGGCGTAGTTGACGTTGAAGAAGTGGAACTTCCAGGGGCCGAACTCATCTTTCGAGCGCGGCACGAACGACAGTTTGCCAGTGGTACCGCTCGAATAGGTGACAAGCATCCCATAGGCTTCGAGGCGGCCCAGCCATTCCTCGATTGTCTTCAGGCCCGTCAGGTCGACCTTCGTCAAGTCGTGCGCGGTCAGCTTGTCGAGCCAGGTCGTCAGCTTGGCGAAATCGCGGTTCTCGATGATCTGGATCGGATAGTTCTTCAGCACCCGGTGATCGAAGCAGACCGGCAGGATGTCCTCGATCTTGTCGATTGTGTCGACGCCCTGGCGGTCAGCCAGCTTCTTGAGTGCCGGGATACGGTCGCGCAGTCGGCGGAACATGATCTGCGTCGCTTCGAGCTGAAGCTTCTCACGCTGCTCGCGCGGGATGGACATGAGTTCCTCCCACGAACGATAGGTCCATGACGCTGGATTGTCGGGCAGGAGGCTGATGCTCATCGGTTATTCCTCTCAGTAAATGCTCAACCTGTGTATAGACGCGGCCTTGCTGTGCGAGGAATACGGGAATCGTTACTTGGTGCTATAGGAATATCCTATGACTCTTGGCGGCCATTGACTGGTATCCGTCTGAAGTGGACCAGTCGTCCGGCTAGGCCAGCGCGAAGGTGACCGCTGCGTTTGGCAAGCCTTCCGATTGCGCGGTAACCCGCACTTGACCCGGGCCTGTTGCACGCAAGATCGCAAGCGCGCGGCCGCGAAACGTCTGCGTTTCCGTGGATTGCAGAGAGCCGGTTGCCAGGGGATTGGCGCTGCCGAAGGCGGCCAGCCTGGCCGGTCCTTCGATCGCGAGACCTACCGCGCGCTGGTCGTCGGGCAGGACCCGGCCTGCGGAATCCAGAACGTCGACCCGGACATAGGCCAGCGCTTCGTTCCCGCGAAGTTCGGACGAGCTTTCCACCGAGAGGCGCAGGCTGTTGGCTGCCCCCACGGTCTCCAGGCGCCGCCGAGCGATGGCGCGGTCGCCCTTCCAGGCCACGGCTTCAAGTACGCCCGGCGCATAGGGTACGGCAAATTCCGCCTTCATCTTGTCTTCGGGAGTAAGCGTCTTCTGCCCGACGGTGGCTCCGTTCAACAGCAGCTCAACGCGCTCAGCCGACGTGTAGAGACGCACGGTAAGCGGCTTGTCCGCGCTCTCCGGCCAAGCCCAGCTCTGCAACTCGTCGGGCCACCCCCAGTTGGCGACCCATGGAAAAGTGCCCTCGGGCGCGGGGCGCTGCACGAGAAGTTCCAACGGGCTCAGCCCCCAGGCGACATCGCGAGCGAGAGATGCGGCTTTCTGCTCGCCAATCAGGTCAAGATCGCCGCACCAGGCGTTCACCCAGGGCCAGCCTGTTATAGCGAATGGCGGACTGCCATTCTTGAGGAACGCGGTGGCGCCGAGTCCGGCCTCGCCAATGTAGTCCATTGCCGTCCAGACAAACTCGCCCAGGAAGTAGGGCGCGCGGTCCGTCAGCGCCGCATAGTCGAACACCTCGCGGGCGAAGGTCTCGGAGGCATAGACAACGCGCTCCGGATGCTGAAGATGCTCACGCTCGATGTCGTCGAGACGGTAGTTATAGCCCGGCACGTCGATGAAGATCGTCGAGGCATTGTCGATCTTGTTGGCAAAGCCGGGACGGGCCGTCTCGGGTCCGGCTATCATTTCCTGTCCGAGCACGCCGTTGAGGCCGGCGGTAACGGGGCGGGTCGGATCCAGCCGCTTGACGGCGTTGGCCAGTTTCCATTCCCACTCCACGCCTTGATCGGTGGCGCGCAAGGGGATTTCGTTGCCGATGCTCCACATGATGACCGACGGGTTGTTACGCGCCGGGCGCACCATCGCATCGATCACCTTCTCCCATCGATCTCGGAAGTGGATAGAGAAGTCCTGCAGCTCCTTGTGCTCATGCCAGACGTCGAATGCTTCCTCGATCAGGAGCATGCCGAGGCGGTCGCATGCGTCGCGCAGCGAGCGCGAGGATGGATTGTGCGAACTGCGGACGGCGTTGAATCCCCGCGCCTTGAGCAGGCGTATGCGGCGCTCGTCGGCGTCCGCGAACGCGCAGGCACCCAGCAGACCGTTATCATGGTGGATGCAGCCACCGCGCAGTTTCGTCACCTTGCCGTTGATCACCATGCCGCGCTGAGGATCGAAGGTGATGATCCGGACGCCGAAGGCCTGTACTACCTTGTCGAGAACAGTCTTGCCGCGGCGCAGTTCGGTTTCGAGCGAATAGACCTGCGGATCGTCGGGCGACCAGAGGCGCGGTCCGCGCAGCGACAGAATCTGGCTGACCGATTGCGAAGCAGCTGACCTGGTCTCGGCGGCGACCTTGCCATCCGCGTCGCGCAGGCGTGTAACCAGTTCCAGGCCCTCCAGCGGAGTGACGAGGTCCGTCGTCACCTCGACTACAGCGGTTCCGTTTTCGAGCTGGCGCGTCCATGCGGCCACTCCCCACCGATCGAGGTGGCTATCGGCCGGCATGACATCGAGCGTGACCGGGCGATAGATACCCGAACCCGAATACCAGCGACTGTTGCGACCTTCGTTACGGACCCGCACCGCAAGCACATTGTCGCCGGCTCGGTTCAGAAACGGTGTCAGATCGAAGCTGAAGGGGATGTAGCCATGGCGGTTCTCGCCAAGGGGGCGGCCGTTGAGGAAGACGTCGCTCTCAAGATAGACGCCGTCGAACAGCACCTCGAGCCGCGCGTCCGCAGGATAGCCGTCGACCCGAAAGTGCTTGCGGTACCATCCCTCGCCGCCGACCGTGAAGCCGGTTGCGGTGCCGCCGACCGCGTTCTTGTCGAAAGGACCGATCTGATCTGGTGCGTGGCCGCCAGGTATGTCCTCGATGCTCCAGTCGTGCGGCAGATCGATCGGCCGCCAACCACCGTCGTCCAGCCCTGGCTGTTCCAGTCCGTTGCCGGCGCCGTGATGAAAGCGCCATCCGGCATTGAAGGGAATATCCCGCATGGGCCAGCTCGCCGGCTGTGTCTTGGTGGCCGCCGAAGCAGTATCAATTCCGATGAGCGGCAGCAGGGCCGCGCCAGCCGTGAGTGTCATCGCGCTGCGGCGATCGGTGAGGGGGGCGGGCATCACTTGAACTCTCCCAGAGCCTTCAACTGTGCGTCGATGCGCTCAATCGCGTCGCGCTGAACGACGCCGAACACGAGCAGGGATTCCAGGGAAAAGTTCCCCAGGTGCGGCTTGATCTGCTCGCCGCCGGTACGGCGATCGATCGACGGGATTTCCTTCACCACGATCGCCCATGCCGCTGGAACTGACTTGAGAATCGCGACCGGTGTATCGCGCGTGCTCAAAACGCGCGGAAGCCGGCGGGGTGGCTCGTAGGCTTTCGCGGGCGGATAGAGAGGTGCGTCCAAGGGGCGTGCTCCTGAATGAATCGTCGGGTTGTGCGGTAAGCGCGGCCGCGTCGCCGGATTAGAATTCGCCGATTTTCCTGTCGAGCGCATCCGCTATGGCCGTCATTGCGGGAAGGGTGGGATGGTAAGGCGCAAAGCTCGATGCGCCGGGATCCTTTATGAAGCCCGTCGCCCAATTGTTTTCAGCGCAGGCATCATGCCCGCGCGACAATTCGGAAGCTTTGACCAGTTCAGCGCCCGCCCGATGAGCGACGGCCGCAGTCACTTGTTCAAGCCTTGACGCGATTGCGCGCGAACGCTCGGCAGCCTGATCGGACAGCGGAACCGTCGGGCACAATTCGGACGGTGGCACAACGCGAATATAATCGACGAAGATCAGCCGCGCCTGCGGCGCCCGTTGGCGCACTTGCTTTGCTATCTCGTCCAATCCGTGTTCGACCTTTGCCCAGGCGGCTTCATCAGGCGAGACGACCGGCGAACCCGCGGTCTGCGGGTGGTCGCGCGCATAAGCCCGCAGCCTCTCGCACATCGCCGCTACCTGCCCGGAGTCAGCCGATCGATCGCCCTCGCATGATCCAACCATCAGGCTGCTTACAAACCCAACGTCATTTCCGCCGATTGTAACGGTCACCAGGCGTGTGTCGGGCGTTACGGCATCGATTTGCGCCGGCAATTCCCGCCATGGTCTCAAAATATTGGCTGTCGTTGCTCCGCCACAGCTGACATCGACCAGATGCAAGCCACGCTTGCGGGCAAGTTGATGCGCATAGTTGTCGGCGGACCGCTGGCAACGATTTGGCGGCATATCGGCCAGAGACGTTATCCCTGGCCCTGCCGCAAATGAACTTCCCATCGCTACATATGTCGAACCGGAGGGAACTGATGGCATTCCGGGTCTCGATTGCTGGACGCAGGCGGCAATGGCCAATGTTGCGAAACCGATCGTCCATCGAGGGAATTTCATCATGGAAATTATGCTCCTGCGAATCAAAATTGGGTCAGGCCGGTCTTTCCAGACTGCGTTGCCTTCCGATTATCTCGACGAATAGCGTCCGCAAAACGCCCGGCTTCCGTCATGCTCTCACGGTCAGTTCACTCGCGACAGGTTCCTCTACAAAATTGACAGCCTACTTACTGGGCAGTAGGTAAAACAGCTGCAAGGGAAGCAGTCAATTGCCTGTCAGACTGATTGAAGAAGAAGCACCGGTAGCGAAAGCAACCGTGCATCGTGCGAACGATGATGGGCTGATACCCGGATTTGCCGTCGTGAAACAGGAGTGTCGATGGTGACGCTTCCTGCCACCGGGCCCGAGCGCGTGCGAATGAGCGGGGATGAGCGGCGCGCAGCGATACTTGAGCAGGCCATCTGGTTGGTCAGCGAACAGGGCTTCAGCGGACTGACTGTCAATCTGCTGGCGCGGCGATGCGGTTTGACGACTGCCGGCCTCCTGCATCACTTCGAATCCAAGGAGGCGCTGATCTTGGCCCTGCTGGATGAACGAGATCGGCGAGACCGGACGGCGCTGGTCGAGGCTTTGGGTTTGACCCGTGGTCAGGAATTGAGCCGGAGCGAGGCCCTGGCGATTCTCACGGCCATCGTCGCCCGCAATGTCGGTCAACCTCACCTGGTTCGTTTGAACGCCATGGTACGCGCAGAAGCGCTGGTGCCGGATCACTTTGCGCGAGAATATTTCAAGCTGCGCGAGATCCGTGTCCATGCGCTCTTTGCCGATCTTGTCCGGCCATTCACTGCTGAAGCAGAGAGCACTGCCATGGAACTCATGGCCATGATGCACGGGCTGGAGGCGCAGTGGCTCAGGGAGTCCTGCGGTTTCGATCTGGTCGCGGCCTGGACGAAGGCAGCGCAGAAGCTGCTGAAATAATCCGACCCGGTCCACGGGGTTTGAACGTCGCGAAGAAGGGGAACTGTCATGGCAAGCCTAACACGGCGGGCGGCAACTGGGCCGCGGCAAGCATGGTCCGCGAGCAGGCGCACTCGAGCTTGGCTGAAATGGGCAACTGGCATGGCTGTCGTTGCCATTCTGACTCCCTCTCTTGCCGCTTCGGCCAGATCGCAGCCTTCACGCCCGGCGGCGAGCGAAGAAGAATTCCGCGCTCGGGCCAACGCCTTGATCAAGGAAATGACTCCGGAGGAAAAGGCGGCGCAGCTCGCAATCCTTTTCGCGCTGCCGCCGATGCAGTCCCTCGTTGACAAGCGGGCGGCGAATGGCGGAGGGGCATTCCTGTTCGTTACCGATCCCAAGGAAACGAACCGCCTGCAGCACCTTGCACTTGAAAAGTCGCGGCTGAAAATCCCGTTGCTGTTCGGTTTTGATGTGATCCACGGGCTGAGGACCATCTTCCCCGTTCCCATCGGCATGGCTGCGTCATGGGATCCGGCCATGGTCGAAAGGAGCCAGTCCGTTGCCGCTTCAGAGGCCCGCGCCGTCGGCGTGCACTGGACGTTCGGGCCGATGGTGGACATCGCGCGCGACGCGCGCTGGGGCCGTCTTGTCGAGGGCGCAGGCGAGGACCCCTATCTGGGGAGCGCCATGGCGGCAGCGCAAGTGCGCGGCTTCCAGGGGTCGTTCATCGGCTCGCCCGGCCACATCGTTGCCGGGGCAAAGCACTTCGCGGCCTATGGCGCTGCGGCCGGTGGCCGCGACTATGACGAGGTTGCCGTCTCGGAAGCAGATCTGCGCAACGTCCACCTGCCTCCCTTCAAGGCAGCGGTCGATGCCGGAGCGGGCAATATCATGAGCGCCTATATGCCGCTGAACGGAATTCCCGCCACCGCCAACCACTGGCTGCTCACGGATATCCTTCGCAAGGAGTGGGGTTTCCAGGGCTGGGTGGTCAGCGACAACGAGGGCGTCAATAACCTGAAGACGCACGGGGTGTCGCAAAGTGCGGAAGAATCGGCGGCCAAGGCGATCTCTGCGGGGCTGGACATGGAGATGGCCCTTTTCAATCCGGCGATGAACAGCCTGCCGAAGGCAATCGCAGACGGAAAAATCAGTGAGGAGCAGGTCGATGGCGCCGTGCGCCGGGTGCTCGAGACAAAGATGCGTCTCGGTCTTTTCGACGATCCCTACGTGGACGAGGCAAGGGCAGAGCTGGTCTTGTCCGATCCCCGCCACCTCGATGCCGCGCGTATCGCCGCGGAGCGCTCTGCGGTTCTCCTCAAGAACGAGGGCGGCTTGTTGCCGCTCGATGTCAGCAAGCTGCGTTCCGTGGCGGTAATTGGCAGTCTGGCCAATTCATCGCGCGATACGCTTGGACCGTGGGTCTTTCCGCAGAACAAGCCCGTTGCCCAGAGCATTTTGACTGGCCTCAAGGCCAGGCTTGGCGCGAAAGTCACCGTCAGCTATGCGCCCGGCGTCGCCATTCCGCCGCGGGTCAATCCCTCCCCATTCAAGGAGATCGAGGGAGCGTTCGACGAAATGCTCGGCAGTCGTCCCGCTCCCGCCGACGACGAGCGAGGCATTGCCGAGGCGGTGCGCACGGCGGAGGCGGCCGATGTAGCCATCGTCGTGGTCGGAGAAGCTTCCGACCAGATCGGCGAGACGGCTTCGCGCTCATCGCTCGATCTTCCCGGTCGTCAGCAGGAACTTCTCGACGCCGTGGTCGCTACCGGCAAGCCCACAATCGTACTTCTGATGAACGGTCGCCCGCTCGATCTGAAAGACACCAGGGCTGGCGCCATTCTCGACATCTGGTACCCCGGATCCGCCGGCGCCGCGGCGACGGCAAACCTGCTCTTCGGTGACGCGGTACCTGGCGGCAAGCTTCCCTTTCTCTGGCCGAGAAGCGCGAGCCAGTTGCCGATGTTTTACGCGCACACCACCAGCCATGATCCTAAGAATGCCTACAAGCGCTATTGGAACGAATCCAACGCGCCCGTCTATCCGTTCGGTCACGGTATCAGCTACACGACTTTCAGCTATTCCAATCTTGCGGTTGACCGGCAACATATCAGGGCGGGCGACACGGTTACGGTCTCGGTCGATGTCAGGAATACCGGCAGCCGGTCAGGTGACGAAGTCGCCCAGCTCTACCTCCACCAGCAGTCCGGTACTGCCGCTCGCCCGGTGCGAGAACTCAAGGGCTTTCAGCGGCTCACGCTCAAGGCTGGCGAGACACGCAAGATCTCGTTCAAGATCGGCCCTGCGGAATTGCGGTATTGGAATGCGGCAGTCAGAGGCTGGGTAATCGACGACGCCATATTCGACGTTGCAGTGGGCACCGACTCCACGGCACCATTGCAGTCATCGTTCGAGGTTTCCGCTGGATCGGGGGGCAAGCCTTGATGCAATTCCAAGGCTAGGGTTAAATCGCCGCGCGGTAACAATGCATTATGCTCCAACGCCTCGGCGTAATTGACGAAAAATTAAAGTCAATAAAACCAAGTATATAATTGCAATTCATGGCAACCTATTGGGTATTCCTCTAGGGGCTATAATGCATTGATATGTTGACGAGCGCGGCTGTGCCCGCCACACCTCCGCACCCAATACGCCGGAACCGAAAAATGGTCTGGCAGATTCGGTAGGATTACCGAACAAATGGGAGGGGAGAGATATGTCATCATTGCGAGGTTTGCGTCCTGTTCTGCTGCTCTCTGCGGCGGTTTTCTGTATGCCGTCCACACAGGTGTGGGCGCAAGCTGCCGACGCGGCAGCTGAAAACATCCGGGCCTCAGGTTCGAACGACATCATTGTAACCGCGCGTCGCCAGGAAGAGCGGCTCCAGGACGTGCCCATTTCCATCACGGTCTTCGATCAAAAGCAGATAGACAATCGCAATGTCGTGTCCGCTCTGGACCTGGCAAAATACACGCCTTCCCTGGCAGCGAACTCGCGTTTCGGGGCCGAGAACACGACGTTCTCGATCCGGGGATTCTACCAGGAGCTGCGCACGACCGCATCCGTTGCCGTCTACTTCGCGGATGTCGTCTCGCCCAGGGGCGGGGGGTCGACGAGCGGCGGCGATGGCGCGGGTCCGGGCAGTTTCTTCGATCTGCAGAACGTCCAGGTTCTGAAGGGCCCCCAAGGGACCTTGTTCGGCCGCAACACGACGGGCGGCGCCATCCTGCTGGTGCCGCGCAAGCCCGAGGACACATTCGGCGGCTATGTCGAGGGTCGCGTCGGCAACTACGGGATGCGCCGCGTGCAGTCCGTGGTGAACACGCCGATCGGCGATCAGGCTCGCTTGCGCCTTGGTGTCGACTGGCAAGATCGCGACGGTTACCTGCGCAACATCGCGCCTACCGGTCCCGATCGCTTTGCCGACATCAACTATGTCGCGGCGCGCGCCAGCCTCGTCGTCGATCTGACGCCGGATCTCGAAAACTACACGATCGCGTCTTATACGCGATCCGATAACAACGGCCCGATCCCCAAGGTCACCAACTGCAACACGACACGCAACGGCGCGACATTGCCCACCGGGCTCCTGTCCTGCGACCAGTTTGCGAGGGAGCAGGGGCTGGGGCGCTACGTGGTCGAAAATACTGTCCCGCGGCCGGGCATAGAGCTCGATCAGTGGCAGATCATCAACACAACGACCCTGCAGGCCAGCGACAGTCTGACGATCAAGAATATCGCCAGCTACGCGCAGCTTACCTCAACCAGCCGGACCGAGGCATTTGGCACGCGCTGGATTATGCCGGAGACTTTCCTGGGCCAGCCCACGGGTGATCTCGCGGGGCGGGAACTGAGCTTCGTGCCGGTCATGGCAGCGCCCGGACTGGCCAGCAACGACCAGTCGACCTTCTCCGAAGAGCTGCAATTTTCAGGTTCGGCCGGTGCAGGAAGGCTGACCTGGCAGGCGGGCGCCTACTACGAAAAAAGCAACCCGCTGGGTACGTACGGGAATCAGAACCCGTCCAACCTGTCATGCGCCGATTCCGACACATTTCAGTGCGTCGACGCATTGGGGCGCGTTCTTGGCAGGGAAGGCCGTCAGGGCAGCCTGAGCCGCCAGCTGACCCGCACGACATTTCGCAATATCGGTCTTTATGGCCAGGCGACGTTTGACGTAACCGACAGCATTTCCCTCACGGGCGGCATCCGCTATACTTGGGACAAGACAAACAGCGTCGCGCGCAAGCAGGTCATCCGCTTCCCGGCGGAGAACGATGCTCGCATCTATTGCCTTAACCCCGCGCTTGGCCCCAACGGTCCTGTCCAGAACCCGGACGGCAGCTTCGATTTTTCAAACTCCATTGATCCTGCCGCCGCGGCGACCGCCTGTCAGCAATCGATCGAGCAAAAGTCGAAGGCGCCGACCTGGATGCTCGGTGCGGATTTCAAGCCGGCGGACAATATCCTGCTCTACGCGAAATACAGCCGTGGATACCGGCAGGGCAGCACCAATCCGTTCGGCGGCGATGGCTTTGAGACTTTCGGGCCGGAGAAGGTCGACACTTACGAGGTCGGCGCCAAGACGAGTTGGTCGGGGGCGATGCCGGGCAACTTCAACATTGCCGGCTACTATAACGACTTCACCGACCAGCAGGTGCAACTGGGGCTGATTAATCTTCAGGGCCTCGTGGCCCCGAACACCGCAATCGTAAACGCGGGCAGTTCGCGGATCTACGGGGTCGAAGTGGAGGCGGCGATTTCGCCGTTCGCCGGCTTCGATCTCAGCGCCAGCTACGGTTACCTGAACACCAAGCTCAAGACGCTGACGCCTGTGACGATTCCGCCGGGCAGCCTCTACAACTTCGTGCTGTTCACGTCGCTGGCCGGAGAGGCGCTGCCCTATTCGCCCAAGCATCAGGCTTCCGTCACCGCGAGCTACTCACTGCCTTTGCCGGAAAGCGTAGGTACCGTGACGCTCTCGGGTACCTATTCGTATCGTTCCAAGCTGATTACCACCTACACCTCGGCAGAAGGTACCCTCAGGCCTCTCAGCTTGCTTGACCTCAATCTGAATTGGGAGTCGGTGGCCGGCTCGCCGATCGACCTGGGCGTGTTCGCAACGAATGTGACGAACAAGTATTACTATACCCACGTCAACGAGCAGTCGTCATCCGGTTTCATCTCGCGCTACCTTGGCGAGCCGAGGATGTATGGGCTGCGCGTCCGATATCGCTTCGACTGATCGGGGTTCCTTCACGCTCCGTGGCCTCGGCCACGGAGCGTACATCTTGTTTCGGGCAACCGATACCTGACTGCTGCGACCTTCATCGACTGGCACCGCCGAGAAAGGCGCATCATGAGTAGTCTTGAAACACCTGTGCGGGCCGCGGATGAATGGAAAGCCCAGTGGCCCCTGGTTCTGGCGGCCATGGTCGGGTTTTCCTTTCATTCCATTGCCACGTATTCTTCCGGGCTGTTCATCGAGCCGCTTCAGGAAGAGTTTGGATGGAGTCGCGGGCAAATAACCGCTGGGCTTGCCATCGCGGCCATTTCCACCGTTCCCTTATCGCCCTTCGTCGGCGCGATCATAGACCGCTGGGGGAGCCGCCGCATCGCGCTTCCCGGACTGGTGCTTACCGCCTGTTCGCTGGCATCGTTCGGGACGACTGGCGCGTCGATTGCCTACTGGCTGGGACTATGGTGCATCTATGCGCTGGTCGGTCTGAGCGTGAAGTCCACGGTTTGGACGTTCGCGGTTTCGCAGGCATTCAGCGCCGGGCGCGGTCTCGCCCTGGCTGTCATGCTTTCCGGCACGGCCATTGCGCAATCGCTCGTACCGCCGCTTGCGCAATGGCTGATCGCGACCGTCGGATGGCGCGAAGCGTGGTTTTGGCTTGGCTTCGGATGGTGCCTGCCGGCCCTGGTCCTCGCCTGGTTTTTCCTCAAGGATGCGAAACCGGCCACCCGCCCCCCTCATGCCGCGTCTGGCCCGCATGCGGATGTGGCGCTTCGCGTGCCCGGAATGACCATGGGAGAGGCCTTGCGCAATCCTGCGTTGCTGAAACTCGGGGGCGCCACGTTCATCATGATGACGCTGGGCCTCGCGGTCATCGTTCACCAGGTGCCGATCCTTACCGAAATCGGGATGTCGCGGGAAGTTGCGGCATGGCTGGCGGGGCTGTCCGGCGTTGCCGGAATCGTCGGCAAGCTTGTCACCGGCGCTCTGATGGACCGCTTTGACGGGGCCAGGATCGGCGCGCTTACAATTGGCGTTTCGGCCGCGGGCTTTGCACTTCTTCTCGCTCCGCCGAGCTTGCCGACCATTATCACGGGCATCGTCATCATCGGTTACGCGGTCGGTACCAAGCTGCAGGTCGCGGCCTACCTTACGAGCCAGATCACGGGCATGAACAGCTTCGGCAAGATCTTCGGCATGATGAACAGCCTGATCGCGCTCGGTGCGGGGCTCGGGCCGGTGATGTCAGGCTTCATCTATGACGCCTTCGGGACGTATGCCCCGCTTTTGCTGGCCGGAATTCCCGGCAGCCTCATCAGCGCATTCCTTGTCTACAGCCTCAGGGGATCGAGAACGCCTCCGCCCGCTGTTGTGGAGGCCGTCTCTGCGCAGATGGAGCCATGATTTGTGATCAGAAAGCTGACCACAGCTGGTGCTCAATCGACAATTCTATATCTGGAAAGTCTGAACGCAGCGGCGCTGCGGCGCCACCGCTTCAACAAAGTGTGAGGTAAAGTGGTATGAAACGGCGCTTTCGCATAATCCAGTGGGCCACGGGCCGAACGGGTGAAAGATCGATGCGTGCGGTCATCGATCACCCGTGGATGCAACTGGTCGGCCTGTGGGTGCATTCGCCGGAAAAGGTCAGCAGGGATGCTGGCGATCTGTGTGGGCGAGCACGGACCGGCGTGATCGCGACAAACAGCATCGATGAGATTGTCGCGCTTGATGCTGATTGCGTCCTGTATCTCCCCCAGGGTCTCGATGTTGACGCGGTGTGCCGGATACTCGCGTCGGGCAAGAACGTGGTCTCCTCCCGCTTCGAATTCCTGCACCCGCCCAGCATGGACCCTGAGATCCGCACACGTATCGAAGCAGCATGTGCGGCAGGCGGCACGTCGATCTACGGGACGGGCAGCAGTCCCGGCTTTGTGACCGAGGCGCTGCCGTTGGTGCTCATGTCGATCCAGCGGCACCTGGACTGTCTTACCATCGATGAGTTCGCCGACATGCGTGAAGTCAGGTCGCCCGAAATGGTGTTCACGCACATGGGCTTTGGCAAGCCGATCGCCGACTTTGACCCCAGTACGCTTGGCGACAGCAAGGTCGGCTTTGCGCAATCGCTTCGCCTTGTCGGAGAGGGACTGGGCCTGCCCCTCGAAAAAGTGACGGCCGATGCCGAAGTTGCCGGCGTGCGCAAGGCGTTCGATCTTCATGGGCGACGGCTCGAACCGGGCATGGTCGCCGCGCAGCGAACGACTCTGTCAGGATGGCACAACGGCCAGGTCATCCTGCGGTTTCGCGCCAACTGGTACTGTAGCACGGACATCGATGCCGACTGGGATCTTCGCGAAGTGGGATGGCGCATCCGGCTCGATGGGGATGCCCCGCTTGATATCTCGATCACCAATCCCGTTTCACGCGATATGCTGAGCGAGGTTGCACCGAACAAGACGCCTTTCCGGATCGTCAATGCGGTTCCCTACGTCTGTGCGGCGCCGCCTGGAATTCGCACTACTCTGGATCTCCCCCAGATTATCCCCTTTCTTGGCGAGTAGACCGATTGAGTGGTCTCTTTCGGTTTGCCTATACAGGTAAAGAATGCAGAATTTGAGGTGCCGATGACAAAGCTGGATCGCCGGCAAGTCCTGAGCAAGATTGCTGCCGCCGGACTTGGTGCGGCATTGACGGGGTGCACGCACATGGCAGATCCGATGCCATTCTTCGACCAGAAGCATCGCAGGATCGGTTTGCAACTCTACACTCTCGGAGACGATGCCGGAGCCGATCTTGATGCAACCTTCGCGCAGGTCGCGAAGATCGGCTATCGCGACATTGAACTACCGGGCCTGTACGGTCAAAGTCCCGCTGCGATTGCTGCTGCGGCCAGGCGGGCAGGGGTGGAGATCAGCAGCCTCCATCTTGCCGTGAGTACGCGCAGCGGCGTGGAAGGCCTGTCGCTGGCAAGCCCTCCTGACGCCATTGCTGCCGCGCTCGGCGAACTCGGGGCCGCTCGCGCGGTCATGCCAATCGCTTTGTTCCCCGAAGGGATGCAGCCGCGTGAGGGAGAAACGCCGCAGCAGATGATCGCCCGTTCGTTTGCCGCGGTGGGCTCGGATATCTGGTTTCGTACCGCCGCAAAGCTGAACGAAACGGCGGCAGCTTTGCGGCCGCATGGCATCCGGCTGGGCTATCACAACCACAACCTGGAATTCGCGCCGCTGGGCCGAGAAAACGGCTGGGATATTCTAACCCGCGAATGCGAGCCCCGGCTCGTCGATTTCGAAGTCGACACCGGATGGGTGGCGACGGCGGGCATCGATGTGGCCGGATTTATCAGGAGGTACGGCGAGCGCATAACGCAGCTCCACGTCAAGGACGTCGCTGTAGGCGGCAAGGTGAATTTCGCCCTTGCAATGGAGCCCGCCGAAGTGGGCGCCGGAGCGCTCGATTGGCCATCGATCTTCACCGCAGCGAGAGATGCAGGGGTGCAGCACTATTATGTCGAGCAGGAGCCGCCCTTCTCGATACCGCGGTTTGAGGCGATCCGCCGGGCGTATTCCTATCTCGACCGACTGACCGTCTGAGCCGCCGTCAGCAATTCACGATGAATCCGCCTCTGCGGGATTGATCAAAATGGCCCACTGCAGCGTCGGCACGGCTGGGAATATCGACATATTCCCGCTCGCGTCCTTTCACCGGGCCACTTTGCTTCAAACCTCGATGGTTTAATTCGAGCACGGCGTATTGGTATCCGCCGCCCAACGGATCGCGTCCTCCAGCACGGTGACGTAGTGCGGTTCGCTGTAGGTTTCGGGCAGGTGACCTATCGCAGAATAGAATACGCGACCCTTGCCCTGGCAGTTCGTCCAGGCAAGCGGATGATCGCCCATTCGCAGGTCGGCTCCCATCCCCTCGGGTAAATAGCTGCTCTCGTCCAGAGAAAGCAGCACATTGGCTCCCACGGCGCGCGGATTGGTCGAGAACGAGTACCATTCGTCCTTCATCGTCCAGTCGGAAGGCAGGTCCCTGGTGAGCGGGTGGTCGGCGTTCACTTCGATCCTGGCATCCTGGAATTGCGGATCCATCGGATGCCCCTTGAACCGGGCACCGATGAGGCTGTCGGCATACCAGTCCCAGAAATAGACCGGGTCGCCGGCCGAACCATGCACCGCGACGAAGCCGCCGCCGCGCTTCAGGAAGTCCTGGAGAGCGCGGCGCTGCCCGAGCGTGAGGACGTCACCGCTGATGTTGTTCCAGATCACCGCATCGAACTGGCCCAGCGTCTTGTCATTGATCGCGCCGGCCTTCTCGGTGGAAGCGATGGCCCAGCCATTCCGTTCCGCCATACCCACGAACGCATCATGCGCGGCCTTGACCGAGGGATCGTCGCGGAAGCCGACGATCTTTTCGAAGAGCAGCAGACGCGGCTTGCCCGAAGGAAGATCGAATTTCGGTACGTCATTGTCATAGCGCACACAGCGGGCGGTCTTGTCGGCCTCGGTCACCGGTACTTTGCGCAGTTCGGCATCGAGGGCGGGCATCTTTTCCGCCGGGATGCCGGTGAACCTGCCGGCCATTTCGACCGAGAGGATGGCCGCGAAAGATGGGGCAGTGGTCCCTGCGAAGCGTTCGGGGATCTTGTCGAGCTTTCCGGGTGCGGCCTTATCGAGGACTTCCCGCGCTCCGGGCGAAAGAAGCACGTCGATCAGCGGGGACTTTGTCGAATATGGCTCATCGCGCAGCGGGCAGTCGAGAGGAGCGGCGAATGCCGGTTGGCATAAGCTCATCGTGATGCACGCGGCCAGAAACGACAATTGCTTCTTCATGAGGGGTGCCCTTTTCAAATCGTTGTATCGGAATTTCGGCCCATCGACCGCATGACCGTTTCGACCAGCTTCTCGATATATCGGGTGACTTCGTCCTCACCGAGTTCGCGGACCAGCGATTCGGTGCGAAGCCATCCCGACAAGGCGTGCAGGAACATGTCTGCAACGAACGTCCATTGGACCTCTCCGGCGTCGGGGCCACCCGCATCGGCAAGGTCCCGGGCGACCAGTTCGCGATACCGGCGCGATCCCCGCGCAAGCCAGAAGGCAGCGAGTTCGGGAAATTGGTCCGACGCTCGCTCCATCATTCGCGTGAAGCGCTTCACGTCACGCGAACAGAACATCCGCTTGAACGCCCAGGCATGAAACCTTAGCCGGCCTGCAAGATCGTCCGGCTTGTCGTGATCGAATTGCCCCGCCCTGACCGACCACGTGGCCAGGGAATGTTCGATCACCTGCCTGAACAGCGCATCCTTGCCGGGAAAACGGGCATAGACTGTGCCCTTGGACACCCGCGCCTGCTTGGCCACGCCCTCGATCGTCGCGCCTTCGAAACCGTGATCGAGGAACTGCTCGAGCGCGGCACCAAGGATGGCTTGGTCGATCTCGGTCGCGCGGTCCGCGGTCGGCCGCCCCTGCGGATGGGCCTTCTTCTGAACCGATCGGGATCGCGGGTTCGCTATCATCTGGCTCTAGATCTTGCCTTCCTGCAGGAACGCGACCGCATGATGCGCGGCGCGTGCCGACAGTGCCATGTAGGTGAGGGACGGATTCTGGCACCCTCCCGATGCCATGGCGGAACCATCGGTAATGAACAGGTTGGGTACGTCGTGCGCCTGGTTGAAACCATTGAGCACCGAGTTTCTGGGATCCTTGCCCATGCGAGCCGTTCCCATCTCGTGGATGCCCAGCCCCGGCTCCCCCGGCTCGTCGTTGACCGACATGACCATGCCGCCGGCGGCCTCGACCATGGCCTTGCCGTCGATGATCATCTGTTTCGCCATCTTGCGCTCGTTTTCGCCGATCGTGCATGCGACATGAGGCGTGGGAATGCCCCATTTGTCGGTCTTGTTGGCATTGAGCGTAACGCGGTTTTCAGGATTGGGCAGCATCTCGCCAAAGCCCGTTACATATATCATCCACGGCCCGAGCTTGCGTACGCGTTCCTTGAGCGCGGCTCCGATGCCCGGCATCGCGAGGGCTGCGCTGCGCCATCCCATACGCATGGCACCGCCCTGGAATCCATAGCCGCGCAGGAACTCGCCCGGCTCGGTGACATTGCGGAAGCGTGGGATGTAGAGCCCGGTGGGACGCCTTCCGTGGTAATATGTGTTCGGTCCGTTGGGCAGCATGCCGGCCACGGAAAGCGCGAAAAGGTGATCCATGAGGTTGCGGCCGACCATGTCGGAGGAGTTTGCAAGGCCGCTCGGGAACGCGTCCGATTTCGAGTTCAGCAGGATCTGTGCCGTCCCGATCGTCGATGCGCAGCAGAATATGACCTTGGCTTCGTAGGTGCGGCCCTCCTTGGTGCCAGCATCGATGACGCGCACGCCGGTCGCCTTGCCGGTCGCCGGGTCGTGCACGATCGAATGGACGATAGCGTCGGTCACGATGGTCAGGTTGCCAGTCTGCTCGGCCGCCGGCAGCGACGAACTCAGGCTTGAATGCGCAGCGCCGTAGCTGCAGCCTTGGCTGCAAAATGAGCGGTTCTGGCATGACGTCCGCCCCAACGCCTCATGCTGCGGCTGCGCCTGACTGAGATTGGCGACGCGCCCCGGTATGACCTTGCGGCCCGGAAACTGGGCTTCCACTGCCTGTTTCAGCACAAGCTCGCCGTCGTTCAGGCCGAATGGGGGAAGGAATTCGCCATCGGGAAGCTGCGGCAGGCCTTCCTTGGAGCCGGCGACGCCGATGAATTTCTCGACGTGATCGTACCAGGACGCGAGATCGGCGTAGCGGATCGGCCAGTCGGTGCCGTGGCCGTCCTTGGCGTTGGCCTCGAAGTCCATCTCCGACAGGCGATAGGACTGGCGCCCCCACATGATCGACCGCCCGCCCAAATGGTGGCCGCGAATCCAGGCGAAAGGCTTGTCCTCCGGGGTAGTGTAGGGGTGCTCCGAGTCTTTCACCCAGAACTGCTGGGTCGCGCTGGTGACGGCGTAGCACTTGCTCTGGATGGGGTAGTCGCGAGCGAGTTCCTCCTGCGGGATCATCCCGGCGTTGGGCAGTTCCCACGGCTGCATCCAGTCGGTGTAGGATGCGCCGTGCTCCAGCTTGCGGCCGCGCTCTATGACGAGCGTCTTGAGGCCGCGCTCGCACAATTCCTTGGCGGCGATACCGCCGCTCATGCCTGAACCGATTACGATTGCATCGAACATTGTCATTCTCTCTCTTCGGCTCAGAAACCGATGCCGCCGGCGGGGCGGGTCTCAGGCGTGACGGGAATGGAAGGCTGCCACTCGCCCGGCGCGTGCTCGTAGATCAGCTCCTGGGTCAGCGCTGGCTCGGACAGGTAGTAGAGAGTCACGACCAGTTCCTTGATCCGGCCGTACCCCGGGTTGGTGTAGTTGGGGAAACCCGTGAACGACGCCATGCCGCCCTTGCCCGACGAGGGCAGCACCTTGAGCGATGTGGCGTCGTGCGGCGCAAGGATGTCATGCCGCGTCGCGGCGTCGAGAACGGCGAAGGATTTGCCCTGCTTCTCGCGCGCCAGAGCGTCGATCTCCGCGATTGCCGCAACGATCTCGCCTCGGGTTTCGGCCGAGGCCCAATCCTTGAGCAGAGCGTCGAACCTGGCGGGAACATCGGCATCGAGCGCGCCTACGGAATCCGTCTTTGGCACGATCGTGTCGGCGACCGCGCCGAGCACGGTGAACTTCGCCTCGTCCAGATGACGGGTACCGGTGGCCGCCTTCGCGAGCGTCGACATTGAAAAACCGCCGGTGGCGGTTGCGCCAATTATGAGCATCATGCGCTCAATCAGCGAGCGACGGGTAAGATTGAGAGGATCGGCCATCACGGGCACTCCTTCAGGCATGAGCTGATGAATTCGAAGCCTTTCGAACAGACTTCTTCCGGCGAGGTGAAGAAATCGCGCCAGACACGCGTGGCGGCGGCGAGCTCGGGCACGCCGCGGCCGAATGCCTCGATCGTCAGCCAGCCGTCGTAGCCCAGGCGGTGCAGGGCGGCGATCGTCTCGCGGATCGGGGCGTGGCCCTGTCCCGGCGTGCCGCGGTCGTTCTCGGCGATATGAACATGTGCCAGCCAGCCCGAGGCGTGGAGATCGACCAGCGCGGCGATCGAGTCCTTCTCCTCGATATTGGCGTGGAAGGTGTCGTAGAGCACGCCGAAGCCTTCGGTATCGAGACGGTCGGCATAGGCGATCACCTGCTCGCAGGTATTGAGCAGGTGGGCCTCGAAGCGATTGAGAGGTTCGAGTGCGCAGGCGAGCCCTGCGGCATTGGCCAGGGGCACGATCTCACGGTGGATCTCGGCGCAGCGTTCCAGTTCCGCCTCGCTGGGACGTTCGCCGCTGAACACGCCAAGCGGTTGGAACCACGGGCCGGCAAGGACCGTCGCGCCGAGCGCTTGCGAGCAGTCTATGACCCGCTTGAGATGGTCGGCGGCGGCCCGGCGACAGGCAGGATCGGCCGAAATCGGGCTGCTCGCTTCGTCGGGGATGATCGCGACGACCGTGCGTTCGAGCCCGATATCGTCGAGGATGCCGCTCAGCCACCGATAATGCGACGGGTCGGAGATGTCGAACACCGGCACTTCGACGCCGTCGAAGCCGGTGCGTTTTAACGCCTCGAACACCGGCACGTGCTCCTGGGTCGCATGCCCGGTCCAGAGCAGCATGTTCATGCCGATCTTCATGCCGGTTGGAGCTTTCGCTTACGGCGGCGTTCGACAAGCGCGAGGGCGCCGAAGATGACGAACAGCGCCATCGGGATTACAGCGATCGCCTGGAATGATTGCTCGGCGGCATAGGCGAGGACGTCCTGAAGCTGCGGTCCCGGTTGCAATGCGGCGAAGGCTTCGCTTCCGCCGGCCTTGGCCAGCTTCGCCTGGTCGTAGATCTTGCCGATCTGCGGCAGAACCAGATAGATCGCCATGGCGCCCGCGAAGCCGAGCAGCCCGATCCCCCAGGCGCCGCTGCGCGGATAGCGACGGGCGGCGGCGGCGAGCATCGTCGGCCACATGAAGCACACGCCGAATGCCCAGAGCGTTGCGGCAACGAGCGCGGTCGCCGGCGAATTGGCGAGGCTCAGCGCATAGAGTCCAATTCCGGCTGGAACGGTGCAGAACCACAGCATGCCGATATCGGAGAAGCGCTTCTCCAGGGTACCGGCGAAGTGGCGCATCACGAACATGATCGCCGAGACATAGACCAGCACGAGAATACCAGGCATTCCGGTGGTCTGTGTCAGTGCGATGTCCACCCACGAGCCTGGCGCGAGTTCGGTCGAGGCGGTCAGGAACATGATTGCCGGAAATATCCAGAAGCCCGGATGCTTGAACGGCTCCGCGATCATCTCGCCGAAAGGCACGCCGAGCGAAGTGCTCTCGGTATGCGGAAATTCCTGCGTCAATGCCCATGCTCCGAAGATCAGGGCAGGGATGGGGATCAGCGCGATCAGCACTTCCCAGGAAAGCTCGAGCTGCTGGAAGACGAGCACGCTCAGCAGGCCGCCGGCGACGATGCCGGCCGGCCACCAGGCGTGCAGCACGTTGAGCCGGTGCGTCTTGTCCTCCGGGTAGAGTGCGGCGGTCATCGGATTGACCGATGCCTCCATCGCCCCCCAGCCGAAACCCGAGACGACCATGCCCACCATCAGCGTGGCGTAGACCGCGTCGATGTCTCCCATGTGCGGCGCCGCCAGGATCAGCAGCGGGCCGGCGATGAAGCAGGCGGAGCAGAACAGCACGACCCGCTTGGTGCCAAGCGTGTCGAGCAGCGGGCTCAGCACGATCAGCGAGAGCGCGAAACCGAGAAACGAATTGCCCAGGGCCGCGGCAATCATCTCGCCCGAATGGAGCGGTACGGCCGGATCGAGCAGTGCCGCCTTGATCGCGCCCGATGCCCCGGTGCGGATCGAGAAGGACAATGCTGCCGTGAACAAGGCAAGCACGCAGATCCAGAATATCGCCCGGGGATTGATCCTGTTTTCCGGCATGTCCTCTATTCCCCCTTGCGGTCTCAGCCGCGGTTCAGCCCGAGCACGTCGCGCAGGAACGCGCGGTCCGTTGCGGCCCCGGCAAAATCGTCAAAGGCCTTGTCGGCCCGGCGGATCATGTGGCGGGCGATGAAGGGCGCGCCCTCGGCCGCGCCCTGCTCGGGATGCTTGAGCGCGCATTCCCATTCGAGCACGGCCCAGCCGGCATAGCCGTACTGCGTCAGCTTCGAGAAGATGGCGGTGAAATCGACCTGCCCGTCGCCCAGCGAG